>CAVTTJ010000009.1:0-653794 GCA_963737575.1 uncultured Solirubrobacterales bacterium
CTGGTCAGGGTCCCGAGCTCTTCGCCGTTGTCGCCGACGACGACGCTGTTGCGGGAAGCCTTGTACTGGGCGAAGTTGTAGATCGCCGGCAGGTCCTGGGCGACGGCGGCCATCATCCCGAACACCATCGAGACCACCGCGAGCACGGCGAGGCCGAGAAGCACGAAGAGGATGCGCAGCTTCTTCAGCTGCGGTCTCCTTGGCTTCTCGGGAGCGGGTTTCGTCGCCGGGGGCGGCTCCTTGCCGCCTCGCCGGCGAGGCTTTAATCCAGAGGCACCATCAAGAGGTTTCGCACGGCGTCGAGCCGCCGAGCGAAGGCGGCAGTCTAGCATTGCCCATGAGCGCGGAACGAGCAAGCGTGCATGTCTGAGTCTTCGCGCAGCGAGTGAGGCGCGAAGATTGAAATCCATGGATCTGACCAGCAATGCGGTCGACGTTCTGCCCGCGGGAGGCTGAGGAGCAGCTCGGCGAGGGCAGGCCGCTGCGCGTCAAGCTCGGGATCGACCCGACCACGGCCGACATCCACCTCGGCCACACCGTCGTCCTCGGCAAGCTTCGCGAGTTCCAGGACGCGGGCCACCAGGTGGTCCTGATCGTCGGCGACTTCACCGCCCAGGTCGGCGACCCGAGCGGCCGCTCGGCCAGCGCCCGATGCCGACCGCCGAGGAGATCGCGGCCAACGCCGAGACCTACCAGGAGCAGGCGTTCAGGGTTCTCGACCCCGACCGGACCGAGGTCCGCTTCAACAGCGAGTGGCTGCGGATGGACTCCCAGGAGCTCCTCTCGCTGCTCACGAAGACGACGGTGGCGCGGCTGCTCGAGCGCGACGACTTCCAGAAGAGGATGGCCGCCGGGGCGCCGATCGCCGCCCTCGAGCTCCTCTACCCACTGCTGCAGGGATACGACTCGGTGGCGATCGACGCCGACATCGAGGTGGGGGGGACCGACCAGAAATTCAACCTCCTCTTCGGCCGCGACATGCAGGCCGCCTACGGCCGGCCGCAGCAGTCGATCATGACCCTCCCGATCCTGGTCGGGATCGACGGCGAGCAGAAGATGAGCAAGTCGCTCGACAACTACGTCGGCGTCACCGATGCCCCGGAGGAGATGTTCGGGCGGCTGATGCGCGTCCCCGACCAGGCGATGGCCGAGTACTTCCGCCTCCTCCTCGGCGAGGAGGTCCCGAGCGGGCCGCCGAACGAGGCGAAGCGCGAGCTGGCGCGGCGGCTCGTCGCCCGCTACCACGGCGAGAGCGGGGCGGCCGCGGCCGAGGAGCACTTCAACCGCCTCTTCGTCGACCACGAGCTGCCGGCCGACCTCGAGGAGGCGGCCGTCGCCCTAATCGCCGGCGAGGACGGCGGCCAGGTCCACATGCCGCAGCTGATGGGCGGCCTGTTCGAGATCAGCTCCAGCGAGGCGAGGCGCCTGATCGGGCAGGGAGGCGTCAAGCTCGACGGCGAGACGCTCCCGGCCGACCGCCTCGACTACGATCCGGCCGACCTCGACGGGCGGGTCCTGCAGGTCGGAAAGCGGCGCTTCAGGCGCCTGCGCGCGACCGCCTAGCCAAGAGGCCCCTTCGGCGCTATACTCCTCGGTCCCTCTGGGAAGGGCCCTCGGCCCGACCCGTGCGTGGAGAGCGACGAGTCCCGTCGTGAGAGACGCAGCGGTCTTTGAAAACTGAGCAGCGTGCACTCCGCAGGCCCACGGGTCTGTGGATTGTTTGAGCCCGATCCACTCGGCTCGTCAGCGTGCCGAGTGGATCTGATTTACCCGTCATGTCGGTCGCCGCGTTTGTGTACTCGGTGGCCATTAGTCAGGCATGACCACTCTCTGTAAGAAGTATTTTCACGGAGAGTTTGATCCTGGCTCAGGACGAACGCTGGCGGCGTGCTTAACACATGCAAGTGGTGCGACGAACCAGGGCTTGCCCTGGGGCAAAGCCGCGAACGGGTGAGTAACACGTGAGTAACCTGCCCCGATGACCGGGACAACCCGAGGAAACTCGGGCTAATACCGGATGTGGCGCACAGGTATAAGCCTGTTCGCTAAAGGAAGCTTCGGCCTCCGCATTGGGAGGGGCTCGCGGCCCATTAGCTTGTTGGTGGGGTAACGGCCTACCAAGGCGACGATGGGTAGCTGGTCTGAGAGGACGATCAGCCACACTGGGACTGAGACACGGCCCAGACTCCTACGGGAGGCAGCAGTGGGGAATCTTGCGCAATGCGCGAAAGCGTGACGCAGCAACGCCGCGTGGGGGAAGACGGCCTTCGGGTTGTAAACCCCTTTCAGGAGGGACGAAGGTTCACCGGTGAATAGCCGTGTGGATTGACGGTACCTCCAGAAGAAGCTCCGGCTAACTACGTGCCAGCAGCCGCGGTAATACGTAGGGAGCAAGCGTTGTCCGGAATCATTGGGCGTAAAGCGCGCGTAGGCGGCCCTGTAAGTCCGTTGTGAAAGTCAAAGGCTCAACCTTTGAAAGCCGATGGATACTGCAGGGCTAGAGTCCGGAAGAGGCGAGTGGAATTCCTGGTGTAGCGGTGGAATGCGCAGATATCAGGAGGAACACCAATAGCGAAGGCAGCTCGCTGGGACGGTACTGACGCTAAGGCGCGAAAGCGTGGGGAGCGAACAGGATTAGATACCCTGGTAGTCCACGCCGTAAACGATGGGCACTAGGTGTGGGAGGTGTCGACTCCTCCCGTGCCGTCGCTAACGCACTAAGTGCCCCGCCTGGGGAGTACGGCCGCAAGGCTAAAACTCAAAGGAATTGACGGGGGCCCGCACAAGCAGCGGAGCATGTGGTTTAATTCGACGCAACGCGAAGAACCTTACCTGGGCTTGACATGTAGGTGACCGCCGTGGAAACACGGTTTTCCTTCGGGACACCTTCACAGGTGGTGCATGGCTGTCGTCAGCTCGTGTCGTGAGATGTTGGGTTAAGTCCCGCAACGAGCGCAACCCCCGTTCCATGTTGCCAGCATTCAGTTGGGGACTCATGGGAGACTGCCGGTGACAAACCGGAGGAAGGTGGGGATGACGTCAAGTCATCATGCCCCTTATGTCCAGGGCTACACACGTGCTACATTGGCGCATACAAAGGGCAGCAATACCGTGAGGTGGAGCGAATCCCAGAAAGTGCGTCTCGGTTCGGATTGGAGGCTGAAACTCGCCTCCATGAAGGTGGAGTTGCTAGTAATCGCGGATCAGCAATGCCGCGGTGAATACGTTCCCGGGCCTTGTACACACCGCCCGTCACACCACGAAAGCAGGCAACACCCGAAGCCGGTGGCCTAACCTTTTGGAGGGAGCCGTCGAAGGTGGGGCTTGTGATTGGGGTGAAGTCGTAACAAGGTAGCCGTAGCGGAAGCTGCGGCTGGATCACCTCCTTTCTAGGGAGATTTCTCTAGAACGTCGACCGGGCTCCCCGATGACTCAGTGTCATCGGGAACGCTGCTCAGTTTTGAGAGACCGCCGGCGGAATATCTCCGTCGCGTGCGCCTCGGTGGAGCTTGAAAACCGTACAAGGCCAATATTGATGTAAGGGTAATTTTACGACCTGTACGTTTCGACGTATGGGTCGCTCACCGTCAAGATAGTAAGGGCTTACGGTGGATGCCTTGGCACCAGGAGTCGATGAAGGACGTGGACGGCTGCGATAAGCCGCGGTAAGGCGCTGAACAGCCTTTGACCCGCGGATCTCCGAATGGGAAAACCCGGCGCCGGTAATGCGGCGTCATTCGGTGGTGAATACATAGCCATCGGAAGGGAACCGGGGGAACTGAAACATCTAAGTACCCCGAGGAATAGAAATCAACCGAGACTCCCTTAGTAGTGGCGAGCGAAAGGGGATCAGCCCAAACCTGGCAGGTGCAAGCGGACACGCGTTGCCTGCCGGGGGTTGTAGGACGTCATGCCCGAGTCGTGTCCGACTCGGCGGCAGTTACAAAGTCAGGTGTTAGCCGAAGCGAGTGGAACCTCGCACCACAGAGGGCAATCGTCCCGTAGGTGAAAGCACACTGATCTGCCGATTGATGTTCCTGAGTAGGACCGCACCCGTGAAACGCGGTCCGAACCTGGGGGGACCACCCTCCAAGGCTAAGTACTACCTGGTGACCGATAGTGAACTAGTACCGTGAGGGAAAGGTGAAAAGCACCCCTGAAGGGGAGTGAAATAGTACCTGAAACCGTAAGCCTACAAGTGGTCGGAGCACCCTCGGGTGTGACGGCGTGCTTTTTGCATCACGAGCCGGCGAGTTACTCGTCAGTGGCAAGGTTAAGCGATGAGCGGAGCCGCAGCGAAAGCGAGTCTGAATAGGGCGACACAGTCATTGGCGGTAGACCCGAAACTGGGCGAGCTATCCATGGGCAGGCTGAAGCGGGGGTAAGACCTCGTGGAGGGCCGAACCGACCTAGGTTGAAAACTGGGCGGATGACCTGTGGATAGGAGTGAAAGGCTAATCAAGCCCAGAGATATCTGGTTCTCTCCGAAATATATTTAGGTATAGCCTCGAGCTAATTGCGTTTCGGCCGTAGAGCACTGTTTGGACTAGGGGCCCTACCAGGTTACCGACTTCAGGCAAACTCCGAAGACCGTTACGTATACCTCGGGAGTCAGTGTGCGGGGGATAAACTTCGTACGCAAAAGGGGAACAACCCAGACCATCAGCTAAGGACCCTAAGTACTAGCTAAGTGGTGAACGATGTCCGAGTGCAGAGACAACCAAGAGGTTGGCTTAGAAGCAGCCACCCTTGAAAGAGTGCGTAACAGCTCACTGGTCAAGTGTTCGGGCGCGGAGAATTCAACGGGGCTCAAGCTAGTCTCCGAAGCTATGGGTGTGCAGGCCTGCGGGCTCTGCACGCGGTAGGAGAGCGTTCCAGTTGCGTGAAGCGGTCGCGTAAGCTGCCGTGGAGTGGCTGGAAGTGAGAATGCCGGCATGAGTAACGATAGAGGGGTGAGACTCCCCTCCACCGTTTGTCCAAGGTTTCCTGAGTAAAGTTCGTCTGCTCAGGGTTAGTCGGGACCTAAGGCGAGGCCGAAAGGCGTAGCCGATGGCCAACAGGTTGATATTCCTGTACCACGTCGATTCCGTTATGACCGATGGGGGGACGGGGAAGGGTAAGGGAACCCAGGCGATGGTCGTCCTGGGGCAAGCACGTAGCCAGTCGCTGTAGGGAAATCCGCAGCGGCGTTTAAGCGAGGTGCGATGCCAGCTGGCTTAACGCCGGCCAGTCTCTGATCCCATGCCTCCAAGAAAATCCTCTAGGCAGGACTCGCGTGCCCGTACCGATAACCGACACAGGTGGACAAGTAGAACATACTGAGGTGAGCGAGCTAACTCTCGTTAAGGAACTCGGCAAAATCGTCCCGTAACTTCGGGAGAAGGGACGCCCCGGTAGGGTGAACTCCATACGGAGGAAGCCCGAGGGGGCCGCAGTGAATTGGTCCAAGCGACTGTTTACCAAAAACACAGGCCTCTGCTAAGTCGCAAGACGACGTATAGGGGCTGACGCCTGCCCGGTGCCGGAAGGTTACGCGGACCTGTTAGCACTTCGGTGCGAAGCAGGGAAGCTAAGCCCCGGTAAACGGCGGCCGTAACTATAACGGTCCTAAGGTAGCGAAATTCCTTGTCGGGTAAGTTCCGACCTGCACGAATGGCGTAACGACTTGGACGCTGTCTCAACGAGAGGCTCGGTGAAATTAAAGTCTCGGTGAAGATGCCGAGTACCCGCGGCTAGACGGAAAGACCCCGTGAACCTTTACTGCAACTTGATATTGGAGTCTGGGGTATCTCGCTCAGGATAGGTGGGAGACTTTGAACCGGCGGCTTTGGCCGCCGGGGAGTCACCCTTGAGATACCACCCTTGGTAGTCCGGGCTTCTAACACCATGCCGTGATCCGGGTGGTGAACAGTGTCAGGTGGGCAGTTTGACTGGGGCGGTCGCCTCCTAAAATGTAACGGAGGCGCCCAAAGGTTCCCTCAGCACGGTTGGAAATCGTGCGTAGAGTGTAAAGGCAACAAGGGAGCTTGACTGCGAGACCGACGGGTCGAGCAGGAACGAAAGTTGGGCTTAGTGATCCGGCGGTTGCAAGTGGAAGCGCCGTCGCTCAACGGATAAAAGGTACTCCGGGGATAACAGGCTTATCGGTTCCAAGAGTCCACATCGACGAACCGGTTTGGCACCTCGATGTCGGCTCGTCGCATCCTGGGGCTGGAGTAGGTCCCAAGGGTTGGGCTGTTCGCCCATTAAAGCGGTACGCGAGCTGGGTTCAGAACGTCGTGAGACAGTTCGGTCCCTATCTGCCGTGGGCGTTGGAGAGTTGAGAGGAGTCGTCCCTAGTACGAGAGGACCGGGATGAACGTGCCTCTGGTGTATCTGTTGTCCTGCCAAGGGCACTGCAGATTAGCTACGCACGGAACGGATAACCGCTGAAGGCATCTAAGCGGGAAGCCGTCCTCGAGATGAGCTCTCCCATCCCCTTGAGGGAGTAAGACCCCTGGTAGACCACCAGGTTGATAGGCCGGCGGTGCAAGTGCAGTGATGCGCTCAGCCGACCGGTACTAATCGGTCGAGGGCTTGACGGATATTTTTACCCTTCTTTGGCCTTGTGCGGTTCTCAAGCTCCACCGGGGGCGGTTTCGCAATATTTCCGGTGGCGTATAGCGAGGGGGAAACACCTCTTCCCATTCCGAACAGAGCAGTTAAGCCCCTCAGCGCCGATGGTACTTGGAGGGCAACCTCCTGGGAGAGTAGGTCGCCGCCGGTTCTTCCTCTGACCTGGGCCGCCCATCGGGCGGCCCTTCGTCGTCAATCGGGCGGTTCGGCTCAGGAATGGGCGGCGAATCGATCGATCGCCGCGTTCCAGCTGCCGGTGCTGCGAACCCTCCTTCGCATCCTGCTCTCGCAGGAGCGCGGAGCGGGCCCCACCGGCTCGAGCCCGTACTCGCCGAGCGTCGCGAAATCGATGATCAGATCGACCGTGTCGGTCACCCGTGCCGTGAATGTCGTCTTCGTCTCGAACATGAGTTCGTAATCTAGGGGCGCCCTCGGACGCCTCCCTGATTTTGCAAATGTTTTTGCACAGCGTGCCTGCGGGTGGGGGTTCGGAGGTCCGGCGAATCCCAGGACCAACTCCGATGTGAGGTTCGGTTCCTCGACGTTGGGCGAGTGGCCAACTCCTTCGATCACGTTGGTGAACGCCGACGGAACCGCCTTCTGGTAGGCCGCCGCGGCAGCGTTGGGGTCTTCGATGATCTGGTCTTCGGCCCCCATGATCACCAGCAGCGGCTTCTTCGTCGCGGCGATCCGATCGGCGAGTGACTCTTCGGAGGTGTAGTCGTCGAGGGCTTCGTGGGACTGCTTGTAGGAGGTGTAGGTCATCCGGCGCACGTCTTCGACGAATTCGTCGGGAACGTCGAATCCGGGGGCGAACGCGACTTCGAGGCCCTTCCTGATCGAGAAGTCGGGCTTGATCCGCCACAGAGCCTGGCCGAGGATCGGGACGAACGGCAGGTTCGCCAGGGTGCCGAGGCCACCGCCTTCTTCGGGCGATGCGCGGCTATCCATGATCACCAGCCGCGCCACGAGTTCGGGCGACTGTTCGGCCAGCGCGACCGCGACACCGCCGCCGAGCGAGTGGCCGACCACGGTCGCGCGGGTGACCCCGAGGCGCGCCATCGCCTGGGCGACCAGGCTCGCCTGGTCGGGGATCGAGTAGCCGGAGCTCGGTTTTTCGGAGCCGCCGTGCCCGAGGAGGTCGACCGCGATGACGCGATGGGCCTTGTCGAGCAGGGGGATCATCCCGTTCCACCAATTGATCGCGCAGGAGAAGCAGTGGATGAGCACGATCGGGGAGCCGTCGCGAGGGCCGCGGTCCACGACCTGGATGTCGCCACCGTCGAGGCCGAGGATCCTGCCGCCGGGTTCGGTCACCTCGGCGGACTTCGTTTCGTTCGAGGTGACGACCGCGTTGAGAACGAGCAGCACCAGGAGGGCGGCGGCAACCCCGATCGCGATCTTCCAGCCCCTGCGCATGGACGGCCGTTACCCTAGCCGCATATGAGCGCGGAGCGATAGGCATGGAGAAGTTCGTGATCCAAGGCGGGACGCCGCTCTGCGGAGAGGTGACCGCGGCCGGCAACAAGAACGCGGCCCTGCCGATCCTTGCCGCATGCCTGCTTACTGAGGAGGAGCTTCTCCTCCACAGGGTGCCGCGGATCCGCGACACCGAGGCACAGATCGCGCTGCTCGAGCGGCTCGGGGTCGAGGCCGTTTGGGTCGCCGACAACAGCCTTCGCCTCTGCGCGCGGACCGTCTCCGAGGTCGAGGTCGACCGCGACCTCTCGAACAGCATCAGGGCGTCATTTCTCGTCGCCGGCCCTCTGCTGGCGCGGTTCGGCGAGGCAAGGATGCCGCCCCCCGGAGGTGACTTCATCGGCCGTCGCAGACTCGATGCCCACCTCGACGCCTTCCTCGACCTCGGCGCGCGCGTCGAGGGGGACCGCTGGATCGAGCTGACCTCTCCCAACGGAGGGCTCCGCGCCTGCTCGATCTTCATGGACGAGCCGTCGGTGATGGGAACCGAGAACGCGCTGATGGCGGCGGCGTTGACGCCGGGGCCGACGACGGTCTCGAACGCCGCCTCCGAGCCCCACGTCCAGGACCTCGCCCGTCTCCTGACCGAGATGGGCGCCACCGTCGACGGGATCGGGTCCAACGTGATGACCGTCCACGGCCGCGACCGCCTGGGCGGTGCCGAGCACACGATCTCGCCCGACCACATCGAGGTCGGAAGCTTCATGGCTCTTGCCGCCGCCACCGGCGGCGAGCTGAGGGTCCGAGGCGCCGAGCCGCGCGACCTTGTCATGGTCCGCCGCCAGTTCCGCCGCCTCGGGCTCGAATCGAAGCTCGACGGCGACGACGTGCTGGTCCCCGCCGAGCAGCGGCTGCGGATCAAATCGGACCTCGGCGACGCGATCCCGAAGGTCGAGGACGGGCCCTGGCCGGCCTTTCCGGCGGACCTCACCTCGATCGCTCTCGCCCTCGCCACCCAGGCCGACGGCGAGATCCTGATCTTCGAGAAGATGTTCGAGAACCGGCTCTTCTTCGTCGACAAGCTCGTCGCGATGGGCGCTCGGATCACGCTCTGCGATCCCCACAGGGCGATCGTCAGCGGTCCGAGCCGGCTTCACGGCGAACGCGTGGAGAGCCCGGACATCCGCGCCGGGATGGCGATGCTCATCGCGGCGCTCGCCGCGGACGGTGTCTCGGAGATCGGCAACATCCGCCAGATCGACCGTGGCTATGAGCGGATCGACGACCGCCTGCGGGCGCTCGGCGCCCAGATCGAGCGCGTCTCCGCCGAGGTCCCGGCCTAGGCAAGGCCGCCCTGCCCCCGGACGCGGGAGCGAGCGAGCAAGATCGCCGGTAATCATGAGTGCGAGCGAGCGGAAGCAGAGGAGGCGGGGCAGTAGATGATTCACCGAATACCCCCTGGGACAAGGGACATTCTGCCCGACGAGATGCGTGAGCTCCGCCGGCTCCATCTGGCGATGATCGACGTCTTCGAGAGCCGCGGCTACGGCGAGGTCGCGACGCCGGCGATCGAGTACGACGAGGTCCTCGCCCGCGGCGACGGCCGGGCCGCGAGCTCCTCGTACCGGTTCTTCGACGAGCGCGGCGACATGCTGGCGCTGCGCTCCGACATGACGGTTCCGATCGCGAGGCTGGTCGCGAGCCGCTACGCGAGCTCCGAGATGCCGCTGCGACTCTGCTATCTGGCGAACGCCTTCCGCGCCGTCCGACCTCAGCGTGGGCAGATGCGCGAGTTCGCCCAGGCCGGGATCGAGCTGATCGGCGCCTCGGCGCCGGAGGGTACGGTCGAGGTCGTCGAGGTGCTCGAGGCCGCCCTCGACGCGGCCGGCCTCAACCGCGCGGTGATCGGGCTCGGCGACGCCGACCTCTACCGCCAGCTGCTCGAAGAGATCGGGATCGAGGGCGAGTCGCGTGACGCCGTCCTCGCCCGCCTGGCGACCCACGACCTGGTCGGGCTCGAGGTCGAGCTGACCGAGGTCGACGGGATCAGCGAGGAGCAGGTGGCGACCTGCGTCGCCCTCTCCCAGCTCCGCGGTGGGAGCGAGGTCCTCGACCTAGCTCGCGAGCTGGGCGGCGAGGCCGTCCAGCGTGCGATCGCGAGGCTCGGCGAGACCTACGAGGCACTCGACGGGCGCGGGGTCGCCGAGCGGGTCCAGATCGACCTCGGGCTGCTGCGCGACCTCGGCTACTACAGCGGGGCGATCCTCGAGGTCTACGACCCGGCGCTGGGCCACATCCTCGGCGGCGGCGGCCGCTACGACGGGCTTCTGCGCCGATTCGGCGTCGACCTCCCCGCCGCCGGCTTCGCCCTCTACGTCGAGCGGGTGCACGTCGCCCAGCTCGAGGAGGAAGACCGGGGGGCCGGGTCGTGAGCGCCGGGTTCGCCGGGATGGGCCATGCGAAGGCGGAGGGCCCGTTGAAACTCGCGGTCCCGCGGGGCGCCCTTTTCCGGGAAACGCTCGACGTCCTCGACGCCGCCGGGATCGACACCGCCGCCATGCGCGGCGAGTCGCGGGCGCTGATCTTCGACGAGGGGGAGATCGTGGTGGTCACGATGCGCCCCTCCGACGTCCCCACCTACGTCGAGGCCGGTGCGGCGGACGTCGGCATCACCGGCAAGGACGTCCTCCTCGAGCAGGCCGACCGGATGGTCTACGAGCTCCTCGACCTCGGCTACGGCCGCTGCCGGATGGTCCTCGCCGGGCGCCGCGGCGACGAGCGCCTCGGAGAATCGGCGCGGCGCCTGGGGATGATGCGGATCGCGACCAAGTACCCGAGGATCGCCGAGCGCCATTTCGAGTCGACCGGGCGCCAGGTCGAGGTGATCGATGTCAAGGGCTCGGTGGAGCTCGCGCCGCTGATCGGCCTCGCCGACGGCATCGTCGACCTCGTCGCGACCGGCCGGACCCTGGAGGAGAACGAACTCGAGGTCCGCGAGGAGATCGTCGCCTGCAGCGCCCGGTTCGTCGCCAACCGCGTCGCCCACAAGCTGCGCTCGAACGAGGTCGACGAGCTGACCGCGAAGCTGCGCGAGGCGAGCAGGCGATGAGGGTCAAACGCTTCGAGTGGGAGGCACCGGGGGTCACCGCGGGTGAGATCAGGCTCTGGCACCTCGAGGAAGGGGAGACCGTCGCCGACATCGACGTCGAGGCGATCAAACAGGAGGTTCTGGCGGGCGGCGATGAGGCGATCGCGAGCCTGAACGAGCGGTTCGGCGCGAAGAGCGACCCGCGCTCGCTCCTCGTCGACCCCGAGAAGGCCGATGCCGCCCTCGCCGGCCTCGAGCCCGCGCTGCGCGAGTCTCTCGAGCTGGCGGCCGCCAACATCCGCGCCGTCGCCGAGGCCCAGCTCGAGACGGATGCCCGCACGGTCGACCTGCCGCAGGGCCAGACGGTGACCGTCAGGAGCATTCCCGTCGCCGCCGCCGGGATCTACGCGCCGGGGGGCCGCGCCTTCTACCCGTCGAGCGTCCTGATGTGCGCGATCCCGGCCCGCGTCGCCGGTGTCGGGCGGATCGCCCTCGCCTCTCCGCCCGGGCCCGAGGGAGCGCTGCACCCGATCGTCCTCGCCGCCGCCTCGCTCAGCGACGTCGACGAGATCTTCGCGATGGGAGGCGCCCAGGCGATCTTCGCCCTCACCTACGGGACCGATAGCGTCGCTGCTGTCGACGTGATCGCCGGGCCCGGCAACGCTTGGGTTCAGGACGCCAAGCGGGAGGTCCAGGGGCTGGTCGGAATCGACTCCTACGCCGGCCCCTCCGAGCTGATGGTCATCGCCGGACACGATGCCGAGCCGCGCTGGATCGCGCTCGACCTCTGCGCCCAGGCCGAGCACGGCGAGGAGAGCCCGCTGCTCGTCGCCGCGGTCGAGGAGCACGTCCTCGACGCGATCGAGACCGCCGTCACCGCGGCCGCCTCGTCCCGTCCCAGCGTCACCGACGCGCCGCTCGCCCTCGTCCAGGTCCCCGACGCCGAGGCCGCCATCGACCTTGCCAACGCCTACTCGCCCGAGCACCTCGAGTTGATCGAGGAGGACGCGGCGCTGCTCGTCGACAGGGTGACGACGGCCGGCTGCGTGTTCGTCGGCCGGATGGGGGCGACCGCATTCGGCGACTACGTCGCGGGGTCCAACCATGTCCTTCCCACCACCAGCGCCGGGCGCTTCTCCGGGCCGCTCGGCCCGGGCACCTTCAGGCGCACGATCGCCACGGTCGAGATTTCCGCCGAGGCGGCGGCGAAGCTCGCCCCGCACGTCGACCGGATCGCCCGCGCCGAGGGATTCCCGGTCCACGCGGAGTCGGCGATGATTAGGAGCAGCCAATGAGCCGCACGGCCGAGAAGAAGCGCAGCACGGCGGAGACCCAGATCGGGCTCTCCCTCGACCTCGACGGAGGGGAGTCGAGCGCGGCCACCGGCGTCGGGTTCCTCGACCACATGCTCGACCTGCTCGCCCGCCACGGGCGGCTGGGCCTGCGGGTCGAGGCCAGCGGCGACCTCGAGACCGGCGCCCACCACACGGTCGAGGACGTCGGCATCGTCCTCGGTCAGGCGCTCGACGAGGCGCTCGGCGATCGCGCCGGGATCCGTCGCTACGGCTCGGCCCTGGTGCCGATGGACGAGTCGCTGGCCGATTGCGCGATCGACATCTCCGGCAGGCCCCTCTGCATCTTCGATGCCGATCTCCCGGCGACCTCGATCGCCGGCTTCGACACAGAGCTGACCGAGGAGTTCTTCCGCGCAGTCGCCAACGCCTCGAAGATGACCCTGCACCTCTCGGTCCGCTACGGGACGAACGCACACCACATGATCGAGGCCTGCTTCAAGGCCTTCGCCCGTGCCCTCCGCGTCGCCGTCGCGATCGACCCCGACGAGACCGGCGTGCCCTCGACGAAGGGGACGCTCAATGGGTAAAACGACCCGGATCTGCATCCTCGACTACGGGATGGGGAACCTGCGCTCGGTTGAGAAGGCGCTTCAGCACGTCGGCGCCGCCAAGGTTGTGATCGCCAACGACCCGGCCGCGGTCCGCGCCGCCGACGGGCTGATCCTTCCCGGCGTCGGTGCATTCCCGCGGGCGATGGAGCGGATCGGGGATCTCGGCATCGACGGCCTGGTCGCCGAGCGCCGCGAGGCCGGCGTGCCGATCCTCGGGATCTGCCTCGGGCTGCAGCTGCTCTTCGACTCGACCACGGAGCTGGGCGGCGCCGCCGGCCTCGGGTTGCTCCCGGGCGAGGTCACGGGCCTCGACGCCGAGGGGCTCAAGGTCCCGCACATCGGCTGGTCGCCGGTCTCCTGGGCGCGGCAGTCGCGGCTGACGGAGGGGATCGAGACAGGGACCCCGTTCTACTTCGTCCACTCGTTCAGCCCGCGGCCGGAGGCTGCCGACCTGCTCGGCACCGCGGAGTATGGGGCGCGCTTCGCCTGTGCGGCCGAGCGCGACAACGTCTTCGGCGTCCAGTTCCACCCGGAGAAGTCGAGCGGCGCCGGCCTGCGCCTACTGGCCAACTTCGCGGGCGTCTGCGCCCGGGCGCCCGCGACGGCGTGATCCTCTACCCGGCGATCGACATCCGCGGCGGCGGCGCGGTGCGGCTGCTGCAGGGCGATTACGAGCGCGAGACCTCCTACGACGCCGACCCGGCCGACGCCGCCATCCGCTGGTCGGCCGACGGCGCCGAGTTCATCCACGTCGTCGACCTCGACGGCGCGCGCGGCGGGGTGCCCGAGAACCTCGAGGCGGTGCGGAGGATCGCAGGCGCGGCGGGGTGCCCGATTCAGGTCGGCGGTGGCCTCCGCGACGCGGAGGCGGTCGAGGCGGTCCTCGCCGCCGGCGCCGAGCGGGCGGTGATCGGGACGGCGGCTCTGAGGGATCCGGAGTTCCTCGAGCGGATGCTCGAGCGCCACCGCGAGCGGATAGTGGTCTCGGTCGACTCCCGCGGCGGCCAGGTCGCGCTTCAGGGATGGACCGAGGGGAGCGGGCGGGACGTTGCCGAGGCGGTCGCCGAGCTGAGCTCGCGCGGCGTCGTGCGCTTCCTCTGTACGACGATCGAGGTCGACGGGACGATGGAGGGCCCGGCCCTCGACGAGCTCGCCCGCGTCGCGGCGGCGACCGAGGCCGAGGTGATCGCCTCGGGCGGCGTCGGCTTGCTTACTGACCTCGAGGCGCTGGCGGCCGGCGCCCCGGCGAACGTCACGGGCGCGATCGTAGGCCGCGCCCTGTACGAGGGCCGGTTCACGGTCGCCGAGGCGATTGCCGCTCTGGGCCGGGGCTAGGCTTCATTGATGGTCCTGAAACGGGTGATCCCCTGCCTCGACGTCGACGCCGGCCGCGTCGTCAAGGGCACCAACTTCGTCGGCCTCCGCGACGCCGGCGACCCGGTCGAGCTCGCCGAACGCTACGACGCGGAGGGCGCCGACGAGCTCGTCTTCCTCGACATCACCGCCTCGCACGAGCAGCGCGAGACGATCGTAGAGCTCGCCCGCCGCACCGCCGACAACGTCTTCATCCCGTTCACGATCGGCGGCGGGATCCGCTCCGTCGAGGACGCGCAGGCGGTCCTCGACGCCGGCGCCGACAAGATCTCGGTCAACTCGGCGGCTCTCGCCAGGCCCGAGCTCCTGACCGAGCTCGCCGACCACTTCGGCGCCCAGTGCGTCGTAATCGCAATCGATGCCAAACGGGCCTTCGACCCCTCTGAGAGAGCTGCCAACCCGACCACTTCCGACCGCGGGAGCGACCGAGCGTCGCAGATTGATTCCCGCGAGGGAGCGGGAGCCGAGGAAGTGGTCGGAATTTATGACGTTTATGTAAATGGGGGGAGGACGAGGGTCGAGGGGCGGGATGCGGTGTCGTGGGCGGTCGAGGCGGTCGAGCGCGGGGCGGGGGAGGTGCTGCTGACGAGCATGGACCGCGACGGGACCGCGGACGGCTACGACCTCGACCTTACCCGGGCGGTGAGCGATGCGGTCCCGGTTCCGGTGATCGCCTCCGGCGGCGCCGGCTCGCTGGAGCATCTGAGCGAGGCGATCGCCGACGGCGCCGCCGACGCGGTGCTCTGCGCCTCGATCTTCCACTACGGGGACTACCGTGTGCGCGACGCGAAGCTGCACCTCGCGGACGCCGGGATCCCGGTGCGCATCTGAGCGATGTCGCCGCCGCTGACGCCCACCGCGGACCTCGGCAGGGCGCTCGAGGACGCCTATCCGGAGCTCGCGCCCGTCGCCGCGGCGGCGACCTCGCCCGTCTACCTCGTCGGCGGCGCCGTCCGCGACCTGCTGCTGAGGCGGGGGCGCTCCGACATCGACCTTGTCGTCGTCGGCGATGCGGCGGAGCTCGCCGCCGGAGTCGGGGCGGAGTGGACGGAGCACGAGCGCTTCGGGACCGCGATGGCGGTCCTCGACGGACATCGCATCGACATCGCCGCCGCCCGCGTCGAGACCTACCCGACGCCGGGAGCGCTTCCGGAGGTGGAGCCCGCGCCCGGCATCGAGGCCGACCTCTCACGGCGGGATCTCACGATCAACGCGATGGCGATCCCGCTGGGGGAGGGGCCCGACCTGATCGACCCCCACGGCGGCAGGGCAGACCTCGAGGCGGGCCGGTTGCGGGTCCTCCACCCCGGCTCCTTCAAGGACGACCCCACCAGGGCGCTGCGGGCCGCGCGCTACGCGGCGCGGTTCGGCTTCGAGCCCGAGCCGGAGACCGCCGGGCTTCTCCTCGAGGCCGACCTCGACACCGTTTCCGCCGACCGCCGCGATGCCGACCTTCGCCGGATCGCCATCGAGCCGGAGGCCGTTCGCGCCCTCGAGCTGCTCTCGGAGTGGCGCCTGGTCGAGCCGCGCGCCGGCGGCCTCGAGCTCGCCGGCCGCGTCGCCGACCTGCTCGCCGGGCCGCCGTGGGAGGGATTCGCCCCGCGGGTGGACGCGATTCTCGCCGCGACACTCGGTCCGCTCGGAAGCGCCGGTCGCCTCGTCGAGCTCAACCCGGAGCGGCCCTCGGAGGCGGTCGAGGCGGTCACCGGTGTCAACCCGGTGGAGCTCGCTCTGGCGCGGGCGATGGGCGCCGAGTGGCTCGACCGCTACCTGCTCGAGTGGCGCGGCGTCGGCCTCGAGATCGACGGTGCCGATCTTGTCGCCGCCGGGATCGAGGAGGGCCCGGCGGTGGGACGAGGCCTGCGGGAGGCGCTGCGGCTGAAGCTGGACCACGGGCTTTCCGGCAGGGCGGATGAGCTGGAGGCAGCGCTCGAGGCAGCGGGGGGGACCGATGGAGTGGCGTGAGGAGAACGGCATCGAGTGGCTCGAGGCCACGATGGCCCCCGGCACCAGGGTCGCGTTCTCGACCAGATCCGGCGGCGTCAGCGAGGGGCCCTTCGCGAGCCTCAACCTCGGCGTGCTCACCGGTGACGAGCGTGGCGCGGTGATCGAGAACCGGCGACGGCTCGCCGCCGCCCTCGACCTCGACCCGGCGGCGGTGCTGATGGGGCGCCAGGTCCACGCCGCCGACGTCGACGTCCACCTCCGACGCCAGTCCCCGAGCCCGTTCGCTTCCCCCGGCGGCAGGATCGCCGAGGTCGACGGACAGGTCGCAACCGAGCCCGGCCTGGCTCCGCTCGTGCTCGTCGCCGACTGCCTCCCGGTCTCCCTCTGCGGGCCCGGCGGGGTCGCGATGCTCCACTGCGGCTGGCGCGGCCTCGCCGCCGGGATCGTCGCCCGCGGCGTGGAGGCGATCGCCGCGACGGACGCCGCGATCGGCCCCGGCATCGGCCCCTGCTGCTACGAGGTCGGAACGGACGTCCTCAGCGCCTTCGCGGCCCTCGGAATCGAGGCGCCCGGCCCGACCCTCGACCTCACCGCGGTCGCCCGCAGACTGCTCGCCGACGCCGGCGTCGAGCGAATCGAGGCCGCCGAGCTATGCACAAGCTGCGAGGGCGATCGATTCTTCTCCCACCGCCGCGATGCCGGCAGCACCGGACGCCAGGCGGGGCTGGCCTGGATCGAGGCCGGCTGAGATGCCGGGCCTGATCGAAGGGATCGAGGCGGCGAAGGTCGCCGCCAACCTCGAGGAGGCGCGGGCGCTCGCCGGCGACCGCGTCGAGATCCTCGCCGCGACCAAGTACGTGCGCATGGAGGAGATGGGCGTCCTCGCCGAGGCGGGGGTGACGCTGGTCGGCGAGAACCGCCTGCAGGACATGGCGGCAAAGCGGGAGCGCTGGGGGGACGCGTTCGAGTGGGACTTCATCGGGATCCTTCAGAGCCGCAAGGTGAAGCAGCTGCTGCCGATCTGCCGCCTGATCCACTCGGTGGCGACCGACTCGGCGCTCGAGCAGCTCGGCCGCCACGGAACCCCCGAGACCGAGGTCCTCGTCGAGGTCAACGTCGCCGGCGAGGATCGGAAGGCGGGAGTCGCGCCGGCAGAGCTGGGCCCGTTCATCGAGCGCTGCCCGATCCGTGTCTCGGGCCTGATGACGATGCCCCCGTTCAGCCAGGACCCGGAGGCCTCGCGCCCGCACTTCGCCCGCCTCGCGGAGCTCGCTTCGGGGCACGGCCTCGCGCGGCTCTCGATGGGGACCTCGCAGGACTGGCAGGTCGCCGTCGAGGAGGGCGCGACGATCGTCAGGCTCGGAACCGCCCTCTACATGTGACGACTGCTGCATAATTGGCGAAGGAATCGGCCGCTCCAAGCCGAATGATGCGCTGATATGGCTCTCCGAGACACATGGCACAAAGCGCTTGTCTACTTCGGCTTGGCCGAAGACCACGACTACGGTCCGGAGTACGAGGAAGAATTCGTCCCTGACTCCGATGAGGACCTCGACGACGGCCGCGATTCCGGCCAGGTTCGGCGGCTACCCACCTCGCGGCGGGCACGGCGCGACGAGATCGACGACATCTTCGCCGACGACGAGCCGATAGCGGCCTCGAGGACGCGCGTGCTGCGGCCGGTTGGCAACGGCGACTCCGACGTCCAGGTCCATCTGGTGATTCCCCGCAACTTCAACGACGCCCAGCAGGTCGCGGACCAGTTCAAGCGCAAGGTGCCGGTGATCCTCAACCTGCAGACGACCGATCACGAGCTGTCCAAGCGCATGATCGACTTCAGCTCCGGCCTCACCTACGCGCTCGACGGGGGCATGCAACGGATCGCCGAGAAGATCTTCCTGCTCACGCCGCGCAACGTCGAGGTCTCCGCTGAGGAGAAGGCGCGACTCCTCGACAAAGGCTTCTTCAACCAGTCATAGCCTGCCCTCCAGGCCGCCCGTCACTAGGCTGCGAGCGATGGTTGTCGGGTTCATAGGCTCTGGCAGCATGGCCGCGGCGATGGCGCGCGGCTGGGTCGGCGCGGTCGACGGCATGCTGTTCACCGACTCCGGCTCGGGCAGGGCAGAGGAGCTGGCGGCGGAGGTAGACGGTAAGGCCGGGGGATCGAACGCCGAGCTCGCCGAGGCGGCGGACGTGGTGGTCCTCGCCGTCAAGCCGGCCCGCCTGGCCGACGTCTCGGCGGAGATCGGCGCGGTGGAGACGCCACTCGTCTCCCTGATCGGGGCGACATCGCTGGAGAGCGTCCGTGCCGCCTTCCCGCGCGCCGACGTCTTCCGGGTGATGCCGAACGTCGCGGTCGAGGTGCGAAGAGGGGTCCTCTGCATCGCCGGCGGCGACTCGCCAGAGGTCAGGGCGCTGCTCGATCTCCTCGGCAAGACCGTCGAACTTCCGGACTCGCAGTTCGACGCGGCGACGGCGGTGATGGGGTGCGCCCCGGCCTACCTCGCTCTCGCGGTCGAGGCGATCGCCGGCGCCGGCGCCGAGGCGGGTCTCGACGAGGCTCTCGCCCGCGAGCTGGTCGTCGAGGCAGCGGCGGGCACCGCCGAGCTGCTCGAGAGCCGCGACCCGGCCGAGGTGATGCGGGCCGTCGCGTCTCCGGGGGGAAGCACCGAGGCCGGGCTCCAGGCGCTCGAGCGCGAGGGGGGGCGGGACGCGTTCGCGGCCGCGGTCAGGGCCTCGCTGGAGAGGATGAATCCGTGATCGCTCTCGCGCTGACCCGCACCGACGTCGCCGAATACGTCGGTGCCCTGTTCCTCGTCTACATCGTCCTGATCCTGATCCGCGTGCTGATTTCCTGGGTGCCGCGGATGCCGTACAACCGGGCGCTTCGTGCCTGCCTCGACTTCGTCACCGAGACCACCGACCCCTACATCAACCTCTTCAGGCGATTCCTGCCGCCGATCGGCGGCGGCGGGTTCGCCCTCGACCTGAGCCCGATGATCGCGATCATCGTCCTAGTCGTGCTCCGGGTCGTGGTCGTCGGCCTGATCGAAGGGTGAGAGTGGACCGCGGTCGCGCCTGGCGCCTCGCCGGCGCTCTGTGCGGTCTCGTCGTCGCCGTCGACCAGGGGGTCAAGGCGGCGATCGAGGCAAATTTCTACCCCGGCGAGCACGTCGACGTCCTCGGCCCGTTCGGCCTCACCCTCGCCCACAACAACGGCGTCGCCTTCGGGCTGGCAGGCGATGGGGGTGGCCTGCTCGTCGCCTTCGCGCTCGGCAGCCTGGCGTTCATCGGCTGGCTCTTCTCGCGCGACCCGACCCGCCCCTTCATGTGGGTCGCGGTCGGGCTCCTCGCCGGCGGCGCCCTCGGCAACCTCGCCGACAGGATCCGTGCCGAAGCGGTGACCGATTACGTCGACATCTTCTCCTGGCCCCCGTTCAACCTCGCCGACGTCTCGATCACCCTCGGTGTGCTGCTGCTGGCGCTGAGCCTCACCGGGGACCAGCGATGAGCGCGGGCGATCTCCGAATCGTCCACATCGACGACTCGCTCGCGGTGATCGACAAGCCCGCCGGGCTCGTCGTCCACCCGGCGCCCTCGCACACCGGCCCTACCCTGGTCGACGAGCTCGGCGAGATCCTCGGCGGCGGCGAGCCCGAGCGGCCGGGCATCGTCCACCGCCTCGACAAGGGGACGAGCGGGCTGATGGTCGTCGCCCGCGGCGAGGATGCGCTGCGAGCGCTGCAGGCGCAGGTCCGCCGCCGCCAGGTGGAGCGCATCTACCTCGCGCTCGCCGCCGGCCGGCTGCCCTCCCGGTCGGGGACCATCGACGCGCCGATCGGCCGCGCCACCCGCCAACGCCACCGGATGGCGGTCTCCGGAGCGGCCTCGCGGCAGGCGCGGACACACTTCACGGTGCTCGAGCTTCTCCCGCGCGAGACCCTCCTCGAAGCCCGGCTTGAGACGGGCCGCACGCACCAGATCCGCGCCCACTTCGCAGCGATCGAGCACCCCCTCATCGGCGACCCGACCTATGGCGGTGAGGTGCGATACGAGCTCGAGCGGCCCTTCCTCCACGCCCACAGGCTGGCCTTCACCCATCCCGTCAGCGGAGTCGAGATGGCCTTCTCCTCGGAGCTGCCGGGCGACCTCGCGGCGGCCCTGGAGGCCGCTCGCGGGACCTGAGCCGGGCCGCCCCTCTACAATCCCTGACCCTTCAACCGACCCCCGCCGTATCGCCCCGGATCCTGATCGGCAGCGGCCGAATCCCGGTCAGAGCGGTGGGGTAGCACCAAGAACCCAAGGAGACATCGAAAAATGCCAGAGGCTGGCCTCAAAGAGCTGCTCGAGGCTGGAGTCCACTTCGGACACCAGACCCGGCGCTGGAACCCGAACATGCGCCGATACATCTTCGGCGAGCTCGACGGGATCCACATCATCGACCTCGTCCAGACGGAGGAGCTGCTGGAGAACGCCCGCCGCTTCGCCGGCGAGCTCGCATCCGGCGGCGGCACCGTCCTCTTCGTCGGGACCAAGAAGCAGGCGCGCGGCGCCGTCGAGTCCTGGGCGCAGCGCTGCAAGATGCCGTATGTGAGCCAGCGCTGGCTCGGCGGCCTGCTGACCAACTACAACACGATCTCCGCCCGGATCTCCCGCCTCCACGAGCTGACCACCTGGCAGGAGGAGGGCAAACTCGATCTGTTGCCGACCAAGGAGCGGATGGGGATGCAGGCCGAGCTCGCCAAGCTCGAGTTCAACCTCGGCGGCGTGCGCGACATGGACCGGCTCCCCGACGCGGTCTTCGTCACCGACCTCAAAACGGAGGAGATCGCTGTTCGCGAGGCGGTGCGGCTGAGGATCCCGATCATCGGACTCGTCGACACCAATTGCGACCCGACCCAGATCGACTACGTGATCCCCGGCAACGACGACGCGATCCGTTCCTGCGAGCTCGTGATCGGGACGATCGGGGGCGCGATCGAGACCGGCGCCGGCGCCTGGCGCCAGCAGGAGGAAAAGCGGATCGCCGAGGAGATGGAGCGGCGCCGCAAGGAGGACGAAGAGCGGAAGAAACGCGAGGAGGAAGAGAAAGCCCGCGTTGCGGCCGAGGAGGCGGCGAAAGTCGCTGCCCAGGCCGCTGCTGCGGCGAAAGCCCAAGAGCCCCGGCCCGCGGGTCCTGTCGCGGGTGATGGGCCTTCGTCCTCGCAGGCTGCGGGCAAAGGCCCCGGAGGGGCCGTCAAACCGGGGGCCGGAGGGTCGCCCGGCGGCAGCGGACGCGTAGCGGAGCAACCGCCGGTTGGCTCGACCCCGGCCGGCTCCGATCGCAATCTGACTCCTTCGGAGCCGGCCGGGGGCAAGTCGTGAGCGTTTCGGCGGCGGATGTGAAGGCGCTTCGGGATCGGACCGGGGCGGCGATGATGGACTGCAAAGCGGCCCTGGCGGAGGCCGACGGCGACGCCGATCGCGCGGTCGAGATCCTCAGGGTCAAGGGCCAGGCCTCCGCGGCCAAGCGCGAGGGGCGCGGCACCAACGAGGGTGTCGTCGCCTCCTACGTTCACGCCAACGACAGGGTCGGGGCGATGGTCGAAGTCCAGTGCGAGACCGACTTCGTCGCCCGCAACGAGGATTTCAGGGCCTTCGCCTACGAGGTGGCGCTGCACATCGCAGCGACCGCGCCTCAGTACGTCTCCTCGGAGGAGATCCCGGAGGACGAACGTGAGGCTGAGCGGCGGGTCTTCGAGGAGACGGCCCGCGAGGACGGCAAACCGGACAACGTCGTCGAGAAAATCGTCGACGGCCAGCTCGCCAAGTGGGCGAAGGAGGTCGCGCTGCTCGACCAGTCGCACGTCAACGCCGATAAGCACGACTCGAAGTCGATCGAGGAGCTGCGCCAGGAGATGGCGGCGAAGACCGGCGAGAACATACGGATCGCCCGGTTCGCCTACTTCCGCGTCGGTCAATGAGGCGGAGCGGAGCGAGCGTCACGATCTGACCTCCGCGAGCGGAGCGAAGCCGAAATCTATGGAGTCGAAGCCTAAGTTCTCTCGCATCCTCCTGAAGCTCTCGGGGGAGGCGCTGATGGGAGAGCTCGAGTTCGGGACCGATGCCGGCGAGGTGCAGCGGATCGCGCGCCAGGTCGCGGCCGTGCGGGCGCGGGGCGTGGAGGTCGCGATCGTCGTCGGCGCCGGCAACATCTTCCGCGGCCTCGAGGCGGCAGCGGCCGGGATGGACCGCGCGACCGGCGATTACATGGGGATGCTCGCCACGGTCCTCAATGCGCTGACGCTCCAGGACGCGCTCGAGACGATCGGCGAGCACACCCGGGTGATGTCGGCGATCGACGTCAAGGAGGTCGCCGAGCCCTACATCCGCCGCCGCGCGATGCGCCATCTCGAGAAAGGCAGGGTGGTGATCTTCGCGGCGGGGACGGGCAACCCGTTCTTCACCACCGACACCGCCGCCGCGCTCCGCGCCCTCGAGATCCGCGCCGAAGCGATCCTGATGGCGAAGAACGGCGTCGAGGGCGTCTACGACTCCGATCCGGCGACCAACCCCGACGCCGAGTTCATCCCCGAGATCAGCCACCGCGAGGCGCTCGAGCGCGGGCTGAAGGTGATGGACTCGACCGCGCTCTCCCTCTGCATGGACAACGGCCTCCCGATCTATGTCTTCAACATGGGAGACGAGTCGAACATAGATAGGATCGTCGGCGGCGAGAGAGTGGGCACGTTGGTCTCCAACGAACCCGCCGGCTAGGAGAGATTGACCAGTGGAGCTGATCGACGAGCTGCTCAAAGACGCCCAGGACCGGATGACCAAGTCGGTCGAGTCGAGCCGCGGAGAGCTGGCGACGGTTCGGACCGGCCGCGCGTCCCCGCATCTGCTCGACCGGATCACGGTCGACTACTACGGCTCGCCGACACCGCTCAAGCAGCTCGCCAACATCGCCGCCTCCGACGCGCGCCTGCTCACCGTCACCCCATTCGACAAGTCGGCGATCGAGGCGATCGAGAAGGCGATCCGCGAGTCCGACGTCGGGCTGACGCCAAGCAACGACGGCAGCCTGATCCGGCTCGGGATCCCGGAGCTGACCGAGGAGCGGCGCCGCGAGATGGTCAAGGTGGTCCACGGGGTGGCGGAGGAGGGGAGGGTCGCGGTTCGCAACATCCGCCGCGACACGATGCACGACCTGCGCGAGCTGAAAAAGGAAGGTGAAGCGGGCGAGGACGACGAGCGCCGCGCCGAGACGACCCTCCAGAAGCACACAGACGAGGCGGTCGCGGAGATCGACACTCTCCTCAAGGGAAAGGAAGAGGAGATCCTGGAGGTGTGAGCGCCTCCGCGCGGTACGTCGCAATCATCACCGACGGCAACGGCCGCTGGGCGCAGCAGCGGGGGCTGCCGGTCGTCGAGGGTCACAGAGCCGGGGCCGACACCGTCAAGGCGCGGCTCCGCGATGCGGTCGAGCTTGGGGTCGAGGAGCTGACCGTGTACTCGTTCTCGACCGAGAACTGGTCGCGCCCTGCCGAGGAGGTCTCGGGGCTGTTTCAGATGTTCGGCGAACGAATCGACGCCGAGACCCCGGAGCTGAAAGAGGAAGGCGTGCGGATGCGGTTCATCGGGCGCCGCGAGGGGATCGCGCAGGATCTGGTCGAGCGGATGAGGTGGGCCGAGGAGACGACGGCGGCGAATGACCGAATCACGCTCTGCGTCGCCTTCAACTACGGCGGCAGAGCGGAGATCCTCGACGCTGCGCGAAACTTCGAGGGCGGCTCTGAGGAGGAGTTTCGCAGCCACCTCTACGCACCCGAGATGCACGACCCCGACCTCCTGATACGGACAAGCGGCGAGCAGCGGATCTCCAACTACCTGCTCTGGCAGTGCGCCTACTCGGAGCTCGTCTTCCGCGATGAGCTCTGGCCCGACTTCGGCCGAGACGCCTTCGAGTCCTCCCTCACCGAGTTCGCCGAGCGGGGACGCCGGTTCGGGGCGCGCTGATGGAGTCGGGCGGCGAGGAGAGGGGGGACGGCGCAACCAGTCCTCCGAGTTCGATCGCGCGGTCGACCACTTCGAGGAACTCGACGATGCGACGGCCGCACAGGACCGCCCGTCGCGGCCGCCGGCGCCACCGCGGCCCGAACGGCGCCAGATGCGGGGAGAGACGATTCGCAGGATCCTCGTCGCGATCCCCTGGATTGCGTTCGCGATCGCGATCACCATCGCCGGCGGCATCGCCTTCGCGATCGCGATGATCGCGATCGGCCTGCTCTGCACTCGCGAGTTCCTGGCGATGTCGGCGCCGGTCCGGCCGATCGGGATCGCCGCCTACCTGACGGTGGCGGCGCTGGTCATCGCCGCCCATTTCGGCACTGCCTTCAACGTGATGCTCGTCCTCGCGGCTTCCTTCCCCGTCCTCTTCGTCCTCGGCGCCGATCGCAAATTCCGCGACGGGGTCACGATCTCGATGGGCGTGACGCTGCTGGGGATCGTCTGGATCGGGATCCCGCTGGTCCACGCGGTGCTCCTCCGCGACCTGCCCGACCACGGCGCCGCCCTCCTGATCGACGTCCTCGTCGGAACCTTCGCCTGCGACACCGGCGCCTACGCGACCGGCCGGATGTTCGGCTCGCACCGGATCGCCCCCAGCCTCTCGCCGAACAAGACCGTCGAGGGGCTGATCGGCGGCTTCGTGATCGGCACGATGGCCTTCTGGTTCGCCGGCCTCTACCAGAACTGGCTGTCGGGAGCCGATGCCCTGATCATCGGCGCCGCGGTCGCGATCTTCGCCCCGATCGGCGATCTCTTCGAGTCGATGGTCAAGCGCGACCTCGGCACCAAGGACACCGGCAGGCTGTTCGGGCCGCATGGCGGCCTCCTCGATCGGCTCGACGCGGTGTTCTTCACCGTCGTGGTCGGTTACTACCTGGCGATCCAACTCGTCTACTGAGAGACCCCGGGCTGCCAAACTTCCTTGGATGAGGAAACTGGTCATCCTCGGCGCCACCGGCTCGATCGGGGCCCAGGCGCTCCAGATCGTCGCTGCCTCCGACGACCTTCAGGTCGTCGGCCTCGCCGCGGGCGCGAGCTGGGAGCCGCTGGTCGAGGCCGCGGGCCGGCATGGCGTTCCGACGGTCGCCCTGGCCGACGGCGATGCCGCCGGGATGGCGCGGTCCGCCTGGGACGGGCAGGTGCTCGAGGGCGAGGAGGGAATCCGAAGGCTTGTCGCCGAGTCCGGCGCCGACCTCATCCTGAACGGGATCGTCGGTGCCGCCGGCCTCGGTCCGACCGTCGTCGCGCTCAGCGAGGGGATCGACGTCGCTCTCGCCAACAAGGAGAGCCTCGTGATCGGCGGCGAGCTGACGATGGCGCTCGCCGAGGCGACAGGGGCGCGGTTGCTGCCGGTGGACTCCGAGCACTCGGCTCTCTTCCAGTTGATCGCCTCCCAGCCCCCGGGAGCCGTCGACCGCCTCGTCCTCACCGCCTCCGGCGGACCGTTCCGCGGCCGCACCGACCTCGCCGAGGTTACCGTCGAGGACGCCCTCGCCCACCCGACCTGGCGCATGGGCGGGCGGATCACGATCGACTCGGCGACGCTCATGAACAAGGGGTTCGAGGCGATCGAGGCCCACCTCCTGTTCGGGGTCCCCTTCGGCAGGATCGAGGTCGTGATCCACCCGCAGTCGATCGTCCACTCGCTGATCGACCTCAACGACGGCGCCACGCTGGCCCACCTCGGCTACCCGGACATGCGGGTCCCGATCTCCTACGCGCTCCACTATCCCGAGCGTGCCGACGTCGACGTTCCGCGGCTCGACCTCGCCACGGTCGGCGACCTCGCCTTCGAGGAGCCCGACCTCGAGACGTTCGCCTGCCTGCGGATCGCCCTCGAGGCTGGTGCGGCGGGCGGCAGCGCGCCCTGCGTGCTGAACGCAGCCGACGAGGTCGCGGTCGCCGCCTTCCTCGCCGGCCGTATCCCGTTCACCGCGATCGCCGCCGCGGTCGAGGACGTCCTCGCCGAGATGCCGGCGCGGCCCGTGACCCACTTCGAGGACCTGTTCGCGATCGACGAGGAGGCCCGGCGCCGCACCGAGGAGCGGATCGGGGGGTTTGCAGCGGTATGAACTGGGTCCTAATCGTCCTTGGCTTCTCGGCGCTGGTCATCCTCCACGAGGGCGGACACTTCTTTGCGGCCAAGGCGACGGGGATGCGGGTCGAGAAGTTCTTCCTCTTCTTCGGGCCGAAGCTCGTCTCGATCAAGCGCGGCGAGACCGAGTACGGGATCGCGACGATCCCCGCGGGTGGCTTCGTGAAAATCACCGGGATGAACCCCGATGAGGAACTGCCGCCCGAGATCGCGGCCCGGGGCTACTACCACCAGCCCATCTGGAAGCGGATTCTCGTCATCGGCGCCGGGCCGGCGGTGAACATCGCGATCGGGCTGGCGATTCTGTTCTTCCTGTTCCTTCAATATGGGGTCTACGAAAGCGCTCAGACCGTCGGCAAAGTCGAAGCCGGCACTCCCGCGGCTGGCCTGCTGAAGCCGGGCGACGAAATCGTCGCCTTAGACGGGCAGCGCTATGCCGGCCTTGACACCGAAGCCAGGCTCGAACATTTCATCGACGATGTCGCCTCGCACCGCTGTGCGGGCAAGCAGGTCGACGGCTGCCGGGCGGCGACACCGGTCACGATCACGATCCGCCGCGACGGCAACACGAAAACCGTCAGCCTCCGGCCCGAATACGACGCCAAGGTCGACCGGACCCGAATCGGGATCTCCTACGGCGAAGAACACACCGAATACGGCGTCGGCGGGGCCGCCGGCAAGGCACTCGACTCGACGTGGATGGTCGCCAGCCGGACGGTCTCGGTATTCGGCCGGCTATTCGAAGAGAAGCAGCGCAAGCAGGTCTCGGGCGTCGTCGGGGTCAGCGACGTCGCGAACGAAACCCTCGACGAAAGCACCCGGAAAACCCTTGCCCTGGTGGCCCTGGTCAGCCTCTCGCTCGGGCTGATCAACCTCTTCCCGTTCCTGCCACTCGACGGCGGCCACATCTTCTGGAGCCTGGTTGAGAAGGTGCGAGGCAGGCCGGTGCCCTTCCGCGTGATGGAGCGGGCGGGCGTGATCGGGTTCGCCCTCGTGATCACGCTCTTCTTCATCGGCCTCACGAACGACATCGGCCGCATCAGCGGCGGCGGCTTCGGCGGGCACTAGCCCAGCTGTTCGCCTACCTGGCGCCGACCACCTTGAAGCTGACCGAGGCCGGCGTCGGGTCGGCGACGCCGCCGACCACCGCTTTGACCCGGATCCTGTGCCGCCCCGGTTTCAGCGACGGGGCGGTGAAGGGCGAGCGGCATGCCTTGAACGGTTTGACGTCTACGCTGCACAGGTAGCTGACCCCGCTCCCGGCCGCGCTGAATTTGATCGTCGGCGTGCGGTCGTGGGTCTTCGCCGCCGGCTTTAGGGTGATCTTCGTTTCGGGAGGCGGCGTCACTTCCGGTTGTGGCGTTGGGGTAGGCGCGGGCGGCGGTGGCGGCGGAGGAGGGGGGGGCGGAGGGGGAGTGGAGCTGGTGGTGAAGGTCTGATCGAGGCCTTCCCGTTCCCCTCCGGCGCTCTTCGCGACCACCTGGAAGTGGTAGGTCGTGGCCGGCAGAAGTCCCGTCAGCGGCGCGGACACGTTGACATTGGTGGTGCCTTTGCCCGCGGCCGTTTCGGCGGTTTTCTGCCCGTAGGCTTCCGTCAAGCCGTAGTTGAAGAAGTACTTGGTTTCCAGGCCTTTCGGATTGACGACTCCTTCCAGGGATGCGACCGTTTCGCCGACTCCGACCGCCTGCCCGGTGCTCACCACCGGAGGTTCGTTGGCGGTGGTCGTAAATGCCTTGTCGATCCCCTTGACTTCGCCCCCAATCGCCGAGTTCTTCGCGACGAGCTGGAAGTGATACAGCGTTTGGGGTTCGAGTCCGGTAACGACCTTCGACACGGCGGCGTTCGACGTTCCGGCGGGAAGTTCAACTTCAGCGGTTTTTTCCCCGTAGGCTTCGGTCTTCCCGTAGTTGAAGAAGTATTTGGTCGCCAGGCCCTTCGGGTTGACCGTGCCTTTCAGCGTGGCTTCGGTTTTGCCGACTCCGGTGGCCGGTTCCGTCGTCGCGGTAGGCGGGCCGGCGGTCGTGAATGTGCGGTCGGTGCCCATCGACGTCCCGGTCCCGTTTGAGGCGAACATTCTGAAGTGATAGGTCGTCGCCGCCGTCAGCCCGGTGATCGCTTGGGTCTTGGAGTGGGCCACATTGTCAGAGGAGCCAAGAGGTTCATGGGTGGATTCCTGACCGTAGCCTTCCGTCGTTCCCCATTTGAACCAGAATTCGGTCGCCTGCCCAGAAGGGTTGACCTTTCCGTTGAGTGTCGCTCCGGTTTCGGTTACGCCAGTCGCCGGTTCCGTGGTCACGACCGGCGGTTGGGGCCCTGTTGCCTGGACCGTGATCGTTCCCGTCATCTGTTCGGGGTGCACGTAACAGTGGAACGCATAGCTTCCCGACGTGTTGAAGGTGCAGGTGCCGCTCCAGTTCGTCTGCCCCAGGGATGGCACACCCGGGCAACTGGGCGTTTCCGGGTCGCCGGCGTTCCAGACCACCGCGTGCGGGACAGTGCCGGATCCGTTCTTGAATTCGACTGTGCCTCCAGTGTTCACCGTGGCAGTGGAGGGCGTCCAGGCATAGGTCGCAAGAGAGGTGCCGGTGGCTTCTATGGTCTTGTCGGCCGCAAACCCGCTGATCGCGCCGAAGGCGAGCAGCGACCCGCCCAGCGCGGTGACGAGCAGGACGTGGGTGAGCATATGGCGCCTGGGGAAACGCAAGCGTGGCGCGCATCGCCGGTCAGACATGAAGAACCACCCCTCTCTTCAGCGTCAATGCCGCCCTGCCGGGAGGCCTCACGATTACCTGCACGGTCAAAGGAAAGTTTTTCCGGCTCCGCAGCACGCGGCGGGCGCGGGACTTGAGCGCGACCGTGAACGCGACCCGGCCGGCTCGAAGCGGAGAGCGGACGACCCGGCCGACGCGGCTCGCGGCCGAGCTGCGGGCAGCCAGGATGGCCCGGCTGGCGAGAAGCACCACTTCGAGCTTGCCGCCGGCGCTCGCATCCGTGAGGTCGAGGGAGCCGTGCACCGCGGCCCCGCGCTGGCTCCTCGCCAGCATGAGTGCCTGCGACGCGCGTCCCCGCAGTGGAGATTCGGACGATTCCCCGGGCGGTGGCTGCTGCCCAGGCGGCGTTTCGGCCGAGCTGACGGTGATCGTCCCTTTCATTTCGGTCGGGTGGACGTAGCAGACGAAGGCGTAGGTTCCGGCCTGGACGAAGGTGCAGGACCCGCTCCAACTCATTTTTTCCTGTTCGATCGGGACGCCGCTGCAGCTCGGCTTTTCGGGGCCGCCGGTCCAGACGACGCCGTGCGGGACCGTGGTGCTCGAGCTCTTGAAATTCACGATCCCACCGAGGCCTACCGCCGCCGTCGACGGCCTCCAGACGTAGCCGGTTTCGAAATTCCCGGCAGATTCGATGGTCGGCCCCTCCGCCGAGCTTGCCGGGACGAACTGCATCGCCGCGGCGGCTGCTAGCAGCAGGACGACAACTACCTGGCCCTTCCTGGTTGCCATCCGACTACCGAATCCCTCCCCAACGCCCGTTTCTTCCGGACGCACATGAGCGTATCGCGCCCTGGCGCGCCTACGATTGTCAATACGGAGCCCAGCTCAGGCGGGTTCAATCCGACCGCAAACTTCTCGCGGTACGCTCCACACATGTCCTCCAAACACCAGATATTCGTCGGTGGAGTGCCGATCGGCGGCGGCGCCCCGGTCGCGGTCCAGACGATGACGAAGACCGAGACGGCGAATCTCGAGGCGACGATGGAGCAGATCCGCAAGGTCGCCGACGCGGGCGCCGACCTGGTCCGGGTCGCGGTTCCGCGCGACGAGGACGCAGCGGCGCTGCGGACGATCGTCGCCGAGTCGCCGATCCCCGTGATCGCTGACATCCACTTCAATCACACGCTGGCCCTGAAGGCGATCGATGCCGGCGCCCACTGCATCCGCCTCAACCCGGGCAACATCGGCGGGCGGGAGAAAGTCGCCGAGGTCGCCGAGCGCGCGAACGCGGCCGGGATCCCGATGCGGATCGGCGTCAACTCCGGCTCGCTGCCGAAGCACCTGCACGAGCTCGAGCGCCAGAGCCCGGTCGAGGCGCTGGTCGCCGCCGCGGGCGAGTTCGTCGAGCTGATGGAGGGCCTCGAGTTCACGAACTTCAAGGTCTCGATCAAGTCGACGAACGTCCCCAACACGATCGCCGCCAACCGGATGCTCGCCGAGAGGATTCCCTACCCGCTGCATCTCGGGATCACCGAGGCGGGGACGAAATGGGCGGGGTCGCTGAAGTCCGCCGTCGGTCTCGGCAGCCTGCTCGCCGACGGGGTCGGCGACACGATCCGGATCAGCCTCTCGACCTTCCACGCCGAGGAGGAGGTCAAGGTCGCCTGGGAGATCCTCAAGGCCCTGCAGCTGCGCCAGCGCGGCCCGGTCCTGATCGCCTGCCCGACCTGCGGCAGGCTCCAGTTCGACATGGACTCCGTCGTCGCCGAAATCGAGCAGCGGCTGGAGCGCTACACCGAGCCGATCGAGGTCGCCGTCCTCGGCTGCGCCGTCAACGGGATCGGCGAGGCCAGCCATGCCGACTTCGGGATCGCCGGCGCCAAGAACGAGGGCCTGATCTACGCCCACGGCAAGCCGCTGCGCAAGGTCCCGCAGGCGGCCCTGGTCGACGCGCTGTTCGAGGAGATCGACAAGTCCCTCGACCGCGGGGGGGTCGAGTTCGACGAGGACGAATCGCGCGAGGGCGCGGCCTGGCTGGCGAAGATCGAGGAGGAAAACGCCGGCGACCTGACCCCCGAGCGGATCGCGAAGCTCGAGCACGAAGCGGCCGAGAAGGGCGAGTCCGACAGGGTCCTGCTCGACGAGGACGCATCGCCGACCGCCGGCCGCAGGTTCAGTCGCGCCTGAGATGGCGGTCGGGGCGACCAGCGCGGGTGAGAGGCCGAAAGCGCTCGAGGCGGCGACGATGGCCGAGGCCTTCCAGCTGACCGCCGCCGAGCGCGCCGAGCACCCCGCGATCCGCACCAAGGAGGACGAGTTCACGATCACCTGGTCCGGTTACGCCGAGCGCGTTCGATCGGTCGCGGCCGGTATCGCCGCGCTCGGCGTCGGCCGCGACGACACCATCGGGCTGATGCTCACCAACCGCCCCGAGTTCCACTTCGCCGACACCGCCGCGATGCACCTCGGCGCGACGCCGTTCTCGATCTACAACACCTCGACGCCGGAGCAGATCGCCTACCTGCTCGAGGACGCGAGCAACCGGGTCCTCTTCACCGAGCAGGCCCTGCTCGACTCCGTGCTCGCCGCCCGCGACGCGGCCTCGGGATCTGCGCTCGAGACCGTCGTCGTCGTCGACGGAGACGCCCGTGACGGCGCCATCACGCTGGCCGAGCTCGAGCAGGGCGGCGGCGAGGAATTCGACTTCGAAGCCGCCTGGCGGGCGGTCAAGGCCGACGACATCCTGACCCTGATCTACACCTCGGGGACGACCGGGCCGCCGAAGGGCGTCCAGCTCACCCACGCGAACGTGCTGACGACGATGGACACCTTCGACCGGTTGCTGCGGCTCTCCTCCGACGGCCGCCTCGTCTCATGGCTGCCGATGGCGCACGTCGCCGAGCGCAACTGCACCCAGTACCTGCCGATGACCCACGGGCTGACGACCACCTGCTGCCCCGACCCGCGCCAGGTGGTTCTCTACCTGATCGAAGTGCGGCCGACCTGGTTCTTCGCGGTGCCGCGGATCTGGGAGAAATTGAAGGCGGCGATGGAGGTCGCCTTCGACGCCGAGTCGGACGTGGCCCGCAAGGAGGCCATTGTCAGGGCGCTCGAAGTGGGAATGAAAAAGGTCCGCGCCGAGCAGGCGTTCGGAATCGTCCCGCCCGAGCTCGCGCTCGAATACGAGAAGGTCGACGAGGAGGTCCTCTCCGACCTGCGGGCACGCGTCGGGCTCGACCAGGTCGAGGCGGTCAACGTCGGCGCCGCGCCGACCCCACGCCAGGTGATCGAGTTCTTCCACGCGCTGGGAATCCCTCTGGCCGAGCTCTGGGGGATGTCGGAGACCTCCGGCGCCGGGACCGTCAACCCGCCGGAGCGGATCAAGATCGGGACCGTCGGCCCGCCGGCGCCGGGGATCGAGGTGAAGCTCGCCGACGACGGCGAGGTGCTGATCCGCGGCGGAGTGGTCATGCCCGGCTACCGCAACAATTCCGAGAAGACGGCGGAGACGATCGATTCCGACGGTTGGCTCCATACGGGGGACGTCGGCGAGCTCGACGAGGACGGCTACCTGACGATCGTCGACCGCAAGAAGGAGCTGATCATCAACTCCGCCGGCAAGAACATGTCGCCGGCCAACATCGAGGCGAAGTTGAAGGCGGCGAGCCCGCTGATCGGCCAGGTCTGCGCGGTCGGCGACGACCGGCCCTACAACGTGGCGCTGATCGTCCTCGACCCCGACGCGGCGCCGGTCTTCGCCCAGCAGGAGGGAATCGAGGACGTCTCGCTCGAGTCGCTGGCGGACGAGCCGGCGATCCTCGAGGAGGTCGCGGCCGCGATCGAGCGCGGCAACTCGGACCTCGCCCGCGTCGAGCAGATCAAGCGGTTCAAGGTCGTCCCGGCCGACTGGGGGCCCGGCGGCGACGAGCTGACCCCGACGATGAAGCTGAAAAGGCGGCCGATCGAACGAAAGTACGCGGCCGAGATCGAGGAGCTGTACGCCGACTAGCTAGGTTTCCCGGCGTGACCCGCTGGAGCGAGACCTTCATACCGACGCTGCGGGATGCGCCCGCCGACGCCGAGGCGGTCTCTCACAGGCTGATGGTCCGGGCCGGACTGATCCGCCAGCTCGGCGCCGGGCTCTGGACCTACCTGCCGGCCGGCTGGCGGTCGATCCGCAAGGTCCAGCAGGTCCTCCGCGAGGAGATGGAGGCGATCGGGTGCCAGGAGATGCTGATGCCGGTCCTCCAGCCCGCCCAGCCCTGGAAGGAAACGGGGCGCTACGCGATCGACGAGCTGTTCAAGCTCGAGGACCGCAGGGGAGCCGAGATGGTTCTCGCGATGACTCACGAGGAGTGCCTGACCTACCACCTGGCCCGCGAGGTCCGCTCCTACCGCGATCTGCCGATGATGCTGTTCCACATCCAGACCAAGGAGCGCGACGAGCCACGGCCGCGCGCCGGGGTTCTCCGGACCCGCGAGTTCCTGATGAAGGACGCCTACTCCTTCGATCGCGACGCGGAGGGGCTCGACCGCTCCTACGGGCTCCAGAGCGAGGCCTACGCGAGGATCTTCGACCGCTGTGGCCTGCGCTGGTACCGGGTCGAGTCCGACGTCGGGATGATGGGCGGCTCCGGTGCCCACGAGTACATGGCTCCCTGCGCGGCCGGCGAGAACGAGGTCGCGCTCGCCCCCGGCTACGCGGCGAACGTCGAGGTCGCCTCGGCCGAGCCGCAGCCGGTCGACCTCCCCGCGCCGCTCTCCGCCCCCGAGCAGGTCTCGACGCCTGGTCTGACGACGATCGACGAGGTCGCGCCCCACCTCGGCCTTCCGCCCGGGGCGCTGATCAAGGCCCTGCCGGTGGTGGTCGACGGGCGCGGCATGATGATCGTGCTGATCCGCGGCGATCATCGCCTCAACGAGATCAAGCTCCGCAACGCGCTCGGCACCGACTTCAGGCTCGCCGGCAGCGAGGAGATCGAGGCCGAGATCGGCCCGGTCGGGTTCCTCGGCCCGGTCGGCGCCACGGTTCCGATCGTCAAGGACGCCGCGATCGTCCCCGGCCCCTACGTGACCGGCGCCAACCGGGCGGACACCCACCTGCGCGGGGTCGAGCCCGGGCGCGACTTCCCCTTCGAGGAGATGGACGTGCGGAGGGTCGAGGTCGGGGACACGGCGCCGGGAGGGGCGACGATCGAGATCGAGACGGCGATCGAGGTCGGCAACATCTTCAAGCTCGGGACGCGCTACTCGATACCGCTCGGCGCCACCTACCTCGACGAGGGCGGGACCGAGCGGCCGATCGTGATGGGCAGCTACGGGATCGGCCCGGCGCGGATCGTCGCCGGCGCGATCGAGCAGCAGGCCGACGAAAAGGGAATCGTCTGGCCGCAGGCGATCGCGCCCTGGCGCGTTCACCTCGTCACTCTCGGAAAGGAGGGGGAGGCCGAGCGCGAGGCCGCCGACCGCCTCTACGACGACCTCTGCGGCGAAATCGGCGCCGAGGTCCTCTACGACGACCGCGACGCGGGGCCCGGCGAGAAGCTGACCGACGCCGAGCTGCTCGGCTGTCCCGGTCCGGCTCCTGGTCGGCCGCCGCGGGCTCGCCGACGGGATCGTCGAGGCCACCACTCGCATCGACGGCGCCGAGCACAGGCTTCCACTGGAGGACGCCGTCGAGCGGACACTCGCCCTCCTGGAAGGAATGTGACCCCGCCCGCGACGGACGCGGGAGCGAGCGAGCAGGATAGCCGGTGTCGATGAGTGCGAGCGAGCGAGAGCAGGGTACGCGGGCGGAATCGTCTTCCCGGGCCCCGTTCGGGCGTGGCCGGGTGCGGCGGCTCTTCGGCCTCGACCGCAGCGGGCCGCCGCCGCGGCAGACCGAGAAGGGCGAGCCGCTCAACCCCTGGACGCTGCCGAACCTGATCGGGTACCTGCGGATCGCGGCGATCCCCCTGTTCCTCTATCTCGCCTTCGAATCGGGCGACGGCCGCAGCGCCGGCGCCGCGATCGTCTTCTGGCTGATCGCCGCCGGCGACTATGTCGACGGATTCCTCGCCCGCGTCACCGGCCAGTACAGCCGGTTCGGGGCGCTTCTCGACCCCTTCATCGACCGCCTCACGATCCTCGCCGGCGCCGTCGTCTGCTGGCACTTCGAGCTGCTGCCGCGCTGGGCGCTGGCGCTGCTGGTCGCGCGCGAACTGGTGATGCTCCTCCTCGCCCAGCAGGCGCTCCGCCGCGGGGTCGAGATCCGCGTCAACTGGCCGGGGCGGATCTCGGTCTTCCCGATCATGGGCGGGATCTTCTTCGCCCTCGTCGTCGACGGCTGGGTCCCGGCGGCGCTCCTGATAGTCGGCGTCGGCCTCGCGCTGATCGCAACCGTCCTCTACGCGCGCACCGGTTTGCGGGCGGTGCGGGCGCAAGACGGTGCCCAGGCCGGGTGAACCTTCAACCTGGAGTTGAACCTTTCGGGTCCAGCCACCTATAATCGTGCGTCCAGCGGCCAACGGAGGCGAAAGGGCTTCCCGAACAAGGAGCGAGATGGAGGACACCTTCCCGGACCTAGGTTCCCTCAACGACGAGGAGCTGAAGGGACTGATCGACAACCTGACCGAAGAGGAGAACGAGATCTCCTACCGGCGCCGGGTCCTGCACGGCAAGATCGACATTCTCCGGGCCGAGCTCGTCAACCGGCTGCGCCAGAAGCGCGAAAGCGGCGACTCGCTGATCTCCGGCGATGACGTCGCGCAACTGACCGAGATCCTCGCCGGCAAGGCCAAACCGCAGCCGCCGGAGGACAAACCGGCCGCCTGACCGGCCCCGGAGGCTTCCATGGCAGTTCACTGTCCCGAGTGCGGCTTCGTCAACCCCGAGGGGGCCAACTACTGCCAGAAATGCGGCGCGTACCTCGGCGGCCCGAGCGAGGGCGGAGACGAGCCGACGACGATGACCTACACGGTCGACGACACCGGCGACATGCAGCCGATCGACATCGACCAGGTGCTCGAGAAGAACGGCGCGGCGCTGGTGATCCGAAGCGGCGGCGGCCGCTCCGGTGAGAGCTTCACCGTCGACGAGGATCGGGTCAGCATCGGCCGCAGCCCCGACGCCGGCGTCTTCCTCGACGACGTCACCGTCTCCCGCAACCACGCCCTGCTCGTGCGCCGCCGCGACGGCCTCTACATCGACGACCTCGGCTCGCTCAACGGCACCTACGTCAACCGGCGCCGAATCGAGTCCCACCGCCTCTCCGACGGCGACGAGATCCAGGTCGGCAAGTACAAGCTGAGCTTCCTGGAGAAGTAGATGGCGACCGTCGACAAGACACCCCGCGCCCGCGACTCCGCCAGCCGCCCGCGCAAGGCGCTGACGATCGGGGCCGTGTGCAAGATCCTCCAGGGCGAGTTCGACGACATCTCGATCTCGAAGATCCGCTACCTCGAGGACCAGAAGCTGCTGAGCCCGCGGCGGACCGACGGCGGCTACCGCCTCTACAGCCAGTCCGACGTCGAACGGCTGCGGACGATCCTCAGGCTGCAGCGCGACGAGTTCCTGCCGCTGCGGGTGATCCGCCAGGAGCTCGCCTCCGGCGGCGACATCGAGTTCTCCGGCGGGTCCGACCGCCGCCCCGCGGGCGGCGCGGTCCGGCGGGCGATCCTCGTCAATACCTCGAGCGTCTACCTGACGCTCGAGGAGCTGATCGAGGAGACCGGCGCCCGCGCCGAGCTCGTCTCCGAACTCGAGAACTTCGGCATCGTCCAGCCCGAGAAACGGGACGGAAGGACCGTCTACGACGAGACCGACCGCGAGGTCGTCCGCTCCGCAAACGAGCTCTCGAGAGTCGGCGTGGCAGCCCGCAACCTGCGGATCTTCCGCTCCTCGGCCGACCGCGAGGCGAACCTGCTCGAAACGCTGTTGGGGCCGTCGCTTCGCTCGCGCAATCCCGAGCGCCGCAAGGAGGCGCTCGAGAGCCTCGAGAGCCTCGCCGCCACGGTCAGCCACCTCAAGCACCTGCTTTTGGTCAGGGACCTGCGGCGGCTCACCGGGGACTGATCGTCCCGGTGCCCAGGGTCACCCGCCGCCGCCACGTCTCCGCAAACCCGGGAGAGGTCTGGGCGCTCGTCTCCGACCCCTACAGCATGCCCCGCTGGTGGCCGCGCACGAGCCGGGTCGAGAGCGTCGACCTCAAGCCCGGCGGCCGCCGGACGCAGTGGACCCAGGTGCTGGAGACGGCCGAAGGGCGCGGCGTCAGGGCCGACTACCGCTGCGTCAGCTCGGCCGAGGGAGAGCGCTACGCGTGGGAGCAGCAGCTCGAGGGGACGCCGTTCGCCAAGCACCTGCACAGCTCCAAGGTCGAGGTCAGTCTCCGCGCCGAGGACGGCGGCACCGAGGTCGCGCTCTGCTCCGAGCAGACGCTCCGCGGCCTCTCGCGGCTCGGCTCGCCGATGATGCGCGGCGGCCAGGGCCGGATCCTCGAGCAGGCCCTCGACGGCCTCGAACGGGCGCTCGGCCCGGAAGACGAATGACGCCGGCGCCGCGGCGCGACTCGAAGTGGTGGGGGTGGGGGGACCCGGAGGTCGCGCCCGAGCTCGACGCCGAGGCGCGCGGGATGCTCGAGGAGTGGGTGGGAAAGCTCGAGCCGGATCCGCTCGCGGCCACGATCGAGGGCTTCGAGCTGCCCGAGGCCGAGCCCCTGCCGCAGCCCCTTCTCGACGCGGTCGGCGCCGATCGCGTCTTCACCTCGACCGAGGACCGGGTCCGCCACGCGACCGGGTGCGGCTACCCCGACCTCGCGCGGCTACGGCGCGGCAGCCTCGAGGCCGCCCCCGACGCCGTGCTGCTGCCGGCCGACGCCGAGGCGGTCGCGCGGGCGATCGAGGTCTGCGCGGAGGAGGGCGTCGCCGTCGTCCCGTTCGGCGGCGGCTCCAGCGTCGTCGGCGGGGTCGAGCCGATCCGCGGCTCCCACCCTCGGCTCATCGCCCTCGACCTCGGCGAGCTCCGCGCCGTCGAGGTCGACCGCCGCTCGCTGACCGCCCGCCTCGGCGCCGGCCTCCGCGGCCCCGAGGCCGAGGCCGGGCTCGGCGCCGAGGGCCTGACCCTCGGCCACTTTCCGCAGTCCTTCCAGTACGCGACGATCGGCGGCTTCGCGGCGACGCGCTCGGCCGGGCAGGCCTCGAGCGGGTACGGGCGCTTCGACGCTCTTGTCAGCTCGGTACGGCTGCTGGCGCCGGCGGGGGAGATGCACACGGTCGCGACGCCGCACTCCGCCGCCGGGCCCGCGCTCCGCGAGCTCGTGATCGGATCCGAGGGGGTGCTCGGGGTGATCCCCGACGTCACCGTCCGCGTCCGCCCGGCCCCGGCGGTCCGCCGCTTCGAGGCCTGGGTCGCTGAGAGCTTCGAGGCGGGGGCCGAGATCGTCCGCTCGATGGCGCAGGGCCCCGGGCTTCCGGACGTGATCCGCGTGTCGGACGAGGAGGAGACCCGGGTCTCACTCGCGCTCTCGGGCCCGCGCGGGGTCGCCGGCCGCCTCTTCGATGGCTACCTGGGCCTGCGCCGGCGCCGCGGAGGCTGCCTGATCGTGGTCGGGATCGACGGCGAGGAGGAGTCGGTCGCCCGGCGGCGGGCGCTCGCGGTGCGGGCTCTGCGCGCCGGTGGCGCCGCCTACCTCGGCCGGGCCGCCGGGCACAGCTGGGACCGAGGCCGGTTCGAGGGCCCCTACCTGCGCGACACGCTGATGGGGATGGGGGCGATCGTCGAGACGCTCGAGACGTCTCACACCTGGTCGCGGCTGGGCGACCTCCACAGCGCGGTTGCGGACGCGATCCGCGGCGCGCTGTCGGCGCAGGGGACTCCGGGCCTCGCCTTCTGCCACCTCTCACACGCCTATCCCGACGGGGCCTCGCTCTACTTCACCTACGTCGCCCGCGCCCGGCACGGGGCCGAGCTCGAGCAGTGGGCCGAGGTCAAGCGCGCGGCCTCGGAGGCAATCGTCGCCGCCGGCGCGACGATCACCCATCACCACGCGATCGGCCGCGACCACCTTCCCTACATGCAGGCCGAGGTGGGAAGCGTCGGCATCGAGGCGCTTCGCGCCGTCAAGGAGCGACTCGACCCGGCCGGGATCATGAACCCCGGCAAGCTCGTCCCCTAGGCCTAGCCTTCTTCGCCTGCGTTTTCGATGACCGGCCCGGTCACCGGCCCGCGAAGGACGTCTGTTCCCTTGAACTGCGGAGTCTGTTTCTGTTTCTGCGCCTGGCTGACGGCGACCCGCAGTTCGGCATTGTCGACGAGTGAGACTTCCATTTCGTCGAAGCCGCTGGCCAGCAGGCCAAGCGCGGTCGCCGGAACCTGGAACTGGCCGCTGATCGTCCCTGTTTTGGTGACTTTGGTCGCCGCGATCGGGATTCGTTCCTGCGGTGAGCGGGCGAGGGAGATCGCGTAGGAGCTTCCGCTCGGGGACGGGGCGAGGTCTTTCGCCGCGACGACAAGTAGGACCTGCGATTTGAGCCGCCCGAAGATCGCGCGGCCTTCGGCTTTGCTGCCATCCACCGCCTTGAGGACCGCCTGCGTCGGCACCTTCGAGTTCGAGGTGGGTGTGACCGCGGTCGTCGTTTCCCCCGAGCTGCCCGAGTCGCCGCTGCCGCCGATGTCGATCGCCCCGGTGGCGAACAGGACCAGCAGCACGAGAATCAGCGCGCAGCCGCCGACCTGGACCAGCAGGCGTTTGTTCTGGAACAGAGAGCCGCCCGGCCTGGGACGTGGTCGGGAGGCTTGCTTCGGCTTCGGCGCGGGCTTCGCGGGCGCCGGCCGCGGCTCTGGAGCCGGCTCCGACTCCTGCGCCTTCGGGGTCGGCGGGGGCGGGGGGGCCGCGGCGGGCTCCTGCTCACCGCCGTCGAGCTCGGCGAGCGCGTCCTTCACCTTCGCGCGCACCTCGCCCACACTCAGACCCATCAGGGCGCCGATGTCCTCGTAGCCCTCCTCGCGCTGCGCAAGCAGCCGCAGCATCGCCTTCTGGTCCTCGCCGGCGGGATCCGGGCCGTCGCCCTGCAGGCCGGCGACCGCGACCCTGACCTTCGCGCGGACCTCGTCGACGCTCAGACCGGTCAGGGCGCCGATGTCCTCGTAGCCCTCCTCGCGCTGCGCAAGCAGCCGCAGCATCGCCTTCTGATCCTCACTGAGCCCCATTACAAAGTCTCGTGCTTCGCTCGCTGCGCGAAGAACCAGAGATGCACGCTTGCTCGCTCCGCCCTCATGGACCGGACAGCCTACCCGTGCGGGTAGGGTCCGCGGTCGGTGTCAGACAACCTTCCCGAGACCTTAGGATTCGCCGAACTGGTCGGCGTCGAGTGGCTCGACGACGACCCTGACCACGCCCGGGCAAGGGTCGACGTCCGCCCCGACCTCCTGCAGCCGTTCGGCCTGTTGCACGGCGGCGTCTTCTCGACCCTCGTCGAGAGCGTCTGCTCACGCGCGACGGCGCTCGCCGTGCTGGATGACGGGATGGCGGCGATGGGTCAGGCGATCAACGTCAACTTCATGCGCCCGGTCCTCGAGGGGTCGGCCGAGGTACGGGCCCGAGCACGGCACCGCGGCAGCACGACCTGGGTCTGGGAGGCGGAGGTCGTCGACTCCGAGGAGCGCCTCTGCGCGCTGGCGCAGATGACGATCGCGGTCAGGCCTATCCGCCGAACCGATTCGTGATCGGCAGCCGGCGATCGCGGCCGAACGCCTTCGGGGTGATCCTGATCCCGGGCGCCGCCTGACGGCGCTTGTACTCGGAGTGGTCGACCATCCGCACGACTTCGTCGACCACCGCGGAGGGAAGCCCGGCCTCGATCATCTCCTCGCGGCCCAGGTCGCGCTCGACATAGGCCTCCAGCACCCGGTCGAGTAGGTCATACGGCGGCAGCGAGTCGGAGTCGAGCTGGTCGGGCCGAAGCTCGGCGGAGGGCGGCCGCTCGAGGACCGATGCGGGGACCAGGTCGCGCCCCTCCCTCTCGTTGCGTTGTTCGACTAGCTCGTAGACGAGGGTCTTCGGCACGTCCTTGATCACGGCGAAGCCGCCGGCCATGTCGCCGTAGAGGGTCGCGTAGCCGACCGACATCTCGCTCTTGTTGCCTGTCGTGAGGACGAGCCAGCCGTGCTGGTTGGAGAGCGCCATCATGATGTTGCCCCGAATCCGCGCCTGCAGGTTCTCCGCAGCGAGGTCCGGCTCGGAGGGCCGGGTCGGGTCGCGGGGGAGGGGCTCGGGGTCGCCGCTGCCGGCGCCGGGGCCGGCGAAGGCCTCGGCGAGGGCACCCTCGTAGGAGCCCATCGTCGCCTCGATCGGGATCTCGATCAGCTCGGCGCCGATGTTGGCGGCGATCGCCCGGGCGTCGGCCTGGGTCTCGGTGCTCGAGTGGGGGGATGGCATGACGACGCAGCTGACGTTCTCGGGCCCGAGCGCGTCGGCGGCGAGAACCGCCACCAGGGCCGAGTCGATTCCGCCCGAGAGGGCGACCCCGACGTGGCGGAAGCCGTTCTTGCCGACGTAGTCGCGCAGGCCCAGTACGAGGGCCGCGTAGACCTCGATGATGTCGTCGAGCGGCTCGCGGAGGGTCCCGGGACCGGAGCCGGGGACCTCGCAGAGCAGCAGCTCCTCCTCGAACTGGGCCGCGCGCGCGATCACCTCACCCGACGGCGCGACGACGAAGCTGTGGCCGTCGAAGACGAGCTCGTCCTGGCCGCCGACCAGGTTGCAGAATGCGAGGTGGGCGCCATAGGCGAGCGCCCGTTCGGCGAACATCGCTTCGCGCTCGCGGCCCTTGCCGCGGTGGTAGGGGGATCCCGAGGGGTTTGCGATCAGCGTCGCGCCCTCATCGGCCTCCACCGAGGCGGGAGGGCCCTCGACCCAGACGTCCTCGCAGATGGTCAGGCCGACCCTCACCCCGGCGACCTCGACGCTCATCGGATCGTCGCGCGGCGCGAAGTAGCGCTGCTCGTCGAAGACCGCGTAGTTGGGGAGGCGGTTCTTACGGTAGACGGCCCGGACGCCGCCATCCGCCAGCACCGCCAGCGAGTTGTGGGCGTGGCGGTACTCGTCCTCGCCGGGGGCGGGCTCGGCGTAGCCGACGAGGGCGGTGATCCCGGTCACCGACTGCGCCAGCTCGCCCACGGCGCGGCTCCCCGCCTCGACGAAGTGGCGCTTCAGGTAGAGGTCCTCGGCCGGATAGCCGGGAATCGAGAGCTCGGGGAAGATGACGAGGTCGGCGCCGGCCTCGCGCGCCTGGCCGATCCACTCCGCGACCTTCGCCGCGTTGCCGTCGATGTCCCCGACGGTGGGGTCGATCTGGGCGAGCGCGATGCGCACCTACTTGACGGGGACGGCGCCGTTCCGGGTGCGTTTGCGCGCGGACTCGGTGCCCTCGGGGGCGCCCGGCGCGGTGTCGACGATTTCCGCGATCGCCGCCTCGAGGTCGAGCCCGAAGCTGTCGAGGTCGGCCATCGCGTCGTAGTCGCCGACGAGGCCGAAGTCGATGCTGCCGTCGTAGGACATGATCCCGACGCAGAGCGCCTGGCGGCGGGCTAGCGGCACGAGCGGGAAGATCGACTCCATCCTCCGCCCTAGGACATAGAGCGGGAACTGCGGCCCAGGGACGTTGGTGACGACGAGGTTGAAGAAGCGCTGGGCAGGCTGCAGGCGCGCCGCCTGCGATGCGATCGTGGTCGGGGCGAAGTCGGTCAGTTTGGTCAGGATCTCCGCCCCGACCGCCTGGCCGGATCCCTTCAGGTCTCCCATCGTCTCGCTGACCAGGTGGAGGCGCTCGACCGGATCCTCGCACCAGACCGGGAGCGGCGCCATCATCGCCGAGACCCGATTGCCGAGGGCCCCGTGTTCCTCGGCGGCGCGGATGCTGACCGGGACCATCGCCCGCAGCTCGAGCTCGGCCGTCTCGTGGCCCCGCGCCCGCATGTAGTTGCCGAGCGCCCCGGTGACGACCGAGAGGACGACGTCGTTGACCGTGCCGCCGTGGGCGTTCTTGACGCGCTTGAAGTCCGCGAGGTCGCCGCGGACGAAGGCGAGGCGGCGGTGGGGCCCGATGTCGACGTTGAACGGCGTGCTCGACGCCGACATCCCGGCCTCGAGCATCTTCCCCGTGGCCCCGATCCCGCGCAGCACCTGGCGCGGGCCGCGCAGGGTCGCGCGGACGCCGCGGACGATCTCCGGCGGGCTGGTCAGCCGCTCGCGGATCGCCGAGGCGAGCAGGTCGATGTCGGTCGGCTCCGGTCGCGGCGCCCACTTCGGCGGTCGCAGCGGCGGTGGCGGCGGGTCTGGCTCGAGATCGAACAGGACCGTCGTGATGTCGACGCCGGATACGCCGTCGACGAGGGCGTGGTGGCTCTTGCCGACGATCGCGAAGCGGTCGCCCTCGAGGCCCTCGACCAGCCACAGCTCCCAGAGGGGCTTCGAGCGGTCGAGCTGCTGGGAGAAGATCCGCGAGGCGAGGTTCCGCAGCTGCTCCTCGGAGCCGGGGGCAGGCAGGGCGCTCTGGCGGACGTGGTACTCGAGGTTGAGGTGGGGGTCGTCGACCCAGACCGGGCGACCCTGGCTGAAGGGGACGAAGCGGAGCTTCTGGCGGAAGCGGGGAACGAGGTGCAGGCGCGACTCGATGTGGTCGCGGAACTCTTCGTGGGTCGGGGGAGAGCCGTCGAAGACGATCACCGAGGCGACGTGCATGTGGGCGCCGCCCCGCTCCATATGGAGAAAGGCCGTATCGAGTCCGGTCAGGCGATCCGAGCCCACGACCCCATCTTCGCACACCCGCGCAGCACGATGGACGGGCGTGGCTTCCGCTTGGTAGAGCGGTTTGCCGCCCCCCGTGCGCCTTGTCGCAGTGTGACGCCCCTCACCCCCGGGGCCGCCCCGCGTCCCTACGGTGCCCCGTCCACCAAGCAATCCATCTGCCGGTTTCACCGCGGGCCGACCCTCGGCCCGCCGCGTAGGCAGACGAGAAAGCGGGGACTCCTCCAATGCGACACCTCTTGCCGATGACGCTGCTCGCCGCCGTGCTGATCGCCAGCCCGGCCGCCGCCCTCACCAACGGGGCGCACGACGGGCACTCGCATGGGCGCGTCGGATCTCACATCTCACTCCACGTCTCGACCCACCAGGCGCTCGGCGAACGGCGGATCATCCTGCGCGGCCGCGTGCGCCCGCGCGGCTCGCACCGGGTCAAGGTCGTCGTCCACGGACCGCGCGGCGACGTCCTCGGCGCCGGGCAAAGCTCCCGGCGCGGCGCATTCGTGCTGAGGTGGCGGCCGCGAAGCCTCGGCACCTACCGAGTGCGGGCCTACGGGCTCCACGACCGCCGCGTGCGCGGATCGGTCAGCCCGATGCGCCGGGTCACCGCCTACCGCTACGCGGATGCCTCCTACTACGGACCCGGCCTCTACGGAAACGGGATGGCCTGCGGCGGCACCCTGCTGCCCGGGACCCTCGGCGTCGCCCACAAGACGCTCCCCTGCGGAACGATGGTGACGCTCCGCTATCACGGCCGCACGGTCACGGTCCCCGTCGTCGATCGCGGCCCCTACGTCGCCGGGCGAGACTTCGACCTGACGACGGCGACCCGCGACCGGCTCCACTTCCCGGGGGTCGGGACGGTCCTCTCCAGCCGTTAGTCGGCTCCGCCGGAGACGCCGAGGCGCAGCTGCCCGGCGTCCGCGTCCCCGCCGTCATCCTCGCTCCCCGCGATCATCCTCGGCCTCCTCCTCGGCGAACCCGGCCATGCGCACGCCGAGGAGGCGGACGGGGCGGGGCGGGGCGTAGGCGCGGAGCAGGTCGAGCGCGGTCGGGACGACCACGGCGGGGTCGTTCGTTCCTTGGTCGACCGTATGGGAGCGGGTGATCGTGGTCCAGTCGTCGAGCCGGACCTTGATCCCGATCGTCCTGCCCTCGAGGTCGCGCGCGCCGAGCCGCCGGCAGAGCTCCTCGGCCAGATTCCGCAGGGACTCGGCGAGATGATCGTGGTCGTCGATGTCGGCGTCGAATGTCGTCTCGGTCGACTGCGACTTGGTCTTGTGCGAGAGCGCAACCGGCGTCTCGTCCTCGAACCCGGCCCGGGAGCGCAGCCAGCCGCCCATCCTCGGCCCGAAGGCCGCCTCGAGGGCCTCGAGGTCGTAGCCGCGAAGCGTGGCCAGGTCGGAGATCCCCATTCGCTGCAGCTTCGCCACGGTTTTCGGGCCGATCCCGGGGACGAGCGCCGGCGAGTCCGCGGCGAAACGCCCGAGGGCCTGCTCGCGGGAGAGGACGACCAGGCCGGCCGGCTTGCCGAGCTCGCTCGTGATCTTGGCCAGCAGCCGGTTCTCGGAGATACCGATCGAGCAGGTCAGGCTGGTGTCCTCGCGGATCTCGGCGGCGATCCGCCGCATCGTCGCCTTCGGCGCGAAGATGCCGGTGAGGTCGATGTAGGCCTCGTCGAGGCCGACGACCTCGACCGTCTCGGCGTTCCGCCGCAGGATCGCCATCACCTCGCGCGAGGCCTCGCGGTACGCGGTGAAGTCCGGTGGGATGTAGACGGCGTCGGGAAGCCTGCGGCGGGCCGTCGCCGCCGGCATCGCCGAGTGGATCCCGGCCAGTCTCCGCGCCTCGTAGCTCGCGGTTGTCACCACCGCCCGCGGCCCGCTGCCGCAGACGACGACCGGCTTCCCCCTCAGCTCCGGCCTGCGCCGCAACTCGACCGACGCGTAGAACGCGTCCATGTCCAGGTGGGCCACGGTGCGAGCACCATTCACACGTCGATCGTAGAAATCGGGCTGGACGATTTCCGAATCGCGGGGGCCATCTGCTATACCAAGCGGCTGATGATCAGGCGTCACAGGAAGAAGCGCCGCGGGCGTTTCGCCCATGCGGGCGGACTGCCTTCGCGAACCCGGGAGGACCAGGGGCGATGAGCCCTGCGGCGGATCAGCGCACACGTTCCTGCGCGACCGGGCTGGTCTGCCGTGACTGCGGTCTCCGGCTTCCGCTTGCCGAAAAGACCTTCAAGTGCCTCCAGTGCGGCCAGGGCCTTGACATCGATTACGACTACGAGCTCGCCGCGAAACGACTCGGCGAGCTGCCGATAGCCGATCGCCCGCTGAACATCTGGCGCTTCGAGGAGCTGCTGCCGATCGTCGACGCCGGCGCCCAGGCCCGCGTCGGACGCAATAGTGGGCGCACGCCGCTGATCCACGCCGACCGGCTGGGCGCCGAGCTCGGCCTTCGCCGGCTCTACATCAAGGACGACAGCACCGCCCGCCCGAGCCTCTCCTACAAGGACCGGGTCGTCTCGATGGCGATAGCCCGCCTCCTCGAGCTCGGCGACAAGGAGGTCGGGTGCGTCTCGACCGGCAACGTCGGCACCGCCGTCTCCTCGCTGGCCGCCAAGGCCGGCGTCAGCGCCTACGTCTTCTACCCCAGCAACCTCGAGCGCGGCAAGGCGCGCGCCTGCCGCGCCCTCGGTGCTGCGGTGATCCAGATGGACGGCAACTACGACCAGGCCAACCGGGCCTGCCGCGAGCTGGCGCTGGAGACGGGGATCCAGTTCGCCAACATCACCCTGCGGCCGTTCTACGCCGAGGGGGCGAAGACCCTCGCCTTCGAGGTGGTCGAGCAGCTCGAGTGGGACTCGCCCGCGCACATTGTGATCCCGGCAGCGGGAGGGACCCTCTCCTCGCGCGTCCACAAGGGCCTCCAGGAGCTGGAGACCGTGGGCCTGTCCGAGACCGCCGGGACAAAGATCCACGTCGCCCAGGCCGAGGGCTGCGCCCCGATCGCAACCGCGATCCTCGACGGCAGCGGTGAGATCACCCCGCAGACCCCGCACACCGCCGCCCACTCGATCGCGATCGGAGCCCCGGGGGACGGGCCGCTCGTGGTCGACGCCGTGATGTCCCGGGGCGGCTCCGCGGCGACCCCCAACGACACCGAGATCTTCGACGCGATCGACCTCCTCGGCGCGACCGAGGGAATCCTGACCGAGCCGGCCGGCGGGACGACGATCGCCTCGACGATGAAGCTTGCCGCCGCCGGCGCATTCGATCCCGACGAGACCGTCGTCGCGGTGATCAGCGGCAACGGCTACAAGACTCTCGACGAGCACCCCGACAAGCCCTGGCCGGAAATGGTCGCCTGCGAGGTGGAGGCGATGGAGCGCACGCTCGCCGAGTTCCGGCCGGCTGGCGCCACGATCGGTTGAGGGCAGGCCGCGCTGCGCTGATCTGCGGGCTTTCGGCGGCGCTGGGCGCGGCTGTGTTGGCCGGATGCGGCGGCGGTGAGAGCGAAGCCGAACGCCAGAAGTCCGAAGCGCAGGTCGAAAGCGCCGTCCGCGAGGCCCGGGTCAGGGCCCTGCTGAAGGTGAAAGCGGCGGAAGACCGGCGCCGTGAAGAGCATCCGAACGAAGTCCTGGCGCCGGCCAGGTTCACGGGGGCGGAGGCCACTCGGTACGAAACCGACCGGGAAATCTGTTCGGCGATCCCACCGCCAGAAGCGGCGAAGAACCTGGGCATCGACGAAGACTCGAGCCCCGAAGCGATCGCCGCGGCCTATGCCAAGCAGTTCCACGGAAGGTTCCGGGAACCCGCCTATGACGGCTGCCTGGCCGGCTTCGAATGAGCCGCGCCACTCCGAATAGGGGTGGATAAAGAACGGTTACGTCCCTAGACTGGGGTCGTGAGGGTTACACAGCAGATGTTGAGCATTGTTCGCTCGACATTCTGGATCGTCGCTCTCGCCTGCCTCGCTCTCGCCTGCGGCGCCTCCTCCGCGACGGCCGCCAAGCTCAAGATCCTCGATGCGTCGGCCACCGAGTCCGCCTCTGCGCTCAAATTCAGCGTCAGGCTGATCGGCAACACCGAGCGCCCGGTCAGGGTCTCCTACGGGACCGTGTCCGGCAGCGCCGTCGCCGGGTCAGACTTCAGCACGGCGATCGGCCAGCTCGCCTTCCAGCCGGAGACGACGAAGCGGAGCATCGTCGTCAGGATCGTCCACGATTCGGTCCCGGAGGGGAAGGAGACCTTCGGCATCAAGCTCTGGAAGCCGATCGGCGCCACGATCGCCCGCGGCAGGGCGACGGGGACGATCAGGGACGACGACGGCCCGCGGCCGATGGACCAGGGGATCGGTATCGCCAGACAGGGCGCGCCGGGGCTGCCGAAGGTCGTGATCGACGAGATCCTGCCGGACCCGAAGGGAACCGAGGCCGATTACGAATACGTCGAGCTCCTCAACACCGAGACCTCATCCGTCGACCTGACCGGCTGGACCATCGACTCCGGCGCCGAGTGCCCGCTCTCGGGCGTACTCGCGCCGGGCGGCCTCTACGTGGTCTCGAACGACGCCCTGATCCAGGACAGCCCATGCGCCCTCGCCCTCCCCAACGTCGGTGGCACACTCACGCTCCGCGACGGACCCTCGGGCTCCGGAGCCGCGACGGTCGACGCGGTCGACTACACCGGTTTCCCGATCATCCCCGGCGTGAGCATCAGCCTCGACCCGACAGATGCCGACCCCGCGCGGAACGACCTCGCAGTGAGCTGGTGCGCGGCGTCGCTCGCCGGCGCGACGGCCTACGGCGCGAGCGAAAACATCGGCACTCCTGGCGCCCTCAACGGGCCCTGCCAGAACTAGCCCTTCGGGCGCCCCCCTAAGCCTGGCAGCGCGGACACCAGTAGGTGCTGCGATTCGCGTCTCCCTGGCGGGCCGCGGCGATCAGGGTGCCGCAGGACCTGCACGGCTGCCCCGCCCGCCGGTAGACGGCCCGCTCGGCCCTGCCGTCGGCGACGGCGGCCGACATCAGGCGCCGCGCGGCACCCAGGACCGCTTCGAGCTCCGCATCGCTCAGCTCCGCGAGCCGCGCCCAGGGGTCGAGGCGGGCGGCGAAGCACGCCTCGCTCTTGAAGATGTTGCCGATGCCCGCGACCCGCGCCTGGTCGAGCAACGACTCGCCGAGGCTGCGCTCCGGCGTCGCTCGAAATGACTCCGCCAGCCGGCCGAGGTCGAGATCGGCCGTGAGAATGTCCGGGCCGAGCCGGGCGAGGATCGGGTCGCGACCGACGGCCCGGGTCGGCAGAAGCCTCAGTCTCGGCCCCCCGAACTGGACCGCGTCCGCGCCCACGCCTGAGATCACGCACCAGGCGGCGGCGCGGCGCTTCCTCCAGCGCGCCCCGCTCGGGATAGAGGTGCCAGGAGCCACTCATCCCAAGGTGGCTGTGGAGGGTCAGATCGCCGAATCGCAGCAGGAGGTGCTTGCCGTGCGCGCTGACCGCATCGAGGCGGAGCCCGTCGAGGCCTCCGACGCCGGCCAGCCGCCCCTGTGGGTTCGGAGCCGAGACCCGCACGACCTCCCCGGCGAGCTCGCCGCCGATCCGCCGCGCGGCGCGGGCGATCGTGTCTCCCTCGGCCACATCGGGATTCTGACCAACCCGTCCCGCCGGCTCAGCCCGCGTTGACGAAGACGTGAAAGGCTGGCCCGGTCTCGTCCTCCCGTCCCAATCAAAGGAGGTCCATATGCGCATGATCCGAGAGAGGCTGACCTACGCCAACGTCGTCGCGAGCCTGGCGCTCATCCTCGCCCTCGGCGGCGTCAGCTACGCCGCCACGAAGCTGCGGAAGAACTCGGTTGGCACAAAGCAGATCAAGAACAGCGCCGTGACCGGCGCCAAGGTGAAGAAGCACACCCTCACCGGCAAGAACATCAACCTCAAGAAGCTCGGCACCGTTCCCTCCGCGAACACCGCGGCATCGGCGACCACCGCCAGCTCGCTGACACCCACCGAGCCTCTCCGCCTCGTCGGCAGCGCCGGCCAGCCGCAGTTCCTCGACGGGACCTTCAACCTTCCCGGCGAAGAAGGCGTCACGTTCCGTCCGGTCGGCTTCTACAAGGACCATGAGGGAATCGTCCACCTCGAAGGAATGGCGAAAGTGGGCGAAGGCGAAAACCCGATCGAAGGGCTGCTGTTCCAGCTTCCGCCCGGGTACCGGCCGGCGGCCGGGTCCGATCTCGTCTTCCCGAACGTCGAAGCCGAAGAAACGATCTCGGTCCTCGGCTCAAACGTGGTCAGTAACGGCCACAACGTCGAAGGCGACGTCTACGCCAACGGCGGCAAAGGAACGATCGTCAGCCTCAACGGCGTTACCTTCCGGGCCGAAAGCTGACCGGCGCCGAGGGTCAGGCTGGATAGGGAGTCCAGCGCGACGACAGCCGGCGGCCGCGGGGCCATACGGTCTCCGAAGCACGGGTGAGAACCGCCGGCATGTCGTCGCAGGACGCGCGAGCGAGATCCTCGGCGCCGGCGCCCGGCCCGAGCACGAGCCCGGCGACGACGTCGAGGAGCTCCTCCTGTGAGAGTGCGGCGGCGGTCCGGTTCCGGGCCGGGACCGCCGCCAGCGCGACGGGGGCGCCGTCGATGCAGAGGGCGCCGAGTCGGGAGACGAACGCGAAGAGGTCCTCGATCTCGAGGTCCCCCTCGTCCGGCTCGAAGCGGGCCTCCTCGAGTCGCCCGAGCCGATAGGTCGTCTCGGTCCAGGCGAGCTGCGTGACCTGGGCCGGCGTGACCCAGGTGACGGCCGCTCGCACAGCCGTGCCCGGGCTGGCGAAGAGGCTCGCGGGCATGTAGCCGACCAATGGGGCGGACGCGACCGCGCCGATGTCGAGATCGTGGAGCTCGCCGGTCAGCACCAGGGCCTCGCGGTCGGCCTCCTCACTGAAGTGGGCGAACTTCATCGAGAGCCGCGAGGGAGAGGCGTTGGCGCCGAAGGAGACGATCGGGTGGCGGTCCGCGGTGAGTGCCGCGATCATCGACCCCCGCTCTGCCGCTCCCAAATCCCGAAGCAGCTCGACGGTCTCGCCCCTGAGCACGTAGGAGCCCGACGGGCGCTCGAACGGATAGCCACGCGCGTGCTCGAAGAATGCAGGGTTGTATTGACGACGTGGCAGGGCCTCGATCACGTCCCGGAGGGCGGCAAAGAACTCCTCGTCGTCCAGCGCAAGCCGTTCCAGCAGCTCTGGCTCGGTGATCGGCGGCCAGTCCCGCATCCGGTGAGCCTATGGCGTTCTCGATTAGGGTCGAATCGTGGCTCCGAAGACACTGAGCAGGAAGCAGTACGAGAAGGAGCTGCGGCGACTTCAGGTGGAGTTGGTCCGCCTCCAGGAATGGATCGTTCACGAGGGCCTCAAAGTCGTCGTCCTCTTCGAGGGGCGCGACACCGCCGGAAAGGGGGGACGATCCGCCGGATCACCGAACGGACGAACCCCAGGGTCGTCCGCAACGCCGCGCTCGCCACGCCGACCGATCGCGAGCGGACCGAGTGGTACTTCCAGCGCTACGTCGCCCATCTGCCGGCCGGTGGCGAGATGGTCCTGTTCGATCGCAGCTGGTACAACCGCGCCGGGGTCGAGCGGGTGATGGGTTACTGCAGCGACGCCGAGTACGAGGAGTTCATGCGCACCTGCCCTCAGTTCGAGCGGATCATCCAGCGCGCGGGAATCGTCCTGGTCAAGTACTGGCTCTCGGTCAGCGACGAGGAGCAGGAGCGCCGCTTCCAGGCGCGCCTCGACGACCCGGCGAAACGCTGGAAGCTGAGCAAGACCGACCTCGAGGCGCGGGCCCGCTGGGTCGACTACGCCGAGGCGAAGGACGAGATGTTCGCCTACACCGACATCGAGGACTCGCCCTGGTTCGTCGTCGACGCCGACGACAAGCGCTCGGCGAGGCTGAACCTGATCAGCCATCTGCTCGATCGGATCCCATACGAGCGGGTCGACCAGGCCCCGATCGAGTTCCCCCCTCGCCAGGAGCGCGCCTATATCCGGCCGCCGCGCTCGACGGAAAGGTTCGTCCCGGAACGTTTCACGGTCGAGACCTAGGAGAACCGGCGTGGCACTCGCGCTGGCCATCACGTTCTCGATCGCGTTCGCGTTCACCAACGGCTTCCATGACGCCGCAAACGCGATCGCCACCATGGTCGCGACGCGTGCTGCGCGGCCGAGCCAGGCGATCGTCCTCGCCGCCGTCTTCAACATGCTCGGCGCCCTGCTCGTCGGCAGCGCCGTCGCCGACACCATCGCCGGCATCGTCACCGTTCCAGCCTCGGAGGCCGTCGTCGTGATCGGCTCAGGCGTACTCGCCGCCACGCTCTGGAACGTCCTGACCTGGTGGCGGGGCCTGCCGTCGAGCTCGGCCCACGCGCTGGTCGGCGGCCTGGCCGGATCGGCTTTTGCCGAAGCCGGCGTCTCGGCGATCCGCTGGGGGGGACTGGAAGGGATCAAGCCGGTCGGGATCGCGGGGGTGATGATCGCCCTCGCGGTTTCGCCCGTGATCGGCTTCGGCTTCGGGCTGCTGTTCGCCCGCATCAACCGTCGCCTTCTGATGCGGGCGACGCGGCGGGTGCGGTCGCCGATCCGGGCCTCGGAGTGGGGGATGTCGGCCGCCCTTGCCTTCGGCCACGGCGCCAACGACGCCCAGAAGGCGATGGGCGTGCTTGCTGCACTGCTCCTCGCCAGCGGCCACCTCAGCTCGCTCACGGTTCCGCTCTGGGTCAAGCTCACCTGCGGGGGAGCGCTGACGCTCGGCACGGCGACGGGGGGATGGCGGATCATCCGCACGATCGGCCGGCGGATCTTCCACCTCGCCTCGATCGACGCCTTCTCGAGCCAGAGCGCGTCGACCGCCGTCGTCCTGCCGGCGACCCTCGTCGGCGCCCCGGTCTCGACCACTCAGGTGGTCGCCTCATCGGTGGTCGGCGTCGGCGGCGGCCGCCGACGCTGGCGTCACGTCCGCTGGTCGGTGGTCAGATCGATCGCCTACGCCTGGCTGCTGACGCTCCCCGCCTCGGCCGCGCTCGGAGCGATAATCCTTGTCGTTTGGGGGACGATCCAATGACCCGGCGACACTGGTTTCTGCCGCAGACGCCCGACCTGCTCGGGATGCTCCGTTCGCAGGCAATGACTACGTCGAAGGGATTGGAGGAGCTCACCGCGTGGGGGAAGGGGGACGACTCCGCCGCCGAACGGCTGCGTGCACTCGAGCACGAGGCCGACAGGCAGAAGGGGGAGCTCCGCGACGAACTGACCGCGGCCTTCTCGACGCCGTTGGAGCCCGAGGACCTGTTCGAGCTCTCCCGCGGCATCGACGATGTCCTCAACAGCGCCAAGAACCTCGTCGGCGAGGCTGAATCGATGCATACTGCGCCCGACGCTGCGATCGCCGAGATGGCGGCCGAGCTGACCCACGGCGCCAAGCGGATCGAGGCGGCGTTCGGCAAGTTCGCGGAGAACGACAGCGCCGGCGCCACCGCGCTGGCCGACCGGGCGATCAAGGACCAGCGCCACGCCCAGCACACCTACCGCCGGGCGATGTCGGCGCTGGTCGACAATCCGGACCTGCGCGAGGTGGCGGCGCGCCGCGAGCTGTACCGGCGCCTGGCCCGCACGGGAGACGCATTGGTCCTGGTGGCCGAGCGGATCTGGTATGCGGTCCTCAAGGAGAGCTGAATGGCTGACCGGATCCGCAAGCAAGTGATCGGAGGGCAGCGATGCCCCGAGCTCTCCTTATAGTCGACATTCAGAATGACTACTTTCCCGGCGGCGCCTTTCCCTTGGTGGAACCGGAGGCCGCCGCGGCGGCGGCCCGGCGGCTGTTGGACTCCTTTCGCGACGCAGGCGAAGCTGTCGTCCACCTACGCCACGTCTGGGATGCGCCCGACGCAGAGTTCATGCGCCCCGGCACCCCCGGAATCGAGATCAATCCCGAGGTCGCGCCGGCGCCCGGCGAGCCGGTGATCGACAAGACGGCTCCCAACGGGTTCCTCGGGACCCCGCTCGAGCAGAACCTGCGGGATCAGGGCACAGACCAGCTCGTGATCGCCGGGATGATGACCAGCATGTGCGTCGACGCCTCCGCCCGCGCAGCCGCCGACCTCGGTTTCGAGGTGACGGTCGCCGCCGATGCCTGCGCCGCCCCGGACCTCGAGTTCGGTGGCGTCGCTGTCCCCGCCGCCTCGGTCAACGCCGCGTTCCTCGCTGCGCTCGCCGACAGCTACGGCGACGTCGTCGACGCCGACGAGCTGCTCTGATGCCCGACCTCGGCAAACGCGTCGCTGCGGTGCTGGGAGTGCTGGCCCTCCTGGCCGCGTTTGCAGTTGCCTTGTCCACACCTGAGGGCAGGGCTGCGCCCTGCCCAGCACCCAGCTTCAGCTTCGGAGGCGGTGATCTCTCGATCCAGGGAACACCCCCCTGCGCCGAAGAAACCGAGAGCTTCGTCGTCCACTGCGAAGCCGGGACCGTTCGGTTCGAATACGGAGTCAACGGAGTCTCGCAGGGCGAGGCCGACACCGAAGTCGGCTGCGGCTCCCCCGCCCGTATCTCGGTTCACGCCAACGCCGGCGACGACGTGGTCGATCTCTCGAAGGTGATCGCGGCGAACGGCTTCACCGGCATCGCCCGGCCGAATCTCCTCGAAGGGGGCTCCGGCATGGACGAACTCGTGGGCAGCCGGACGTCGAGCGAATTCCTCGCGGGAACGCAGAACGACATCATCCTGGCCCGCAACGGCGTCCACGACACGGTCGATTGCGGCCAGGGGACCGACGCGGTGCAGGCCGACCAGGCGGGCGTCGACTCGTTGTCGAACTGCGAGCTGATGGACCTTCTTCCGACGCCTGCGATCCCGGCCCCGGCCGCCTCAGTCCCGACGCCGACCGGAAAGCGTGCGGCGGCCCAGAGGAGATGTCACAGGATCATGGGCCGCAAGGCGCGCCGCAGGTGCTTCCGGCACGCCAGGACCCTTCCGATCTGATCCCGACTTCGGAGATACTGGGCGGCATGGAGGCGGCGACGGTCAGGGCGATGCTCGAACAGCACTTCGAGCTCGCAAGGGGCGACTCCGACCGCGCCCATGAGATGTATCAGGAGGATGCCGTCCTCGAATTCCCACAGTCGGGCGAGCGCTTCGTCGGAGTCGAGAACTTCCGTCAATGGCGAAGCAGCTACCCGGCGTCGACGGCGGTGGAATTCCGCGAGGTCAGGGGCCGCGATGATCTTTGGGTTGCGGAGATCACCATCAGCTACGACGGGGGCACTCCGAAATTCGGAGTGAGCATCCTCGAGTTCCGCGGCGAGAAGATCGCGCGCGAGTCGATCTATGTCGCTGAGGCCTGGGAGGCGCCTGAGTGGCGAGCTCGGTGGAGGGAGGCGCCCTAGTCAGGGCGTCCTCTGCGACCGGCCTCCCTACGCCGTGACCAGATTCACGACCTCGGCGGCGCGCTCCTCGGGCCGACCGGCGAAGCCTCCCTCGACGGGCATGCTCGGCAGCAGCGTCTCTTGGACAAAACGGTCGGAGGCCTCCTTGGACTCCCAAACGGCGGCGATGAGGATGCCCCCGTCGGTCGGGCCCGCCGCGTGGTAGACCTGTCCGTCCGGCAGTCCCTCCGGTGGGTGGACCACGTCGATCGTCGCTCTGTACTGATCCTCGGTCGCGCCCGGCCAGAAATGTGAGAGAAGGTATGCCACGGAGATCCTTTCCTTTGGGTCGGCCAAGCCTAGTCCTCGCCGGAGCTCGAAGAACCAAAAACCCCTTCTCTTGAATTAGAGACGCGATCCTCTACACTTCCTGCGCCCCGAACGGGCGGGACCCGGGAGGGGAATCCCCCGTGCCGACCGACGGCCCAAGCCGTCGAGGCACATCACCGCGTCGCCTCCCCTGGTGCGACCCGGTCGCGCAGGACGGTCCCGTAGCTGACAATCCCTCGGCCGCGGGCCTCCTGCGCGCGCCGGCAACCTCCGTCAGGCTGAACTCGAGACGGCCTCCTGCCCCGGAAAGGCGGAAAGCACGAGCCGGGACAGGCCGCCGACCTCCCCCGCGAAGTCCTGCGGCGCCGCGCGCAGGATGGCACCGGTGACGAAGCAGCGGATCGAGCCGAGCATGAACGCGGCTGTCATCGGCGGCGGAGCCGCGGCGGCCTCAACCTGGTCACTTCGCGCCTCGTCCATCGTCTGGGTGAGACGGGCGATCATCTCCGCGCGCTTCCGCAGGGATCGTCCTCCGGCAACGTGGACCTCGACGAGGAGACCCCGCGCCAGCGCCGGCCGCTCGCTGAGAAAGGCCGCAGTCTGCTTCAGTCCCACGAGCAGGCCCTCCGCCCAGGTGTCCTCGGCGGCGATCATTTCCACCAGCGTCTCGTACCGGCGCTCGATCTCGAACTCATAGGCGTCCGCAAAGCACTCTGCCTTGCTGGGGAAGTGGGCGTAGAACTGGTGACGGCTGCTTCCGCAGCGATCGATCACGTCCTGGACGGTGACGTTCTGGAAGCCCTTCTCTCCGCAGGCCTCGAGCATCGCCTCCATGATCCGCTCGGAGAGCGCAGATTTCCGACCTCGTTGCTCATCCCGCAACCGAGCCAACTCGCCGCGCGGGGTCCGAGCCTTGCGCCGTGTTGTTGTGTCCCTGCCCGCCATGCAACGGAAACGATACCTTTCCTGTTGAGATACTGCACTGTCTCGTTGTCCGGCCCCGGCTCAGCTATCCTCGCCCGATGGTCTCGCTGCCCGAGCACCTAGCGCAGGGCCCTGTCGGGAGGAAAAAGGTGTCGCGCGACGTGATCGACGCCGAGCATCGGGACCACCTCCTCGAGGTTGCGACCGAGGTATTCGCAAAGCGCGGCTACCCGGCGACGACGGTCGACCACATCGTCACCGCCGCGAGAATAGGGGTCGGTCGTTTCTACTCCCTGTTCGACGGAAAGGAAGACTGCTTCCTCCAAGCCTACGAGCGCAATCTGGCGACCGGCCGCACCCGGGTGGCGGAGAGCATCCCGGACGGCGCGCCATGGCCCGAGCGCGCCGGCGCCACGCTTCAGACCGTGCTCGATCTGATCGCGGCAGAACCGCTGGCGGCTCGACTTGTGCTCGCGGAGGCACAGACCGCGGGCGATGAGGCGCTGCGACGGTATGAGGAGACGATCGACCAGCTCGTGCCGGCGCTGCGCGCCGGACGCGAGGTCAGCCCGATGGCCGCGGAGCTGCCGCAGTCGCTCGAGGTCGCCATCCTTGGCGGGCTTCTCTGGTTCCTGCAGCAACGCGTCGTCCAGGGAGAGCTCGACGGCCTCGAGGATCGCCTCCCCGAGGTTGCCGACATCGTCCTGGCGCCCTACCTCGGCGAGGAGGAGACCGAGCGGGTGCTGAAGTCCATTCCGCGAACCTAGGCCGGGGTCAGCGCCGCCGGCAACCGGCGCTCCGGCTTGACCTTCCAAGCGCCGCCGGAGAGACTCCGAGTGGAGAAGGTTGCCATTCGCGGAAGGAGCTTCCTGGTGGTCGACCACAATTCGCGGGCACGGGTCCGCGACGCGGTCATGGAACTCGTCGTCGAGCGGGGCTTCGAGGAGACGACGGTGGAGATGGTCATCGAGCGCGCCGGTGTCGGGCCGGCGGAGTTCGAGAGCCAGTTCGACGATCTCCGAGAGTGCTGCATGGCGATCTATCGCGACAACATCGAGGAGTTCAACGAAGAGGTCTTCGGAGCAGCGGCGATCGGGGATCGTTGGCGCGACCGGCTGCGGGCGGCCGCCTACACCGCGGCGCGTTATATAGACGCCCGTCCGATCCAAACCCGCTTCGACATGATCCAGATGCTCGGGGTCGGCGACATGGCGCAGGCCTATCGCGATCGCTATCTGGGCCGGATCGTGGACCTCATCGACGAAGGCCGCAAGGAACTGGCGGACCCCGAATCGGTGTCGCGCGACGTCGCGATCGGAGTGTTCGGCTCCATCTACCAATTCCTGCTCAAGGAATTGCATGACCGCCGCGACCGAGTCACCGCCGAGAGCTTCGTGCCTCAGCTGATGTACATCGCAGTCAGGCCATACCTCGGTCACGATGCGGCGCGCGAAGAGCTGACCTCCAGGGGGCCGCCGTCCTCCGAAATGCACGGGACGGGCCGGCTCGGCTGAGGGCCGACAGGCGCGCACACCAATCGGTCTCCGAGTGCAAACCTAGGCCGCCGTCGACTATGTTGCCGGGGTGAAAGCCGCAAGCGAGGGCGATCGGGGAGAGGGTCAGCTCGGCCGCCTTCCCCCGGGCCGGCATGGGCTTTCACGCGAGTTCGTGATCCGCAACCAACGCGATCGGATTACCGCAGGAATGATCCGGGCGGTGGCGGAGAACGGCTATCACGACGCGACGATCAGTCAGATCACCGAGGCGGCCGGTGTCTCGCGTCGGACCTTCTATACCTACTTCTCCTCGAAGGAAGAGTGTTTCTTCGACACCTACCAGATCATTTCTGACCGGCTGCGCGAGCTCGCCAGGGAGGCGGCCTCGAAGGAGTCCGAGTGGCCCGCCCAGGCGGGGGCGAGGGTCGCGACAACCCTCGAGTTCTTCGCCTCGAACCCCGATTTGGCGCGGGTTTGCCTGATCGTTCCCTCGCGGGCCGGCGACAGGATCGCCGCCCGCTTCCAGCAGGCGGTCACCGAGGTCTACGAGGAACTCGCAGCGGGGATGCCGCCGCCGGTGGCGGAGCGCGCGCCCTCGCCGGCGGTGCAGCAGTCGATGATCGGCGGGATGGCGGCGCTCGTGATTGAGAGGGTCGAAGCGGGGGAGGGAGAGAAGCTCACCGACCTCCTCCCCGATCTGCTGGAGCTCTTCTTCACCCCCTACCTCGGACGGGAGGAGGCGGTGAAGGTGGCACGCCGGAACTCCTAGTACCTCAGACCCAGTTACAGGCGGCTTGCATTTGGAGACGCCATCCTCTAGAGTACCCGCGCTCGCCAGGGAGGCGGGCAGGGAGCAGAATGCACAGGGGCTCCAGTCGGGCGTCGCTCGGCACGGGATTGACTATTACAGGCGGAGAGGAGAGGACTCGAGTGATTGCAGCGGTGGCCTCGTGGGCCCATGCGGGCTCCCATCGAATAGCCCGCCGCCTTTCGGTCGCGCTTCTCCTCGCTCTCGCCCTCGGGCTCACTCTTTCCGTCACCCCCTCGATGGCCGTGCTCGACGGGCACATCTACTCGTACAGCTGGGGGGAAGAAGGGTCGGGGGCAGGACAGTTCAGCTTCAACTACTCGGGTTGGGACATTGCCCAGGACCAGTCGACGGGGGACATCTACATGGCCGACTCCGGCAACCACCGAGTCCAGAAATTTGACGAAAACGGCAACTTCCTGCTGATGTGGGGCTACGGGGTCAAGAACGGGGCGGACGAATTCCAGGTCTGCTCGGCCCCCGAAACGTGCCAAGCCGGGCTCGCCGGCGTTGCCCCCGGTCAGTTTGGCAACCCGTCGGCAATCGCCGTCGACAACTCCAGCGGACCGAATCAGGGCCGCGTCTATGTGGAGGACCCGAACTGCTGGTGCGGGGAAGGCCGTAACGCGATCCTGAAGTTCAGCCCGACCGGGCAGTGGCAGGGAACCATCAACGGCGAAGAATCCCCCGGGGGCGCCTTCCACGCGTTGGGCGGGGACAACGTCGACAGTGGACAGCGAAGGCTTCGTCTGGGTCGCGGATAACGAACGTATGATGCGCTTCTCGAACCAGCCCAACAATGCCTACGTCGGCGGTTCAGAATGGGAGGTCGTTTGGTACCCCGCATATGCCGGGGGAAATCCTGAACCCGGACCCTCGTTCAACATGGCGGTCGCCCCGGATGCCGGTTCCGTCGACCTCCACTCGTGGTACGAAGGCAACTGCTGCGGCCTGTATAGGTTCGTCGCGAACGGCTCCGCCTCTCGACTGATCATGCCGAGTCGCGGTGGCCCGCTCGCTTTCAACGAAGCGAATGGGCACCTGTTCATCGGGAATACTGCGCCGAGTCAGGGCGATTGCCCCTACGAATCGCAGGAATACGACAGCAACTCAGTCGAACCGCAGCCGATCGGGCCCAGCTTCAAGTGGTCCGGTTTTTTCTGCGGCATCGCATCGCTCGTCGTGGATCCGTCCGACAACGACGTGTTCGCCCTTGGCAACTTCGTGTCCCAGATCGCGGTGTTCAAGCCACGACGAGTGCCGGAAACCGTCACCGAACCGGCCACCGATGTTCGCCATACGACTGCGACCCTCAAGGGGCATACCGCGCCCGACCCCGTAGAAGGCGGTCCGGTGAGCGAATGCATCTTCGAATGGGGACTGAGCAAAGCTTATGAACACCAGACCCCCTGCGAACCGGGCGCGCCGATAAACAGCTCAACGGAAGTGACGGCGGACCTCTCCAGTCTGCTCCAGGAGGCGATCTATCACTACAGGCTCACGACCAAGAACACGGTCGACACCGCGCATGGCGTTGATCGAACGTTCACCCCGCATGCGGTCATCGCGACCGAAACCGGCGACGCCACCGAAATCGGGCCGGCGACCGCGACGCTGCATGGGTCCTTCGATCCCGACGGCCTCGAAACGAGTTACTTCTTCGAATGGGGTCGCAATGAAAAACTCGCCGAAACCGGTGAAACTACGCCGGTCGCGAACGCGGGGTCGGCAGCGGGGCAGATGTCGATCTCCCAGAACCTCGAAGGGCTCGAAGACTACACGATCTATTACTACCGGCTCGTCGCCACGAACAGCCTCGGCACGAGCTATGGCGCCAAGCACAGCTTCAGGACGATCCCGCCTGAACCGCCGGTCATCAGCGGCACCTCCGCGACCGGCGTCACCTCCATCGGTGCCCACCTGAGCGCGGGCGTCAGGCCCAACTTCGGCGAGACGATCTACGGATTCGAATATGGAGAAACGATTGCGTACGGCCAGCAGACGCTCGGCGAAGACCTCCTACCGGCGGATGCGCAGGATCATCCGGTCCAGATCGACCTGTCCGGGCTCGCTCCCGGCCAGATCTACCACTACAGGGCGCTAGCCATCAACTACGGCGGAATCAGCTACGGGCCGGATCAGACTTTCACCACGCTGGACGTGCCAAAGATCATCTCGGAGGCGACAGCCGGGGTCAGTGAAACGGGAGCCAAGCTCACCGCGCTCGTCCAGCCCAGTCTCAGCCCGACGTCGGTTCACTTCGAATATGGCGCAAGCACCGCCTACGGAGGGTCCACTTCGAGCACATCGATCGGGGGGGGCGGCGAAGCCGTGCCGGCAACCATCGAAGTCAGCGGGCTCGCCCCCCAAGCCGCCTACCACTTCCGGGCGGTTGCGAGCAATGCGATCGGTACCGAAACAGGCACCGATCAGACCTTCACGACCGGCGCCAAGACCAGCCAGCCGCCGCCGCCGCCGAAACCCAAAGCCTGCAAGCGCGGATTCGTCCGCCGGCACGGCAAATGCGTGAAGCGCCGCCGCTCGCAGCGGCATTCCACCAGCGCCAGGCGGTCCCGCGGTGAGTAGGCCACAAGGGGCCCGGCGCCGCCGAATTCTGGTTGGGACGCTGTTGGCGCTTGCGATCTGCGCCCTGCTCGCCCCCGCGGCCCAGGCCGAGTACACCCAGCTCTTCCAGAAACAGATCACGCTGGCCTCGGGTACCAAACCGCAGCCGATTGGCGTCGACCCGGAAGGCAACCTCATCGTCTTCCTCGAAGGCCAGGAAGTGATCGCCAAATTCGACCAGAACGGGAATCCGGTCAACTTCTCGGCCCTCGGGACCAACATCATCGACGGCGCCGGCGGCCTTGAATGCGCGACCGTCCCGAGCGACTGCGATCGCGTGCCGGCGGGCCAGCTCGGGCCTTTCTTCCTGGGCATCGACCCAATCGCCGCGGTCGACTCCTCGGGAGGGCCTACGAACGGCTACATCTACGTCAGGAACCACAACCGCAACCTGCTCACCGGCGAAGTCGCGGTCTTCGCCCCGACCGGCCGATTCCTCGGGACGCTCAACGAGGCACAGGCTTCGCCGATCGCCACCCCCGATATCCCCGCAAATTCGATCTCCGTCGCGCCGGACGGCACGATCTACACGATTCGCGAAAATCAGGGTGCCTTCGGGGGTGCCCCCGGGGGCGGGCAGGCGGACATGTACGTCCCGGTGGACGGCAATCCGGCCCATGATGAATTCGTCGGCCAGGTGCGACTCGCCTTCCAGTATCACGTCGCCGAGGTCAACTTCCCACCGAAGGCGGTCATCGGAGCGGGCGAAAACGGGGCATTCCTCCGAAACGGTGGTGCCGAAACCGCCGACGGCCGGCCGCTCGGAGCATGGCGCTGGTGGTCGGTCAAAGACTTCCAGCGACCCGACGAACAGTACTCACTGCCCAGCGAATACGAGCCGTTCGCCAGAGACGGCGACAACTACGCCTACCAGCAGGGGGCTGTCAATGGCAACAACGATTGGATCTACCTGATCGGTGGGGGCGACGGGATCGCAATCTACGGCGAAGATCGCCAACACAAGATCGGACCGACGATCGCCACTGGGGGTGAACTTGGTCCGGATCCTGAAACGATCGCCTTCGACGACACCGGCGGGCCCAACACGGGCGACTTCTATGTCCAGGGAGGCGAACACTCGATCTCGGTATTCGGGCCTCCTGTGGTGATACCCGACATCAAGGTGGAAGAAGCCGAAGCGGGGCACAAATCGGCGGTCGTGCACGCTGAAGTCAGTCTTGCCGGGGGCCCCGATGTCAACGAATGCGTCGTCGAATACGGGCTCACTAAGAGCTACGGCAGCGAAGTTCCCTGCAGCCCTGCCCCGACCTATTCGTCGGACCAGGATGTCAGCGCCGAACTCCCCAATTTGTTCACCGAGGCGGACTACCACTATCGGATCAAGGCCGGGAATTCCAACGGAAAGAACCGCACTTTCGACAACGTTGTCCGCACGGTCGCGGTCTTGAACGCGAAAACCGGTGACGCGAGCAACGTCGGGCCGAACACCGCTACGCTCGAAGGCTCGCTAAATCCCGATGGAATGGCGACGACCTACAAATTCCAGTACGGCCTCGACAAGAAACAGTACGACATCGAAACTGAACCCCAGAGTGCGGGGTCCGGAACATCAGACATCGCGGTCACACCGATCGACATCGACAAGCTTCAACCCGGGCGGACTTACCACTATCGCCTTGTGGCCGAAAACGAACTCGGGAGGACAAACGCCGAAGACCGGACGTTCACCGCCCCGGCCAGGCCCCTTATCTCGAGCCTGAATCCCACGAGCGTCCTCGGGGAATCCGTCGACCTCACGGGCCATATCAACAATTTCAACCTCGACTCGACCTACCACTTCGACTACGGGACCACGGCCGCATACGGCCAGAGCACGCCGGAACGCGAACTCTCTGCCGGCACAACGCCGCAGTTCGTGGTCGAACACGTGACCGAACTTCAGCCGAACAGCACCTATCACTTCCGCCTGGTCGCGACCAACCAGTTCGGGACCTCATACAGCACGGATGCGACCTTCGACTACGGGCCGCCCGGCTGTCCGAACTCGCATGTGCGCCAGCAGACCGGGGCGAACTATCTCCCGGACTGCAGGGCGTACGAGCTCGTCTCTCCATCGCGGGCGGGCAGTATCCAGTTCTTCCCGGGGGACTTCTTCTACCGGCTGGAAACGGGGATTTTCGGCCCGGGATTGGAACCGCGATATCAGAACACGGGCTACGAGTCATCACCACCGCGGTTCGGCTTCTACGGCGGGCTGGGTGGCCTTACGGGGGTCGAATCTCCGAACTTCCTCTTCGATCGGTATCTGGCGACCCGGACCGCCCACGGTTGGGAAACCCACTACGCCGGACTGAAAGGCGACGAAACCGCCGTATCGCTCCGCGGGCAGTGCAGCGTGACGCAGGACAAATGCATCGACTACAAAGCCAACTTCTCGTTTGAATCTGGCCTCAAAGCCGACCCATTCCCATACGTTTGGAGCGCGGAAGGCAAATTCCTCGGTCGCTGGCCGACGAACTTCAAAGTCGTCCCGGAAGCGGACCATCTCACCGGAGACAAGGAGCCCTCGCCGGACTTCTCGCATTTTGTCTTCTCATCGCTCGACGTCCCCTTCAAGCCTGGTGGGCTGGAAGTCGCGCCGGGCTCCGTATATGACAACGACGTCAGTAGGAGCACGACCGAAATCGTCTCCCGTCTCGAAAACGGCGAACCGATTCCTCAGGACGCCGGCGGAGCAAGCGAGTACATGAAGATTCCCGCGATCTCGAACGACGGCTCGCACATTCTGATGTCGACAGAAGCAAGTGGGGGACGGGTCGATCTCTACATGCGGGTGAACGATGCCATCACCTTTGAAATCACCAAGGGCAATGGTGTGGAACTGCTCGGAATGAACAGTGACGGGACAAAAGTCGCGTTCATCTCTCCGTTTGCCCTGACCTCTGAAGACACCGACAGCAGCACCGACATCTATATGTGGGAACAGAGCACCGACGAAGTGAAACTGCTCTCAATTGGCGCAGGAGAGGGGGAGAGCGACAACTGCTTTGCCAACTGGACCGAAAAATGCAATGTGCAACTGCTGCACACGGAACGACCGGACGTGGACGATCGGATGTCCGCAAGCGGCGACGTGTACTTCATGTCCCCGGAGCAGCTGGATCCCAATAACCCAGGGGTTAGGAACCAGAAAAACATCTACCACATCTGGAATGGCCACGTTCAGTACGTGACGACCCTTGAACCCGGCACGACCACCCTGCGCTCGCAGATCTCGAGCGACGGCCAATACGCCGCATTTCTGACGAAGTCGCAGCTGACCGGCTACGACAACCAGTACTACGACAACTTCGGGACGCTGAAACGCGCTGCCGAGATGTATGTTTTCGATGCCGCGACAGGAGAAGTGGAATGCGCCTCCTGCAACCCGACCGGCGAACCGCCACACATCCTCCGACTGGATCCACCCAGCAACGAGGAAAACTACAAGAGCGCCGATGTGATGGCCAGCAACAGCGGCCGATTCATGTCGGACGATGGGCGGGTGGCCTTTGCGACTGCTGACGCGCTCTCGCCCCGGGACACCGACGGGATCGTCGACGTCTACGAGTACACCGGCGGGCGACCACAGCTGATCGGAGCCGGTACCGGCGACCGCGACGTCGTCCCGAAGCTGGCCCTGTTGTATCCCGGTCAGGTCGTGGGATTGGAGTCGATGAGCCGCGACGGTCGGGATCTCTACTTCTCGACCTACGACACGCTGGTCCCGCAGGACCAGAATGGTCCCTTCGTCAAGTTCTACGACGCCCGGGTCGGCGGTGGGTTCCCGGTTCAGGGCGAACTGCTTCCCTGCGAAGCCGCCGATGAATGCCATGGCGAAACCAGTCACCCCGCCTCGGATCCGAAAGTTGGCACGGGCACCGAATTCACCGCCCCCGGCAACGTCACGATCGGGCCCAGGAAGAGCGCAAAACAGAACGGCAAGCGGAATCGGACCCAACACCGCAAGAAGCACCGCCACAGGAGACGTCACGCGATTCAGAGGAGGGCCGGCAGATGAGTCGCGGGCGACCGGCGAGGTCGGGCACTCGCCTGCGGCGCGCGCTCGCAGCAGGCGTGGCGGCCCTTGGCGCCGCGATTCTCGCGGCGATTCTCGCCGCGACGGCTGTCGCCGGTCCCGAAATACAGAGCTTCGAACTGGAACGGACGACCGCCCAGGCCGGTGGCCACCCCGACATCTTCGCGAAGTTGAACTTCTCCACCAAGGAAATCGAATTTTCGGAAGCCAACGAAGACCCGTCGAAAACGAAAAACGAATGCTTCTGCACGGATCCGAGAACCTTCACGATCCACTTCCCGAAGGGCTTCATCGGCAACCCACATGCCGTGCCCGTATGCACGCTGGCGCAGCTCGGCCTCTACCAATGTCCGCCCGACTCCCAGGTCGGACTCGCGACCGCCCTGTTCGGTCTGCAGCCGATCTACAACATGGAGCCGCGGCCCGGCGAGCCGGGGCTCCTCTCGACCAAGATTCCGATTCTTGGGACTCCTGTCTTCACGATTCTCCGTGCGCGCACGAATTCGGACTACGGCCTTGATGCGACGACGCCGGACATCTTCCATCTGCTCGGCTTGCGCGAAGTAGCAATACGCATCTGGGGTGTGCCGACCGCCGAAGAAAACAACAAATACCGCCTCGGCACCGGAAAACTTCAGCAGCAAGGCTGCTTCAAAGCCTATCCGGAACCCTGCTTCGAACAGCCAGTCAGGGCAACCGCTCCGCCGGCCCCCTACCTACAGAACCCAACCTCCTGCGAAGGGCCGATCACGGCCAGTGCTGATGCCACCTACTACAGCCACGACTTCGTGCGGGCGGAAGTGGGCTGGGCGCCCACCACGGGCTGCGATCTGCTCGCCTTCAATCCGTCCCTGGTCGCCCAGCCGACGACCGAAAGCACGGACTCGCCCTCTGGCATCGACCTGATCGCCCGGGTGCCGCAGACGCAGAGTCCCACCGTTCCCTCGGCCTCCGAGCTGAAATCCCTGAAGCTGACCTTCCCGAAGGGGTTCTCCGTGAACCCCAATGCCGCCGACGGCAAGTCGTCGTGCACGGCTGCCGAGAGTGCGATCGGCACGCTCGAAGGCGCGTTCTGCCCACAGAGCTCGAAGATCGGGACCCTGCGGATCGACAGCTCTGCGCTTCCCTCCCCGATCGACGGGGCGATGTACCTCGGTGAACCAAGGCCCGGGAACACGTACCGCCTCATCTTCGCGGCCGATGGATTCGAAACCCATGTGAAGCTGGAAGGCACGGTCGAGCTCGACCCTGAAAGCGGACAGGTCGTGACCCAGTTCACGAATCTCCCGCAGAGCCCGCTTCAGGAGTTCGACGTGCACATCTTCGGCGCTGAGCGCGGGCTCCTGGCGACGCCGACCAAGTGCGGCACGTACACCGTCGAATCCGAATTCGTTCCGTGGGCGGCGGAAGTCCTGCCGGTCAACTCCTCGGACGCGTTCACGATCGACAGCGGCCCCGGTGGCTCGCCCTGTCCGGGCGCATCACGCCCGCTGAGCCCCACCCTGCTCGCAGGGTCACCGAACAACACGGCCGGGGCCTTCACACCACTGGGCGTCAAGGTCAACCGTCCGGACGGAGACCAGAACATGGGTGGGCTCAATGTGGTGACTCCCCCCGGGTTCCTGGCGTCGCTGAGGGGTGTGCCCTACTGCCCGGCAGGGGCTATCGCCGAGCTTTCCGAACCAGGCTACTCGGGCCGCCAGGAGCAGGAAGATTCGGCCTGTCCGGCGGCCAGCCAGATTGGCACCGCCAACTCCGCCTCCGGGGCGGGAAGCCGGCCCCTCAACACCCCGGGCAAGGTCTACCTCGCCGGGCCCTACAAGGGCGCTCCGGTCAGCTTGGAGGTCGTCGTCCCCGCGGTGTCCGGGCCGTACGACCTTGGGGTCGTGGCGGTCCGGGCGGCGGCCTACGTCAATCCCACCACAGCCCAGATCACGACCGTCTCCGACCCGATTCCCCACATCCTCGAAGGGATTCCGCTGAGACTGCGGTCAATTCTGGTGAATCTCGACCGGCCCGGCTTCGCACGCAATCCGACGAACTGCAACCCCTTCGCGATCGACAGCGCGCTTCTCGGCGACGAAGGGGGGGTTGGGAACTCAACGGCCTTCTACCAGGTCGCCAACTGCTCGGCGCTCGACTTCGGGCCGAAGCTGCAGCTCAACCTCAGGGGCTCGACCAAGAGACGTGGGCACCCGGCGATCCAGGCCGTCCTGACCATGAACTCGGATGAAGCGGATCTGGCTGGGACGACGGTCACCATGCCGAAAACCCTGCTGCTCGACAACGCCCATATAGGCAATGTCTGCACCAAAGTCCAATTCGCGCAGGGGGCCTGCCCGGCCGCCTCGATCCTCGGCACGGCGAAGGTGGAGACCCCGCTACTCGACCAGCCACTGTCGGGACCCGTGTTCCTGCGCTCATCAAGTCACGCGATCCCGGATCTGGCGATCGATCTGCGTGGACAGATCGACATCCAGCTCGACGCGACAATCGACTCGACCAAATCGGAAGCGCTTCGCGCCCACTTCGAAGGCATCCCGGATGCGCCCGTCTCCAGATTCGAACTGAATCTCGCCGGTGGGGCCAAGGGCCTGCTCGTCAGCAGCGAGAGCTATTGCAAAGCGCAGGGCCAGGCGCTGATCAGCTTCCAGGGCCAGAACGGGGTCACTGTCAACCGTCGCGGCCAGCTCGGGAGCAGCTGCGTGAAGGCGTCCAGGAAAAAGCGACATCGCCATGTGCTGCGCGCGAAGGTGGCGCGCTAGCCGGTGAGGACCACAGGGAGAGACCGAAGGGCCATGGAAGGCGTACAGGGATGCAGGAGGGTGACGTTGTCAAGGGTCGTTGCATGCGTGGCCGCGACGGCAGCAGTGGTCGTGAGCCTCGGAGTGACATCCGCGTCGGCCGACGTTCAACGGCCGGTCGAGTTCAACTTCGGTCCCGACGGAACCACGGCAACGAACTTCCAGGGATCGTTCTGCGGCGCCAGGATCGGCTTCGACCAGGTAAGCAAAAAGCTCTACAGCGTGCCCGTCTGCTGGACCGAACCCCTCTACGTGTTCGACATGAGCACGCCGGGAAGCGTGACGGCGCTGCCCAACTTTCGCGAACAGGGCACCACACCCGATCGGCCACAGATAACCGTCGATAATTCGAACACCAGCACCCAGGGTCGGGTGGTCGCCGCCTTCGACAATCCCTGGAACTCGACCCCCGGCAATCCCTACACCGCAATCGAAGCCTACAACTCGACCGGAGAACAGGTGGGCAGCCCGTTTCCGATTTGGGGTGGCTTCCCGGCTGACTACGGCTGGGTCGAAGTGGACTCAAATGGGAATATGGCAGTCTCGAATGGGAACAGTGAAGCAATAGCCGAAGGCCGGGGCATCATCCGCTACAACCCGGCGGGTGAACAGCTGAACCCGGTCGATACAGCCAGATACCAGAACGGAGCCCCCCGCTATCTGGCATTCGACTCGCAGAACAACCTCTTCGTCAACGACGGCGGCAGCGTCTGGAAATACACGGCCGCGTCGAACTACACGCAGGCGTCCAGATTCGTCGAAGTCGAAAAAGGGTCGGTCGGCCAGCAGATGACGATAGACAAGGCTAACGATCACCTCTTCATGATCAACTCAGACGGATCCCGGGTGCTCGAATACGACCCGACGGGCAAACTCATCAGCGCGTTCGGCGAAACGTATGGGACCTTTGGTCCGTCGTTCAACTCGCTGGCGGTAAACGAAGCGACCAATGAGGTCTACGTGTGGGACTCCGGGTCCGGTGCCGTCATCCATGTCTTCGGGCCCCCATACGTGGTGCCCAAGGTGCGAACGGATAAGCCCGACCACGTGAGCACCACCGGAGCAGCGGTCTACGGGCACATCGAAATGGACGGCTCCCCGCCGGTGATCGAATGCTTCTTCGAGTACGGGCTTGGTATCGATTACTCGGAGGGGAAGCAGCCCTGCGTCCCGGGAGCCTCCGCCGGCAGCCCGATCACCGCCGACACCGATGTCAAAGCCCAGCTCAGCGAACTTCTCAACCAAAACGCCCGCTACCACTACCGGCTCGTCGTCAAGACGGAAGAAGGAATTGCCGTCGGCAGGGACCAGGAATTCACCAGCACCGATCCCCCGCTTGTCCGAAACGCCAGGATCATCGAAGTCACTGCCGATCACGCCCTTCTGGCGGCGGAAATCAACCCACGCAATCTCTACGGTGCCTGGCACATCGAATTCGGGAAGGAACCCTGCGCGACCGGCGAATGCCAGGTGTCAGAAAGCGAACGATACATAAGATGCGGGGTTTTCTTCTGCGCCCCGCCTCCAAGCCAGTTCACCGAATTCTCGAGGGAGCTGAGCGGTCTCGAACCCGGGCAGACCTATCACTTCCGGTTCGTCGGCGAAAACGATCAGAGCGGGGTCGGCTACGGCGAAGAATACGTTTTCAAGACCTTCCCACTGGATCCCGGCGGCGTCGATCCCTGCCCGAATGCGCTCGGCCGCAGGCTCAGCGGTGCCTCCAAACTCTCGCATTGTCGTGGCTATGAGCTGGTCTCCGCCGCCGACGCCGGCGGATATGACGTCGCGTCGAACATCGTCGAAGGTGAAACCCCGCTGGACGCCTATCCACAGGCGGGCGACCGGTTTCTCTACACGACGAGTGCGGGGAAACTGCCGGGCATCGGTGGCAATCCTGTAAACCTCGGGACCGACCCCTACGTGGCGACCCGCGAAGGCGAAAAAGGGTGGGTGACCAGATATGTCGGTCTCCCGGCGACCATCCCGTCGACGAATCCCTTCGCGTCGACCATCTCCGGCGCCGATGCGGGTCTGACGGACTACGCATTCGGCGCGCCGAACCACTGCTCGCCGTGCTTTGCGGACGGCAGCACCGGCGTGCCGATCCGACTGCCCAACGGAACCCTGGCCCAGGGAATGAAGGGCTCGATCGATGTTTCGAACCCCGAATCCGCCGGGAAGGTCAACGTGCCGCTCTCAGCGGATGGCGAACAATTCGTGTTCGGCTCTGAACAACAATTCGAGCCAACCGGAAACGACGGCGCGCTCTCTCTGTACGAGCGCGATCTCTCAACGGACACAACACAGGTTGTCTCGACCATGCCGGACGGCTCGACCATGTCGGGTGAACCGGCCGAGCTGGCCATCTCCAGCGATGGCACCCGCATCCTCATCGGCCTCCCGGTCAAAGTCGATGCGGACGGCAACACGCGCTACGACCTCTACATGCACATCGGAACGGGCCCGGACTCAATCCCGGTTGCCGATACGGCCGACGGGGTGCTCTACAACGGAATGACCGATGACGGGACGAAAGTATTCTTCACCAGCGACGAACACCTCGCCGACGACGCCGACTTCAGCCCCGACATTTTCCGCGCGGCCGTCGGCACCTCGAGCGCCACGATCACTCGGGTTTCGACCGGGGTTGCCGGGACCGGCAACAGCGACGATTGCGAACCTCCAGACGAATGGAACGTGAGCGAAGGCGGGCCCAACTGCGGCGCGCTGGCGTTCGCGGGCGGCGCCGGGGTGGCGGCGGGAGATGGGACGCTCTACTTCATGAGCCCGGAGCTTCTGGCCGGGCCCTCGCAGGGAATCCAGGACGAGCCCAACGTCTACGCCGTGAGGCCGGGGTCGAGTCAGCCGGAGTTCGTCGGCGTGATGGACGACAGCCACATCAAACCGCCGCCCTCACCGCCGCGGCACCCCATCCTCACATCGAACTTTGGGGGATCGCACACAGGTCCCCGTGACCTGGCGGTCGACGAATCCACCGGCGCGGTCTATGTCGTCGAACAATACGCCGGGCGCGTCTCCCGTTACGACTCAGAAGGAAACCCATACCCGTTCACAGCTGGATCCGGGGCCGGCACCAACAAAATCGCCGGGCTCTCCACCGGAGGTGGAACTGAAACCACCATCGCGGTTGACAACGATGCAAGCTCACCGTTCCATGACGACTTCTACACCCGGGAAAATACCCAGACCCTGAATCTCTACGACAGCAACGGCGCGCAGCTCGGAGCGATCACCGGCTTCTCCGAAGCATGCGGGGTTGCGGTCGACCAGGCCACCGGTGACGTCTACGTCGGCGACTATGGCTATCCCGGAGTCCGGAAATTCCACCCGATCTCCAGCTCCACGCCTGTGACCAACGCCAACTACGAAGAAACCACGATCCACACACAGGGAATGAACCCGTGCCAGGTTGCTGCGGGCGGGGGTGTCGTTTACGCGTCTCAGTGGAGCCAGGGGCCGCTGCGGCGGTTCCCGATGTCGTCGTTCTCCGTGAGCGCGCCAGAACTCCTGGGCAAGCAGGTGACCGGCCAGAGCAAGACGATGTACGTCGAGCCGAGCACCGGCGACGTGTACGTCGCGCAGGGCAAGCAAATCGCCGTCTATACGGCGGACGAGGAAGAAGAACTTCCGGATCGCTTCGTCGGCGTCGGCAAACTGAACGAAGAATCCCTCGGCGTGGCGGTGGACGGCACAACCCACCACGTCTATGCGACGAAGGAAGAAAGCATCATTGCGTTCGGGTACGAAGTAGTGCCGTACCGGCTGATCGATCACCCCGGCGTGCTCCATGCAACGGAACAGTCCGAAACCCACGATTCCTCTGATTTCCAGGTCACGCCGGACGGAAACGACGCCGTCTTCACCTCGAAGGTGCAGCTGACCGAACGGTCGACGGACGGCAACGCTCAGGTATATCGGTATGACGCGCCCGACGAACAGATCAGGTGCGTATCCTGCACGCCGACCAACGCGATCACGAAGAGCGATGCGTTCCTGACGTCGACCGGCAGCGACATCGATGAAAACGGGCGGGTGTACTTCACCTCACCCGAGCAGCTGACCCTCCGCGACACGAACCGCAGGACGGATGCCTACGAATGGGAAGAAGCGTCGAATGGGGAAGGTGTCCTGAATCTGATTTCGACCGGCACCGGTGTCGTAAACGCGGCACTCGCGTCGGTCGACGCCAGCGGCAGGAACGCCTACTTCTTCACCCGCGAGTCGATAATCCCCCAGGACGACAACGGGCCGACCATGAAGGTCTACACGGCACGCGAAGGTGGTGGGCTCTCCTACTTGCCGAACCGGGTGCCCTGTCAGTCCGCTGACGAATGCCGGGGACCGGGCACAGCCGTGGCCCCGCCGCCGAACGTCGGAACCTACGAAGGTGACCTCGGCAATCTCACGCACCACAACAGCAAGGGATGCAAGAAGGGAATGGTCAGGAAGCACGGGCATTGCGTGAAGCGCCGGAGCACTCGATCGAAAGCGAAGCGATCTCCGCACAAGAGGCGAGGTGGCCATCATGGCTGATGCACGGACCTCCACCCGGACCGTGGTCGGCTGCCTGCTCGCCCTGGTTGTCGCGCTCTTGGCGGCTGCCCCAGCTCACGCCTCGGAGGCGATCGAATCGTTCGAGACGAGCACGACCAACACCGAAGCCGGTGGCCACCCCGATCTCACTGCTACCTTCACGCTCGCCGAACCGGGGCAGCCGGAGGCCGCGGAAAGCGTCTCGGTGAACCTCCCACAGGGTGTCTTCGGCAACCCGAACGCCATTACGCCATGCTCCTCGGCCGACTTCGCCCTGATGCGTTGCTCCCCGGATTCTCAGGCCGGGATTATCACCGTCCGCGCCAACCACGAGGGCAACCCGAACTTCCTGATGGGCACGGCGCCCCTGTACGTCGTCAGCCCGAGACCGGAAAAAGAGCCGGCGCGCTTCGCCTTCTTCGTCCCGCTGCTCGACGTCGCGGTGAACGTCCCGGTCCACCTGCGGACAGCGAGCGATTACGCGTTGCGGATGACCGTGGAAGGGATACCTCAGTCGGTGCCTCTCGCCTCGGCGCTCTTCCGGGTCTGGGGTTTGCCCGCGTCATCGGACCACGACCTCGAACGGTTCCTGCCCGGCTCGCCGGGTGCGCCCGCCGGCTGCCCCGAACAGGGCAACGCGAAGTGCGCTTCGAAAAATGGCCAGATTCCGAGGCCTTCCGGAATCCAGGTGAAGCCGCTGATCGAGAACCCCAGCATCTGCACCGGGGAAGCGCTGGTCTCGTCGCTGGAAGTCCGCACCTACCAGGATCCCAATCACGTCACGACGGATCAGGCCACCTACCCCGCGACGACCGATTGCGAAAGGCAGGCGTTCAAACCCGTGCTCAACGCCGCGCTGACCAGCAACAGCGCCGACTCCCCATCGGGAATCGACATGGAGCTGAAGGCGGCACAGTTCCTTGGCAGAGGCGCGAGCCCGTCCCCGATCAGGTCGGCGCTCGTGACCCTCCCGGAAGGCCTTTCGATCAACCCTGACGCGGCGGACGGCCAGACGGCGTGCACCGACGAGCAGGCGAATTTCGATTCGGAGGCAGTCGACGAATGCCCCGAAACGTCGAAGATCGGCACCTTCTCGATCATCACCCCCGCCCTTGACGAAGCCCTCCACGGCGCCCTGTACATCGGCGAACCCAAGCCGGGCAACCAGTACCGAATCCTGATGGTCGCGTCGGGCTTTGCGATCCATGCAAAGGTGGTCGCCGACATTCATAACGACCCCAGCACCGGACAGGTCACATTTTCGGTCGCGGACCTCCCGCAGGTCCCCTTCGAAACCTTCAAAGTGCACCTCTTTGCGTCAGATCGCGGCCTGCTCGCGACGCCGACCCACTGCACGTCCTACAAGATAGGGTCGAGCTTCTCCCCCTGGAACAACCAGCTCGCGCCACAGCCCTCCGAACCGAATTTGGAAGTAAGCAGGGGGCCCGGTGGCAAACCATGCCCGGCCGTCATCAGGCCCTTCGACCCGACCCTGGTCGCGGGCATGTCCAACGCCACGGCCGGAGCGTTCTCCAACTTTCACCTGAAGCTGGATCGTGACGACGGGGACCAGTTCCTGAACGACCTCGGCTTCAGGATGCCGCCCGGGTTCACGGGCTACCTGAAGGGCATCTCGTACTGCTCGGAGGCCGCGATCGCGGCGGCAGCGGCCAATCTCGGCCGCGCCGAGCAACAGCACCCGAGTTGTCCGGCGTCGAGCCAGATCGGAACCACCAACGTCGCCGCCGGCCCCGGATCCTCGCCGTTCAATGCCGTCGGCAGGATGTACCTCGCGGGACCGATCGCCGGCGACCCCCTCAGCCTTGCGGCGATAACCCCGGCACTCGCCGGTCCATACGACTACGGCTCGGTTGTCGTCAGGGTTGGTCTGAACGTGGACCCGATCACCGCCCAGGTGACGGCGGACTCCGAACCGGTTCCGCAGATCATCGGCGGAGTCCCGATCAGAATGCGTTCGATCCAGGTCAACATCGACAGACCGAAGTTCACAATCAACCCGACGAACTGCTCCAAGTTCACCGTCGACTCCAAGGGCATCGGCGACCAGGGGACTCTGGCGGCCTTCTCGTCGCCTTTCCACGCCGTGAACTGCGCTGCGCTCCCATTCAAACCGAGGATGTCGATCACACAACTCGGCAGCCGGGGCCAGACAACTCGATCCAGCAACCCCAGCCTCCGGTTCGACCTGCGCACCCGCAACGGCGATGCCAACATCAAGAGCGTCGCGGTGACTCTGCCGAAGGCATTTGCGATCGACCAGAGCCATCTGGGCAATATCTGCTCCAAGACACAGCTGCTGAAGGAAAGATGTGCCGGCAGGAACCCGATTGGAATGGTGAAGACCGAAACGCCACTGCTCGACGAACCCCTGCGGGGACCGGCCTACGCCGTATCCGGCTTCGGCAAACTGCCCCATGTCGTCTTCATCCTGGCCGGTCAGGTGACGATCACTCCCGAAGCGGAGTCCTCATCGGTCAACGGTGGACACCTGAGAACTGTCGTGCCGATCGTCCCCGACGCGCCGGTCGGACACTTCCAGCTGACGCTGCTCGGGGGCAAGAAGGGCTACTTGGTCAATACCCGCGACCTCTGCCCCGAGCCGGCCGTCACCAAGGTGCAGTTCATCGGCCAGAACGGGCGCCGCTACAACCAGAGCGTCAAGGCCAAGACGCGCTGCAAAGGCTAGCCAGGGCGAACGCCCCCCGGGTACGCGTCGGGACTGGTCGAGCCGTTGTCCGAGCCGCTTCGACTCAACGCATTTCGCCTGCCGCCTGGCAGGCACGGTCTCTCACGGGAGCTGGTGGCAGAAAACCAGCGCTGGAGATTGCTCGCGGCGGCGGGTGAGGTGCTCGCCGAAAACGGCTACGCGAAGACGACGAGCCACCGCATCGCCGAACGCGCGGGCGTATCCCACTCGACCTTCTACGAGCAGTTCGCAGACGTGGATGCCTGCCTGCTCGCCGCTCACGAGGCCGCCGCCGCCTGCGTGTTGGAAATCGTCTCGAACTGCCGAGAAGGCGAACCGATCGGTGGGCTGCTGGATCGCGCCGTAGAGGACGTTCTGGACTTCCTCGCCCGTGAGCCATCCCTCGCGAAGCTCCTCGGCACCGAGATCACTGCCGGCGTTCCGGCGGTCGCAATGTCCCGCGATCTGCTCGTCCGCAGGCTTGCGGACAAGCTGCGGACCGGCCGCGTCACGCGGGGCGTCGCGGGCGACGCCGCCTCGGGGATCGAATGCCGCCTGGTCGAAGGTGCCGTCGCGATCGTCGCCGAGGCGATTGACGCCCGGGAGGCGGAGCGCCTGCCGGAGCTCAGTACCGAGCTGGGCCGCCTGCTGGCCGCGCCCTACCCGTCGCGTTGACGGCCGCCTCCCGGGCTTGAGAGGTCCGTCACCCGCGCCCGGGGCGCCGGGACACGACCACCTCGAACGAGACGGTGGCCGGCGTCGGGTCGGCCAACCCGCCGGCCACAGACCGGACCCTGAAGCGATGCGGGCCGAGCGTGAGGGGAGGGGTCGTCAGCGGCGAGTGACACCGCTTGAAGAATGGGCTGCTGTCGAGCTTGCACTGGAAGACCGCGCCCGGCACGTTCGACGCGAACCGCAGCGTCGGAGTCCGCTGGCGGGTGCGCGCGGGAGGCTTGCCGGTCAGGCGGGTATCGGGGCGCCTTAGCCGCAGCGGTTCGATGATCGGAGCAGAACCGACTTCAAACGCAAAGATGGCCGGCGTCGGATCGACGTTGGCTTTTTCGTCGCGGGCGCGCACCTCGAATGTGTGGGAGCCGAGCGTGAGATGGTCGAAGACGATGCCGTTTGCCGGGCAGAATTCGAATGCGCCTCCATCGAGTCTGCACTGGAACAGCGACCTCGGCTCGCTCGACTCGTAGTTGAACGAGGCGATCTGGCCGAGGACCAGCGGCGGCGGGTGGGAGGTGATCGTCGTCTCGGGCGGGATCCTGTCGAGGAGCGAGGAATCGACCGAGAATTCGTAGGCGGCCGGCGCCCCCAGATGCCCGACGTTGTCGGTCGCGCGGACCTTGAAGGTGTAGTCGCCATTGGCGAGGTGCAGGTAGGTCCTCTGTGTCTGGCAGGTCGAGTACCCGTCAGGCTCCCCACTCGCCGCAAGGCTGCATTCGAAGGTGGCCGGCTCGGAGGCGGAGAAGTAGAACGCCAGATCCGGACCTGGGTTCGGGGTTGGGGGAGGGTTTTCGATCGTCGTGGTCGGAGGCGTCAGGTCAACCCTCCAGCGAAAGCTCGCCGGGTTGCCCGCGGGGTCGGTGCCGTTCCTCGCACGAACCTGGAACTGGTGGACCCCCTCGGCCATCCCGGAGTAGTCCTTGGTCCCGGATTCGCAGGGAGCGAAGTATTCCCCTCTCAGCCTGCATTCGATCTCCACGCCGTCCGGGAACGAGTGGAAGCTGAATGAAGCCGAGGTCGAGAGGGTTTCGTTCGGCGGCGCGCTGTCGATCGCCGCGCTCGGAGCGCTGCAGACGATCTCGGCGATCGTGCTGTTGTTGTTGCGGGGGTTCGGCAGGCGCTTCGAGAAGTCGGCGAAGCTGTTGTCGGTGTCGTCGTCGGCGTCAAGCGCGCCGGGACACCCATGGTTGACGTTCCGGTTCAGCGCATACAGCTGGCTGGATGTCATCGCCGGTGCGTTTTCCCCCGTTGGGGAGGGAGTCGTGCCGCTGAAGTCGCCCCACGAGACGCAATCGAAGGATTCCCAGCAGACCGCGCCGCCAGAGGGATTCAGGTTGAGGCTCGGCATCGTCACATTTGGGACCGGCCCGGCTAGCTGGGAGTCCACGTATCCCGAATCGGCGACGAGCAGGGTCATCTGGCTCTCGGCGTGGGCAACATCGCCCTGAAAGGTTCCCGTCCCAAGCACCCCGCCCGTGATCCCGTACGCGGTGAGCGAACTGCCGGTCACATCGTTCTCTTCGGGCACCGAGGCCTGCAGCACGACGTAGCTGTTGTTCGTGCCTCCTCCTGCGTATACCTCGCGCACCATGATTTCTTCGACCCCGGCGAACGCTGGTGGTGCGAAAGCGGCGGACGCACAGCATGCGAGTAGAGCGAGCAAAGCGACGCGGACGACTCGACGCCGCCCGTCGACAGGCAACTCGCCCGGCCCCCTGAAACCCATGTTTATAAATATAGCGATCGACGTTTCCAGAACCGCCTGGCCGACGTCGAAGATTGGGAGCCAGGGCCCGAGAGCGACATCGCCCATTGGTCGATGTTTAGCGCCGATGGATGGAGGGGAGTAGTCTAGGGCGCGGTTGTCGGCCGTCGGGAGCTTTCTCCCATTCGGGAGGTCCGACCATCGCGGTTCGCCGTTGTCGACTTGACCTCCGCGACGCGCCGTAATTGAACGGCAGCGTCCGAAGCTCCTCCCGCGCGTTGCTCGGGAGGCCTTGTGCCCACTCTTCTGGAGTCTCACCGATGGCCTCATCCTCGCCCGAGGGCGGAATTCAGCGTCGCCATCATCTGGATGCGATTCGCGTCTCGGCGATTCTGCTGCTCATTCCGTACCACGCCGCCCGCTACATCCAGAAGGGCCTCGGCGAAGACAGGCTGGTCGATGCCGCCGTCTGGTTCGTCCATACCTGGCACATGCCGCTGTTCTTCGCGATCTCCGGGTTCCTCGCCGCAAGCGGCCTGAGACGGTCCACCGCCGCCAGGCAGGTCCGTTCGCGATTTCGCAGGCTCGGCGTCCCTCTGATCATCGGGATGCTGACGGTGGTGCCCCTCGCCAATTTCTTCGTGATCGAGGCCGCAGCCCTCTGGCCGCGCAAACAGCAGATCCCGGCAAAGCGGGAACTGACCTTCGGCCATGTCTTCAACCTGACGCCTCAGCACCTCTGGTTCATCGCCTACCTGCTGGCGATCTCGGTGCTGGCGATCGGAGTCTGGCTGGCGATCCAGCAGTACCCGAGGGTCGGGGCGACGATCAACCGCGGCTTTCGCAGCCTGATGCGTTCATGGTGGGGTCTGCCGGCCCTGGCGTCAGCCAGCGCCCTGGTCCTGATCACCAAGTCCGGTTGGGTGGCGGGGGGGACGATGTCGAATTCGCTGATTCCGGTCCCGACGCTGCTCGCCTACTTCAGCCTCTTCTTCGTCTTCGGCTGGCTCCTCAGCGGCCAGGATGACCTTCTCGAGGTGCTGAAACGGGGGGCCTGGCTGAGGTTCGCGGCGGGAGTGGCTCTCGCAATCCCCGCATTCGCCCTGTTCTACAACAACACCGATTTCACCGGGAACGTCGGCACAGCCGGACTCCTCGTCGAAGACGGCCACCTCAGGCCCATCGGCCTGTATGCCGTCGGTCTCGTCTGCTGGCTGATGCTGCTCGGAGTATGGGGGCTGATGGCCCGATACGTGCAGAGGGAATCGCGCCCTCTGCGATATCTCGCAGAGGCGAGCTTCTGGATCTACCTGGTCCACATCCCGTTCCTGGTTGCAATGCAGAGCTCGCTTGCAAACACCCACATGGAGGTCATCCTCCGCTACACCTTGACCGTGATCGGAACCCTGGCTCTGGCGATAGGCAGCTACGCATTGATACAGGCGATTCGCCGGGCCTGGGCCGCAGGCAGGCGACCCTCCGGGGCGCCGCGCTTCCGTCCCACCGGGGCGACGGCGGGGATCCTTGTCCTCACCGCCGCTTTCGCCCTTCAGCTTGCGGCGCCGGCCGGCGCGAGGACTCGCCCCGGGCCGCCGCCGCAGCTCCTGCTCATCCATGGCGGTTCGTTCCTCTACGAAGACCCGCTCTTCGCAGCAAGGACCGAAGCACAGGCGGTTGCCGCCGGATTCGTGCCCCACTATCTGAGCTATCCACTCGGCAATCTGCCTGAAGCCGTTCTCGCGGCCAGGGCTGAGGCTCGCCGGCTTCGCGATCAGGTCGGCGCCGATGACGTTTTCGCCTACGGATCCTCCGCGGGCGGCACGCTCTCGGCCCTGCTCGCGGGCGATGGCCTCGTCTCCGCCGCGGTGGCGAAGGCCGCGCCCTCCGACCTGGTCGGCTGGCAGTGGCCGCTCACCGCCTACGGCCCCAGCTACTACGAAGAGATCGACGCCGACCTCGCGACGCGCCGACGGCTCTCGCCTCTGCGCCGACCGATGGCGCGTCCCCTTCTCCTCGTCCAAGGGCGTGCCGACCGGATCGTGCCGCTCGCCATGAGCCAGGCCTACGCGTCGAAGTTTCGCCGCGTTCACCTGATGGTCGTCCCCGGAGGGCACACCACCGAGCGGAGGCGTCCGTGGGTGACGCGGAAGGCGATGCGATGGCTGGCCCGATTTGCCGGCCGTGTGTCGGCGGCTCCATCCCGATAGGCCCGATATCTCTTTGTCCGGACCGTTGACTGCTCAGCCGGACGCGGCTAGCGTCGGTGCGGGCCATGCCCTCCGGTCGGGCGAGGCCGAAATTACCCACGCCCAACGGAGGTCCAGATGCGCCAGAGGCTGTCCTACGCGAATGTGATCTCGACCCTCTGCCTGTTCCTGCTGCTCGGCGGGACCGCCTACGCGACCCTCAGCCTGCCGAAGAACTCGGTCGGCCCCAAACAGCTCAAGCCCCACTCCGTCACATCGAGCAAAATCAAGCCGGGATCCGTGTCGGCCACCGACCTCAGCCACGAGGCCATCTCGGCGCTTCTCCCGGTGACCCCCTACAGCAAACCCGAAAGCGACGCCCGCTACCTGCGCGGCACGATCACCGAGGTGAAGTCGTTCAAGCTCGGCGAAGGCAGCGGCGAAACGAGCTTCGCCCAGGTGTCGTGCCCGAAAGGGTATGAGGCGATCGGCGGCGGGGTCGACGTCGCCAACTACCGCTACGACAAAATCTCGGTCTCGACGCCGACCTTCGGCGGCCGCCGGCCGAAGGAGTTCATCGGCGTAGGGGAACATCAGGAGGGCCCCGCCGACGGCTGGTTCGGGGCGATCACCGTAATGGGGTTCCGCGAAAGCTCCCCGTTCGACTTCGACGAGGTCGTCGTGATCTGCTCGCCGATCGGATGAGCGGCGCTCGCTGCACGCGAAACACGTAGAACTCAGATCTCCGATGCGCCAGCGAACCCGCACCTATCGTGTCGCGATGGCACTCAACCGGCCCGTCGCCTGGTGGGGCAGGTTGAAGGTCGACGGGCTTGATGCGCTGCCCGCGGAGGGGCCGCTGCTGGTGGTCGGCAATCACGACAGCCACTGGGACCCGGTGATGGTGGGGGTTGCCGCCCTGCGCCGCCGCCAGATCCGCGCGCTTGCCAAATCGACCCTCTGGGATGTGCGCGGGCTGGGTCCCATCCTCAACGGGATGGGCCAGATCCCGATCGAGCGAGGCGCAGGTGATGCCCGGGCGCTTGCGCGGGCGATCGAGACACTCCAAGCGGGGGCCTGCATCGGCGTCTTTCCCGAAGGCACCCGCTCACGCGGAAAGGTGCTGCGAGCCCGCAGCGGGGTCGGCCGCCTGGCGCTCGAGGTGCCGGAGGCGCACGTCACCCTGGTGTCGATCGAGGGCACATCCGACTTCACCGGCTTCCCCCGACGGCCGAAGGTTCGGGTCCGCTTCTTCGACCCCGCCGGCGGGCAGGCGCGCCAGGACGAGGAGGCGGGTGAGCTGTCGGCTCGGTGGCTCGCGGAGATCCGCGAGCGCGTCCCCCCGTCCATTTCCTACCGCAAGCGCTCCTAGCGGCCTGTCTCCGGCCGATCCATCCGTCCGCGGACGGCGGGATGCTCCGCGGGCCTTGAAGCGCGATCCGTCCTATTTCGTCGTAGCCGGAATTGCCCTGGACCGGGAGATGGGCCGGCTGCGGGCGCTGCCCGTGTTCGCCGATGGCCCACTCGGGGGGCGGGAACCCGAGCTCAAGGTGCGACGGGCGAATCGGCGGCCCAACCGTCTTGGCTTCGCCGTGCCCAGCGATTTTCGCCTCTCCGTCACCGCATATCCCGGAATTCGCGGCGGCGACATCCTCGAGGTTCTGCTCCACGAGCTCGTCCACCTGCACGTCGGGCGAGCCCGTGAGGCCCACGCCTGGCACGGCCGAACGTTCAAGGAGGCGCTCGCCCGAGCGATGGACGAGGGCTTCGGAATCTCCGATCTGAGGCCCCGAAACAGCCTCCACGGGACCTACGCCGAGGCGATCGAGCGGATTCGGGCCGGCAACGGGATTCAGCTCACGATCCCGCTCGCCGCCCGAACAGCCGCCTGAGCCTCTCCAACGGAGCCCGAGCCGCCCCTGGCTGAGCGCGGCGCCACTCCTCGCGAGTCGGGAGTCTTCCAGCCTTTCTCTCGGCCAGCACGCATGCCGTATGCGCATGGCGACGGCGGCTCGGGTCTCCCTCGGGCATGACCAGGACGTGCTCGCTCAGCGCCGGCAGGTACTGGTCGCAGAAAGGACACCGATACGTCGCGGGCTTCCTGTTCTGTGCCCTGCGCATCGACCACCACTGCGCCCGCGCGGCCGACGGGTCGATCAGCCGCCCCCGTCCTCGTCCGTATCGCGCACGGCGCGGTAGATGAGGTAGCCGACCCCGACCAGGCCGACGATCGGGATAAGGCCTGCCAGGACCGCAGTCCATCCCTCGGTGGCGAGCGCCATAACCTGATGATCCCCGATCCGCCTGCAGCGGTCCAACGCAGGCCGCATACTGGGCGTTTGGGCAGCGGAGCTTGTCTAGTGGAGGAGGACGATGGAGCCCGAGACCAGATACGCGCGCGCCGGTGACATTCGAGTGGCCTATCAGGTCGTCGGCGACGGGCAACGCGACCTCGTGCTGGTGCCCGGCTTCGTCTCGAATCTCGAACTCGCCTGGGAGCACCCGCCGTACGAGCGGTTCATGAGAAGGCTCTCCACGTTCGCGCGGGTGATCGTCTTCGACAAGCGCGGGTCCGGCCTCTCCGACCCGGTCGATCGAGCCTCAACGATCGAGGAGCGAAACGACGACATTCGAGCGGTTATGGACGCGGTCGGATCGGAGCGCGCGGATCTCTTCGCCTGGTCGGAGGGGGCGAACATGGCCGGCGTATTCGCCGCCAGCTTCCCCGAGCGGGTGTCGGCGCTCGTTCTCTACGGAGCCTATGCTCGGGCGACTCCGACCGAGGGTTACCCGTGGGGCATTCCCCCGGCGATAATCGAGATGGCCACGCGGGAAAGCGAGGAGGAGACCTGGGGCATAGCCCTCAGCCTTGCGTTGCTGGCCCCCAGCCGGCTCGAGGACGAGGCGATGGTGCGCTGGTGGGGCCGCTTCGAGCGGCAGTCGATGAGCCCGGCAACGGCGCTGGACATCATCCGTCTCAACACCGAGATGGACATCCGGGAGGTCCTGCCCAGCATCCGCGTTCCAACGCTTGTCATCCACTCCGCGGAAGACGTTGTCCCGATCCAGGGCGCACGCTGGATGGCAGATCAGATTCCGGACGCCCATTTCGTCGAAGTGCCGGGGGACACCCATTGGCCGTGGATCACCGAACCGGACGCGAGCCTCGACGAGGTTCAGCAGTTCCTCACGGGCGTGCGCCACGAGCACGAGCCCGACAGGGTCCTCACCACGATCATGTTCACGGACATCGTCGGATCTACCGAGCGCGCAGCAGCGATGGGCGACAAGCGTTGGCGCGATCTGCTCCAGCAGCATGACCGCCTCGTCAGCCGCGAGCTCGACCGCCATCGAGGGCGCCACGTCAAGGCAATCGGAGACGGCGTGCTCGCGACCTTCGACGGGCCGGCCCGGGCAATCGGCTGCGCCCGGGCGATATGCGAGCAGGCAAAGGCCCTCGAAATCGAAGTTCGCGCAGGACTTCACTCCGGCGAGGTTGAGCTGCTGGGGGAGGACGTCGGGGGCATCGCCGTCCACATCGGAGCGCGGGTGGCCGGCATCGCGGGGCCCGGTCAGGTGCTCGTATCGAGCACGGTCAAAGACCTCGTCGTCGGGTCGGCCTGGAAATTCAAGGAGCACGGCACGCACTCGTTGAAGGGCGCCCCCGGAGAGTGGCTGCTCTACGCCGTCGAGCCGTAGGGAGAGCCCCGCGTCAGGTTCGCGCCCAGGATTGGAACCGGCCCCCAGCGGGTACGGGAGGGCCGGAATCCAGTCCGACTCAGGGAGAAGCGCATGTACGCACGTGTCGTCCGGTTCACCGACGTGACCAGCGAGCGGATCTCGGCAATCGTTGCCGAGATCGAGAAATCCGATGGACCGCCCCCCGGAGTCGACTCGACCGGTTTCGAGTTGTTCTTCGACGAAGCGCAGGGGACAGCGCTCTTCATCGGGTTCTTCGAGACGGAGGAGAAGATGAGCGAGGCAAGCGCGGTCTTCGAGCAGGCGGATCCGTCCGAGACCCCGGGCTCGCGGTCCTCGGTCGATCTTTGCGAGGTCAGGATGCAGGGCTCGGCGACGTAAGGAGGAGCTGCCGAAAGAAGCCAGGGTTTGCTGCCATCAACCGGATTGTGCGGCGATCGCCGGTGCGCATGAGGCGAACTCCACTCTGCCGGGCATGTCACGGCGCAGCGCGGAAAAGGCGATTGCCCCGAGCACGAGCGGCAGCCAGAAGAGGATCAGCCGATAGGCGAAAACGGCCGCGACGGTCCCCGCCACCGGCGCTCCGTAGACGATCAGGGTCCCGATCACGCCGCCGTCGATGCCGCCGATCCCACCGGGAATAGGAAGCAGCCCGCCGAGCTGCCCGATCAAGTAGCCCATCAGGAGCACCGTGAGCGGAGGGGAGAGGCCGAATGCGTGGTAGGTGGCCCAAAGCACCGCGTTGTCGAATGCCCAGTAGCCGACAGCCCCGGCCAGCACGCGGCCGTTTCTCGAGCGCAGGATCTGAATGGCCTCGCCGGTGCCGTCGATCACCGCCCGACGGGCCGCGCCGATCCCTCGTCGCAGCCGGGACGCATCGGCCCCGGCCGGCCGGCCGGGGCCGAGTCGCGGGAGCGCAGCCACGAGGCCGAGAGCCAGAGACGCGGCGGCCGCCGGGAAGGCGGTCAACCACAGCGAAAGGTCGGGTCCAAACAGGCCGAGTGCCATCGCCGCCCCGAGAACGGTGACGGCGAGGAAGTTGACCGCGCTCGTGATCAAAAAGAAGGCGACCGACCGGCGCGCAATCCGCCGCCCATCCATTCCCCCGCGGTGAAGGACCCAGGCACCGAGGGCAAGGCCGCCCGCACCGCTGGCTGGAATCAGAGAGCCCATCGCCAGCTCGGAGCCGCCGATCTGCCAGCTTCGCCGCCGGTCCAGCCCGGCGCAGAAGATGGGCCCGAACATGAGGATGTAGGAGGCGAAGGAGAGCGCCTCGAGCAGCGTCGCCAGCACCAGCCACCCGGGGTCCGCACCCGCCAGCCTGTCTCGAACCTCCCCCAGCCCCGGCGCCAGCAGGACGATCGCAATCAGCACGCCGAGAGCCCCGATCGCCTGCAGCATCCGTCTGCGTATCGAGCGAGGCTGAAACTCCCGGGGCAGCTCCGCCGAGGAGGACGCCGGACGCGTGGTGTCGAGTTCGGCCGTGATATTCACGGACAATGATCGCGCCGGACGCACTCCCCTGCCTGGTCAACTAGGTTTTGTTCCATGCCGATCTACTGGGTTCCGGTCATCACCCCAAGTGGCGAGGAGGCGGAGATGGTCGCGGCGACGTTGAAGAAGGCGGGAATCTCAGAGGTGGGTCCGGCGCACGGGGGTCCTCTCCACGATCTGCCCGAACCCCGGCTGTACGCGAAACTCGAGGCCGAGGACGAGGGGGCCGCTGAGGCTCGAATCCGCGAAATCGTCGGTGAGGACCGCGATGTCGGTCCTGCTGGTCCTGCGCGTTCGGAGTGACCCCTCGAAACCCACCGTCCTGAGGAGTCTGATGGCGTCTCACAGGCACGCCGAGGCCCGAAGGTTTCAGGTCACGCAGGATCGGCTACGATCGCAGCAGGATCCCCACCCAACCCACATTGCCCGCTAGGCGGAGGATGCGGACCACGGGAACCCCGAAAACAGGCCAGATCGTTGAGCTCCGAGACAGGACCAGGGCGCTGATCCGACCGATCATGCCAACCGATCGCGATCGGCTCAACGAAGGGTTTCAGAGCGCCAGCCCGGACTCGAACTACATGCGGTTCCTGCACTTCCAGTCGAAGCTCTCGGGCGCCCAGCTCGAATACCTGACCGCGGTCGACCATGTCACGCACGAGGCGCTGATCGCGGTGGATCCAGAGACGGGCCAGAGCTTCGGGACCGCCCGCTATATACGCAGCGACGACCGCGCCCAGGCGGCGGAGTTCGCGGTCGGGGTCGGCGATCGATGGATGGGGATCGGCCTTGGGACGGCGCTGCTCAGGGCGCTCATTCTCCGCGCCATGGAAATGGGGATCACCCGGTTTACCGCGCTGGTCCACAATGAGAACACCGCGATCAGGCGCCTGGTCGAGAAGGTCGCGGGAGCCTACGAGACGAAGTGGGCCGGTCCCGGCGCCGCGGAAATGGCGTTCGACCTCAAGCGGTCGCCGGGCCTGCAGGGAGGGACACTCAACCGAGACCCTCGATGAAGCCCTGCCGCCAGCTCGGGAACCGGAAATGCAGGCTGAGTTCGCGCTTGACCTTCGCGTTGGATGCTCCCCTCGCTTCGGTCATCATGGCTGTCGCCACCTCACCGGCGAGCAGCCGCCCGAGCCACCGTGGGACCCGCCTTGGTGACTTTGCACCGAGCGCGCTCGCCAGCGCCGGTAGCCACTCCCGGACCGGCGCAGGGTCGTCATCGACGATGTTGTAGATACCAGTCTCGCCGCGCTCGACCGCAACCGCGGTCGCCGCCGCGGCGTCCTCGATATGGACGTACGACCAAACGCCGCCGCCGTCCCCGACGATCGGGAACCGGCGCTTGCGAATCGGCGCTGCGATCTGCGCATCCGGGGCCAGGCTGACGGACGTCCCCGGACCATAGAAGCCGCCATAGCGCAACGCGAGACCCTCGGCCCACTCGATCGTCGTCACCGCTCTCTCCAGATAGAGGATCGCTTCCAGCCCCGGCTGCATTGGCCCCGCAGGGTCGGGCTCGAGCGGGTCTGCCTCCGTCTGGACCAGCCCCCCGTTGCGGGCGAATCGGAAAGCCCCAAAGCTCTGGGCCACGAAACGCCGTACACCCACGGCGCGGCCAGCAGCCAAGAGGTGGTTCGTTGCCTCAGTGCGCAGCCGGTTGGTCATGATCGCCCCCCTGAAGCGCTCGGGGTGCCGCGCCTCACGGATGCTCATCTGGCCGGACAGGTCCGTGAGCTCATGCACGATCACCTCCGGCTCGGCGGAGGCCACCGCCTGGGCGACCGCGTTCGGGTCAAGGGCATCCGCCACCATCGGCCGCGCTCCCATGCCGCGAACCAGATCTTCCTTCTCCACGCTTCTGGTCATTCCGGCCACCTCGTGGCCACGCGCCACGAGCTGCGGGACGAGCGTCCTGCCTAGAACGCCTGTCGCACCAGCAACGAAGACCTTCATGATCGCTCCTCTCGTCGCGTTTCACCTAGGACGAGATACCGGCGCTCTGTTGTGACAGTGCCCAGGCGCGGACATCTGAAACCTCGGGCGCACGACCGAATGTGCCGCTGACACCGCAGCGCGATTGGCGACCTCTTCGTGGGCCCGCAAGCTTTGCTCAACTTCAACTTGGGCTTCAGCGAGACGACGCGGGACTGCCCGCCGCGATCAGTGTCCCGCCGCCTGCCGCGCTCGCGGTGGAGCGAGCAGGGTCGCGGAGACGCCGCCCGAGACCGAGTCGCCGTTCGGGACGCTCGCCTGGATCGCGATTTTCGCCTTGACGCTGCGCAGCGCTTTCAGCTTGCGCAGGCCCTTGGCGGATAGCTTGCCGGCAATCGGGACGGTCGCTCCTGGCGCGATGGTGATCTTCGACGATCCGAGCTTCAGGCCCGCCTTCGCGGCTCGGGCATTTTCGCCGTTCCGCTTCATTCTTCTTCTTGGGCGGTGAACCTGTGACGGTCACCTGGGCCGTGCACGACAGGGCGCTCGCCGCAGGGCATTCGATCGTCGAGGACCCGACTAAGAAGGCGCCGCTCTTCTTGACTCGCACCCTGCCCCCTCGGAGCCCGAGTGAGGGCCGCAGCCGTGCGCCGGGGCGCTCCTCGACGAGCGGCGGGCATTCGAGCCTCACGTCGAGATTCGTCACCGGCGGCGGGATCGTCTGCACCCCGGTTTCGACGAACCCCTGGCCCGAGTCGCCGGGGGCGTGACAGCCACTCTTTTCGACGCGTACCTTGTAGTAGCCGGCGATCACATCCCAGCCGAAGTGCCCGCCCGCTTCGGTTTTGTCGGGGTTGGCACGGTTCATCGGAGACATCACCGCCGAGCCGTCGGGGACGGCGGTGAATGGGCCGGATTCGCTCTCCGATCGGTAAAGGGTGACGGTGACTCCGGCGAGCGGCGCCCCGTCCGTGGTGTGCACGAAGCCGCTCGGGTCGATGTAGATCGGAAAGTTCGTTTCTTCTTCTGGTTCGCCCGGCGGCTTGTCTTTGATCGACACTTCGGCCGGGCCGTGGTTCGGATAGAGCGGTTCGATCGGGAAACGGAAATGCCCCGTCCCAGGTTCTTCGGGATCGGGTTCGACCGGTTCCGCGGGCGGATAGGTGTGTTCTTCTTCATTCGGGAACCTGACCGTCACTTCGACTTCGTGGTCGATCCCGGTTTCGTATTCGATCACGAACGGTTCCTGCCAATGAACGACCGGCGTGCCGTTGCCGGTGGCGCCGCGATAGCCCGAACCACCGAAGCCCACGTTGGGCGGAGGAGGCTGGGGGATCGCGAGGACGACGTTCTGGTTCGGGGTGTCGGCTTCGTCTGTGACGGTCGAGGCGCCGGACCGCGTCTTCGGCAGCGCTTCGGAGCTAGAGGGCGGGAAAGCGGTGATCGCGTAATCGCCTGAGACCGGGACCTGAATCGTGTAGCGGCCATGCGTGCCGCTGGTCGTCGAGCGACAGGCGCCGCCGCCGACCGGGCAAGCCTGGACCGGCGCCCCAGGAAGCTCGTTCGGTTCTGATTCCGAGTTCTGGTAGATCGTGCCGCTGACGGTGCCGGCGATGTCGCTCGACGCCGAGTCCGATTCCCCGCTCGCCGCCGTCGCGGTCTCGGTGACCTTCAGGGCGTGCCCCACATCGGCCCCGGTCCCGTGTATTGGGCGTTCGTGGCGCCGCCGATCGCTTCGCAGGAGGTCCCGAGGCAGCGGTACCACTGGCGCGCGACGCCGCTCCCGGCGTGTTCCCAGGTCCCCGCGGTCGCCGTGTAGGCGTGGCCGGGCTGGGGGTTCCCGGCCCCCGCCGAGATTTTCGGGGCGACGACGTTGATCGGGACTTCGATGGCGCCGCAGCCTTCGGGGAGGCTCGTCGCCGAGCGTCCTTCGACCGGCCAGGTGGTCGCGTCGTAGAAGCACATGTACTCGGTCTCGGTGACCGGCGCGAGCCAGCCGTCGGGCTGCGGCCGGTTGAGCGTGATGCCCGAGTTGTTCGACCCCGAGGAGGAATCGTAGTCCGAGACCAGCTGCGCCGGGCTGGTATTCGCCGGGTCGCGCAGCAGAAGGGCGCCGGCGTTGGTCGACGACGCGTTGATCGCGATCCAGCTGCCGTCCCAGTCCGTGCGGAAGCTGTCGTTGACGACGCTTTCAGTCTGCAGGCTGTGGTCGGCCTTCGGGAAGATCACCTGTCCGTATGTGCCGAGGCCGAGGCGAGGCACGTAGGCGCGCATCCCCTGAGCCGGGTTGGAGGAGGTCTGGTTGGGCGCGAACGACCAGGTGCGTTCGATCCGGACCTCGTTGGCGCCGGCGCCCGATTCGAAAAACGTGTAGCGGGTGCGGACGGGGATCGAGGGATTGTCGCCCGAGCAGTTGCTGGGCGCTGAGGAGGTCACCTCCACGGTACGGGCGCTGATCACCCGCCAGGAGCCCTTGTTGCAGGCCACGACCGGCCCCGGCCCATGGCTGTCTTCGTTGCCGTAGGACTCCCCCCAGAACTCGGTCGCGCTCCCGCAGGCCCCGTTGTTGGCAGCGAGGTCTCCTCCGAACGCTTCGCCTTCGTTGGGCCTCCACTTGGCGTCGTCCACGCAGTCGACGTCGCCGTTGGAGTCGCCGAAGTTCCATTCGATGTGCGGCGCGGTCGCTGTGTCTGAGCCCTCGGTCAGGGTTATCGAAGCGAAGGCGGGACCGCAGGCGATCGAGAGGCCGGCGACGAAGAGCAGCAGTGCGATGGCAAATAGCCAGCGTCTCGATGCTCCCCCTGTTGCAGATGTCGCCATCGCGTTCGCATAGATCAACTTCGGGCGCATCGAGATTCTTCTGCCTCCCCGTTGGGTCGAGTTTGGCCGAGTGGCCCCCGAACTGCAGGGACCGTAGCCGGGTCAGCCCGCAGCGTCAATCTCGCGGTTGCCGCAATTCCTTACAGCCGGGCCTTGATCTCGCCCTGTCGCGCGGCGTGAATCCAGTGGGAGTGGGTGCTGCCTACAGAGGGGTCCATCGGAAACTCCCGGCACGCGGACGTCCGCGTGCGGGGGGTCCGGAGTGCGTGCAGTATCCGTCGTTTCCGCCGCCACTCTGCTGACACCCGTGATGCTGCAAATGCGGCTTGAAAACCGCCATCTTTCCGGCGGAAGGGCATCGGGATAGCATCAGCCGCATGGAGGAGAGGTCGGTCGCCGAGCAGGAGAAGCTGACCCTGTGGCAGCGCACGGGGCTTCGCAAGCTGCGCAAGGACGCCGGGCGCAAGCGCGGCGAACCGCTTAGGCAGGAGGACTGGCAGGCCTATTACGACATGGAAGGAACCCGGACGATGCGGGCGATCCGCTGGGTCTGGCGCACTCTGCCGAGCAGTCCCCGCTGCGGCCGATGCGGCGCACCATTCGCCGGGTTCGGCCGCTACGTTGCCAAACCGCTCGGCTACACGCCCTCGCGCAAGAACCCGACTGTCTGCGCGTCCTGCGTCGAGACGTCACCCCCCGGCGGGGTCACCATGCAGACCGGAGTCCTCTTCGCCGACATCCGCGGCTTCACGGCCAAGAGTGCGCAGCTAGGCGACCCTGCCGAAGTGTCGCGCCTGCTTGCCCGTTTCTACGGCTGCGCAGAGGACGTTCTATTCCCCAAGGCGATTATCGACAAGCTGATCGGCGACGAGGTGATGGCGCTGTACCTTCCCGACGTGCTGCGGAACGTCGACCATGATGAGGTGCCGGCGCTGATGCTCGCCCACGGTCGGCACCTTCTCAAAATGGTCGGTTACGGGACCGCGGAGGGACCGTTCGCCGAGACCGGAATCGGGATGGATTTCGGCGAGGCTTTCGTCGGCAACATCGGTGAACGCGCCCTCTACGACTTCACCGCAGTCGGCGATGTGGTCAACACCGCCTCCCGCCTGCAGGCCCAGGCCGCGGGCGGTGAGATCGTCCTCTCCGAGCGCGTCGCGGCGGGCCTGCCGGAGCCGCCTGGCAGCCGCGAGGAACTCACCCTGAAGGGGAAGAGCGAGCCCCAGGTCGCCTACCGCGTTGCGGCTGCCTGAGGACCGGGTGGCACGCAGACGACAGCCGGGACGCTCGACGTCTGGGAGATCGAATCAAGCGGGAAGAGTTTGGACCGCTAGAGCCTACCCGGGCCAGGCCCGTGTGCGTGCGTTACCTCCGATGTGACGGTTCGGGTCAGAGCCCGGTGCTCAGCAACCCCTCCCTCCAGAGGGCACCAGCCGCATAGCCGCACTCGGGCAGGCGGTGGGCAATCGCCGGCGAACTCGAACCACGGCGTCGTCGGCGACGGCGCCGGCGTTACCGGCACTCACCCTCGCCGTGTTGCGTATCGAGCGGGCCTTCGGCTTCCCGACGACGCTCGTGCTCATCTTCACCGTCCAGTGGTCTCCTGCCGGGAGCTGGGCACGCTCCCAACAGGCCTGCTTCCCCTTGAACTGGGCCCCGGGGACCGCCTCGAACTGGAGGCTTGCGGGCGGGGTATCGCAGAGGTGTACCGAGCGGGCTGTCCCCGGTCCACGGTTGACGACGGTGATCGTGAAGTCGACTCTGCCGCCCGGCTTGACAGTGGTCTGCTTGGCGCTCTTGTGCACTTCCAAGCGGGCATTGCTCGGCTGTTTCTCGTGTTTCTGTTTGGGTTTTTTCGGTTTAGGCGCCGGCGGAGGTTGAGGTGGAGGCGGGATCACCGGGGGTACCAACGGCTGATCGGCCCTGATCACTGCTCGGTCAAGGTTGTTCGCGAACATCAGACCGCCCTCGAGGCCGTGCGAGGCCACCGCTGCGATGTTCGTGATTTCCTCTCCCGGCCGCAGGACCTTCACGGTTATTTCGCACGTCGCTGTGGCTTCGTTCGCCAGTTCTCCGACCACCCAGGTCCAGAGCGTCCCCGGGATCGGCGGGAGCGGAGGCTTCGGACTCGCACCGGGCCGAAGGACACCGCCACAGGTATCGGAGACGTATGCCACCTCGGGAGGAAGGACATCGGCCACAGCGGCGGCCCCGGCGTCGTCGGGTCCGAGGTTGGTCGCCGTCAGCGAGTAGGTGACAGGAATCCGGTCGTCCACCCCTAATCGCCGAGCCGAATCCAGGCGGAAGACAACGACTTCTCCCGGCAACTTATCGGTCGGAGGCCTCCGCGCCCTCTTCGAGCGCCGGTTCATGTGCAGTGTCCCGGCGCAGGAGGAAGATCGCAGCACCGAAGGCCAGCGCCAGGACCGCGAGAACTCCAAGCTCAAGAAGCAGGTTCGTCAGCGGCCGTCCCGAGGTCTGCTCGACCTGTGCCGTGACGACGACGACACGTCGCACAACCGCGATCAGGCCGACCAGCAGAAACGGCTCGGCGAAAATCTCTCCCTCGTAGAGAACGATCCGCAGCGTGTGAAGAAGCTCTGCGACGATCAGCAGCAACAGGATGCGGTCGAGGATTAGCAGCCCGATCCGCACAGGGTCTTCGCCTGCGCTGATCCCGTTAATTACCCCTTCCACGGTGCCGACCACAATTGCCACGGCCGCTCCCACGAGCAGCACCCCCACGATGATGTAGACGACCTCCTGCACGACGTCGAGGCTCTGCATTACGAGCCTCGGACGCGCACCGGAAGGGAGCTTCAGCGACATTCGTCTCTGCGGGCGATCGAACTAGACCTGCCACATTGTGCCCGAGGCGCACAACCGCGGAAGGGCAGCGATCCGTCAGGGGTCGCTCGATCCTACACGCGGCTGAGACAGGCTCTGCAATCTCAGGATTCTTGAACTGCTTGTCGAACAGGCCAAGCCACGGCGAAGCGCCCAGCGATGCCGGAGGAGGGACTCGAACCCCCGACACGCGGATTATGATCGTTAATCGGGCGTCTCGTTTGATCCGCTGAAATCGCGGAATCGGCTCTACGAGACGGTTTCCGCGAGGGGCCGATCCGGTGCGATCCCCTCTGATCCCGTGGCGTGTGTTGCCACTTTGTTGCCACCCCCCGCGGCCAGCGCGGCGCCTAGATCGAGCGGCCCTCCGACACCCTCGTCCAACAGGTGGACGTAGACAGAAAGGGTGAACGCCGGGGAATGGTGGCCGAGAATCCGTTGCACCTGCACCGCGTTTCGACCGGAGTCGAAAAGCAAGCTCGCGCAGGTATGGCGGAACGTGTGGAATCCGATCCACGGAACCCCGGCCTCGCCCGCTGCCGGTGCCATGACCCGGCGTCGAACGTTTTCTTGGCGAAGCGGCGCGCCATTGCGGGCCGGGAAAACTAGATCGGCGTCGGCGGAGAACTTCGACCGGCGTCGATGCTCACGCAGGGCGCGGGCGAGGGCCATGTCGATCGGGATCGTCCGGACGCCGTACTTGCTCTTAGGCGGCTTGAACGTGTCGCGGACGTAGGCGTGTCGGACCCGGAGCGAGGTTTCCGATCCGTCGAGCTTCAGATCGCCCCATTTCAGGCCCGCCGCCTCCGACCACCTGATCCCGGTCGCGGCAAGCGTCTGGAACAGGGGCCTCCACTTCGCGGGGACGATCCGGAGGACCATCGCAAGCTCGTCGCGGCTCAGAGATTCGCTGTCACCATCGACCGCGACTGGATCGCGGTACGGAATTGCATGCGTAACAGACGGCTCACCGACTAGGCGAGCTGCCAAAGCGGCAACGCGCTTAGGGGTCGCCACGACAACTAAACCTCGAAGTCCCCGGCCCCGCCCAATACCTTCCGCAATTACCTCTTCCGCGCCGAGGATGTCATGGACCCGCCCGGAGGTTCTCATCAGCGATGCAAAGAATCCCGCAGCAGCCAGACATAGACCCCCAAACACAACGAATATGCCTCCGCCCAGATCACTATGTGAGGGACTTACAAAGAGAAACACAGCAACGCCTCCAAATGTGAGCGCCGCGAGGCTGCACGCTACAACGAGGGTCGACGGGGCCATCACTCCGTGATCATCGACTAGCTTTTCTCGGACGCGTATTGCGAGAGCGGGTTTTGAAGAATTGTTCATCAGTAACCTTGTCATCGGTGGCACCGGGGCTTTCATTAGCTTCGGGTGAAACGTCTGGGGCGGCGATCAGCGAGCAGGGCCGCTCGCGCCGATTTTGAACCTCGCAGTTGCCGGACGGCTCAGGTTCCCTGCAGCGTCAGTCCCGATCACGCGGACACGGTGCATGCCCGCCCGCAGGTGCTTGTAAGTCTTCGGCGAGGAGCAGCGCTGGCGTTTACGGCGATCGAGCCGACACGTGAATACGATCGGCAGGCTCGACGCTGACGGGTCGCTCGCAGAAAAGATGAGGGTCGCCGCCCGGTGCTGCCTGCGAATCTTCAGACTGATCGTCGGCCCCGCCCGGTCGAGGACCGGGGCCAACTCGATGGGGTTCGCCTGGACGCTGAACTCGCGAATAGCCGGGGTCGGGTCGGTATTGCCGGTGGGATCGGTGGCCTGGACCGCGAAGCTGTGAGGGGTTTCCCGCAGTGGGCGAGTCGTGAACGGCGAGCTACAGGCCGAGAAGGGGCTACCGTCCAGTCGGCATTCGAAGGTCGAGCCTGGCTCATTGGAGGAGAACGCAAACGTCGGGGTGCTATCGGCGGTGGGGCCAGACGGGCCGGAGTCGATCGCGGTGTCTGGGGCGGTCGTGTCAAGGGTAAATTCGCGGCTCGCGGAGCCGGTGAAGCCGAATTCATCGGTGCCCAAGACAGTGAAGAGGTGGGGGCCATCCGCCAGTAGGTCCGTCGTGAATGGCGAGCCACATGCCTCGGTGGGTTCATCGTCGAGCTTGCATTCGAAACTGGCCGACTTATTAGCGTCGAAGTGGAAAGTCGGGGTCGGGTCGTTGATCTTCGAGCCGTCTTCAGGTCCCAAGATGATCGAGATGATTGGAGGAACGGTATCGAGGGTGAATTCGCGGACCGCCGGTGTCGGGTCGACGTTCCCCGCATCGTCGCGTGCCAGCACGGAGAAGATGTGATGGCCTTCGGTGAGTGGGCCCACGGTGAGCGGCGAGGTGCACCCCGAGAAGGCAGCGAAGTCGAGCTTGCATTCGAGGGTCGAGTTCGGGTCATCGGACGAGAAGGCGAAGGTCGGGGAGCTTTCGTCAGTCAGGCCCGAGGGACCGGAGTCGATCTGGGCGTTAGGGACAATGGTGTCAAGCGTGAAGCTGCTCGTGGCCGGGGTCTGGTCGGTCTCATCGGCGGCGTTGGTCGCCCGTACTTCGAAGCTGTGGCGGCCATCCGCCAGCGGACCGAGTGTCAGCGGCGAGCTACAGGGGGAGAATTCTGCGTCATCCAACTTGCACTCGAACGTTGAGCCCGTTTCGTCGGAGCTGAAGCTGAAGGTAGGTGTCGCGTCGTTAGCAGGCCCTGAGGGTCCGGAGTCGATTTGTGTTTCGGGAACACTGACGAAATGCCGCGCGAAGACGTCATCTCCCGTGGGAATGGGTTCGTGCCGTGACCAGGCGACAAGGAACCCGCCACTCCCGTCGGCGGCGACCGTGGCTTGTTCCCGTGAAGCCTCGGTCGTCGGGTCGACTCGGACAGCGGAAGTCAGAGCGGTGCCGGAGGCGTCGAAGCGCCGTGCATAGACGTGGCTTGTGTAGGGAGGGCCAGACGGCACGCCAGCCCAGACGACCGTGAAGCCGCCGTCTGGATCGGCACTGATATCGGGAAAACCCGCCGATTCTTGCGTCGGATCGACCTGGACTACGTCGCCCAGCGGAGCGCCTGAGGCATCGAAGCGTCGCGCCTTCACTCCTGCGGTGAAATTTGTGCCCCAGGCGACGTCGATGCCGCCGCCGCCGTCAGCGGCGATCGCAACCACTCCTGCGCCACCGGTTCCACTTACCGCCTTCTCTTCCCTCAGCGGAGCGCCCGAGGCCTCGAAGCGTCGCGCGTAGACGACCGTGGGCGAAGAGCCATCCGGTTGTTCGCTTTGCCAAAGTACGGTGAAGTCGCCGTCTTCTTCGGCGGCGATGTCAGCGCAGCACTGGTCGCCTTCAGTGATGGCGTTGACCGCAATCTCGCCGCCCTGTGGATTGCCGGACACGTCGAAGCGTTGCGCAAAGATGTTCCAGCCTGCGCCGTCTTCTTGGCTGCAGCCATTGAACGTGTCTAAAGGGTGGGTACAGCTTTCCCAGGCAACGGTGAAGCCGCCGCTGCCGTCAGCGGCGATCGCAGGAGATCGCTGTTCGCCTGTGGTCGTCGTGTTGACCGTGATCTGGTCGCCGAGCGGCGAACCCGCAGCGTCGAAACGGCGCGCGTCGATATCGCTGCGCGACCCCCCCTGTCCGCTGCCCTGCCAGGCGATCGTGAAGCCGCCGTCGCCGTCGTCAGCGATTGCGGGGCCTACGAGACCACCAACGGGCGTCGTGTTGACAGTGATCTCGTCGCTGAGCGGGGCGCCGGAGGCGTCAAAGCTCCGCGCGTAGACGCCGTAGCCGTCCTGTCCGCTGCCCTGCCAGGCGATCATGAAGTCGCCATTCGGGCTGGCCGCGATCGTTGGGTTGTTCTGGTAGTTCGGGATTGTCGTGTTGACTGGGATTGTCGGCCCGCCGGTCACTGCCTCCGCCGTGGGAACCGCGAGGAGGAGCGTCAGCGCCGCAGCCGCGAGTGCGGTACCAGCTAGACGAATCGATCCCGTCCGACCCTTCATTCGGTGCTTGTCTCCCGGTCCTGCTGGGCACCAAGAACCCCCGGTGCGCCCCCTTTTCAGCCTGCATCTCACATGGTAGGGGTCCGAAGGCTTATGCGAAATGGTGAGGAGGAGGAGGAGGAGGGAGACAGCAGGGCAAGCACGGCTCCCGTTCGCTCCTGTGTCGATCGGGGCCTCAATCGTCGGCGGAAGGTGCAGGTAACCCGTCTACCCGCTCGGACACCTCGACGGCGATCCCGTCGAGAACGATCCCGCGGGCTTTCAACTCCCGTTTGATCTCCTCAAACGATCTGCGGACGATGTGGGTCGGTTCGCCCTTCAAGATTTGAGCCTTGTCGCGATGGATCGCCGCTCCAACATCGAGATTCCGGACGGCAGTCGATAGATCGCGGGGGGCAATCTGATCGACCTCGCCCGCCAACCGCTCGACCATCCGGGCCGAGACGGCCATCTCACGCGCCGCAAGGTCAGCGTGCGCCTCTGCCGCCTGCGCCTGAAGTCGCGGCAGAACTTCACCACGTACGACCTCGTATCGCTCGGCGTGCTTGCCGTTGCGCCAGCGGCGCAAGGTCTGCGGGTCGATCGAGAGTCCTCCTGTCGCCAAGCTGCGCGACGCTTCCTCGGCGTTGCCATTGGCTTCGGCGAGCCGCAATAGCCCACGCTCGATCTGTTCTGGATCGAAGGACGGGCGGGGGACACCGGGGCGAGCGGCCACGGGCGCGTTTACCTCCGGCAATCTACGGCGGACGCGTGGCGATCGACTACCCCGGGAACGATGGAAAGCCGCCCCCTCACGCTACTTCGGCCCCTGCTTCGGCAGCCTCGACGGCTTCGGCTTCCCTCAGAGCTTCGGCGTTGGCGTTTGCGTAGTCCTGTTCTTCGCCTGCGTCTTGCATGTGGTCGGCCAGGACTTGTCGGCGGTAGTCGTCGTCGTCGTGGATGTCTCCGATGACGCCGCGCTTGAAAGCGCCCTCTACGTCGGGGGGGCCTGTGCCTGCCTGGTCGATTGCGAGGGCTTCCGTCTCGCGTCGTGTGAGAGGGACTCCGCGCTCTCGCTCTGCCCGTTTTGCCTGTGCGGCGAATTCGCTCCCTCGATCTTCGGGGGCCTGCGCAAGTTCCTGCTCGGCCTGTTCTTCAAGGTCGGCGCTCACCTGCTCTGCGACCAGTTGGTAATCCTCGCCGTACTCGCCGTCTAGGGCTGCTTCAAGGTCGGCCACGTCCTCGAACTCAAAGGACTCGCCGTCCATCGTGTAGACGATCGGGTTCATGCTGCCGCCCCCTCGGGTTCTTGGGCAAGCTCGGCGCGGGCCGCGATTGCCTCGTCTAGATCGTCGCCGACCGTTCGCCAGCGGCGTCGACCGTCCTCCTGCCAGGTGATCTCATAGACCCGGCCGGTGGGGCGGTCTGTGAAGTAGATGCCTTCGTGTCCCGGCAGGCGTTTCCGGCGTCGCGGCCCGGACGGTTTCTCTGAGGGGGCCGCGATCATCGTTTGCAGGTGGCTGATCTGGCCGTCTTTGGAGGCGACCTCCGCCCGTAGCTCGGCGACCTCGACGGTCAGGGCGTCCCGCTCCCGTATCGCCCCTGTCGCAGCGTCTGCGGCCTCTCGCGCGGTCTGAGCCTCAGCTTGGGACGCAGCCGCTTCTCGGCTCGCCTGCTCGCCTCTCTGACCGGCGTGCGCGAGGGCATCCTCGACCGCTACGGCGACAAGCTCGTCAAGGGTCGCGGACGGCAACGGGGCAGGTCCATCGACTCCGAGCCGCCCGAAAAGCTCGGCCTGTGACGGCCCCACGGCGTACTCGACTCCGCCCGCGCCGACACTCCCGTTTAGGGCGTAGAGGGCGACGATTCGCAAATCATCCTGCGGTCGAGCCTCGACGTATTGGGCGAAGGTTCGGAGACTCTCGACGTGGCGGGCTGCGTCGCCACCTAGCGCGGCTTCGGCGGCGTCGGCCTGTCCGCGAACGTGTCCCGCGATCGCCGGGGCCAGCCCGTCGCTGCCCGCACGTCGTCGCAACGTCGATTCCGATGTCTGATCCATGAATCGAAACTACTCCGGAGCGGGGCAAGGTGGGGCGGTCTGGAACCGTTTTCGCGGGGTGCGTTGCCACTTTGTTGCCACCCTGCGCTTTTTCGTTTCCGTTTGTTTCCCTAGAAACGAAAAAACCCCGCCTGAGCGGGGCTTTTCGATGTGCCGGAGGAGGGACTCGAACCCCCGACACGCGGATTATGATTCCGCTGCTCTAACCAGCTGAGCTACTCCGGCGGGACGCCGGATGGTAACGGCGGGTTTGCCCTCGCGACTAGGCGACGGGCTGGGCCATCGGCGGGCCGTCCATCGGCGGGCCGTACTTGTTGTCGCCCGGATCGCTCTTCTCCAGGTAGAAGATCAACAACACGATGAAGCCGATGATCGGGATCAGCCCGATCAGGATCCACCAGCCGGTGCGGTCGGTGTCGTGCAGGCGCCGGATTGCGACCGAGAGGTTGGGCAGCAGCAGGCCCAGCGCGACAATGATCCATACGATCGTGGTCCCGAGGATCGCGTCGATGATCTCGGCGCCGATGTACACCAAGATCCCGAAGAGGAACCACCACCAGAAGGCCGGTTTGTTGGCCCGACCATCGAACTTCGTGTAGTGGTCGAAGCCTGATTTGACAGCCTCGGAAAAGCTCATCGAGTGCCTCTCCCTCTCGCACATCGTTTGGCGCACGCGCCCGGTTGAGCAAGGAAACTAGACGATGGCGCCGATGCTTCTTTCCGTTCCCAACATTTCCGAGGGTCGCGACGAGGCCCGGATCGCCTCGGTCGAGGACGCCATCACCGCCGGCGTGACCCTCCTCGATCGCCACACCGACGCCGACCACAACCGCACGGTCTTCACTCTGGCGGGGGAGGCGGAGGCGCTCCAGGGCGCGCTGGACGCCGGCGCCGCGGCGGCGGTCGAGGCGATCGACATGTCCGCCCACGAGGGCCTGCACCCGGCGATCGGGGCCGTGGACGTCTGTCCGATCGTCTGGGTCGAGGCTGCCGATCGCGAAGCCGCCCAGGTCGCCGCGAAGGAGACCGCGACCCGGATCGGCGCGCTCGGGGTGCCGGTGTTTCTCTACGGGGACCTGGCGACGGCGCCCGACCGCGCCGAGCGGGCCTACTTCCGCAACGGAGGCCTGCGCGAGCTTTGGCTGAGGATGGAGGGGGGAGAGCTCCGGCCCGATGCCGGGCCCGATCTCCCGCATCGAAGCGCGGGCGCGACGCTGGTCACAGCGCGACCGCCGCTGGCCGCCTTCAACGTCGAGCTCGACAGCGGCGACGCCGAGGTCGCGAAATCGGTGGCCGCAGGGTTGCGTGAGTCCGGCGGCGGCCTGCCCGGGGTGCGGGCGATCGGCTTACCACTGTCCTCCGGGAGGACGCAGGTCTCGACCAACGTCCATGACCCTCTCTCGGTCCCGCTTGGCCGCGTCGTCGCGATGATCCGGGAGCTCGCGGCCCCGCTCGGCGCGCGCCCACTCGAGGCCGAGCTGATCGGGTTGGTGCCCGTGGCGGCCCTGGCCGGCTACCCGGATGACGTGCCCATCGACGGCCTCGACCCTGCCCGGGACACGATCGAGGGCCGCCTCGGGGGCTCCTCCTAGATAAATTGTTCGCGGTGGCACAGACCAAGAAGAAGCGCCGTCGCAAGCACCGCGGGACCCAGGGAGGCCGGATCGACACCAAGCGCCGGACCGGCCGGCCTCAAAGCCGGGAGGAGGCGAAGGCCCGCGCCCGATCCCGCCGCAAGCCGGAACCGAAAACGGATGCGCCACCGACCTGGCGCCAGTCGGCGATCCGCGGAGCCATCGCGGCGGCAATCTTCATCGTGATCCTCCTCGTCCTCTTCGGCCGCACTCCCGCCCAGTCGCTCGGGCTCGGAGCCTTCATGCTCCTCTTCTACATCCCGGGCGGCTACTTCTTCGACACGATGATGTGGCGCAAACGGGAGCGGGCGCGGATCCGCGCCGCCGAAGACCAGCGCAGGTAGTGGCGCTCGAGGTACAGACGCTCACCGTCGGCCCGTTCGCCGAGAACTGCTTCCTGCTCCACGCGGAGGGGTCCGACCGGCTCCTCATCGTCGACCCCGGGGAGGAGCCCGAGCGGCTCCTGAACGCGGCCGAGCACGCGGGCGGCAGGATCGAGGCGATCCTGATCACCCACTGCCACATCGACCACATCGGTGCCGTCTCGCCCGTCGCGGCGGCCACCGGAGCGCCGGTCTATTGCCCTGAGCTCGAAGCCAACCTTCTCTCCGAAATCAGCACGATCGTCCAGGTGCCGGGAATGGGGCCGTATGAGAACTACGAGCCAGACGAGCTGCTTCGCGGCGGCGAGACCATCGAGCTCGCCGGCCTGACCCTCGACGTGATCGCGACACCCGGCCACGCCCCTGGCCACGTCACCTACTCGGTGCGGGGGGAGGACGCGATCTTCTCCGGCGACGTCCTCTTCCAGAGCTCGGTCGGACGCGTCGACCTTCCGGGAGGGGACGGGCCGACGCTGCTGCGCTCGATCCAGACCCTGTTCGACAAACACCCAGCCGAGACCGACGTCTACGCCGGGCACATGGGCCCGACCACGCTCGGCGCCGAGCGGGCGACCAACCCCTTCCTCACCGAGCTGTCGAGGTAGGCGGCGGGCGCTCCCGCCCGAAGGTAAGGTCGCCGACCATGGCGAGCAAATTCCAGGCGCCGCGCGGAACCTCCGACGCCCTCCCGGCCGATGCCCGCGCCCGCGCCCGCGTCGAGGCCGCGGCGGCGGCGATCTGCGCCCGCGCCGGGTACGAGCCGATCGCGACCCCGATCTTCGAGGACACCGAGCTTTTCGAGCGGGGCGTCGGCCGCTCGACCGACATCGTCCGCAAGGAGATGTTCACCTTCGAGGACAAGGGCGGCCGCAGCATCACCCTCCGGCCCGAGGGCACCGCTCCGATCTGCCGCGCCTACCTCGAGCACGGGCTGCAGAAACAGGCGCAGCCGGTGAAGCTCTTCTACGCCGGCCCGTTCTTCCGCCACGAGCGGCCCCAGGCGGGCCGCTACCGCCAGTTCCACCAGATCGGCGCCGAGGCGATCGGGACCGACTCGCCGCTTGCCGACGCCGAGGTGATCGCGCTTCTCAACGACCTCCTCGCCGAGCTCGGCGTCCCCGGGGTCGAGCTCCGCCTCGGCAGCCTCGGCTCACCCGACTCACGCCGCGAGTACCTCGAGGAGCTGAAGGCCCACCTGCGCGCCAACGAGGGCAAGCTCTCGAAGGAGGTCAGGGAGCGAATCGAGATCAACCCGCTGCGCGCCTTCGACGCCGACGACGAGGGAACGCGCGGTGTGATGGCCGAGGCCCCGACCATCGTCGAGCGCCTCGCCGGCGAGGACGCCGAGCACTTCGCCGCGGTCCGTGCCCTTCTCGACGCCGCCGGGATCGCGTACGAGATCGACCCCACGCTGGTCCGCGGACTCGACTACTACACGCGGACGATCTTCTCATTCGTCTGCGAGGGCCTCGGGGCGCAGTCGGAGGTCGGCGGCGGCGGCCGCTACGACGGCCTGATCGAGCAGCTCGGCGGCCCGCCGACCCCGGCGATCGGGTGGGCGGCGGGGATCGAGCGGATCCTTCTGGCAATCGGCGAGGAGGAGGCCGGGCCGGGCCGCGACGCTTTCCTCGCGGCGGCCGACGACGAGCAGCGCCCGCGCGCCCTGGCGCTCGCGACGGAGCTCCGCAACGCCGGCCTCTCGGCCGAGGTCGACCTCGCGGGGCGCGGCCTCAAGGGACAGCTGAAGCACGCCGACCGGATCGGGGCCCGCCGCGTCCTGATCCTCGACGCCGACGGGTCGGCACAGCTGCGCGACATGGAGAGCGGCGAGCAGCGCTCCGTCGACCCGGCGAAGGCCCTGGAGGAGCTCGGCCGGTGAGCGAGGCGCCGATCCCGCACCTGCGCCCGAACGGGTTCCGCGACACCTGGTGCGGTCAGGTGCTGGCCGACCGGGTCGAGTCCGAGGCCCGGGTCGCCGGCTGGGTGCACCGCCGCCGTGACCACGGCGGGCTGATCTTCATCGACCTGCGCGACCGCACCGGGATCGTCCAGCTCGTCTTCCACCCCGACGGATCGGGCGATGCCTTCGCCCTCGGCCACGAGCTTCGCGCCGAGGACGTCCTCAGCGCCGCCGGCACGATCGTCCGCCGCTCCGAGAACACGGTCAACCCGGACCTGCCGACGGGTGAGTTCGAGCTCCAGGTCGCCTCCGCCGAGCGGCTCGCCGACGCCGACACCCCTCCGTTCCAGATCGAGGGATTCTCCGGCGAGGTCGGTGAGGATGCGCGCCTCCGGCACCGCTACCTCGACCTGCGTCGCGAGCCGATGCGCGAGGCCCTCGCCCTGCGCCACCGGGTGACGGCGGCAATGCGCGAGTTCCTCGACGGCGAGGGCTTTCTCGACATCGAGACCCCGGTCCTGACCCGCTCGACTCCCGAGGGCGCCCGCGACTTCCTCGTCCCCAGCCGCCTCCAGCGCGGCTCCTTCTACGCACTGCCGCAGTCGCCACAGCTCTTCAAGCAGCTGCTGATGGTCGCCGGATTCGAGCGCTACTACCAGATCGCTCGCTGCTTCCGCGACGAGGACCTCCGCGCCGACCGCCAGCCCGACTTCACCCAGCTCGACATCGAGATGTCGTTCGTCGACGTCGACGACGTGCTCGACATCAACGAGCGGCTGATGGCCCACGTCTTCGAGCGCACCGGCGGGCCCTCGCTCGAGCTCCCGATCGAGCGGCTCCCCTATGACGAGGCGATGACCCGGTTCGGCACGGACAGGCCCGACATGCGCTTCGGCCTCGAGCTCGCCGACCTCTCCGATGCCCTCGCCGAGACCGAGTTCAAGGTCTTCCGCTCGGTTGTCGAGTCCGGCGGCGCCGTGCGGGGACTGAACGCCGGCCGGCGCGAGCTGCCGCGCTCCGAGCTTGACGCGCTGATCTCGCGCGCGCAGGAGCTGGGCGCGAAAGGCCTCGTCTGGGCGTTCAGGGAGGGGGAGGGATGGCGTTCGCCGACCGCCAAGTTCCTCTCCGAGGCCGAGCTTCGCGACCTGAACGGGCGACTGGGCGCCGAGGAGGGGGACCTGCTCCTCGTCGTCGCCGACCGTCGCCGTGTCGCCGACGCCGTCCTCGGGCAGCTGCGGGTCGAGCTCGCCGAGCGCTTCGACCTGATCCCCGCCGGCGAGGACCGCCTCGCCTGGATCGTCGACTGGCCTTTGCTCGAGTGGAACGCCGAGGAGGATCGCTGGGACCCGCTCCACCACCCGTTCACCGCGCCCGCCGGCCAGTTCGATACCGACAACCCCGGGGAGGCGCGAGCGCTCGCCTACGACCTGGTCTGGAACGGCCAGGAGATGGGCGGCGGATCCATCCGTATCCACCGCGCCGACGTCCAACGGGCGCTGTTCGCCGCGCTCGGGATCGACGCCGAGGAAGCGGACGCCCGCTTCGGCTTCCTGCTCGAGGCTCTTCGCTACGGCGCGCCGCCACACGGGGGGATCGCCTTCGGCCTCGACCGCATCGTCCAGCGGCTGGCCGGCGCAGACTCGATCCGGGACGTGATCGCGTTCCCGAAGACCGCGTCCGGGATCGACGCGCTGACGGGGGCGCCGGCGCCGGTCGGCGAGCTGCAGCTGAAGGAGCTCGGCATCGCCCTGCACCGCGGCGGCCTGGCCGGTCACTGAACCGGACGCCGGGCGTCAAGATGTGAGCCATGAGCCTGATCGACCGGATGCGAAGCGCCTTCCAGCGGCGCCCGGGGCCGGGCGCGACCCCGGTCCACGTCGATGACCCCGCCTTCGACAGCTGGGAGGTCGTCCGCGACTTCGGCGACCTGAGGACGGCGCGGGCCTGGCATCAGGCGCTGGTCGAGGCGGCGATCACGGCGGTGCTCACCTCCGACTGGCCACTCGACCGCTACGGCCGCGGCGATATCGCGCTGCGGGTCCGGCCCGAGGATTGGAGTGAGGCCGAGCTGCTCCTATCGAACCTCGATGCCGAACTGGACTGAATCGCTCACCGGCCCGTCCTCCCGGTGCTACCGTTTTCCCCGAGGCTCGAGCCCGTACGCGAGCCGTCTCAACGTTTGACCCAACACAAACGGCTTGGGCGCAGATCTCTCCCGGTCTCTAGGGATCGGGAGGAGGCACCCACCCTTTTCTTCAAGGGATCAAAGCCAGAGGCGGCAACGGCGGGTTGGAGCCTCTTTCTCATGCCATTTGCATCGCTGTGCGCACCATCCGCGCGGCATCCTGAGCCAGCATCGGCGGGGCATGGAGTCGCCGCGTCCCAACCCAGACGCTCCGCCGGCCGAGAGCTGCATTTCGCCTGCTAGAGCGGGCAGATGCAGCTCTCGAGATATCGATCCGATCATCGCGCAACTGGCGCAAACTCAGCACGGGGTTGTTGCTCGCCGGCAATTGCTCACGGCAGGAGTGAGAGAGGGTGCGATCGCCGAGCGGATCTCAGCGAAGCGGCTACATCCCATACATGCCGGTGTCTACGCGGTTGGGCACTCGGTGCTCTATCCAAGGGGGCTATGGACAGCGGCCGTTCTCGCCGGGGGAGATGGGACGGTTCTGAGCCACCGCGCAGCAGCTCAACTCTGGCAACTCCTCCCATGGAGAGCAATACACATCGAAGTTTCGCGGCCCCGGAGCTTCCGCAATCGAGCCGGCATCGTCTCCCATCGCTCGCCCCTGCCCGATGACGAGCGGGCGGTGGTGGATGGGATCCCGGTCACCTCGGTCCCACGCACGATTCTCGACCTGGCGGGTGTGCTCGACCGAGAAGGGCTCGAACGGGCGATCAACGAGGCCGAGGTTCGTGGACTGAGGGACCGGCTCTCGGTATCCGACCTCCTGGAACGCCATCCCGGGCGGCGCGGCTCGGCGGCGCTCCGGGTCATATTCGGCGACAGCACCACGGGGCGGGGCGTGACGGCAAACGAGTTCGAGGGTGAGTTCGCGCGGCTGGTCGCCGCGCATGGACTGCCCTCGCCGCGGTTCAACGCGGACCTCTCGATCCGAGGGCGATTCCTGAAGCCGGATGCGATGTGGGAGCGGGAGAAGCTGATCGTCGAGCTCGACGGGCGGGCGACCCACGGCACGAGACAGGCCTTCGAGAGCGACCGCGCGCGCGATCGCCTGCTGCTTCTCGAGGGCTGGCGGGTCGCGCGCGTCACCTGGCTCCAGCTGCGCGATTCGCCCGAGGCGGTACTCGCTGAGCTTCGGGAGCTGCTCACCCAAGCGGCGGCTTCTACCCTTAGGGAATGAGCACCGAGCTATTCGAGCATTTCCTGCGCGACGAGTCGCGCCGGGGCCCGGCGGGTCGGCAGGCCTTCACGGGCGCGGCCGGCGGCGCCGCCTGCGGCGATCTGTCCCGCGTTTCGCTCGTCATCGAGGACGATCGCATCGCGGACGTCAGCTTCGACGCCGAGGGCTGTGGGGCGACGCGGGCCGCGACCGCGGCGGTCGCCGAGATGGTCGACGGCAAGCCGGCGCTCCTCGCCGCCCGGATCGGGTCCGCCGAGGTCGACGATGCGATCGGCGGCCTCACCCCGGCAAAGCTCCACGCGGCGCAGCTCGCGGCCGACGCGCTGCACCGCGCGCTCGCCGCGGCGGCGGCGAGCGAAGAGCGCCTTGCGCCGCCCGTCGAGGGCCGGGTAGCGGTCGCGATGTCAGGCGGCGTCGACAGTGCCGTCGCGGCCCTGCTCGAACGCGAGCGCGGGGCGGACGTCGTCGCGATAACGGTCAAGCTCTGGGCCGATCAGGAGACAGACGGGGCCAAGGCCTGCTGCTCGCCCGAGGCCGTTCTCGGCGCCCGCGCCGTCGCCCACTCGATCGACGTTCCCCACATCACCCTCGACCTCGAGGAGGACTTCCGCCGCCGGGTCGTCGGCTCCTATCTCTCCGGCCACGCCGAGGGCGCGACGCCCAACCCCTGCATCGTCTGCAACGGCGAGGTCCGGCTGGCGGCGATGGCGGACCTCGCCGAGCGGCTCGGCGCCGAGCGCCTTGTGACCGGCCACTACGCCCGGATCGTCGACGAGGAGGAGGGGCCGCTGCTCGCCGCGGCGGCCGACCCGAAGAAGGACCAGAGCTACATGCTGGCGGGCCTGCCTCCGTCGATGCTGCCCCGCCTCGGCTTCCCGCTCACCGACCTGACCAAGCCCGAGGTGCGCGAGATCGCCGCCCGCCACGGGCTCTCGATCGCCCGCAAGCCGGAGAGCCAGGACCTCTGCTTCCTCGCCGGCCAGGGCCAGCGGCGCTTCCTGCGCCGCCACGGCGACCTCTACGATCGCGAGGGCACGGTCGTCGACCGCACCGGAAAGGCACTCGGGCGCCACCGCGGCCACCACAACTTCACCGTCGGCCAGCGGCGCGGCATCAGGTGTCTCGGCGCCGGAGGCGCTCTACGTCACCGCGAAGGACGCGGCGGCGAACACGATCACGGTCGGCACCCGCGCCGAGCTCGCCGCGACGCAGGTCCGGATCCGCGACGCGGTCCTCCATCGCGACGGATCCCAGGTCGACTCGGTGCGCCTGCGCTACCGCTCCGCCGCGGTACCGGCCGCCGTCGCGGGACCCGCCGGCACACACACCAGCCTCGAGGTCGAGCTGGGGGACTCATTCGACGGAGTGGCGCCCGGCCAAACGGCCGTCCTTCTGCGAAACGGCGCGGTCGTCGGCCACGGCACTATCGCCTAGAGGCGCGGAATAGGCTCCCCGCGATGAAGGCGCAGGAGATACGCGACACCTACCTCTCGTTCTTCGAGGAGCGGGGGCACCGGGTCGTCCCGTCGGCCTCGCTCGTGCCCTCCGTGCACGACCCCTCGGTCCTGCTGACCACGGCCGGGATGCAGCCGTTCAAGCCCTACTTCCTCGGTCGCGAGGAACCACCGGCGCCCCGCCTCACCGACGTCCAGAAATGCTTCCGGACGACCGACATCGAGGAGGTCGGCAACACCGCCCGCCACCTCACATTCTTCGAGATGCTCGGCAACTGGAGCTTCGGCGACTACTTCAAGGCGGAGTCGATCCCCTGGGGGTGGGAGCTCTCGACCGAGGGCTTCGGGATGGATCCCGAGCGGATCTGGGTGACCGTGTTCGGCGGTGACGAGGAGCTCGGCCTCGGCCCCGACGAAGAGGCGATCGAGATCTGGAGGTCGGTCGGGGTGCCCCAGGAGCGGATCGTCCTCCTCGGGCGGGTCGACAATTTCTGGCAGGCGGGACCGACCGGCCCCTGCGGCCCCTGCTCCGAGCTCTATCTCGACCGCGGCGAGGACTTCGGCGCGCCCGACGACCGCCCTGGAGACGACACCGACCGCTTCCTCGAGTTCTGGAACCACGTCTTCATGACCTACGACCTCGCCGAGGGTGCGGAGGTTTCCGAGCTGCCGATGCGGAACATCGACACCGGGATGGGCCTCGACCGCATGGCGGCGGTCCTCCAGGACGTCCCCTCGGTGTTCGAGACCGACCTGATCCGGCCGCTGATCGATCTCGCCGAGGAGCTCTCGGGCCGCGCCTACTCGGAGGGGGGCGGGATCACGAGGGCGATGCGGATCGTCGCCGACCACTCGCGCGGCGCCTCCTTCCTGATCGCGGACGGAGTCGTCCCGTCGAACGAAGACCGCGGCTACATCCTGCGGCGGATCATGCGGCGTGCGATCCAGCAGGGGCGCACGCTCGGCCTCGAGGCGCCCTGGCTGGGGCGGTTCGCCGAGCGGACGATCGAGGTCATGTCCGGCGCCTACCCCGAGCTCGAGGCCGAGCGGGAGACGATCGCCCGCTGGGTCGGCGACGAGGAGGAGAGCTTCGGCCGAACCCTGGAGCGCGGCACCGAGCTGCTCGAGCAGCTGGTCGACTCGGCGCAGGCGCAGGGGACCTCCTGGATCGACGCCGGCGACGCCTTCAAGCTCCACGACACCTACGGCTTCCCATTCGACCTGACGAAGGAGCTGCTGGCCGAGCGGGGACTGGCCGTGGACGACAGCGGCTTTGAGGAGCTGATGGAGGAGCAGCGCGCCCGGGCCAGGACCGGGGCGGCGACCGCGCACGGATCCGAGGATCGCCACGAGCGCGTGATCGCGTTCGCGACCGAGACCGCAGCGACCCGATTCGTCGGCTACGAGACGCTGCGGGCGACGACCGGAGTGGCCGCCGTCGCCTCCGAGAACGGAAAAGCGCTGGTCAAGCTCGAGGAGAGCCCCTTCTACGCCGAGGGCGGCGGTCAGGTCGCCGATTCCGGCGTGCTCCGCTGGCGGGGCGGAGAGGCTGAGGTCGTCGACGTCTACCGGGTCGGACAGGACCAGGTCCTGGAGGTGTCCGCCGCCGGGCCCCTCGCGGGAGCGCAGGAGGCAGGGGTGGAAGCGGTGGTGGACCACGAGTCGCGCCACGCGACGATGCGCAACCACACCGCCACCCACCTGCTCCACGCGGCGCTGCGCGAGCGCCTCGGCGACCACGTGCGGCAGGCAGGGTCGGCGGTGCGCCCCGACAAGCTCCGCTTCGACTTCACTCACGGCAAGGCGCTCGAGAGCGAGGACATCGCGGCGATCGAGGACCGGGTCAATGGCTGGATCAAGGCGAGCCGGCCGGTGCGCTGGCTGGAGATGGAGCGGCCGGAGGCAGAACGGCTCGGCGCGATGGCCCTGTTCGGCGAGAAATACGGCGATTGGGTCCGCGTGGTCGAGGTCGACGGCGTCTCGCGCGAGCTCTGCGGCGGCACCCACGTCGCCAACACTGCCGAGATCGGGATCTTCAAGATCGCCTCAGAGGGGTCGAGCGCCGCCAACGTGCGCAGGATCGAGGCTCTCAGCGGGCCTGCCGCGATCGACTGGTTCCGCGAGCGCGAGGAGCGGCTGCGCGAGGTCGGAGAGCTGCTCGGCGCGCCGCAGGACCCGCTCGCCGGAGCGCGCCGCGCAGCGGAGCGGCTGCGCGAGGCGGGGGAGGGCGCCAAGCAGGCGGCGCGGCAGCAGCTCGGCGAGGAGGCCGAGAGGCTCGCGGGGGAGGCCTCCGAAATCGACGGGCTCGCGGTCGTTGCCGGGCGGGCTTCGATCGCCGACCAGAAGCAGCTGCTCGATCTTGCCTCGCGTATCCAGGGCCGGCTCAGCGGGGAGTCGGCGGTCGTCCTCGGCGGCGCCGAGGGGGAGAGGGTGGCCCTGGTCGCCCTGGTCTCGAAACCGGCCGTCGCCCGCGGCGTCTCCGCCGCGGACGTCGTCGGCGAGGCGGCGCCGGTCATCGGCGGCGGCGGCGGCGGCCGCGAGGGCATGGCGCAGGCGGGCGGCCGCGAGCCGGCGAGGCTGGACGACGCGCTGGGCGCCGCCCGCGCCGCGATCGAGCGGGCCCTGAGCTAGCGATGCGCGTGCTCGCCCTCGACCACGGCACGGCGCGGATCGGATGCGCGATCTCGGACCCGAGCGGGACGCTGGCGACGCCGATGCCGGTGATCGAACCGCCCCATCCCCGAGCGGTCTCGGAGCTCGTCGCCGAGTACGACGTCGGGCGTGTCGTCGTCGGTCTGCCCCTCCACCTCAACGGCACGGAGGGAACCCAGGCCGCTCTGACCCGGACGTTCTGCGGCGAACTCGAGGCGATGCTCGACATCCCGGTCGAGACCTACGACGAGCGGCTGACGACGCGGATGGCCGAAGCGAGCCGTCGCGAGGGCGCGGGCGCCGCCTCCGACTCGCTCGCCGCCGCCCATCTCCTCCAGGCCTACCTCCATGCGCAGGCGGCGGGCGATGAGTGAGGAACGACGCAGCGGCGACCCCTTCTCCGACAACGATCCGGCGGCCGCCGCGCGCGAGGAGCGGCGGCGCGAGCGCGAGGAGCAGCGGCGCAAGCGGGAGGAGAAGGAGAAGAGCCGCGAGCCGGAACCGGTCGCTGCCGCTCCCGCCACCTCGGAGCCGCCGACGCCACCGAAGAGCACCGAGCAGGAGTTCTGGGGAGAGGACCCGCCGCCTCCGTCGCCACCGTCGGCTCCGAAGAGCCGGGGGCGGCGATGGGGCCTCCTCTTGGCCGGGATCGCGGTGGTCGCGGCGATCGGTCTCGCCGTCGTCGCCTACGCCTACCTGACCCGCGACGAACCGCCTCCGCCGGAACCGGTGAAAACGATCATGGCGACCATCCCCGAGGGCTACAGCCGCGCCCAGACGGGCGAACTGGCTCGTGAACTGAAGCTGCGGGGCAGCTACGAGAAGGCGACCATCCACTCGCCCTACCTGAACCCGGCCGAATACGGGGGCAAGAACGCCAAGGACCTCGAGGGATTCCTTTTCCCGGACACCTTCGAACTCGACGCCCACGCGCCGGTCGCCGATCTCGTCCGCGACCAGCTCGAAGACTTCAAGCGCCGGATCGCAGGCGTCGATATGTCATATGCGAAGTCGAAGAACCTGACCGTCTACGACGTCGTCACGATCGCCTCGATGATCGAGAAGGAGGCGCAGTTGGAAAGCGAGCGCAAGCTGATCTCAGCGGTGATCTACAACCGCCTCCGGCAGGGGATACCGCTCGGGATCGACGCGACAACCCGGTTCGCCAACGACAACTACACCGAGCCACTGACCGAATCCGAACTGACGGCCGACTCGCCGTACAACACCCGGGTCAACTCCGGCCTGCCACCGGGGCCGATCGCCAGCCCCGGCCTCGCATCGATCGAAGCGGCGGCCCACCCGGCCAAGGTCGACTACCTCTACTACGTGGTCAAGCCCGGCACTTGCGGCGAACACTCCTTCTCCTCGACCAACGCCGAATTCGAAGCCGACGTCGCCCGCTACAACGAAGCCCGCGAAGCGGCCGGCGGCAAGTCGCCGACCACATGCGAATGAGCCTGCGATGCCGCGGCTAGCGGTCCTCGGCCACCCCGTGGCGCACTCGCGCTCCCCGGCGATGCATGCGGCGGCGCTCGCCGACCTCGGCCTCTCGGCCGAGTGGACCTACGAGGCGATCGACGTCTCCCCAGGCCAGTTCGAGGCCCTCGTCCGCACGATGCCCGGCCAGGGTTTCGCCGGCGCCAACGTCACCGTCCCCCACAAGGGGGCGGCGCTGACGGTCGCCGACAACCCCTCCGAGACCGCGCGCGAGATCGGCGCCGCCAACACCCTCAGCTTCGTCGGCGACGAGGTCGAGGCCGACAACACCGACGCCCCGGGCCTCCTCGACGCCCTTCCCGACCCGCCGGACGGGCGCCGTGCCCTAGTCCTCGGCGCCGGCGGGGCGGCGCGCGCCGTCGTCTGGGCACTGGTCCGCGAAGGGGCGGAGGTGGACGTATGGAATCGCACTCCCCTGCGCTCCGAGAACCTCTGCGAGGAGCTGGGCGGACACCCCGTCCAGGAGCCCGACCAGAGCGCCTACGAGCTGATCGTCCACGCCACCGCTGTCGGCCTTCACGGCGAGTCGGCCTTCGAGGAGCTTCCCCTTCGCAGCGACGGCTTCGGCGCCGGCCAGACCGTGGTCGACATGGTCTACGCCGACGGGGAGACCGAGCTGTTGAGGGCTGCACGCGGCGACGGCGCGACCGTCGTCGACGGGATCGAGGTCCTGGTCCGCCAGGGTGCCCACTCGCTGCGGATGTGGACGGGCGCGCGAGCCCTCGCTCGACGCGATGCGGGCCGCGGCCCGCGGCTGAGTCTGCCCCTCGCGCCTATAGCCTTCGTTTGAGATGACGGTATTCCGCTTCACCACCGCCGGCGAGTCGCATGGGCCTGGGCTCGTCGCGATCGTCGAGGGCATGCCGGCCGGGCTCGAGCTCGACCGCGAGGCGCTCGACCGCGACATGGCGCGGCGCCAACTCGGCCACGGGCGCGGCGGCCGGATGAAGATCGAGTCGGACACGGTCGAGGTCCGATCCGGTGTCCGCCACGGCAGGACGCTGGGGAGCCCGATCGCGGTGCTGGTCGCCAACCGCGACTACGCGAACTGGGAGGAGCGGATGAGCCCGTGGCCGGTCGACGCGGACCTGGATGAGGTCCACCTGCCGCGGCCGGGCCACGCCGACCTCGTCGGCGCCCAGAAATACGGCCACACCGACATCCGCAACGTGCTCGAGCGTGCGAGCGCCCGCGAGACCGCCGCCAGGGTCGCCGCCGGCTCGATCGCCCGTGGGTTTCTCACCGCCCTCGGCGTCGGCGTCCATAGCCACGTCACCCAGATCGCCTCGGTCAGGGCCGCCGAGCGCGAGGGACCTCGGGCCCGATGACTTCGCCGCCGTCGACGAGGACCCGGTCCGCTGCCTCGACCCCGAGGCGAGCGCGGCGATGGTCGAGGAGATCAACCGCCTGCGCAAAGCGAACGAGAGCCTCGGCGGAACCTTCGAGGTTCGCGTCTTCGGTCTCGTCCCGGGGCTCGGCTCGCACATATCCTGGGAAGACCGCCTCGACGGCCGCCTCGCCGGCGCCGTCGCCTCGATCCAGTCGGTGAAGGGGGTCGCGATCGGCGAAGCGTGGGACGTCGCCGGGCGGCCCGGCTCAGAGGCCCACGACGAGATCTTCTGGACGCAGGAGAGCGGCTACCACCGCGAGACGAACCACGCCGGCGGCCTCGAGGGCGGGATGACCAACGGCCAGCCGCTCTCGGTCCGTGCCGCGATCAAGCCGATCTCGACACTGACCAAGCCGCTCCGCTCGGTCGACACCGAGACGAAGGAGCCGGCTCAGGCGCTCCGCGAGCGAACCGACTCGACCGTGGTCCCGGCGGCGGCCGTCGTCGCCGAGGCGATGGTCTGCCTGACTCTCGCCCGCTGCTACCGGGAGAAGTTCGGCGGCGACCACATCGACGACGTGCTGGCCGCGGTGGAGGCATACAAGCAACGCATTGACTGGCGCGGCTGATGGAGAAGGGGCCACTCCCGGACGCGGGAGCGCGGGCGCGAGATCTTCGGGTGCGATGAGCGCGCCCGCGCGGGAGCAGAGGAGGTGGCCCCATTGATGGGGCCGGAGCAGAGCAGGCGACCGGCAATCGTCTTTATCGGCTTCATGGGGGCCGGCAAGTCCCAGGCCCTGAAGGCCGCGGCCGCGGCCGGGATGGAGACGACCGAGACCGACGACCTGCTCGAGGCCGAGCTCGGCGGCCCGATTGCCGACTTCTTCGAGAGCGACGGCGAGGCGGCGTTCAGGAAGCGGGAGGGGGAGGTCGTCGGCGCCCTGCTCGAGGGTGCCGAGGGGGGCGCGATCGCTCTGGGCGGCGGCAGCGTCCTCTCCGACCGGGTCCGGGCGGCGCTCGGGCGCCATACCGTCGTCTGGCTCCCGGTCAGCTCGCAGGACGCCTGGCAGAGGGCCTCCGGCGGGGACCGGCCGCTGGCCCGCGATCGCGATGATTTCGACGCGCTCCACGCCGAGCGCGCTCCCATCTACGAGGACCTCGCCGACGCGGTCGTCTTCAGCGCCACCCCGCGCGGAACGGCGGCCGCGATTCCGGCAATCGCCGCGCTCGCGGAGCTGCCCGAGGGGACGCGGTTGATCTGGGCGAGCAGCTCCTCGGGCGCCTACCCCGTCTACGCCGGCCGCGGCCTGCTCGGCTCGGGCTGGTGGCCGCTGGAGGGACGCCGCTTCTGCGTCACCGACTCGACGGTCGGGCCGCTCCTCGCGGGCGGGCTCGAGCCGCTCGAGGCCCGCATCGAGGTCGACCCGGGCGAGGGCGCGAAGACCTTGGCCGGGGCGGAGGGCGTGCTGCGCGAGCTGGCCCGGGCGGGAATGACCCGAGAGGATCAGCTCGTCGCCCTCGGCGGCGGGGTCGTCGGAGACCTGGCGGGCTTCTGCGCCCACACCTACCAGCGCGGCGTCGGCGTCGTCCAGGTCCCGACCACGCTCGTCGCCCAGGTCGACTCGGCCTACGGCGGCAAGACGGGGGTCGACCTCCCTGAGGGGAAGAACTATGCCGGCGCCTACCACCTGCCGGCGGCGGTCATCTCCGACACCGGGGTGCTCGCGAGCCTCCCCCGGGAGGAGCTCAGGGCGGGCTTCGTCGAGGTGCTGAAGACCGGGCTGTTGGCCGGCGGGCGGCTCTGGGATCGGGTCCGGGCGATCGAGGAGATCGACCCGGCGCGGCTCGACGACATCGTCTTCGCCTGCGCCCGCTACAAGTGCGAGGTCGTCGCCGCCGACGAGCGCGACGCCGGCCTCCGCGCGGTGCTCAACCTCGGCCACACGGTCGGCCACGCGATCGAGGCGGCGAGCGGATACTCGCTCTACCGCCACGGCGAGGCGGTCGGACTCGGCCTGCTGGCGGCGCTCCGCCTCTCCGACGCCGCCGAGCTCCGAGCCGAGGTCTAGGCGATCCTCGCCGGGCACGACCTGCCGGTCAGCCTCGCGCCCGAGGTCGACGTCGATGCGATCCTCGAGGCGCTGGGGCGCGACAAGAAGCGAACCGCCGGCGGGGTCGCGTTCGTCCTGCTCGCGAGCCCCGGCGAGCCTCGGGTCGGGCAGCTCCTCGATCCGGCTAAGGTCCGAGCCGCAGTGGAGGAGCTACTCGCTTGACCGGTGCCCATAACCGCGTCGCCGTCCTGCACGGGGTCAACTTCGACGTCCTCGACCGCCGCGATCCCGACCTCTACGGCGGCATCTCGCTGGACGAGCTCGAGCGCATGATCGGCAGGCTGGGCGCGGGAGCTCGACCTCGAGACGACCTTCTTCCAGACCAACTCGGAGGGGGAGTTCGTCGAGTACCTTCACCGGCTGCCCGACCTCTGCGACGCGGTCGTCATCAACGCCGGAGCCTGGACCCACTACAGCAGGGCGATCGCGGACGCCCTCGATGTCGCCGGGCTGCCCGCGGTCGAGGTGCACATCTCGGACGTCGACTCGCGCGACGATTGGCGCCGGGTCTCCGTCTTCGACGGACTGGTGCTCGAGAAGATCGCCGGCCGGGGGGCGGACGGCTACCGGGACGCCCTCGCGACGATCGCCCGTGAGCTGGACGGAAAAGGGTGAGCGCCGAGCGCGGAGCGCGGCTCGCCGGCCTCGTCGCCGAGCGCGAGCTCGACTTCGCGATCGTGACCCACATGGTCAACGTCCGATATCTGACCGGCTTCACCGGCACAAACGGGGCCTGCGTCTGCGGCGCCGACACCCGCCTGTTCCTCACCGACTTCCGCTACACGGAGCGCGCCGAGGCCGAGGTCGAGGGCTGGGACGTCATCACCGTCGAGGACGACTGGCTCGGCGGGATCGCCGAACGCCTCTCGGGCAGGGCCGGATTCGAGGACGAGCACCTCTCTGTCCGGACCCTCGGCCGGCTCGAGGAGAAACTGCCCGAGGGCGTCGAGCTCGTCGCCGCGAGCGGAGACGTCGAGCAGCTTCGGCGGATCAAGGACGACAAGGAGCTGAGGGCGATCACCGCGGCCTCGGAGATGGCAGACGAGGTCTGGCGCTGGAGCCTCGAGCGCGGCCTCGGAGGTCGCAGCGAGCGCGACGTCGCCCGCGCCGCCGAAGCGCGTATCCGTGAGCTCGGCGGCGAGCCGTCGTTCCCGGCGATCGTCGCGTCCGGGGCGAATGGCGCCCTCCCTCACGCGGAGCCGGGCGAGCACCAGATAGGCGAGGGGGAGCTGGTCGTCTTCGACATGGGGGCGAAGCTCGATGACTACTGCTCCGACGGGACCCGCACCTTCGCGGTCGGCGAGCCGGACGCCACGGCACGGGAGGTCTACGAGGTGGTCCTCGGCGCCCAGCGGGCGGCTCTGGAGGCGGTTCGCGCCGGGGTCGGCGGTGAGGCGCTCGACGAGATCGCGCGCGGAATCATCGAGGCCGCGGGGCACGGCGACAGGTTCGGCCACGGCCTCGGGCATGGTGTCGGCCTCGAGGTCCACGAGGGCCCGCGCGTCTCGCGCCGCTCCGAGGACGTCCTCGCCTCCGGCGAAGTGGTGACGATCGAGCCGGGCGTCTATCTCCCAGGGGCCCTCGGGGTCAGGATCGAGGACCTCGTCGTCATCACCGAGGACGGCCACGACAACCTCAGCAGCATCCCGAAGGACCTGGAGATCGTCGACTAGCGACTGAGGTCGATGCCCTCAACCAGGCTCTCGGCGAAGGCGGCAACGAGCGCGACGGTCGCCTCGACGTCGGCGAGGTCGACCATCTCCACCGGAGAGTGCATGTAGCGAAGCGGAATCGAGACCAACCCGGTCGGGACGCCCGAGCGGGAGATCTGGATCGCGTCGGCGTCGGTCCCGGTGGTGCGGCCGCTGGCCTCGATCGTGTGCTCGATCTCGGCCGCCTCCGCCACCTCCACCAGGAGCTCGAAGACCTTCGGGGAGAGGGTCGAGCCGCGCCCGATCACCGGTCCCGAGCCGAGCGGATGGCTGCCCAGCTGCTTCTCCTCGACGCCGGGTGCGTCGGTCGCGTGGGTGACGTCGATCGCGACCGCGAGGTCGGGGCGAACCTCGAAGGCCGAGGTCCGAGCTCCGTGGGTCCCGATCTCCTCCTGGACCGCGGCGACTGCGGCGAAGCTGCCGCGCAGGGTCCCGCGCTCGTGGCAGCGCCGGAGCGCCTCGAGCGCGATGTAGGAACCGAGCCGGTTGTCCATCGAGCGCGAGACGAGCCGATCGCCGGCGACCTCGACCGGCTCGGCCGCGATCACGGCCGGGTCGCCGACCCGGGCCATTTCCGCCGCCTCGTCGCGGTCGGCGGCGCCGATGTCGATGTGGAGCGCCTTCAGCTCGACCACCTTCTTGCGCTGGTCGGGCTCGAGCAGGTGGATCGGCTTGCGGCCGACGACGCCCGGGACGACTCCGTCGCGGGTCCGGATCTCGACCCGCTGGCCGACCAGGATCTGAGGGTCCCAGCCGCCGATCGAGGTGAACCAGAGGAAGCCCTGCTCGTCGATGTGGGTGATCGCGAGGCCGATCTCGTCGATGTGCCCGACGACGGCGAGCAGCGGGGCGGCGTCGCCCACCCTCGCGATCGAGGACCCGAGACCGTCGGTCGTGACCTCGGCGAACGAGGCTTCCTCGCGCCACAGGGCCGCGGCCGGAGCCTCGTGGCCCGAGGGCGCGGCGACGCGCAGCAGCTTGTCTAGGAGAGCGGGGGTGCCTGTCATCTACACGGTTTCATGCTCAAATTGCTGGGCGGGAGTATGTCGGCTCGGGAAGCCGGCCGCCCGCAGAAAATTCGAATAGCGTTGATGCGAATGGCCGAGATTCGCAGTCCGATCGCCCTGGTCACCGGGGCCTCGAGCGGCATCGGCGAGGCGGCCGCACGGCGCCTCGCGCGCGAGCCCGGCGCCAGCGTAGTCCTCGTCGCCCGCCGCGAGGACCGGCTGCGGGCCCTCGCCGAGTCGCTTCCCTGCCCGGCGACATTCATCGCCGTCGACCTCACGGACGAGGACGCGCCGGCCCGGATCCGGGATCACGTCGCAGAGCAGAACGACGGCAGGCTGAGCCTATTGGTGAACAATGCCGGCGCCTCCTGGCGCGCCACCTTCGCCGAGGGCGGCCACCCGAACGCCCGACGCCACATGGACCTCAACTTCGACGCCGTCCTCAGGCTGACCGAGGCCCTGCTTCCGACCCTCCGCGCCTCGGCCCCGAGCGCGATCGTCAACATCGCCAGCACGGCCGGCCGGGTCGCCCGCGCTCGCACCGGGTCCTACTCGGCGAGCAAGTTTGCGCTGATCGGGTGGAACGACGCCCTCTACTCGGAGGAGCGAGGCAACGGGATCCACGTCGGCCTGGTCCTGCCCGGCTTCATCGCCACCGAGGGTTTCCCGGCGACCGAGCTGCGCCAGCGGGCGCTGACCCGCTGGATGGTCTCGAAACCCGAGAACGTCGCCGAGGCGATCGTTGAGACGGGGCTGCGGGGAAAGGCTGAGCGCTACGTGCCGCGGCCCTACGCGCTGGCCGCGGTCGCCCGCATCCTCGCGCCGGGCCTCGTCCGCCGCGTCCTCTCCGGCGGCAACGCCGATGCCCTCACCACCAGCACCGCGGCCGAAACGGCCGAGTAGCACCCCCGCTCAGGTCCCGCTGAAGCGCGCCGGCGTCAGTTTGCAGTAGTGGAAAGGGAAGATCGAGCTGACGTTGTTGGCGGCGTTGGCGCTCCGTTCGGCCCTGATCGCTTCGTGGTTCGCCTTGACCCGATTCCCCTGTTTCAGCGCCTTGCCGATCTTGCCCAGATTGACCTTCACGGTTTCGAGGAAACCGAACCACTTGACGAGCCTGACTGAGTCGGCAGGCGGCCGGGTGACGGCTTCGATCTGCTTGATCGTGTTGCCGAAGGCGTCCGATGCGCGCATGAACTGATTCCCGGCGGGAGCGAGCTTCCCGGCGTTCACTTTGCCCCTCGCGCCCTTCAGGATCCGCGAGTTCGCTTCGGTGTTCGCCTGGCAGATCGGCTCGACGGCGGTGACGTATTCGTCCCGCGTCGGTTCGGGGGGAAGAACCGGCGTCGCGGCATGGGCGATGCCCGCGAAAAGCATCGCGGCACCAAGCACGGCGAGTATCCCCGGCGTTCCTCTCACAAATGCCCCTGCGGCCATAGATTACGTAACACCGGAAATGGACGCCAGTACCACCTACGCCTCATCGGGGGACCTCAGCATCGCCCACCGGACCTTTGGCGAGGGGGATATCGACCTCGTCCTCGTCCCAGGCTTCGTCTCCCATGTCGAGCTGCTGTGGGATCACCCGACGCTGGCCCGGTTCATGAGGCGGCTCTCGTCCTTCGCCCGCGTCATCACCTACGACAAGCGCGGTCAGGGCCTCTCGGACCGGCCGGCCGCGCCGCCGACACTCGAAGACTCCATGGACGACCTCCGGGCAGTGCTGGACGCAACCGGCTCGGAGCGGACCGTCGTCTTCGGCGTCTCCGAGGGAGGGCCGATGTCGATGCTCTTCGCTGCGACGCATCCCGACCGGGTCTCCTCGCTGATCCTCTACGGGACCTACGCGAAAATGGTCGAGGGCCCCGACTACCCGTCGGGCGTACCCGCCCCGGCTCTCGACGTCTGGGGGGACCGAATTCTGGCCGACTGGGGCGGCCCGGTCGGCATCGACCTCTGGGCTCCGAGCATGGCGGGCGACGCGGACTTCGCCGAGTGGTGGGCGCGCCTCCTGCGCCAGGGCACCAGCCCGGCCGGCGCGATTGCCCTCATCGACCTCTACCGCGAGATCGACGTCCGCGGGGCGCTATCCAGCATCTCGGCGCCGACCCTGATCCTCCATCGCAGCGACGACAGGATCGTCCGCGTCGACCAGGGTCGCTATCTCGCCGAGAACATATCCGGCGCCCGCTACACGGAGCTTCCGGGCAGTGACCACCTCGTCTGGGTGGGAGACCAGGACACGCTCCTCGACGAGGTCGAAGAGTTCCTGCTCGGCACCCACCGTGGGCATGAACCCGAACGGGCGCTTGCGACCGTTCTCTTCACCGACGTCGTCGGCTCGACCGAGAAGGCTGCCGAGCTCGGCGACAGGCGATGGCGCGACCTGGTCGAGCGCCACGACTCGATCGTCCGCCGCCAGCTCCAGATCCACCGCGGCCGCGAGGTGAAGACGATGGGTGACGGCTTCCTCGCGACATTCGACGGCCCGGCGCGGGCGATCCGCTGCGCGGCGGCGTTGCGGAGCGAGCTGGCGGCGATCGGGCTCGAGATCCGAGTCGGGATCCACACCGGCGAGGTCGAGCTCGTCGGCGACGACGTCAGCGGCATGGCGGTCAACATCGGCGCCCGAATCGGCGCCCTCGCCGGCGCCGGCGAGCTCCTCGTCTCGAGCACGGTCAGGGAGCTTGTCGTCGGCTCCGGGCTCGAATTCGACGACCGCGGTCCCCACACCCTGAAGGGCGCGCCCGGCGAGTGGCGCCTGTTTGCGGTCGCTTAGCGGCGCGCGTAGGATCGACGCCGGCATGAGGTCGACTCGGCCAAGCTCGATTCGCTCGTCCCAGAGGTGCCTGGTCCTTGCGGCGACGGTATTCGCAGGGCTGCTGGCGGTGACGGTCGCAGCATCTTCAGCCGCGATACCCGTCCCTCGCTGGGCCGGCTACGCGGTGGGCAATCACCAGGTGCTTGTCGGCTTCGACCTTCGTGGTGCGGGGTGCCCGGGCCCGGACTGCTTCGACCATCACGCCCATGTCGTCGGGTTCGACGCCGTGGGGTATCTCTATCCGAGCTGTCCCCAGCTGGCCGCCGGCGGCACCGAACTCCAGAAGTCGGTCGCGGTCGGGCGCAACAGCAGCTTCGAGGCCTCAGGACGGGGCGACTACGCGGGGGAACAGATTTCCATCGGAGGGCGCTTCCTCGACGATGGGCGCCGGGCGCGCGGCTGGTTCATCGTCGACAATGGGGGCTGCCCGACTGAACGCACTCACTGGACCGCAAAGAAGGAACTGTGAGACGGCGAGCCCTGGCCCGCGGGGGCATCTCCTTCTGCGGCTGCGCGCTCGCCTTCCTATCGATCGCGGTCCCGGCCCTCGCGGGCGGCCACGAAGATCTCTATTTCGGCCCGATCGACCAGGTGGACCTACCGGGTCCCGGCGCCCGCAACGAGGGGACGATCGAACTGGGCGTCTACAGGCAGCACCGCGACGGCAGGGTTACGGCGCAGATCGGCGGGGTCAAGATCGTCGACGTCAACCTCCATTGCGAAGACGGCTCGTGGGTCGGCGCCGGGCTTCCGGCCGGTGGCAGGAACACGGTCATCTTCAATGCCGGCGCCCCGCTGTACATCAAGGGCGGGAAGTTCGCCGAACCCAAGGGCTTCTCCGCCGAAGGGGAACCGATCTCGATCAAGGGGACCGTCTCGAGGCGGAAGGCTGCCGGAACGCTGAAGATCTCGCTTCATCTCCCCCCCAGGAGCCGGAAATAGAAGGCGAACCGAAACGGGTTCCCGGAACCTGCCGAAGCGGCCTGCTGCACTGGAGCGCGACCCTGACCCACTAAGGTTCTGCGCCGTGATTTCGACGAACCAGTTCTGATTCGCCAAGACCTGCACATTGCTGGCGGTTAGATCAGGGCTTAGGGTGCCCTGATGGCACTTTTCGTGCTGGTCCACGGCGTCTGCGCCGGAGGGTGGTCTTGGGATCTCGTCAGGCCGCACCTCGAGGAGGCAGGGCATCAGGTGTTGGCCGTCGACCTGCCCGGCGACGATGCTCCCGCCGGATTCAGCGACTACGCGGAGGTCATTCTCCACGCTTTGCCAGGCGATCGCGACGACGTCGTCCTCGTCGGCCATTCGACCGGCGGGCTGACGATTCCGATCGTGGCCTCACGGCACCGACTCGATGGGATGGTCTTCGTCTGCGGGGCGCTTCCCGTTCCCGGTCAGTCGGTTGCGGAACGCGGCGTTGAGTGGCAGGTCATCGACCCGGCCGAGTGGCAGGTCGACAACGGGGACGGGTCGTTCTCGATAAGTCCCGACGGGTTCCGCAAGCACGTCGCGCCCGACGCGCCGGCCGACGTGATTGAGCAGACGATTCCGTTGCTCAAGCCCCAGTTCCTGACTCCATTCATGGAGCCGTGCCCGATCGACCGGATGCCCGACATTCCGATGCGAGCGATCTACTGTGCCGAGGATCAAATCGTCGGACCGGAGTACTGTCGTCGCGCGGCACGCGAACTGCTTGGGGTCGATCCCTTGGAGCTGCCTGGATCGCACTCACCAATGGCGAGTCGGCCAGGGGTGCTTGCGGAAGTCCTGATGGAGCCAAACGGCTAGCCTTCGTCCCGCGTCGTACGCAGCCACCAAACCTGAGTGACACAAACCGGAGTAGATGTTGATTTCAACAAACCAGTTCAAGAACGGGTCCCACATCGAGATCGATGGGACGATCTTCAAGATCATCGAGTTCCAGCACGTGAAGCCCGGAAAGGGCGGCGCCTTCGTGCGGACCAAGCTGCGCAAGATCGGAGACGGCTCGGTCCAGGACAAGACCTTCCGCGCGGGTGAGAAGTTCAGGCCGGTCCGGACCGAGTCGCGAAAGATGCAGTACCTCTACGACTCCGGCGACGCTGCGGTCTTCATGGACAACAGCGACTACGAGCAGATCGAGATTCCCGGCGAGGTCGCCGGCGAGGCGATGCGCTGGATGCTTCCCAACGCCGAGATCGACGTCCTGTTCGTCGACGAACGGCCGACAGATGTCCAGGTGCCGAGCGCGGTCGAGATGAAGGTGACGACGACCGAACCCGGGGTGAAGGGCGACACCGCCTCCGGCGGAAGCAGCAAGCCGGCGACGCTCGAGTCCGGGGTCACGGTACAGGTCCCCCTCTTCATCGAGGAGGGCGAGTCGATCCGCGTCGACACCCGCACCGGCGAGTACGTCTCGCGCGCCTCTTGAGCGCGGAGCGTGCGGAGCGTGCAGATCTGATTCTTCGCCAGCAAGCGAAGCGCGAATATTGTTTTTCTCATGCGTAGATCACACCAACGCCGCGACGCCGTGTTTGCCGGATACCAGCACGACGTCACCGGGCGCCCGCTTGACGATCTGCTCGCCGGGGCGCGGCCGTTCACGCGTGAGCTCGCCCTCGGGGTCGAGGCCCATCGGAGTGAGCTGGACGCGGTGATAGCGCGGCACGCCAAGGGCTGGGACCTCGACCGGATCGCGCCGCTGGAGCGCAACGTGATGCGGGTCGCCCTGTTCGAGATCGAGCACAGCGACGACGTCCCGGTCGAGGTCGCGATCGACGAGGCGGTCGGCTTCGCCAGGGAGTACTGCGGCAGCGACGCGCCCGGGTTCGTTAACGGGATCCTCGGCGCAGCCGTGCGCGAGGGGGTGCGTTGATGGCCGACGAGAGGCTGCGCGCGATCTCGGATCGCCTCGAGCGAGATCGCCGCCGAGCTCGAGGGCGAGGTCGCCGACGACGCCCGTGCGGCGGAGCTCGCGCGCGAGGCGGCCGAGCTCTCGAGCGAGGCGGTTGCCGAGGCGAACCGCCGCATCCGCGAGGCCGAAGCCGACTCCGGGTGATGTACCCGGAGGACCTGCGCTCGCTGGTCGACGCCGAGCTCGAACGGCTGCGGTTCTCCGAGGCGGCATCGACCGCCGGCCTCGAGGAGGCGATGCGCTACTCGCTGCTCGCCGGCGGAAAGCGGGTGCGGCCGGTCCTCGTCCTCGCCACGGCCCGCGCCCTCGGCGCCGAGGCCGAGCGCTTCCTCGCCGTCGCCTCGGCGATCGAGCTGATCCATACCTACTCGCTGATCCACGACGACCTGCCGGCGATGGACGACGACGACCTGCGGCGGGGCCGGCCGACGTCCCACGTGAAGTTCGGTGAGGACGTCGCGATCCTCGCCGGCGACGGCCTCTTCGCCGAGGCGATCAGGATCTTCTGCGAACAGCCCGGCGACCCGGCCCTGGTGCTGGCGGCGCTGCGTGAGCTGGCGGCTGCCACCGGCGTGGGCGGCATGGTCGGCGGCCAGTTCGTCGACGTCACCGGGGCCGAGGCTGACGCGGAGGGACTGCGGCACCTGCACTCGCTCAAGACCGGCCGCCTGATCGCGGCGGCCGTCGGCGTCGTTCTCATCCTCGAAAACGTCGCCCAAGATGAGACAATTCCGTATCGCCGGTTTGCCGGCGAGCTCGGTGTCCTCTTCCAGATCGTCGACGACATCCTCGACGTGATCGGGAGCGACGAGCAACTCGGAAAGCCCCATGGAAGCGACGAGCGGCACGGAAAACTCACCTATGTCAGCCTCTTCGGGCTCGAGCGCGCACGCGAGCTTGCGGCCGAGTCCCACGCGAAGGCGACCGCCGCCCTCGCCGAGGCCGGAGGAGAGACCGGCGACCTGAGGCAGGTCGCCGACTACATCTTCACCAGGAACGAATGAGCAAGAACGACACACCCGAGGAGCCGCTGCTCGAGTCGATCGACTCGCCGGCCGATCTGCACGGCCTCGACGATGCCCAGCTGCAGCAGGTCGCGCAGGAGATGCGGACCTACATCATCGACACGATCGGCGAGATCGGCGGCCACTTCGGCGCCAACCTCGGCACCTGCGAGCTCGCGGTGGCCCTCCACAGCCTGCTCGACTCCCCCCGCGACAAGATCCTCTGGGACGTCGGCCACCAGGCCTACCCGCACAAGATCCTCACCGGGCGCCGGGAGGCGTTGCCGACGATCCGCCAGCACGAAGGCCTGGCGCCGTTCTGCTCGATCTTCGAGTCCGAGCACGACATCATGGGCGCCGGCCACGCCTCGACCTCGATCGGGTACGCGGTCGGGCTGAAGGAGGCGATGCGGAAGGGGATCGGCGAGGACGGCCGGGTGGCGGCGGTGATCGGCGACGGAGCGCTGACCGGCGGCGTCGCCTACGAGGCGCTCCACGCCGCGGGCGGCCTCCAGACCCCGATCGTGATCGTCCTCAATGACAACGGGATGTCGATCTCGCCCAACGTGGGCGCGATCTCCGGCTACTTCAACCGGGTCCGCCTCAACCCGCGCCTCTACCACGCGCGTGAGGAGGTCGAGGACCGGCTGACCAGGCTGCCACTCGGCCTCGGCGAGCGAATCGAACGCCTCGGGCCCGAGATCAAGTCGGCGATCAAGGCCTACTGGGCGCCCGGGCTGTTCTTCGAGGAGCTCGACCTCGCCTACATCGGCGTCATCGACGGCCACGACGTCCGCGCGCTCCGCAAGGCCCTTGGCGAGGCCTTCGAGGCCGACCGTCCCGTCGTCGTCCACATCCACACGGTCAAGGGCAAGGGCTTCGCCCCGGCGGAGGAGGGCGGCCTCGAGGGGATGGAGAAATGGCACGCGGCGAAGCCGAAATCGATCAAGGATGGAAAACCCGCCAGCGCCTCAACTCCGACAGCCCCGAAGGAGCCGGGATTGGTGGAGATCCGCGAGTCCGATTCACCGGCGGCGATCGCACCCGAACGGCTCGAGAAGCCGCCCGCGGCCGATGCCCCGCCGCAGTACACGCAGGTCTTCGGCGATGCGATCGTGAGGGAGGCGCGGGGCGACGAGCGGGTGATCGGGATCACGGCGGCGATGGCGGGGGGCACCGGCCTGCAGAAGCTTGCCGACGACCTCCCCGAGCGCTACTACGACGTCGGGATCGCCGAGCAGAACGCGGTCCTGCTCGCCTCGGGGCTCGCCCTTCAGGGCGCCAAGCCGGTCTGCGCGATCTACTCGACCTTCCTCCAGCGCGCCTACGACCAGGTGATCCACGACGTCTGCCTGCAGGAGCTCGACGTCGTCTTCGCGATGGACCGCGCCGGCCTCGTCGGCGACGACGGGCCGACCCACCACGGCGCCTATGACATCGCCTACATGCGGCCGCTGCCGAACATCGTCGTGATGGCGCCACGAGACGAGGCGATGCTGGTCCACATGCTGCACACGGCGATCGCCCACGACGGGCCCGCGGCGCTCCGCTATCCGCGTGGCGCCGCCGAGGGGGTCGCGCTCCCACACAAGGCGGAGGAGATCCCCATCGGCACCGGCGAGCTGCTCGAGAGCGGAGAGAGGGTGGCCCTGCTCGGTTATGGGTACGGCGTAACCGTCGCCCGCGACGCGGCCGAGATCCTCGCCGGCCATGACCTCGAGCCGACCGTCGCCGACGGTCGCTTCGCGAAGCCGATCGACACCGAGCTGCTCGAGCGGCTGGCGCTCGGCCACGACCTGATCGTGACGATCGAGGAGGGAATGCTCCCCGGCGGCTTCGGCTCGGCGGTGCTCGAGCACCTCGAGGACGCGTTCAGCGACCGACCGGAGGAGCGCGCGAGGCTGTTGCGGATCGGCCTTCCCGACCGGTTCGTGACCCACGGCAAGCCGGCGCTCCTTCGCGAGGAAGTCGGGCTGACGGGACCCGCGGTCGCGGAGCGGGTCCTCGCCGAGCTCCGCTCAGGGCAGCCCGCGCTGCATTGAGGATTGGGGACCTTGCACCAAAGCGCTCAATCGGCTAGCCTGCGCGGGCCTCTTGAAGGCAGGGAAGCAGTTTCGTTGGGTTAACGAAGTGTTTCTGGGGTTACTTCAGGGAGAGAGGCATGTATCTCGGTATATGCGGTTCCGTAGGGAAGCGGACCGTTTCCCGCGGCCGGCTCTGCCGGCCGCGGCTCGTTGTGGGACCTGCATGGGCCGGCGGGATCCGGGATGGTGCGATCCCGCTAGGACCCGGTCGCAGCCGGGGCGCGCCCGAATAGCGACATCGGGACGCCGACGATGAGATAGGCGACGGCGACCGCTGTGAAGAAGAACTTGGCGTAGGCGAAGCTCGCCGCGAGGAACGGGAAGGCGCTGCCGGCCCCGCCCAGCGTCAGCAGCAGGCAGATGTTCTCGAGTGCGTCGAACCCGGCGCCGATCGCGCCGAAGCCGGCGATGAAACCGCCCACCGCTGCGATCCGGCGGAGGCCGCGGCTACGGGCACGATCGCGAACCGCGCCGATGGCCAGGGTCAGAAATGTCCCGTATGCGGTGAGGAAGCCGAAGTCGATCCAGAGCTGCTCGCGAGCCGCGTCCTGGCCCTTGTCACCCCATTCGGCCATGATCTTGTCCGCTTCGTCCTGGCTGCCGGCCACCTCGAAGGGGACGATCCCGGGGCCGCCCGTGTCCTTCATCCGCCCATCCGAAGGCGACATCGCGAGCAGGAGCAGCACCGTCGCGATCCCCGATGCGATCAGTCCCCGCCAGCGAGTCACGGCCGGGATTATGCCCCGCCCGCCCACAGAAAACGCCCCGCAGGGAGACGGGGCGGTTTCTGTAATTGCCTCAGGGAGAGAATGCGGCCCCCGCAGGGACGGTGCGGAGGACCGCTGTTCAGCCACGCCCATACCCGATTGCCACCCGACCAAACAGAGAACGCCCCGCCGGGGAAGTGAGGCGAGGCGTTCCTGGGGTTATCACAGGGAGTAGATAACCGAGGTCATCCGATGGGGCATTCGTAGATGACCGCCTCCAGAAGCGAAGCAGCGGCCGATTAAGAGGGGCTAAATCATCGAAATGGGCGGCCGACCGACGCGTCGGGATCAACAGAAAACGCCCCGCCGGGTAAGCGAGGCGTCTCTGGGGTTCCTACGGGAGGAGTGAAGCGGACCGCGGAGTGGGCGGGGACCCGCTTCGGCAAGGCATACGGAAGCCGGTCGACCTTGGATCAATCCCGTGACCAAGAACAACAGAAAACGCCCCTCCGGGGAGGAGGGGCGTTTCTGGGGTTACTACAGGGAGGAGAGATATGTATCTCTATATATGTGGATCGATGGGAGGTAGGCGGGCCCTTGATGCGTCGCGTGGGCTCATCGAGGGAGTCGATGGGCACCGTATGGGCGGCGCCAGACCCAACCGGGAAGATCGTCTAAAGCAAGCCTTTCATCGGTCCTCTTCCTTGAATCCTTAAATCAGGATACGAACATATGTGCGTTTTTTGTGTGAGCCGAGTCACAGAGCCCTCCTCGAAACCCACACGCAGCAACCTAATACCCAATTCTAAGGAGTTGGTAACCGGGGCGCAAGTGGGAACTAAATTCGGCTGAATCCCTGCATCTGAGGAGTCCCCGGTACGGTTGCTGCCGTGAAGAAGGCGCGGATCGACTCTGTGCTCGCCGACCGGGGCCTGTTCCCGTCGCGCACGGCGGCCGCCAGCGCCGTTCGCGCCGGCGCCGTGCGTGTCGGCGGCGACGGGCCGGTTGCCCTGCGGCCGAGCCAGTTGGTCGAGCCCGACAGCGACCTGGTGATCGAGTCGGGCCCGCGGTTCGTCTCGCGCGGCGGGATCAAGCTCGACAACGCCCTGGGCGCACTCGAAATCGACCTCGAGGGGCGGAACTGCCTCGACGTCGGCGCCTCGACCGGCGGCTTCACCGATTGCCTACTGCAACGTGGAGCCGCTCGGGTGATAGCCGTCGACGTCGCCTACGGCCAGATCGATCTTGGCATCCGCGAGGACCCGAGGGTGACCGTCATCGAGCGCGTGAACGCCCGCAATCTCCGGCCGGGCGACCTCCCCTTCGCCCCCGACCTCGCCGCGGTCGACGTCTCCTTCATCTCGCTGACCAAGGTGCTCCCGGCGATCGCCGCCTGCATCGGGCCCGGCGGCGAGGTCCTGGCGATGGTCAAGCCCCAGTTCGAGCTCGGCCGCGAGCGGGTCGGGAGGGGCGTCGTCCGCGATCCCGCCGACAGGCGCGAGGCGATCCTCGCGGTCGCCCGCTGCGCACAGAAGCTGGGACTGCCGGTCCGTGGCTTCGCGGCCTCGGGGCTGGCCGGCCCAAAGGGCAATCTCGAGACCTTCGTCTGGTGCGGGGGAGAGGGCCAGGGGGTCGCCGACCTCGAGGCGGCGGTCCTGGAGGTGGAACCGTGAGCAAAGCGGGGACCGTGGCGCTGGTCACCCACTCGCACCCGCCGGCGACCACCGACGCGGTCGAGATCGCGGTCGCGGCGGCGGCCGCGGCTCACTGCCGCCTGGTCGCGACGCCCGACGAGGTCGAGAAGCACGCCGCCGCGGCCGACGTGCTCGAGACGGTCGAGGAGCTGCCGCGCGAGGCCGACCTCTGCCTCGTCCTCGGGGGCGATGGCTCGATCCTCTACGCGCTGCGGCACTTCGCCCGCACCGGCGTTCCCGTCTTCGGCGTCAACTTCGGGACCGTCGGGTTCCTCGCCGCGGTCGAGCGCGAGGAGGCGCGGCCGGGCATCGAGCGGGCGCTCGCGGGGGAGCTGGAGATGGTCGACCTGCCCGGGCTTCAGGTAGAGCTATCCAGCGAGGCGCGAATCGGGTTCAACGACATCAGCTTCATCCGCCGGCCCCGGGACCGGGTCGCCGAGCTGACTTACAGGATCGCGGGGGAGGTCGTCGGCGACGTCCGCTGCGACGGCCTCGTCGCCGCGACCCCGGCCGGGTCGACCGGCTACAACCTCGCCAACCAGGGGCCGATCCTCGCCTGGGGGGTCGAGGGCTACGTCGTCAGCTACATCTCGCCCCACTCGCTGACCGCGCGGGCGCTGGTCGTCGCTCCCGACGACGTCCTCCATGTCGGCAACGCCGAGGGCCGGGAGCCGGTCGACGTCTCGGTCGACGGCGGCCAGGCCGGCACGCTCGGGCCCGGCGACGAGCTCGAGATCCGGTTCGCCAACGACGTCGGCAGGCTGGCGCAGCTGCCGGGCTCGAGCTTCTACCAGCGGATCCGCGAGAAGTTCGGTCACCTCGCCGTCTGAGCCGACGAGACCATTTCTTTAGGGTTTGCGAGACATGGAGCGCAAGTGGTGGACACTCGTCCTGATCTCGATCGCGACGTTCATGCTGCTGCTGGACATCACGGTCGTCAACGTCGCCCTGCCGGACATCCGGACCGACCTTCATGCGAGCCTCTCCAGCCTGCAGTGGGTGGTCGACGCCTACTCGCTGATGCTGGCCTCGATCCTGCTCACCGCAGGCTCGCTCGGCGACCGCCTGGGGCGCCGGCGTGTGTTCACGATCGGCTTCGGGGTCTTCACCTTCGCCTCGTTCCTCTGCGGGATCGCCGGCGATCCGACCCTGCTGAACCTCGCACGCGGCCTCCAGGGTGTCGGCGGCGCCGGGATGTTCGCAACCTCGCTGGCGCTGATCGGCCAGGAGTTCCACGGCAAAGACAGGGCGACGGCCTTCGGCGTCTGGGGGGCGACGATCGGCGGCGCCGTCGCGATCGGCCCGCTCGTCGGCGGTGTGATCACCGAGCACCTCGGATGGGAATGGATCTTCTTCGTCAACGTGCCGATCGGGATCGCTGCGATCGCCCTGACCGAGCTGAAACTGGCGAACGTCGCCGCTCAGGACCCGCAACGGGTTGACTTTCCCGGGCTGATCACCTTCTCCCTCTCCCTCTTCTTCCTGATCTTCGGCCTGATCAGGGGCAATCCCGAAGGCTGGGGCAGCACCGAGATCGTCGCCTCGCTGGGGGCGGCCGTCGTCCTCATGTGCGCCTTCGTCGCGATCGAGGCGCGCAGCAACCACCCGATGCTCGACCTGGGCCTGTTCCGCAACCCCGCCTTCAACGGAGTCTCCGCGGTCGCCTTCGGCCTCTCCGCCGGGATGTTCGCGATGTTCCTCTACCTGACCATCTACATACAGGGCGTGCTCGACTACTCGCCCCTCGAAGCCGGCCTGCGCTTCCTGCCGTTGACGTTTCTCTCCTTCATCGCCTCGCCGATCGCGGGCGCGCTCTCGCATCGAATCGCGATCCGAGTCCTGCTCGGGGTCGGCCTCGGGACCGTCGGGGTCGGGCTGTTGCTGATGCACGGAGTCAGCGCCGACTCGGAATGGACGGCGCTGCTCGCCGGGTTCCTGGTCGCGGGCGTCGGCATCGGGATCACCAATCCCGGCATCGGCCAGGCGGCGATCGCCGTCGTCCCGGTCGAGAAATCCGGAATGGGCTCGGGGATCAATACGACCTTCCGCCAGGTCGGGATCGCCACCGGCGTCGCCTCGCTCGGAGCGATCTTCCAGTCCCAGGTCGATTCCAAGCTCGGCGAGCTGCTGCCGAACGCGCCCAGCGGCCTCTCTGAACTGGTCGCCTCCGGGGGCTCCAAAGCCGCGTCGGAAGTGGTCCCGCCCGCCCAGCAGGCCGAAGTCGCACACGCCTCGACGGTGGCCTTCGTCAGTGGCTTCAACGAGATCATCCTGATCGCCGCGGTCCTCTCCTTCGTCGGCGCTGCCTGCGGCCTCTTTCTCGTCCGTTCGAAGAACTTCGTGCAGGAGACCTCGGCGGAGCAGGAGCCCACCGGGGAGCCGGTTCCCGCCTAGTCGCCGCCGCAGCGGGTGCTAGACAGGAAGCGTGCTCCGCGAGCTGCGAATCGAGAACCTGCTTCTGATCGAGAGGGCCGAGCTGCGGCTGGGCGCCGGCCTCAACGCGATAACCGGCGAGACCGGCGCCGGCAAGACGATTCTCGCCCACTCGCTCGACCTCCTTATGGGCGGAAAGGCGCGGCCCCAGATCGTGCGGCCCGGCGCCGAGGAGGCCTGGGTGGAGGGGTCCTTCGACCTCCCCGATGGCCTGCTGGAGGAGCCGGAGATGGCGGAGCTCTCCGCGCGATTGCCGCGCGGGGCCGAGGAGATCGTGCTCGGGCGCCGGGTCTCGGCCGCCGGCCGCACCGCAGCCTTCGTCGCCGGCCGCGCCGCTTCGGCCGCCGATCTGAAGCTGCTCGGTGGGCGCCTGCTCGCCTTCTACGGCCAGCATGAGCACCGCAAGCTGACGATCGCCTCGGCCCAGGCAGAGGTGCTCGACGGCTTCGCCGGCCTCGAGCACATGGCGCTGCTCGAGAGATACCGCGACGCCCACGGCGAGGCCCTCCGTCTTCAAACGGAGCTCGAGGCGCTGCGCGAGCGAGACGGGAGCCGCGAGCGCGATCTCGACCTCTTCCGCTACGAGCTGTCGGAGATCGAGGCGGTCGCGCCGGACCCCGACGAGATCGAGCAGCTGGCCGCAGAGCGGGAGCGATTGCGCCATGCCGAGGGCCTTCGCGAGGCTGCCGCCGGGGCGGCGGAGGGCGCGACCGGCGACGGGACGGCCGGGGCGGCTGGGGCGATCGCCGCCGCCGGCTCGCTGCTCGACGCGGTCGGCGGCGTCGACCCGCAGCTCGACGCGATCGCCGCACGGCTCGCGGCCCTCTCCGTCGAGCTGAGCGACGTCGCGAGCGAGCTGCGCGCCTACCTCGACGGGATCGACTCCGACCCCGGGCGCCTTGCGGCGGTCGAGGAGCGTCTGGAGGAGATCGACCGCCTCACCCGCAAGCACGGCGGCGAGATCGATTCGGTGCTCGCTCACGCCGAGCGCTGCCGGGCCGAGATCGAGCGCCTCGAGTCCTCCGAGGTCCGCTCGGCCGAGGTCGAGGAAGCTCTCGCCCAGGCGACCGGGCGGAGGGCGAAGCTCGCGAAGCAGGTGAGCCGCGGCCGTGCCGAAGCCGCCGGTGGGCTGAGCGAGCGAGTGGCGACAGAGCTCGACCGCCTGGCGATGGCCGGGGCGACGCTGGAGGTCGTCCTCGAGCCCCACCCGGACGGATTCGGCTCCAACGGGGCGGAGGCGATCGAGCTGCGGCTGGCGCCGAACCCGGGGATCGAGGCGGCACCGCTTCGGGATGCCGCCTCCGGGGGCGAGCTCTCGCGGGTGATGCTGGCCCTGACCGGGCTCGGCGCCGGGGCCGGGACCGGATCGCTCGTCTTCGACGAGATCGACGCCGGGATCGGCGGGCGCACGGCGCGCACGGTCGGCGAGCGGCTGCGCGACATCGCCGAGGGCAGGCAGGTGATCTGCATCACCCACCTGCCTCAGGTGGCGTCGCTGGCCTCGACCCACTTCCGGCTCGAGAAGGACCGCGGCGAGCCCGCGCGGGCGACCGTTCAGCATCTCGACGGAGAGAGCGTCGTCGAGGAGATTCGGCGCATGCTCGGGGGCGGGGACGGCGATGGAGACGCCGCCGATCGCCACGCGCGAGAGCTGCTCGCCGCCGCTTGAGCACAGGCGTTGAGCCGCTTGCCGGAGCGGGTAGTCTGGCTCGGTGGCAATCGCCAGTCGCCGCCGTATCCCTGCACTGCTGACGCGCCGGAACGGGGCGTCCGGGAACGGGGCGGTCCGCGGAACGGCCAGGCTCGGCCGTCGCACGAAGAAACTGGTGAAACGCCTGCGGCCGGGCGACGTGGCCGTGATCGACCACCTCAACATCGACCGGATCGCGGCGGAGGAGCTGATCGCGACCGGGGTGCGGGCGGTCCTCAACGCATCCCCGTCGACGGACGGCCGCTACCCCAACGCGGGGCCGCTGATGCTCGCCCGCGCCGGTGTGGTGCTGGTCGACTTTGCCGAGGCCGACCCGTTCGAGGCGATCGGCGAGGGCGACACGGTCACCGTCTTCGACGGGACGGTCAGCATCGGCGGCGACGTGGTCCTGCGAGGCAATGAGCTTGAGGTAGAGGAGCTCGAGCGCCGCTTCGACGAGCAGCGCGAGCGGGTCGACGAGGCGCTCGCCGAATTCGCCGAGAACACTGTCGCCCACATCCGGATGGAGACCGACCTCCTCACCGACAGGATCGAGTTCCCGCCGACCGCCACCAGCTTCCGCGACCGCCAGGTCCTGATCGTCGTCCGTGGCGACCGTCATCGCCACGACCTGAAGGCGCTGCGCGCCTACATTCGCGACGTCCGCCCGGTGATCGTCGCCGTCGACGGTGCCGCCGACGGGATTCTGGAGGAGGGCCTGAAGCCAGACCTGATTCTCGGGGACATGGACTCGGCCGGCGACGCCGCCCTGCGCTGCGGTGCCGAGGTGATCGTCCACGCCTATCCCGACGGCCGCGCCCCCGGGCGCGAGCGGCTGCTGGATATGGGGATCGACCACCTCGTCGTCCCCGCCGCCGGGACGAGCGAGGACGTCGCGATGCTGATGGCCTACGAGAAGGGCGCCGACCTGATCGTCAGCGTCGGCGCCCATTTCAACCTGATCGAGTTCCTCGACCGCAAGCGGGGTGGGATGTCCTCGACCTTCCTGACGAGGCTCCGGATCGGCGAGAAGCTAGTCGACGCCAAGGGCGTCAGCCGCCTCTACAACCCGGGAACGGGGTTTGGTCCCGCGGCGCTCTTCCTGGCCGCCTTCGCGATCCTGCTGGCGATCGTCGTGATCTCCTCGCCGGTGCTGAGCGACCTGACGGAACTGATCTGGCTCAAGATCAGGATTTGGCTGGGCATCTAGCCTTCCCCGACATATGGGCTACAGCGCGCGCTATCACGCGACCTCGCTGATCGCGATCTTCCTCGCTCTCGCGATCGGTGTCGTCATCGGCGCCGCCCTCGGCGGCGACACAATCAACAACACCCGCAAGGACCTCGAGCAGAGCCTGACGGGGAACCTCGAGGATGCGCGCAACCACGCGGAGGAATTGAGCGTCGAACTGGGCGAGGCGAACGAATTCGCCGATCAGGTCTACCCGGCGCTGGTCCGCAACGACCTGCACAGAAGGCGGATCGGGGTGGTCGCGATCGGCGGCCTCCCGGGTGAGATCTCGGGAGCCATCGACGACACCCTCGGCCCCGCGGGTGGCAGGCTGGTCGCGGTTGGCGTCATCCGCGAGCCGGTCGACCTGTCCTCGCTCAGCGGCGACCTCGCAAGGACGCGGTTCGGCCCCGTCGCCCAGGACCCCGACATCCAGACCGAATTCGCGACCGGCGTCGGCCGCCAACTGGTACTCGGCGGCAACCTGCTGAACCGGGTTCGCGGTCACCTGTTCTCCCGCGCGAGCGGCAACTTCCGTGCCCTCGACGGCGTGATCGTCGTCCGTGACCAGCCGCAGGAAATGGGACCGGTGCAGCGCACGACGGCGGCCCGGTTCGAATCGGCTCTGCTGGGCGGGATCACCGCGACCAGGACCGCCGCCGTCGGGGTCGAGGCGACGCACTCCGAACCGTCCTCGATCTCCTTCTTCCATGCCAACGACTTGGCCAGCGTCGACGACATCGACCAGAGCGCCGGGAAGCTGGCGACGGTGCTGGCGCTGCTCGGCGCCGAGGGGAGCTTCGGCGTCAAGGGCTCTGCCGACCAGCTCCTGCCCGACCTGCTCGCTCCCCGCCAGAAATGACCTGGGTCGGGTTCCCGGTCGCGATCGCCGTCGCCGTCTTCGTCGTTCCGGCCGGCGTCCGCGGGCTGCGCGACGCCGGCCTCACCCGCGTGAACTACCGCGGGCGCGGCGCTCGCCTTCCCGCTCGGCGCCATCCTCGCGACGGCGGCGCTGGTCGCGCTGGCGCCGCTCGCCTTCCTCAACGACCGCGGCGACCTCGACCTCCTCGACCCGGAGCTTCGCCACTGGATGCCCTACGTGCTCGGCGTCGCCTTCCTCGGATTCCTCGACGACTCCCTCGGGCGCGGCGCGGCCGCGGACACGCCGCGCGGCTGGCGCGGCCACGCGCGCGCGCTTCGCGGGGGGTCGCTCTCCACCGGCGCGATAAAGGCGATCGGGGCGCTCGCCCTCGCCGCCTACGTCGTCTCCGGACGCGGACTCGAATCGTGGCGCTACCTCGCCGACATCGCCCTCCTGATCCTCGCCACCAACGCCTTCAACCTCCTCGACATGCGGCCGGGGCGCGCGGAGAAGGGGCTGGCGCTGCTCGGCGCGGGCATCTGCGTCGGCGGCTGGACGATCGCCCCGATCGAGCTGCTCGGGATCTTCGCCGGCCCGGTCCTGGTCGGAGCCTGGTTCACCCTGCGCGAGCGGGCGATGCTCGGCGACACCGGCTCCAGCCTCCTCGGCGCTGTCGGCGGCATCTGGCTGCTGACATCACTGGGCGGTGACGAGCGGCTGATCGCTCTCGCCATCCTCGCCGCGCTCACCGTCTACGGCGAGATGCGCTCGATCTCGACAACCGTCGAATCGTTTCCGCCATTGCGCTGGTTAGACTCGCTGGGCAGAGAATGAACGGCAGCAAAGGCGATACGAGATTCATCTTCGTAACCGGCGGAGTGGTCTCGGCCCTCGGCAAGGGAATCGCCGCCTCCTCGATCGGACGCCTGCTCGTCTCCCGCGGCTACCGGGTCCAGCTGCAGAAGTTCGACCCCTACATCAACGTCGACCCCGGGACGATGAGCCCGTTCCAGCATGGCGAGGTCTTCGTCACCGAGGACGGTGCCGAGACCGACCTCGACCTCGGCCACTACGAGCGGTTCACCGACGAAAACACCTCGCGCGCCTCGAACGTCACCGCCGGCGCCGTCTACAACTCGGTGATCAAGCGCGAGCGCCGCGGCGACTACCTCGGCGCCACCGTGCAGGTGATCCCCCACATCACCGACGAGATCAAGAACCGGATCCTGATCGTCGCCGAGTCGCAGGCCGTCGACTTCGTGATCACCGAGATCGGCGGCACGGTCGGCGACATCGAGTCGCTCCCGTTCCTCGAGTCGATCCGCCAGCTCTACACCGACCTCGGCGCGAAGCGGAGCATGTTCGTCCACCTGACGCTGGTGCCCTACGTCGGCCACGCGGGCGAACTGAAGACGAAGCCGACCCAGCACTCGGTCAACGAGCTGCGCCGGATCGGGATCCAGCCGCACGCCCTTGTCTGCCGCTCCGAGGGGCGCCTCGACCGCGACATCCGCAACAAGATCGCCCTGTTCGCGAGCCTTCCCGTCGACGCGGTGATCTCGGCCCACGACGTCGACAACATCTACAAGGTGCCGCTGGTCTTCCGCGCCGAGGGCGTCGACGACCTCGTCCTCGACCATTTCGGGATGGAGGCGCCGCCGCCGGACCTCGCCGAGTGGGAAGCGATGGTGCGCCGCGCCGACGCCGCCGAGGGTCGGGTCAAGATCGCACTGGTCGGCAAGTACGTGGGGCTCGAAGACGCCTACAAGTCGGTGATCGAGGCGCTCGAGCACGGCGGCATCCACCACGGGGTCGAGGTCGACGTCGAGCTCGTCGACTCCGAGGATTTCGATCCGGAGCGGCTCGAGGGGGCCGACGGCATCCTGATCCCGGGCGGCTTCGGCGAGCGCGGCATCGAGGGCAAGGTGGCGGCGGCGCGGATCGCGCGCGAGCGCTCGATCCCCTACCTGGGGATCTGCCTCGGGATGCAGATCGCGGTCGTCGAGTTCGCTCGCGCCAAGGCGGGGATGGAGGGGGCCAACTCCTCCGAGTTCGACCCCGAGACGCCGTACCCCGTCGTCGACCTCCTGCCCGAGCAGAAGGAGGTCTCGGAGATGGGCGGGACGATGCGCCTCGGCGCCGACCCGGTGAAACTCCACGAAGGCACCCGGGCGCGGGAGATCTTCGGCGAGGCCGTCATCTACAAGCGCCACCGACACCGCTACGAGGTCAACGTCCAGCTCCGCCGCCGGCTCGAAGACGACGGCCTGGTCTGCGGCGGCACCTCGCCCGACGAGCGCCTGGTCGAGATGATCGAGCTGCCCGACCACCCGTTCTTCGTCGCATCGCAGTTCCATCCGGAGTTCAACTCGCGGCCGAACCGGCCCGAGCCGCTGTTCCGGGAGTTCGTCGGGGCGGCCGCGCGCCACGCGGGGGAGAAGCCGGCCGAAGGCGCCGACCTCGACCGCGAGGATTCCTCGGTCGCCCATTAGCCTGTCCCGCGTGGAGAGGCTGCACGAGAGGTTCGTACGACTCTGCGAGATCCGCAGCGTCACCGGCGAGGAGCGGGAGATCGCCGATTCGCTGATCGCCGAGCTGCGGGCGATGGGCCTCGAGGTGAGCGAGGACGACGCCGCCGGCCCGGCGCAGGCGGGGTCGGGCAACATTCTCGCGAAGCTGCCGGGCAGAGGCGAGGGCTGGGCGATGTTCTGTGCCCACATCGACACCGTCCCGCACCCGGGGCGGATCGAGGTCGTCGAGGCCGACGGCGTATTCCGCAGCCACGGCGAGACGATCCTCGGCGCCGACAACAAGGCCGCGGTCGCGGTGTTCGTCGAGCTCGCCGCCCGCCACGCCTCCGATCCGCCGCCGGTAGGGATCGAGCTTCTGCTGACCGTGGCCGAGGAGCAGGGGCTGCGCGGCGCGAAGGCGGTCGACCCGGCGGCACTCCGCTCCGACTGCGGCTTCATCCTCGACCACGCGAGCGCGGTCGGAGAGGTGATCACGAGCACCCCGACCCAGCAGCAGATAGTCGCCGACTTCACAGGGGTCGAGGCCCACGCCGGGATCAACCCCGAGGACGGCAGCAGCGCAATCGCGGCAGCCGCTGCCGCAATTACGCGCATGCCGCTTGGCCGGCTCGACGATGGGACGACCGCAAACGTCGGGACGATCGAGGGGGGGACCGCGAGCAATGTCGTCCCCGGCCGCTGCCGGGTCCTCGGCGAGGCGCGAAGCATCGACTCCGGCCGCGCCGCCGAGGTCGCCGCGGAGATGAGCGAGGCCTGCGCATGGGGGGCCGGCGAGCATCAGTGCGACGTCGACGTCCAGGTCGAAGAGCTCTTCCGCGGCTACCGGCTGCCCACCGACTCGCGCTCGCTGGCGCTCGCCGAGGCGGGAATGCACCGGGCCGGCCTCGACCCGGTCCGGACCGCGACCGGCGGCGGCAGCGACGTCAACGCGCTGATCGCCAACGGGGTCGACTGCGTCCTGCTCGCCAACGGCACCGAGGGCCCGCACACCCCGGAAGAGTGCGTCGCCGCGCGCCACCTCGACAAGATGCTCGAGGTCTGCGAGGGAATCCTCGTCGAGGCCGCCGCGGCTCCAGCGTGAGCGGGCGCCTGAAGCTGCGCCAGGGCGTCATCCTCGACGAGGACCCGCTCACGGTCGAGGTCGACGGCAGGAGGCGGGCGGCCTGGGCAGACACCGGCCTTCTGGGGGAGATGCGCGAGGGCGACGAGGTCGTCGTCAACACCGCGGCCCTCGACCTCGGCCTCGGCTCCGGTGGGCTCGACGTCGTCCACGTCAACCTGACCCGCGGCCTAGGGGGTGGGGGTGAGGGCGATGAGCATGTGATGAAGCTGAACTACAGCTCGCTCCAGCACCCGGTCGACCCTGTCGAGCGGCCGCTCGAAGCGGCCGGGGCAGAGGCCTCAACACCGGTCCTGGTACTGCCCTTGCACGGTCACCTGGCGCCGGCCGCCTGGGCCGCGAACGAGGCCTCACCGGGGCTCAGGCTCGGGTACGTGCAGACCGGCGGCGGCGCGCTGCCGGGGGCCTTCGGCCGCGATGTTGCCCAGCTGCTCGAGTGCGAACTGCTCTGCGACCACATCACCGCCGCCCCCGCCTACGGCGGGCGGGGGGAGGCGATCTCGGTGGCCGGCGCCCTCGACGCCGCCGCCAACCGCTTCGGCTGGGACGCCGTCCTCGCCGGGCCCGGGCCGGGAATCATCGGCTCGGAGACCCGCCTCGGCCACGGCGGGATCGCGGCGCTCGACAGCGCCCACGCGGCTCTTGCCCTGGGCATGCCGACCCTGCTCTCGCCCCGCCTCTCGAGCGCCGACGAGCGCAGCCGCCATCGCGGAGTCAGCCACCACACGCTGACCGTGATGCAGCTCCTGCTCGGCGCGGTGGTGGTGCCGGTGCCCGCCGGCGAGGCGGTTCCGATCGCGGTCCTCGCCGAGGCCTGCGGCTGGCGTCACCGCCTGCGCGAGGAGCCTGTCGACCTCGCCGGCTATGCCGCCAGCGGGCTCCCGGCGAAGACGATGGGGCGCGGGATCGAAGAGGACCCGTTGTTCTTCGCTGCGGCGCTCGCCGCGGGCGGCGCCTTGCGCGGCAAGGGATGAACGCCGTGCGCCAGAACGAGCACCCATGGCAACAGCCCTGCACGAGCATCCCGCCGGCGAGAAGGCGGCGATCGACTCCCGTTTCGAGAGCCTCGTCCTCGACTTCCTCTCCTACCTGGAGCTGGAGCGCGGCCTCTCGCGCAACACGCTGAGCGCTTACGGCACCGACCTCCACCAGTTCGGCGAGTTCCTCGCCGTCCGGGGGATCGACGCGCTGACGATCAGGCCGATCGAGATCTCGGACTTCCTCGCCGACCTCGCGACCGGAAACGGGCGCCCCGCATGCTCGGCCTCGACGATCCACCGCAAGTCGGCCTGCCTGCGCTCCTTCTACAAGCACCTGCGCCGCGACGAGCTGATCGCCGACGACCCGACGGTGGCGCTGAGCGCGCCGCGCCGAGCCAGGAAGCTGCCGCACGTACTCAACTACGCCGAGGTTCAGAAGCTGCTGGCGGCGCCGCGCGGAGACGAGCCGACGACGCTCCGCGACCGCGCCCTGCTCGAGGTGATGTACGCATGCGGGCTCCGCGCCTCGGAGACGATCGGGCTGGACGTCGCAGACGTCGACCTCCACGAGGGCTTCCTGCGTGCGCGCGGAAAGGGCTCGAAGGAGCGTTTGGTACCTCTCGGTCGCCAGGCGATCGCCGCGATATCCGGCTACCTCCGGGGTGGGCGGCCGAAGCTCGTCGGCGACCGCCACGAGGCGAAGCTCTTCCTCAACTTCCGTGGCGGCCCGCTCACCCGCCAGGGGCTCTACAAAATCGTCCAGCGCCACGCCCGCGAGGTCGGCCTCAGCGGTCAGATGAGCCCCCACACCCTGCGCCACAGCTTCGCCACCCACCTGCTGGCCGGCGGCTGCGACCTGCGCGCCGTGCAGGAGATGCTCGGGCACGCGGACATCGCGACGACCCAGATGTACACCCACCTCTCCGGCGAGCAGCTGAAGGACGTCTACTTCCGCGCCCACCCCCGCGCCACCGACCCCTGACCCCCTCCCGGATGTCGCACTTCCCGCCACCCTTGGGAGGAAACTGCGACATCGATGGGGTAGAACCGGGGGATGCCCGAGCTCCCCGAGGTCGAGACCGTGGCCCGTCAGCTCGAGCCCGAGATCGAAGGGCACCGGATCGAGCGGCTCGAGGTCGATGACGAGCGCTGGTCGCGGCCGGTTCCCCCCGCTGAGCTCGGCGAGGCTGTATCGGGACGGACGGTCCAGGGCCTCGGCCGTCGGGGCAAGTACCTGCTGCTGGCGCTCGACGGAGCGAGGACGCTGGTCATGCATCTGCGAATGACCGGGAACCTCGTCCTCGTCGACGGCTCAAGCACGCTCGACCCCTCCGAGGGAATGCGGCTGTACGAGGGGGAGCGAAGCGCGGAGGAGCGATATCTGCGCGCCCGCTTCGTCCTCGACGACGGCCGCGAGCTCTGGTTCACCGACCCGCGCCGGTTCGGCGAGGCCTTCCTGATCGAGAACTCCGAGCTCGAGGCCCGCTTCGAGCGCCTCGGGGTCGAGCCGCTCTCCGAGGGCTTCACGCCGGAGGTGCTCGGCGAGCTCGCCGCCGGCCGCACGGCGCCGCTCAAGTCGTTCCTCCTCGACCAGTCGAGGGTCGCGGGGGTCGGCAACATCTACGCCGACGAGGCGCTGTTCAGGGCGCGGCTGCACCCGCTATCGCCGGCGGGGTCGATGAAGCCCGAGCACCACCGGGCCCTGCACGCGGGCATCGTCGCCGCGCTCGAAGCGGGAATCGAGGGCGGCGGCGCTTCGATCGACGACTTCCGCGACGGACGCGGCGAGCGGGGGTCGATGCAGGAGGAGTTCCTCGTCCACACCCGCGAGGGGGAGGAGTGCCCACGCTGCGACGGCACGATCGTCCGGATCGTCGTCGGCGGCCGCTCGACCTACTATTGCCCCGGCTGCCAGGCCCGCCTCCGCCGCCGCCCTCGCCGCCCCAAGCGTCCGGCGCGTCGTTCAACGTAGGTCGGTCATGCCTGGAAAGACACTGAAGACGGAGGCGGTCGTCCTGCGCAGCATCCGCTACGCCGAGGCCGACCGAATCCTCCACCTCTACTCGGCGCGCTACGGCCGGATCGGGGCGATCGCAAAGGGCGCCCGCCGGCCCCGCTCGCGCTTCGGCGGCCGGCTGGAGCCGTTCTTCCGCCTCGATCTCCTCCTCCACGAAGGCCGCGGCGAGCTGCTGACCGTGACCGGCGTCTCGACCGTCGACGGCTACCCGCGGCTGCGTTCCTCGGGCCCGGCGCTGACCGCCGCTGCCCGCGCCTGCGACGCCGTCCTCCGCCTGCTCGACTCGGCCGAGCCGAACCCGCCCGCCTACAACCTTCTCTGCCGCTACCTGGCGCTGCTCGACGATCCCGCCGGGGAGCGGGGGGAGGGCCTGGAGCCGGCGCTCTCGTTCCGGCTGAAGTTGGCGCTCGCGGCCGGCTTCGCCCCCGAGCTCGCCTCCTGTGCGCGCTGCGGCGAGGCCGAACACCTGACCGGCTTCTCGGGCGCCGCCGGCGGCGTCGTCTGCTCGGGCTGCGAGGCGGGATCCTTCGCGATCTCCGAGGAGGGGCACCGGTTCATGGTCGAGGCGATCTCCCGGCCGCTGGCCGAGGCTCCGCCTGCCGACCCGGCGGCGCTGCGCCAAACCGAGCGGGCGATAACCGAGACTCTCGAGCATCACGCGCATGTGCAGCTCCGGCCCGCTGCCTGAGGGCCATAGGATCGGACCCGTGAGCGCGGAGCGAGCAAGCGTCCATATCTGTCATCTCGCGCAGCAAGCGAAGCGCGAACAGTTGTGATGGAGGCGACGGCGACTCTCGAGGATCGGGTCAGGGCCTGGGAGGCCGAGTTCCTCTCCGAGGCGGGGACCCCGTCCTATCCCGCTCAGCGCCGGGTCGAGGAGCCCGACAGCCCGCTGCGAACGCCGTTCCAGCGCGATCGCGACCGGATCGTCCACTCCAAGGCCTTCCGCCGGCTCAAGCACAAGACGCAGGTCTTCATCGCCCCCGAGGGCGACCACTATCGGACCCGGCTCACCCACACGCTCGAGGCCTGCGGGATCGCCCGCACTGTCGCCCGCGCGGTCGGCCTCAACGAGGACCTGACCGAGGCGATCGGCCTCGGTCACGACCTCGGTCACCCACCCTTCGGCCACACCGGCGAGAGCGCGCTCGACGCGGCGCTGCGCGAGCGCTGCGACTCCGGGTTCAAGCACAACGTCCACTCATTGCGGGTCGTCGACGTCCTCGAGCGCGACGGCCACGGCCTCAACCTGACCGAACAGGTCCGTGACGGGATCCTCAACCACACCGGCTCCGACCGACCGGCGACCCAGGAGGGCCGGATCGTCAAGCTCGTCGACCGCGTCGCCTACATCAACCATGACATCGACGACGCCCTGCGGGCGGGGATCCTGCGCGACGAGGACCTGCCGGCGGCCGAGATCGAGCTGCTCGGCCCGACCGGCTCGGCGCGGATCGACACCCTCGTCCGCGACATCGTCGAGCGCTCGGCCGAGGCCGGCGACATCGCCCAGAGCGAGGAGGTCGGCGGAGCGATGCTGCGGCTACGGAAGTTCATGTTCGACGAGGTCTACCTCGGCGCTTCGGCACGGCGCGAGCATGAGCGCGCCCATCGCACGCTGCGCGGCCTGTTCGATCACTACATGGAGCACCCCGATGAGGTCCCCGAAGGCGAGGCCGGGGCGAGCGACTGCCAGCGCGTCGCCGACTACATCGCCGGGATGACCGACCGCTACTGCATCGCCCGCTTCACCGAGCTGACCGTGCCGGAGGCCGCCAGGTTCTGATGGCGCTGATCTCCCCCGACAGCCTCGAGCGCGTCAAGCAGGCCGCCGACATCGTCGAGGTCGTCTCGGCCCACACCGACCTGCGCCGCCAGGGAGCGCGCTGGGTCGGCCTCTGTCCTTTCCACGAGGAGCGCACTCCCTCGTTCTCGGTCGACCCCCAGGAGAAGCTCTACCACTGCTTCGGCTGCGGCGTCGGCGGCGACACGATCAAGTTCGTCCAGGAGAAGGAGGGGCTGGGATTCGCCGAGGCGGTCGAGCTGCTGGCCGACCGCTATGGGGTCGAGCTCGAGCGCGAGCGCGAGGACCCTCAGGCCGAGGCCCGGCGCCAGCAACGGCGCCAGCTCGGCGAGCTGCTCGACCGCACCGCCGCCTTCTATGCCAGCTATCTCTGGGACTCCGAGGAGGCCGGCAGGGCGCGCGCCTACCTGGCCGAGCGCGGACTGGAGGAGGACATCCTGCGCCGATTCGCGGTCGGTTACGCGCCGAGCGCCTGGGACACGGTCCTGGTCCGCGGTCAGAGGGCGGGGTTCAGCGTCGCCCAGCTGCGTGCCGTCGGCCTCGCCCAGAGGGGACGGGGAGGGGGCGAGTACGACCGCTTCCGGGCCCGGATCATGTTCCCGATCCGCGATCGCCGCGGCCGTGCCCTCGGGTTCGGCGGGCGGGCGATGCGAACCGACCAGGGCGCCAAGTACGTCAACACGGCCGAGACCGAGTTCTTCCACAAGAGCGACATGCTCTACGGGATCGACCTCGCCAAGGGGCCGATCGCGAAGGCGGGGCGCGCCGTGGTGGTCGAGGGATACACCGACGTGCTCGCCCTCCACCAGGCCGGCGTCGAGGAGGCGGTGGGGGTGATGGGGACCGCGATCACGACGAAGCAGGTTGCGGGGCTCTCGGGGATGGTCGAGGAGGTCGTCCTCGCCCTCGACGCCGACTCGGCCGGCCAGGAGGCGATGCTCCGGACCCAGCAGGTCGCCGCCGACCGGCGGATGCGGCTGCGGGTCGCGGCGATGCCGGCTGGGGAGGACCCGGCCGAGATGGTCGCCGCGGACGGCGGCGCCGAGCGCTTCCGCTGCTTACTCGAAACGGCGATCGAGCTGCCCGCCTTCCAGGTCGGCCTCGTCCTCGAAGGGACCGACATGGCCTCGCCGGCCGAGCGCGACAGGGCACTTACCGAACTGGCGCCGATCCTCGCGGCGATGGGGGAGGGGGCCAGCCGCAATGACCTGGTGCGGCTCGTCGCCGAGCGCCTCGAACTCGAGCCGGCGCTGGTGATGGGGCGGCTGACGGCCGCTCAGCCACTCGCCGGCGGGACCGAGGCTCCCGACCCGCGGGCCGCCCCCCCGGCGCGCCCCAGGGGCGAGCTGACCTCGCGCGAGCGCCGCGAGCGGGCGCTTCTGGCGATGTGCATCGCCCTGCCGGAGGAGGGGAGGGGGTACCTCTCGAGGCTCGGCGAGGACCACCTCTCGAAGCTAGGCGCCCGCGCCGCCGCCTGGCTCGCCGAGAACATCGACGACCCCGCATCGAACCTGCCCCGCGAGGATGCCGAGCTCGCCGGCCTGATCGCCGAGCTCGTGATCGTCGCCAACGACGAGCCCGCATCGCGGGAGGCGATGGAGCTCAACTACATGCTGCTCGAGCAGGGCCGGCTCGAGGCCGAGATCGCCGCCGCCGGCGAGGGCGAGAACCCCGAGCGCCGGGCCGAGCTCAGCCGAGAGAGGGCGGCCCTCGTCGAGCAGATCGCCCGGGCCGAGCGGGTGGAGAGCTAACCGGTAAATTCTCCGGGCCTTTCCGGGGTAGCTCAATCGGCAGAGCACTCGGCTGTTAACCGAGGGGTTGTGGGTTCGAGTCCCACCCCCGGAGCTTCGTGGCGGCCACTAGATGGCCGCCTGTGAGCGGGCGAGCTCCTCGACGAGCTCGGCCCCGCGCCCTGCGCCATCGTGGGCGCGGCTCCAGGCGGAGAGCTCGGCGGCGCGGGCGGCGAAGGACGGGTCGGAGAGGATCCGCCGCGCCGCCCAGCGCAGCGGCGCCGGGCGGCACAGACGCCACGGCAGCGAGAGGCCGACCCTCGCCCAGGACACCCGCATCGCCGTCTCGCTCATGTCGCCGATGAACGGGCAGACCAGCAGCGGGGTACCGGAGCCGAGGGCGCGGGCGACGGTGCCGTGGCCGCCGTGGGAGATGACCAGCGAGGCGGCCGGCATCAGCTGGCTGTAGCTGAGCCAGTCGACGAGGACCGCATTGGCGGGGTCCTCGATCGGGCGCAGCGGACGCACCCGGTTGGTCGTTGCGACGACCCGGACCGGCTCCTCCGCGAGCGCTGCCAGCGCCGTCCGGACCAACCGGTTGCCGGAGTCGTGGGCTGTGCTGGGCGCGACGAGGACGAGCGGCTCATCCCCCGGCGGCAGCTCGATCTCGGGATGTGGGATCTCGAAAGTCATCGGGCCGGTTACCTCGACTCCGTCCGGCCAGCGCCGCGGGTACTCGAGCTGGGGGAAGGTCCCGACCAGCGCGAGCTCGGTGCTGATCCCGCCGTGGAAGCGCTCGATCGGCGCCAACCCGAGCCGCTCGCGCTGCCGGTTTAGGTCGCGCCTGCCGTTCTCGAGGCCGATGTCGAGCAGCCGCCGGCCCTCCCGCCAGGCCCAACGGCCGACAGGCGTCCTGGGCGGCCGCAGGCCGATCGCGAAGAACGGCTGGCCCGGCTCGACAGCCGGGTAGAGGTGGGGGATCAGAGTCGCCCGCGGAATCCCCGCGACCTCGGCGGCGAGCGCGGGGGCGAGGGTGAGGATGTCGCTGACGACGACGTCGGGCCGCATCTCATCGAGCAGCGGCACCAGCGCCCGTGCGGCCTCGGCCGCGTGCGCGCCGTCGGTGGAGTCGGGGTCGGGCGGTGGAAACATCCGGTATTCCTCGGCCGCGGCAAAGCCGAGGCCGGCGCCCTCGACCGCCGCCCGCCGCTCCTCCCAGGTCTCGACCGTGACCTCGGCGCCGCGCTCGGCCAGGGCCCGGCCGAGCGCGATCGCGGGGAAGACGTGACCCGGGTCGCCGAAGGCGGCGACCAGGTAGCGCCTACGGGGTGTCGAGCCCCTCGCTGGGTCGGGTGAAGACGATCTCGGGGACATGGCAGTTGGGCGATGTTCGCAGCAGGAAGCGGACCCCCTCGGCGATGTCCTCGGGCCGGATCATGTCCTCGCCCGGCACCTGGCCCTTGGCGAACTCGGTCATCGGAGTGTCTACGAAGCCCGGCGCCAGCGCCGTGCACTGGATCCCCTCGCCGCCGAACTCGCGATGGGTCGACTGCGTGAAGTTGATCACCGCGGCCTTCGTCGCGGCGTAGATCGAGAGCCACGCCTGACCGCCTTTGCCTGCTATCGAGGCGGTGTTGACGATCAGCGCCTTGCCGTGCTCGGCTCCCGCCTTGCGCAGCATCGGCAGGCCCTCGCGGGTGCCGATGATCAGCGCCCGCAGGTTGACCCCGAGCTGCATGTCGAGGTATTTCGTCTGGATCTCCTCCATCGGCGCCCCGATCCCGACCCCGGCATTGTTGACCAGAACGTCGAGGCGCCCGTAGGCCTCCGTGTGCTTGGCGAAGACGCCGACCACGTCGTCCTCGTCCGCCATGTTGGCGGCGACGCTCTGGACCTCGAGCCCCTCGGAGCGGAGGCTCGAGGCGGCCGCCTCGAGCTTCTCCGGACGCCGCGCCGACACCGTCAGGGCATATCCCTGCTCGCCGAGGACGCGGGCGATCGCCAGCCCGATCCCGCTCGAGGCCCCCGTGATCACTGCCGCTCGCTCCGCCAAGACGCTCTCCTCGCGCTCGATTTCGGTTGGGCGCACCCTATACGCAGGCAGATGGCGCAGCGCGGCCGGCCTCAGGCGTGTTATCGCTCAATAACATGCCTGCCCCGATGCCCCTCCGAAGCCTTGGCCGTGTCACGTCCGTCCTTGCCTGCGCGCTTGCCGCCGGCGCGCTGCTCGACGCCTGCGGCAGCTCCAATTCCTCCTCGACCGGAGGGGGATCGGTCGAAAACCGCCCGGCCCCGCCGAAGAGCGAGTTCCCAAGCCCCGACGGCAGATCCCTGCTCGAAGTGGTCAACGGGACCTCCGGCCCGGCAGAAGTAGTCATCTCACCCGCGGCGATGGCCTTCTACAAGGGCCAGAACCGCTACCCGTTCGGCGTCTTCCACAACGATCGCAGCCAGATCCCCGACGCCACCGTCGCGCTCTACATCTCGAAGGCACCGCCGCCGAAAAGGCCCGAAGGCCCGGCCGCCGAAGCGAACAAGCGGCGCAAAGGGGCGATCGCGCGAGCCCGCCACGAAGCTCTCGAAGCTCCGGCGATCGGGCCTTTCCCGGCCAAGGTGGAATCGCTGGAGACGCAGCCGGCCTTCCGGGCGCAGACGACCGCCGACGACGAAAACGCCGCCACGGTCGTCTACAGCACAAACCTCGATTTCCCGAGCAACGGCGAGTGGCGGATCGCAGCCGTGGTCAAAGAAGCCGACGGCAAGTTCACCGGGGCGATCCTCCCGAGCGCGGTCGTCGGCGAATTCAGCCAGATCCCGCGGGTCGGCGAACCGGCTCCCGTGATCCACACGCCAACCGCCGAGGACTACAACGGCGACCTCTCGAAGGTCACGACCCGCATCCCTCCGGACACCCAGAACAAGGTCGACTTCGCGGACGTTGTGGGCAAGGAACCGATAGCCCTCTTGTTTGCGACCCCCCAGTTCTGCCAGAGTCGGGTATGCGGACCGGTCGTCGACGTCGCTGAGCAGGTCAAAGAGACGTGGGGCGACAGGGTCAATTTCATCCACATGGAGATCTACAACGACAACGACCCGAACAAGCACCCGCGCCCGCAGGTGCGGAGATATCACCTGCCGAGCGAGCCGTGGCTGTTCATCATCGACCGCGAGGGGATCATCTCCGGCGAGGTCGAGGGCGCCTTCGGTGTCGACCTGATGACCAGGGAAGTTGAAAAGGTCGCCGGAGAATGAGCGAGACGACCAGCCCCGATCCCGAGCTCCTGAAATCCTTCGCCGAGGAGGCGAAACGGCGCTGCGACGTGATCTCCGCCGGGCTGGCGACCGAGACCGAAGACTTCGAGACCCTCCGCGCCGAAGCTCACGCTCTGCGCGGAACGGCAGGCGCCGTCGGCCTCCGGCGACTCGCCGAGCTCGCCGGGCTGATGGAATCGGACCTCGCCGAAGCGAAGAAAACCGGCGTGATCCGCGGCGGCCGCTCGCACCAGATCGCGGACGCGGCCAAGGCCCTGTCCGACGGCGCCGCGGCCGCGGCGGAGGGCAAGGAGGAGCCGCCCGACGTCGGCCGCTCCCTCGCCCAGTTGTTCAGCGCCTGATCGCGAGATTCGCCGGACCCAAAAGTCTCGCCTCACCCCGCCGGTGAGGCGCATGCCTTCCCCTGAGGAGCGCCCCGGTATCAGGGGCGGCTGGGGCCGGGGATCTTTCCCTTCTCCGGCGCTTCCGCGCCGCGCGGATTCGGGCGGAACTAGGCCCAGGGACCGATGCCGCCGATCCGCTCGATGGCAATCCGCATCCGGACTCCGGGCGGTGGGTCGGGCATCGGCGGGAACTTCACCTCGGGACCGAGATAGACGTGCGCGAGCTGCTGCAGCAGCTCCGGGGCGCCGCCCTCCTCAAGCGAGGCGCGGCCGTGAACGATCAGGTATTGCTTGAGGCCCGGCGGCTGAATCTCGGACCCCTCGAAGGAGACAGTCACCCGCTGGTCGCGGCGGACATTCTCGATCTTGCGCTGGTCGGATTTGAGGTGCGCGGTGACAAGATCATCGCCCTCGACGGCGACCCAGACGCACGTGACCTGGGGGGAGCCGTCCTCATTGATGGTGACGAGGTGGCCCAGCGCACCCTCCTCGATCAGCTTCCTGGCGCTCTCCGGCAGCTCCATCGGCCGGCAGCCTATCGCTCGCCTCCAGGTGCCCCTCGCAATCGCTACGCTCGCCTCGAGGGGCGGTAGCTCAGTTGGTCAGAGCAGCGGACTCATAATCCGTCGGTCGCTGGTTCGAGTCCAGCCCGCCCCATCGCTCTAGAAAGCCAAATGCGCCGCCTTCCGGGGCGGCGTTTCGGCGCAGAGGGCAACTGATAGGGCAACGCTTCCGTGTAGCGCCAGTCAAGGCTGGCATCTTACAAGCGCGGGAACCGCTACGTCGTCGTCTGGCGCCATCGCGGGAAACAGCACGGGTCGTTTCAGCGGACCCTCGCCGAGGCGCGCGAGGCGAAGGGACTGCGCCAGGCCGGGGACAGGCGCCCGACGTCGCGGATCGGCTTCGAGGACTCCTTCGGCGACTGGATCGAGTCATACGCGGGACGGCCGGCGCGCGGGTTGTCGGACACGACCCGGCCCGAGTACCGGCGGCCCGATCAAGGCGCACGCCCTCCGCGCTGGCGGACCTGGCGGCTGGCCGATGTCGAGCCGGGCGACGTCCGCGACCTGTTCGGTCAGATGCGCCGGAGCGGGCGCTCGACCTCGCAGATCAAGAAGACGAGGGCGGCGCTCTCGGCGATGTTCGCGACCGCGGTCGATCATGGCCTGCGCCCGTCGAACCCGGTCGCGGTGGTCCGCATCCCGACCGCGAACGGCGACGAACCGAAAGACGATCGAGCGAAGGCGCTGGCCCGCGAAGAGTTGAAGCTGCTCCTCGCCGCGATCCCCGAGCGCTGGCGGCTCTTTTTCGAGTTCCTGACGCATATGGGCCTGCGGATCAGCGAGGCCGTCGGCCTGACCTGGGCGAACGTCGACCTCGGTGAGCGCCCGCACGTCAAGGTCCGCGAGCAGTTCTACCGTGGCGAGCGCCGCAAGTTGAAGAGCGGCGCGGGATCGCGCGACGTTCCGCTCTCGCCGGGGATGGCGGTGCGGCTGCTCGGCCATCGGCGCGACTCCTACGGGGGTCCGAAGGCGCCGGTCTTCGCGGCGAAGATCGGGACTGAGTTATCGCCGTCGAACCTGCATCAGCGCGTCTTAGAGCCTGCCGCGATCGCCGTCGGTCTCGGGGTCGAGGTCGTCGCCAGGAACGGCAAGCGCCGGACCCGCTCGACGGTAACGTTCCACACCTTCCGCCACACCTGCGCGTCGCTGCTCTTCGACGCCGGGCGCACGTGAAGCAGGTCGCCGAGTGGCTCGGCCACGCCGACCCGAGCTTCACCCTGCGGACCTACGTCCATCTGATCGACGACGGGGTCGGTGACGCCGACCTCTTCGACGAGGCGGTCGCCGCTCCCTCCGGGAACGGCACCGCATTGCCGTCGGTCGCGCTTGACCCGTCCCGCATTCGGGGCTAGCGTTGATCTGGGCCATAACCCGTTGGGGGGGCGAGGCCGAAAGCCACGAACCAACGGAGGCCCAGATGCGACCGAGGCTGACCTACGCGAACGTCGTCGCCACGCTCGCCCTGTTCATCGCTATCGGGGGTGCAAGCGCCTTCGCGGCATCCCAGCTCGGCAAGAACTCGGTCGGGACCAAGCAACTGAAGAAGAACTCGGTCACCACGGCGAAAATCAAGAAGGAAGCGGTCACCGCCGCCAAGGTCAAGAAGGGGACGCTGACCGGGACGCAGATCGACGCCTCGACGCTCGGCACGGTCCCCTCCGCCAGCTCGGCGAAATCCGCCAGCTCGGCGAGCGTCGCCAATTCGCTTGCTCCTCCTGAAGCGTGGCACGAGGTGGGCGCCCCGGGCGAGCCGGCCTTCCAGACCGGCTGGGAAAACCTCGGCAGCCCTGAACACGAAAATGCCGCCTTCTTCAAGGACCACGAGGGGATCGTTCACCTGAAAGGATCGGTCAAGGCCGGAGGGAGCGGCCCCATATTCCAGCTTCCTCCCGGCTTCCGGCCTGCCGCCGCAGGAAAGAAGATCGAAGTCGCGGCGACCTGCGCCGGTGCCCCCTGCCCGGAAGGGGTGTTCTCGCTGGCGATCTTCGGTGACGGACGGGTCGAGGGGTTCACAGGCGGCGACTTCTTGAACCTCGACGGAGTGACCTTCCGCGCCGAATCCTGAGCATCGCCCGAGGGCAACGGGAGGGCAACGGAACACCCGGAGACAGCCGCAAACGTCGAGCCGTCCAAATCGGCTGAAACCGGCGATTGGCGGGGAAAGTCCGAACAGGAGCAAACAGCCGCAAACGTCTGGGCGGACTCACAATCCCGTCGGTCGCTGGTTCGAGTCCAGCCCGCCCATTTTCGGCGCGACCGAGTGCGCGCGACTGACGCTGCCTCAGTGGACGCCGGGACGAAGGAGATTCCGGCGATCGTTCCCTCGGTGAGAGGGCGGCGGTCTCAGCCCGTGAAGGGATGGGTCGGGGTGCCTCCCCCCGGTGCCAGGAGGTCGAAGCCGTCCGGTATGCGGAGCTGGTCTCGACCGGTGCCGGGTTCGCCGGTGCGACCGTACTGCCAGACGATCCGTCGCGTCCGGGGGTTGATGATCACGATCCGGGCCCTGTAGTCGTCGTTGACCGCGATCAGGCCGTTCGGCAGCCTCTCGGCGAGGCTCGGATGGTTCAGCATCCGCGGGCCGGCGGACGGGTGATACGACCAGAAGATCTTTCCGGCGCGGTTGAATTCATAGATCCCGCCGGGACGCGTGTAGTCGGCGACCAGGTAGCGGTCGGGACCGAGTTGCTGCGGGTCGGATGGGTATTCGATCGGGAGCTGCAGGGACCAAACGAGCTTCCCGGCCGGGGTGATCTCGTCGATGTAGGAACCGTTTACCTCCGAGACGAGGAGGTTGCCGTCCTTGAGCGGTGTGTCGCCGTTCGGGGAGCCCAGGGCGCGTGGCGGATCGTGTTCGCAGGCCGCCGGGCTGCCAAAGTCGTTGAGGATCTTCTTCGCGGGGGAAATCAGCAGCACGCGGCAGTTCTGTGCATCGGCCACCGTGACCGTCCCGTTCTTAAGCAGGTAGGCATCGTCGGGCTCGTGGAGGTATCCCGGTTCGGATCCGGTCACGCCCGGATGGCCGTAGGACCAGAGCAGCTTTCCGGACGGGAAGGCGAGTTGGACGATGCGCTCGTTCTGCTCCTCGTTGGAGATGATGCCGGTGCCGCCGTGAGTGAAGAAGGCGTCGTCGGGAAAGTAAAAGCCGCCTGGCGGCGGCGGATGGGTGGGCGACGGGAACCTCCAGAGCAACTTCTTCTCGGAATTGACGACGATCAGGCGATTGTTGCCGCGGTCGGCGATCATCAGGCGGCCGGAGAAGGGACGGGAGGGGCTGGCCGCGGGGAAGGGTTGGCCATTCGTCGGCTTCGCTGGTGATTCGAGCTTCCTGTGGCGAAGACTGACTTTGAGCACCGTCGGCAATGGCCGTTCGCCGATACCGGTCCCGCCGATCAGGTACTCGGTCGAGTCGACCGTAGCGGCACCAGCGCCGGAAGCGGCGATTGGCAGCATGCCCGCCGGCGCGACCCTGCCGCTCCCCGGGTCGAACCGCCAGATCGCGTCGCTTGGCGCGCCACCGGCTTCCCCGCCCGCGATGTAGACCTGGCCGCCGAGGTTGAACGCCGCGGCGTGGGAGAAGGGTTCGGGCAGGTGGCCGACGACGCGAGCGGTTTCGGCTTTCGGGTCGATCGCCTGGATCGCGTCGCTCGCTTCGCCGTTTGCGGACTCACCGCCGAAGGCGTAGATCACTCCCGCAAGCGTCGCCACCGCCATGTAACGCGCCGGGGTGGGAAGGGTCGCGACCCGGGTGAAGGCGCTGCCGTCGGTGGTCTCCAGGACCGAGTCGACCGGTTCGCTGCCATCGTAGCCGCCGAGCACGTACGCGCGATCGCCGATCGTGACGGCGCTGAGATCGGAGCGCACCGTGGGCAGCTGACCGACCCGCTGCGCGACGGTGCCGGGGGCGACCGCGCCACCGGTCGCCTGCAGGGACTGGACGGTGTCGGTGCTGGTCGCGGTTCCGCCGCCGAAGACGAGAACCCGGTCGGCGAGCACTACGGCTGCCGCGTCGTGCAGGGGCCCGGTCAGTGCCCCGACTTCCTCGACTCCTCCGCTGCCGGCGTCGAGCTGGAAGACGCCGCTGACCGAGGCGCTCGTGGCATCGAGGCCGCCGAGGATCAGCGGCCCGCGGCGCATCGGGACCACCGACTCGCCGGAGACCGGGGCGGGCAGGGGAGTGGCCGAGGATCGGGCTTCGGGCGTCGTTTCGAACACGGGCGGGTCGCCACCTACCGTGCCCGAGCCTCCCGAACCCGGACCGCCGAAGACGACAACGAGAACCGCCGCGACGATCGCCAGGATCGCGAGGACGAGCCGACGACGGCGCCGAGCGATTACGGATCGACGAGATCGCCGTCGCCGCCTGTCACGAGACTGGTCCACCCGCCGAGCTTCCCCTCCACCCGTTAATGCCGACTAAACGACGCGGGCATATAAGAGAACTCTCATTCTTGTTTAGGGCCGCGTTTAGCCATCGGGCCGAGGCTGAGCGAGTGCGGCCCTCGATGCCTCTTTCCGCGGGACTCGCCCTGTTTCCCCTGCGACTCTTTCTCGGGGTCACGTTCGTCTATGCAGGTATCCAGAAGCTGACCGATCCGGGCTTCCTCCACCCTGGCGCCGCCACCTACATCGGCACCCAGCTGCACAGCTTCGCCGCCGGCACTCCCGGCGGCTTCCTTCTCCGCATCTTCGCCATTCCCCATCCCGAGGTGGCCGGGGTCGCAGTCGCGATCTTCGAGATCCTGATCGGGCTGCTGGCCGCCGCGGGGCTATTCACCAAACTCGCCGCGCTCGGCGGAATGTGCCTCAATCTCGTCCTCTTCCTCACCGCCAGCTGGCACACGACGCCCTACTTCCTCGGCCCGGACCTCGTGTTTTCGTTCGCCTGGCTTCCCTTCGTGCTGACCGGCGCCAGTGGCCAGCCCGCGCTCGACAACGTCGAATGGCACCCCTCCGCCGCCACTCTGCGACGGATCAACTTGCGACCGCCCGACGAGCCGTTGACCGGAGAGGCGGCCAACGCCTCCACCCGCCGTGCGCTGCTAGTGCAGTTCGCCGGCTTGTCGCTCGCGGTGGCCGGCATATCCGCCCTGCTCAAGGGGCCATACCGGGCGCCCCACGCGCTGGGCAGTACGGAAAAGGCCGGCGGCCATTTGACGACACACGGGACCGGGTCGGGGGGTGGCAGCAACGCCTCAGGCGACGGTTCGATACCCCCTGGAGCGGTGAAGCTCGGCCCGGCCGGCCGCCTCCCCCGCGAAACGGCCGCCACCTACGCCGATCCCACCGATGGCTCGGCCGACATCCTGATCCGCGAGCCCGACGGCAGCCTCAAGGCGTTCAGCGCTATCTGTACCCACGCCGGCTGCACGGTCGGCTACGAAGGCGGCGTCATTTACTGCCCCTGCCACGGCGGCGAGTACGACCCCGAAACGGGGCAGGTGATCGCCGGCCCACCGCCAGCCCCGCTTACCCCCAAGAAGGTGCTCGAATCCGGTGGGCAGATCTACGCGCTGAGGAGTTGAGCTGCGGGCAACCGGCAGCCCGCTCCCGGCTTACGACCAGAGCTTGATTGTTTCCTGGACAGTCATGTCCAGTATCGACACAGCGAGATTCGCCCGCCCAGAGCACCCGGGGCCTTGCCCAACTCTGACTAATTTGCCCTGGGTATAGTTGGCAGCGTGGCCAGGCAACTGGCAAGAGCGGGGCGTGTTGGTCGCGGTCACCCGGTTCCATTGATGCTTCTGGCCGTCACGCTGATCGTCCCGGCCACAAGCGCCCTTCGCCAGCGACGCCTACGTCGTCAATCGCGGCTCGAACACTGTCTCCGCGTTCGACACCCGGAACAACCAGGTCGTCGGCACGCCGATCAAAATCCATGCTGGCGCGATCGGCATCGCGCTCACGCCTGACGGTAGAGACGCGTATGTCACCGAAACGGGGCCCAGCGGCGTGACTCCGATAGATATCCAGACCGGCATTCCGGGCGCGTCGTTCGGGGTCGGCACCGATCCCTGGGGGATCGCAATCGTTCCCGACCAGTCTCCCGTAGCCACCTTCAGCGCCCCCCGCGCCCGACCGGGCGTGCCCCTTTCCCTCGATGCCTCGGCTTCCAGCGACGCCGACAGCACCGTTGCGACCTATGCGTGGAATTTCGGAGACGGGCAGACCGCCACGACCGGTGGCCCGAGCTTCACACACACACCTACCAGAAGCCCGGCACCTATCAGGCGACGCTGACCTTGACGGACAGCGAGGGCTGCTCGACGTCCATGATCTTCACCGGGCGGACCGCCTACTGCGACGGATCGGCCTCTGCGAGCCAGACACGGACGGTGCGGGTTTCCTATCCCGGAGTCCGCATCAAGTGCCTCAGGAGCGCCAAGCCGAAGGGCTGCCGATACAAGCTTCAGCCCGTTTCCAAAAAGCGCAAGGGCAAGGCGGAGAGCGCCGTCGGCACCGGCAAGGCAAAGGTCGGGAAGTCCAAGAGCGAAATTCAGGTCCAAGCTTGCCGGCGCCAGAAAGGTCCTCGTCAGGGAGACGGTGGAGATCAGCGGCTCCCGACGGACGAGCTATCGGAAGCTGAAGATCGTCCAATAGCGAGCCCGAGAATCTCGTCTTTCACAGTTTCGTCGCGAGACTGAGACACCCCTACAACAGGGGATTAACACGACGGGGGATTGGCGTTTTAGCCTGGCCGGGAATGTGAGTCGGACCCCGTCTCGTCTTTCCGAGTCCCTCTAACGACAGGATCAAAAGACATGAAACGACTTTCCGTCGCCCTTGCCGTTCTCGTGTCGGTTTCGGCGCTTGCAGCGTCGGCCTCCCTCGCTTCCAACAATCGAGAGCACGAGACTCATCACCATGTCCCCCTCTTGATGGGCGGTCCCAGGACCCCGATCCGCCACGTGGTCGAGATCTTCCAGGAGAACGTCTCCTTCGACCACTACTTCGGGACCTACCCGGAGGCGGCCAACAGCGACGGCCAGCCCTACCATGCACGGCCGAATACGCCAGCGGTCGACGGCCTTTCTCCTGCCACGAGCCGGTCGTTTCCGCCTGGCCTTCGCCACAGCTCCAACCTGCTCACCACCAACCCGAATGCGTCGCTGCCCCAGCGCCTCGACAGCAATGTCATCGGTCTCGCCGGCGACGCGGGCGGGCAGCTCACGTGCGACCAGGACCACAACTACAGCGACGAGCAGAAAGCCTTCGACAATGGTCAGATGGACAAGTTCGTCGAGAGCGTCGGCACAGGCGGAGGGAAAACGCCGTTCGGGACCAACTGCAACGCAAATACGGTGATGGACTACTACGACGGAAACACGGTGACCGGGATGTGGAACTACGCCCAGCACTATGCCATGAGCGACAATTCCTACAGCCCCACTTTCGGTCCGTCGGCTCCCGGCGCCATCAACCTGATCTCCGGGGACACCGGGAACGTCGACATGACCCATACGGCGAACAACCCGTCGATCGCCACCTCGCTCAGCCCCAATGCGGACCTGACGGAAAACGGCAATGGTGGCTACGCGTTGACCGGCGATGCTCAGCCCTACTGGGATGACTGCTCGACTCGTGACGCGGTCGCGCTCTCGGGCAAGAACATCGGCGACGAGCTGAACTCCGCCGGCCTCTCATGGGGCTGGTTCGAGGGCGGCTTCCGGCCGACCACCTCCTACCAGGCTGCCCTGGAAGCCACCGGCAACGGCGGCCAGCCGACGAGCACGTTCACCCCGGACGAGTTCAAGAATGCCGGCTTCCAGAATTCGGTTCCACACTCGAGCAACCAGGGCATCTGCGATGCGGTCTCGCCGGTCGGCGCGGCCCTCGAAGGCGCGGGGCAGTACGGCTACAAGGACGATTACATCCCCCACCACGAGCCGTTTCAGTACTACGCTTCGACGGCCAATCCGCACCACCTGACCGTGCCCACCAACAGCAAAGGTCAGGACACCCTTGCCGGCCTGGCGACGATCGGGACCGACACGCAGTCCTATGTCGGGGGTGTGCCGCAATTCAATACGCCGAACCACAATTACGACATGAGCGATTTCGACCAGTTGGTGAAGGCTATTTCCATACATGAGCTGCCGCCATCGGCTCTGCCCGCGGTCAGCTTCCTCAAGGCCGCCGGCTACCAGGACGGCCACGCCGCCTATTCCGACCCCGCCGACGAGCAGGAATTCGTGGCCCACACGATCAACGAGATCATGAGCACACCGGACTGGAGGAATACGGCGATCGTCATCAACTACGACGATTCCGACGGCTGGTACGACCACGCGAACCCCGGGGTCGTCAACTCGTCCCTTTCGCCGGCCGACAATCTGACGGCGACCGCGCTGAGCGGGCCGACGTCAGGCCAGTGTGGTCCGATGCCGCAGACGCGCACACCGCTCGGCGGGGAACAGGGTCGGTGCGGGTTCGGCCCGCGACTGCCGATGATCGTGATCTCGCCGTTCGCCCGGCAAAACGCCGTCGACCACAACCTCAGCGATCAGGCCTCGGCGATCAACTTCGTCGAGTACAACTGGGGTCTGCCCGGGATCGCCGGCTCCTTCGACCAGGCGCTTTCGAAGACGGACAAAGCCGAGCACGCCGCCTTCGATTTGGCGGGGATGTTCGACTTCAAATCCGATCACCCGGCCCAGCCCCTCGTTCTCAACCCGACGACGGGCCAGCCGGTGCACTTTCCTTCGAACGACGGCCACTAGGCGCTTCGAATCAGAGAAGCCGAGACGGCACGGGCGCGAACCGGCGCTCGTGCCGTTGTCGTAGACGACCTGCTCAGAGGACGGGGCGCACGATGAGCATCCCCCGGCTCGAGACCAAATGCGCCAGGTCTTCCTCCAAGCGCTGGACGTGTTCGCTTCCCTGCTGCTCAAAGCGCTCGACTCCATGGATCTCCGCAATCAGGACATAGTCGGCTTGGCCGATCGCCTGTCCGGGCACGTCCGCCGGCCGCGTAAGACGCCAATCCGACACGGTGTCCAGCGACCCGCGGACGATGTCGCGATCCCCTGTCATCAGCTGCTCGAAGTCCTCGGCCAGCTCCGGCGAGCGCAGCTGAAACCACATGAGAAGTGTCGGCGAAGAACTCACCCCCAAAGCGTAGTGGACCCTCGCCCCCTTGATCGATGACCGGCAGCGCACGCTTGCCAGGCGAGGCAAGCATGGCTAGGCTCGCTGAGCCCGATTTCAGGAGGAGCGATGAGCCGACTGCGCCCCAAGCTGACCTACGCCAACGTAGTCGCAACCCTGGCCCTGATCATCGCGGCAGGTGGGGCTTCCGCCTACGCGGCAAACCATCTCGGCAAGAACACGGTGGGGACCGGGCAGTTGAGGAAGAGCGCCGTCACCGGCGCAAAAATCAAGGACGAAGCTGTCACCGGCGCCAAGGTGAAGCAGGGGAGTCTGACCGGGGCACAGATCGACGCATCGACATTGGGCGTGGTTCCATCCGCGGAGGTCGCCGGCTCGGCCCCTCCAACGGGTCCAGCCGGCGGCGCCCTCTCGGGAAGCTTCCCAAGCCCTCGCCTCAATCCCCCGGAAGAATGGCATCAGCTGATGTTGTTTGAAACCTGCTCGATATCACCGACCGTGGCGTGGGAACCGGCCGGAGGTGTGTTGGCCTTACCTGCCTACTACCGCGATCCGTTCGGCGTCGTGCATCTCCGGGGCTCTCTCAAATGCCCGGCGACCCTCGGCTCCGACTACTCGATCTTCTTCCTACCGAAAGGATTCCGTCCCGAAGGATTCTTGTACTTCCCGGCAATCGTCTCCTACAACGAATTCGGTGCTGTGGGGGTTGGGAAATCGGGAGAAGTGAAGAATATGCGGGCCTCCAGTGCGGCGGCCTCTCAGCTCTCTTTGGATTCCGTGAGTTTCCGGTGCGGCCCTTCCGGGCAAAACGGGTGCCCCTGAGGTTGATCGACTACCGTGAGGCTCCGCGATGGCGATCTGTCGGATATGGCACGGATGGACGACGGCCGAGAACGCGGTGGCCTATGAGGCGATCGTGCGCGGAGAGGTGATCCCGGGGATCGAGAGCCGACGAATCCCGGGGTTTCAGTCGATCGACCTCATCCGCCGGAGGGCGGAGGATGGCTTTGAGTTCGCCACCATAATGTTGTTCGACGATCTCGACTCGGTGAAGGCATTCGTCGGTGACGACTATGAGCTCGCCCACGTGCCGGAGCATGCGCGGGCGGTCCTGGCGCAATTCGACCAGCGCTCGGCGCACTACGAGGTCATCGATCGCCGTGATCAACATGGGGATGTCGGTCAAGGGGATGCCGGGGTTTCTCCATGAACGACGACTGGCGCCTGCAGGTCGACCTGCGCGAGGAGAACCACGCCCGAGCTCTGACCGAGCGCCTCGCGGCCCAGCAGCTCCAGCATGACCTGAGCGCCGAGTTTCACGATCGCGTCATCGTCACGCGGGACGGAGACCGGGTGTTTCTCTACGCCGGCACCCGTGAGCAGGCCGAACTGGCGCGCGACGCCATCGATGCGGACGCGCGCGAACACGGATGGCAGCTCGGGGTCGATTTCCGCCGCTGGCACCCCGTCGCCGAGGAATGGGAGGACCCCGACAAGCCGCTGCCGAGCGACGATGCGGCCAGGCTCGCCGAGCGCGAGGAGCTGATGGCGCGAGAGCGCGAGGAGACGGCGAGGCGGGGATATCCGGAATTCGAGGTTCGAGTCGACCTCCCCTCACACCACGACGCGATCGGATTGGCCGAGCAATTGCGCAGGGAGGGCCTTCCCACGGTCCATCGCTGGCGGTACCTGCTGGTCGGCGCAACCGACGAGGACAGCGCCGAGGCACTCGCCGAGCGAGTTCGAAGTGAGGCCCCCGGTGGCAGTCAGGTGAAGGTCGAGGGCACGTGGAAAACGGCCTACGCCGAGCGCCCGCCGAACCCGTTCGCGGTGCTCGGAGGCCTCGGCGCCTGAGGGCTTCCCACCCTCGGCCGAGCCGGTTCCGTCAGCCGCGCTTGCCGCGGCGGCGGAAGGGCTCTTCGAGGTCGCCCGCGGCGAAGCCACCGGTGTTCGGCGCGCCGCTGGCGTAGCGGTAGAGGGCGACGGAGAAGACCTGGCGGGTGGCGAGTGAGAGAGCGGAGACGAGGAGAATCGCCCCGATCGCGACCGCGATCAGGGCCGCGCCCGCGGTCGCGTGCCGGTCCCTGACACCGAGGCCGACCGCGAACAGGATCGCCACCGGGATCGTGACGAAGATGGTCCAGATGCCGATGCCGGCCAGGCCGGTGATCCCCTCTCCCCATTTGCTCTTGATCAGGTGGACCGACTCCTTGGCGGTATCGAGCGGCCCGGCGCCCTCGAGTGCCAGCAACGGCACGGCGAATATCGTCGCCAGGCTCCAGGCGGCACCGAGCAGCCAGGACGCGAGGCGCCCGGCGCCCGGGATCCGCGAGGCGATCTGCTCCAGGACGAGTCCCACCCCCGCGGCCAGCAGCGACCACTGAGCAATGCGGCCCACCCGACTCCATGAGATGGCCAGCGCTTCGCGGACTCCGATCGGCCGGCCGTCGAAGCTGGCGGCGGCGGCGCCTGCCAGGGCGACGTTGAAGAAGACGCTGAGGAACGTCATCGGGTAGAGACCGATGATCGCCGCAAGGGCCACGTCACTGCGCGAATGGGTCGGCGAGCTGAGGTAGCCGGAGAAGTAGAGGATCGCAGCGCCCCCCGCCAGCCCGCAGCCGGCGCCGATCAGCGCAATCGAGACCATTGTCGGGTCCCTCCGGATCAGCGCCCACGCGACCTTCGTCAGGCGCCACCCCCGTTCCATCCTCCCCTCGGCGGGGCCGCCGCTCTGATCCTGCTCAGCGTCCATACCCACAGCAATCGGCAGATTAGCGTGATTCTTCAAGCAAATTCACCCATCCCGCACCCCGCAACTAGACTCACGGCGAGTGGGGCTCTTCAGTCGCAGATCGAAGGACGTCGAACGTACCGGGCCAGCTGCGGCGGAGATGCGCGGACGGGCCGCTGAGATCGATGATCCGAGCGCCCTCGAGTGGGAGGTCGTGTGGGAGGCGCTGAAGACCGAGCCGCCCACTGACAATCCCTCGACGATCACCGCAGAACTTGGGCTCGGCGAGGAACGAGAGCTGACCCAGACGACCAGCGACATGCCGGCGACCGAGTTCAGCGGGACCCGACACGGTCGTGATGTCTCCTTGCGGATGGGGGTGGTTCCCTCCGCTTGGCGCGACCGTGGCGCCAACGAGGTCCAGGTGCGCGGCGCGGTCCTGCCGTTCCGGCTCCGCGACGACGATGGGCGGCTCGTGGCCGAGCCGGGGGCGCCCTCAGAGGTCGAAGAGCTTCTCGCCGGCCTGGCGCCCGCTCCCGATACATGGCGCGGTCTCGAGATCGAAGGAGGACCGGAGGGGATCCTCGCCCGCCGGCCGATCAAGATGAAGGGGAACCCCCAGGGCTACGTGTATGACCTCTGGCTCGCTGAGCGTCTGGCGGATCGCCTCGGCGCCTAGGCGAGAGAGTCTCCGAACCCTGCGAACGTACCCAGGCGGCAAAGGCCTCGATCCCGTCGACGACCGCCTCGAACCGGATCGAGTGGACGAGGTCGAAGGTGTGCTGCCCGCCCGGCAGCTCCGCATAGACGACCGGCTGCGAAGAAGCATCGCGGAGCAGTGCGACGAAGTCCCGTGCGTCCTCGACCAGCACCACCGTGTCCCGATCGCCATGAGCGAGGAAGAACGGCGGCGCGTGCGGCCCCACGTGGGACATGGGCGATGAGGCCACCAGCTCATCGCTGTCGCGAGATCCGTAGTAGCCATAGAGGGAAATCGCCCCACTGACGGAGGTGTCCACCTCCTCGAAGCCGGGCTGGAGCACGACCTCGTGGGAAGTCAGCGCGACCATCGACGCCAGGTTCCCGCCCGCGGAGCTGCCCGAAACGAACATGACCGTGGGGTCGGCGCCGTACTCGCCGCCGTGCTCGCGCACCCAGGCAATCACCCGCTTGGCATCGATCACGGGGGCGGGATGCATCGCGGCGGGAGCCGTGCGGTAGTTGGCACTCACACACACCCATCCCTGGCTTGCCAGTCGGTAGATCAGCGGGCGCGCCTCGTTGTTCTTGCGGCCGCTGTGAAACGCGCCCCCGTGGAGGTGGACCAGAGTGGGGCAGCCCGAGGGGTGTGAGCGATTCCGGTAGAGGTCCAGCAGGTTCTCCCTGCCGGCATCCCCGTACCTGATGTTGGCCACCCGCTCGACGTCGCGACGGCGCATCAGGATCGGCGCGAGCAGGATCTGCACCCAGGGAAGCCCGCGCCGCAGCCGAGCGGCGATCCCCTCGTCGATCGCCGAGCGCCATCCCTGACCGAGCCCCCTTTCGAGGGCGCGCTCGACAGCCGGGCCCGTTGACAGCCCTCGTCGGATGACAACGAAGAGCCCGGCCGTTGCCAGGATCGCGACGAACAGCGCCGCCCATCCAACCGGCGAGTCGATGTCCCCCTGGCCGATGGCCAGCAGGGTCGACGCGAGCAGCCAGGCAAGAGCGATGAACGGTAACTCGTTGAGGACGAAGCCGAACCAGTAGCTCCGGTTACGCGGACTGGAGCGGCGCGGGCGTGGCGGCGCCAGCGCGAACAGCGTGCAAAAGGCGACGACGCTCACCGAGAACAGATAGCCGATCGGCTCAGACCCCATCCCACCTCCGGAGTTCCGGGACACCGGTCCCCTGATCGGTACCCTGCGGGCCGCTGCTTCAAGCCGGCCGCCCAAACGTCCGCGGGCCCGGAACCCGGCGCTACACTCGGCCGAGATGGCCCTTGGTCGAAAGCGTGACGGGGGAAGTGGGACCGAAATGCGGGCCACGGCGCTCGTCGTCGACACGGATCCTCCCGTTTCCAGCGTGGCGCGGTGGGCGGGTAGCACCAAGGGAACGGTGACGATCCTGGTCGCCGACGGGCCGATCTACGTCGCCAGGGACTTCAAGCTGACGGAGGATCGCTGGCTCGTCCCGGGGATGGAGATCCCGGTCTCGCTCGATTCCTCCCGCCCCGAGCGGTTCGAGATCGAGTGGGAGGCGATTCCGAGCATCGAGGAGCGGGTCGCAGCGAACGATCCGACCCTCGCGGACCCGGCGGGCACGCAGCGAAGGATCGCCGCTGCACTCGAATCGGCAGGCGTCTCGGGGCCCGCCGCCGGACCCGCGCGCCGCGGCATGACCGGGGGGGTCGGGGTCTCCCCCCGGGGGAATGCCGCGGATCGCCTCGAGGCTGCGGTCAAGGATGCGGCTCGAAAGCCGGCCCCGCCCGGGAAGCAGAGAGCCGTGGTCGTGGTCGCCACCGTCACCACCAGCGGCGATTCGTCCGGCGGCGACGGGCTCGACGCCAGTGACCTCGCGCAGCCATGAGCCCCTGGGGCAAGAGGAAGGCGGTGCTCGCGGTCAACATCCCCGGCATGGCTCCCTATGCCGTCGTCGAGGCGAAGTTCAAGCCTCCCCGCGGCAAGGTCGACCTTGCGGGGGCCGGCCTGCCCGCCCTGGTATCGAGCACCGATTCGACCGATATCGAGATCCTCTGGGACGAGGTCCCGTCATTGGAGAGCCAGATCGCGCAGCGAATGGACGACGCGATGCAGGGCCAGGAGGCGGTCATGGAGCAGGCGCGCCAGGCGCAGCAGCAGATGATGGAGGCCGCGAAGAACGCCGGCACCAGTCCGAGCGCCGCCGGTGGGCTCCCGGCAGGGCCGGCGGCGGAGATGATGGCCGAGAACGCGAAGCGCGCCCTTGCCTACGTCAAGGACCCCGCGATGCGCGAGACGCTGATCAAGCAGTACCGCGCCGCAGGGATTCAGATCGACGAGGACGAAACGAGCTAGGCGCCGCCCTTCGGCTTGTGCCTGAGGGTGGCCTCACGAAGCGCGCGCTGGACCTCGGGGTCCATCAACCTGGCCGGATCGGGGCTCGAGGGGTCGATTCCGTGCTCCTTCATCGCGTTCATCACCGAGTCCCCGATGGCCTTCTGCTCGTCACTTTGCACCCCATCGGTCGCGCGGGTGGCCTTCGCCAGCCGGCGGTAGCGGAAAGCATCGAGCACGGTGGCCGAGAGGCCCCGTCTGAATTTACGTTCGAAACCCATTGCCTTCCAGCCGGTTCAGCCGCTCAACAGCCTCATCCATGTGCGTGAGAAATCGCGTCACCGCATCTTGGACCTGCGGCTCCTCCGCGTGGTCCGGAAGCGCACCCAGCAGGTTCAGCCGGCTATCGGCCACCCATGCCGAGATGTCAGGTTCGCCCAGCCATTGTCGCTCCGTTCGCCATGTGCGGCTCATCATCCGCGGCCAGTCCTCGATGCTGCTGGCGTATGGATTCGGGGGACAGAGGCGGTTCCTATCCGCGTCGTCGTCGCGGTGGGCCTCGACGAACCCGATGAGAGCCGCGTTGAAACAGGGCGAGAGATGGCGAATCTGCTGGAGCACGATCTGATCTGGCTGGAAGATCGGGGCGGCGGGGGCGTTGTTCAGGCCGAGCGCCGTGCAGTCCACGTGGACGGTGTCGGAGTCGGTCTCTGTCTCGCCGTGCTCGAGGACGATTCGGTCAGCCTCGATCCGTCGCACCCGGCCGAGCCTGATGACGTCCTCGATCTGCCGCATGGCCGCCAGCTCACCGCTGCTCAGCATCGTCCCGCGGTACATGGTCGCCCGCCGCGTCGGGTCGATCCGCGTCAGCCGCCCCGAGGCCTCGAGCTGCTCGAACAGGTCCTCGAGGGTCGCCGCGGCGGCGCCGGCCTCGACGTCGAGCGCATTCCCCTCCATGATCGCGCCGACCTGCTCCAGCGGCTGAAAGTGGCGGCGGTCATAGAACCAGGCCTCGCGGGGCCGGATCCAGCGAATCCGATCCGACTGCACGTCGTTGTCGAGAAGCCACATGCACGCGTCGATGGCGGTCTTGCCGGACCCGAGCACAGCGTAGGAGCAGTCCGATCGCGCCGCCGCCGGTAGATCGTTGATCGGGACGAGACGAACGCCCGGCGCCGCCTGAAACGAGGCGGCATGGGTCGCCGGGATCGACGCCTCCAGGTATCGAGCATCGACGACCCTGCGGCGCACGGCGAAATCGTGAACCTCTCCGCTGCTCAGGTCCCTCACCCGCTCGCCGTCAGTCCCCGCTCCCAGGTGCTCGTGAGCGGTCAGCAGGCGGACGCGCCCCGTCTCGTTGAGCCGCCGGGCGACCTCGGCGAAGTAGTCGAGAACCTCGTCGCCGCCGGCCCGCTCGTAGTACCCGGCATTCTCGCCGGTTTCGTCCACGCGATCCTCGCCCAACGCCAGCGAGTTCACACCGTAGAACGCGGAGGGAATGTGGAGGCGAACGAAGGGATAGGCATCGACCCAGTGACCCCCCGGGGCCTCTCGACGGTCGACCAGCGTCACCTCGACATCGGCCTCGGCACTCAGCGAATCGGCAAAGGCAAGGCCGGTCGCGCCCGCCCCCACAACCAGATAGTCCGTTTCGGTGTGCATGGTCTCCCTCCCGCAGCGAACCGTACTGCTACTCGTTCCCGGGACTCGGCACCGATGTGCCGCCCCAATCCTCGGGGAGCACGTCGCGCAGCGTCTGGGTCAGCGTCCAGAGGTGACCCCAGGGATCGAGGAAAGAGGACTGGCGCTCCCCGTACTCGAAGTCCTGCGGCTCGGCGACGACGGTCACGCCGGCACTCCGGACCCGCTCATGCAGGCTGGCGACGTCGTCGACCCGGAGCATCACCGACTCCGCCACCCCTCGGCCGGTCGGCTCGGCCCGGCCACCAGTCGCGTCGGCGACGATCAGCGAGCCGGCGCCGAAGCTCAGCTGCGCCCTGTGATTGGACCCGATCGAGACGCGCTCGACGAACCCCAGCACCTCGACCATCCAGTCGACGGCGGCGCGAACGTCCGGATAGGTGAGAACCGGAATGACCGGTCCGTCCGGGGCGGAGCGATTCATTGGCACCACCCGAGAATATTCACCGACGGGTCCCGTGCGCCCCGCTGACGGTTCAACTGTGACAAGCCCCTCATAGCCGAACTCATTCGGGGCGGCCGCCGTAGTCCGCAGCATGAACCGCAACGGCAAGAGGGTCACCGCGATCGCACTGACCATCGGAGTCGTCAGCCTGGTGGCGACCGCCGCCGGCGCGGTGGGGGGGACGGGTGGTGCGTCGGGCACGAAGATGGCCAGCGCTTCCAGCTTCTCCTGGCTGCATCCGGGGGTTGCGCCGGCGGGTTGGACCACCGCGAGGCTCCCGGGCTCGGCGGCCCAGCTTCCCGCGCCCCCCGGCTGGCGGCCCGAACACGGAGATGCAGGCACCCGGACGGAGGTGCTGCGGGAATCGTCGGGGCGGATCGCCGGCTACCTCAACGGGACCCCTCGCCAGGGGCCCGAGAGCCTTCGCAGCTGGGCCGAGTTCCGGGTCGAGCACAACCGGGATGAGGGCGATCGCCAGGTGAGGCTTCTGGCGGACGCGACCGGGCTCCGGTTTCGCTCCGCCACAGGCTCCTGCGTCCTCGACTCCTACCGGACCGGGACCGGCCATCCGTATCGCGAGCTCGCCTGCATCGTCTCCGGTCGCTCGGCGACGACCGTGATCGTCGGCGCAGCGCCACCGGACCGCTGGACATCCCAGGCTCCGACGCTCGAGCAGGCCATCGACAGCTTCACGACCTGATCCTCATCACACGGAATGGAGAAACCATGATCGCAATCCAAACGAAGAGACTGGCAGCGCTGGCCGCTGTCGTGGCGATGGTCGGAGGGGGATCGACGGCATCGGTGGCCGTCGCTTCTCACCACCGCCAACATCATCGCGGGATCCCCCAGCACAACGGCGGCGACCATGACGCCGACAACAACGGCGGACCCAGCGACGGTGACGGCGCGATCTAGAGGTGTCGCAGGAAACCTCGAACGGGTCGAACACCGACCCACGCCGCGACTCCAACCCTCGGGCGACCACCTTCACACGGGTGGTCGTCTTCGAGGGTATGCCTGAAGGTGCGGGCGCTCGTCGCCGCGGATTCCCGAAGCAAGGCCAGAGCTCAAGGCGGCGGGCGCCGATCCGATAAGGCCATATGGCCCTTGACTCCGGTGCCCGGCCGGTCCGGCTGACCGTCGCCGATGACCTTCGACGCGACCGCGCGACCGTGTTCTTTCGCGGGCTCTTTTCGCTGCCGCTGATGGCCTGGCTCGCCCTCTGGTCAATCGCCGCGGTCGCAGTTGCGATCCCGAGCTGGTTCGCGACGCTGGCCATCGGCCGCTCGCCTTTGCCGCTGCACGGCTTCCTCGCCAGGTACGTCCGCTTTGCCACTCAAGCGTTCGCCTACCTCAACCTCGTCGCCGAGCCGTATCCGTCGTTCATCGGCAAGCCGGGATATCCGATCGACCTCGAGGTCCAATCACCCTCCCGACAGAGTCGCTGGAGCGTCGGGTTCCGCCTCGTCCTCGCGGTTCCGGCGATGCTCCTCGTCACCATCTTCGCCGGGTATGGGTCGAACGCGTACGGCTACCTGGCGCCGCAGTCGGGCCAGGTCGGCTTCACGCTGCTCGCGGTAGCCGCCTTCCTCGGCTGGTTCTCCTCGCTGGCCCGCGGGCGGATGCCCCGCGGCCTGCGCGACCTGGGCGCATACGCACTCTCCTATGGCGCCCAGTTCTGGGCCTACATGCTGCTGCTCACCGACCGCTATCCCTCGAGCGACCCGCTGACCGCGATCGGCCCGCTTCCGGTCCGCGACGACCCCGTCCGGATCGAAGCGAGGGGGGACCTGCGGCGCAGCCGCCTGACGGTGTTCTTCCGCCTGCTTCTGACGATCCCCCATCTGGTCTGGCTGGCGCTGTGGGGGATCGTCGCCTTCGGCGCGGCGGTGATCAACTGGTTCGCGACCCTCGTCCGAGGCACCCCGCCCCGGGCCCTCCATGGGTTTCTCGGCGCCTACCTGCGCTACCAGGCGCATGTCGCCGCCTACCTGTACCTGATCGGCAATCCGTTCCCCGGCTTCACCGGGGCGACGGGCACCTATCCGGTCGAACTCCACGTCCGCGGTCCCGAGCGACAGAATCGGTGGACCGTGCTCTTCCGCGGCGTCCTCGCGATCCCGGCATTCCTCATCGCCAGCGTCTACAACACGCTTCTGCTGTTCGCTGGACTACTCGCCTGGTTCGCCGCGCTGGTCACCGGACGGATGCCGCTCGGTCTCCGCAATGCGGGGGCCCTCGTCCTCGGCTACGTGGCCCAGACCAACGCATACCTGCTCGTCGTCACCGGCGCCTACCCGAACAGCGGCCCCGAACAGTCCGGTGCGGTGCCGATCGTCCCGGCGCCGCCGCGACGCGCGCGGTGGCGACGATGCCGCCCGTGCCGGCCTGAGGCTGCCGATGGCCGCGGGGGTGTCGGCAGTGGCGGAGCGGATGGAGATGACGTCCCTGAGACGGCTCCTGCGGCCATCCACGCTTGCCCTGATCGCCGGCGCGGTGCTGTGGGTCTGGGCGGCGCACGCGCTCTGGATCTCGACCGAAACGGCCCCCATCGCCGGCCCGCATCTCGATCCGAGCCGCTTCTTCAGCTCCGCCTTCCTCGACCGGAGCGCGACCTACAGCCGTTTCCTCGAAATCGAGGGCCTGCTGAGAATGGTGACCCTGCTGATCGTCCTATCGCTCTATGCGCGCTTCGGCCACCGCCTGATGCGCGAGTCGGCCGCGGGCCGGATCGGCACCGGAATGCTGCTCGGGATGCTCGGCTTCGGGGTGGTGTGGCTTTCTTCGGTTCCCTTCGGGCTCGCCGAGGTCTGGTGGCAACGGCGCTACGACGTCTCGCACCAGGGATACGTCGAGTGGCTGGTCAGCAGTTTCCTCAGCCTCGGCGGAACCTTCCTCTTCATCTGCCTCGCGCTTCTTGTGACGATGAGCCTGGCCGGCATCTTCAGGCGCTGGTGGTGGGCGGTCGCGGCACCGGTGTTGGTCGCCATTGCTCTGCTCTTCGCCTTCGTCAGCCCCTATCTGATCCCGAGCACGGTCCCGCTCCGGAACCCGCACCTGGTCGCCGACGCGCGCGCCCTCGAACGCGGGAAAGGGCTGTCGGGAACCAGGCTCGAGGTCGAGGAAGTGCATCGGTACACGACGGCCCCCAATGCGGAGGCCGCCGGCTTCGGGCCCAGCAGCTCGGTCGTTCTCTGGGACACCCTGCTCGACGGCAGGTTCAAGCACTCGGAGATTCGCTTCGTCCTCGGCCACGAGCTTTCGCACCTTGCCCACGACGATCCGCTCAAGGGCGTCGCCTGGACCGCGCTCTTCCTGATCCCCGCATGGGGGCTCGTCGCGCTCCTCACCCGCCGACGCGGTGGGATGGCACGCCCGGAGGCGGTTCCGGTCGTTCTTCTGGTGCTGGTGGCAACACAGCTGCTGGCGATGCCATTCTTCAACGCCGTCACCCGCCGCCAGGAGGCCTCCGCCGATTGGTCTGCACTAGTCGCGACCCACGATCCCTCGGCCGACGTATCGGCGCAGCGGCGGCTCGCGACGACAAGCCTCAGCGAGCCCGACCCGCCCGGCTGGTCATCCTTCCTCTTCGGCACCCATCCGACGACGATGGAACGCATCGCGATGGCTCACGCCTGGGAGGAATGGGCGAGGGGGCGGCCGAAGAATTTAGGAAGCTCAAACCTCCCCTGAAGGTCGGCGGCCTAGGTTGGGCCAATGAGCCGACCGATGAGCTACTCCCATGTGCTTGCCACCTTCGTCGCCGAGGCGACCCACGAGACGCGGGCCTCAATGCGCGCCAGGAGAGGAGGCTCAGGCCAGCGGCCCGGGCGGCCCGACGGGCCTGGTCGTCCGCCACACGGACTCGACCCCCGAGCTCGCCGGCGAGCTCGCGCCGGGCTCCTCCCCGACCAGCTCGAATCCCAATTTGGCGGGAATGCCGGCGCTGGCAAGGTTGTTGGTGTCGTGGTGGATCTCGACCCGGTCGATCGTCGGCAGGGCAAGCGCCGCATTCGTCAGGGCCCTGGCGGCCGCGATCGCCAGCCCCCGACGGACGTGGGGGAGGGCGATCCAGTAGCCGAGCTCGACTCCGTCCGGGCCGATCCGCCGGTGCATCCCGCAGCTCCCGGCCGGCTCGCCATCGCGGACCACGGCTAGCACGACGTCGCCACCGTCGTTCCACTCGTCCTCCCAGCGCTGGATCAGGGCGATCCGCTCGGCCAGGGTCCTCGGCTCCTCTGCCATCCACGGCATCCAGGGCCGCAGGTGCTCGGCGCTGTCAGTGATCAGTCGCGCGAGCGCCACTGCGTCATCGACTGTCCAGCGCCTCAGCAGCAGCCCGTCGGCCTCGATGCGATCGGGAAGACGGTCCATCGCCGCATGCTAGGACTAGACGACGGTTAGGACGGCGAGCGCGAGGACCGAGGCGGCGACGAGGAGGAGCGCCGCGCCGGTGAGGAGGCGGCCCGTCCGGCCAAGACGGTTGCCCGCCATCAGGTCGGCGTCCTTGCCCAGGGCCCGCATGAAGGGCAGCATCACAAGCAGCAGGACGGCGTTCAGCGCCTGGGAGAGGAACAGGATCGAGATCAGGGGAGCCCCGGGGATCAGGACCAGGGCTGCAGCGACCACCACCACCCCGGCATAGCTGAGGTAGAACTCGCGGGCTTCCTCGAAGCTGTCGTCGAGCGCCGCCTTGCGCCCGAACGTCTCCGAGACCGAGTATGCGGTCGAGAGGGGAACGATCGCAGCGGCGAGGAGCGCGGCCCCGAGGAGTCCAAGGCCGAACAGTGTTGCCGCGATGTGCCCCGCCAGCGGCTGCAACGCCAGCGCCGCGTCGCGGGCATCGTTGACTTCGATCCCTTCGGCGTGGAGGGTGGCCGCGCAGGCCACGACGACGAACGCCCCGATCACGCCGGTCAGCACCGCCCCCACGATCACATCGACCCGCTCGTAGGAGAGGTCGCGGACGGAGAGGCGCTTGTCGACCGCGTAGGACTGGATGAACGCGAGCCCCCAGGGAGCGAGCGTCGTGCCGACAGTCGCGACGGCCACGAGGGCGGCGTCGCGGTTGAGGGGCATGTCGGGAACGACCAGCCCCTTCGCAGCCTGTCCCCAGGCGGGGTGGGCGAGGATCCCGGAGACGATGTAGGTGACGAAGACCGCGCTGAGCGCGAGCAGGACGTGCTCGACGTAGCGAAATGAGCCGCGCAGAACGAGGAGCGACACACCAGCCGCGGCCAGCGGGACCGTGACGTAGCGGCTGAGCCCTGCCAGCAGGTCGCCCGCCGCCGCGACTCCGGCGAACTCGGCGCAGAGGGTCCCCGTGTTGGCGATCAGCAAGGCGGCGATCACGAGGCCGGCGGCGCGACCTCCGTAGTGCTCGCGGACCAGGGTCAGCAGGCCCTTGCCGGTTACGACGCCGAGCCGCATCCCGAGCTCGTGGAAGATGATCAGGGCAAGGGTGGAGATCGCCAGCACCCAGAGCAGCTCGTAGCCGTACTTGGCGCCGAGGATCGAGTAGGTGGCGATCCCGGCCGGGTCGTCGTCGGAGAGGCCGGCGAGCACCCCGGGCCCGACGACGGCGAGCAGCGATGCAAGGCCTCCCACCGCAAGCAGCCTCGGGCGACGGCGCGTCAGGTACCAGTGGATATGGCGCCCGGGCGTTCGATGCCCGCCGGGGTGGGCGCTCACCGCTCGGCGACCATGAAGCTCTCCAAGCCGAGCACGCGACGACCATACAGCCAGACCGAGATACTGTCGCCATGAGCCCCTCGGATCCGGCCGGCGGCCCGATCGGGCACCAGGTCCGCGAGGCCGGGGCGGTGGACGTGCCGGGAATATCGAGGGCACTCGGGGCCGCGTTCGCCGACGACCCCGTGATGAGCTGGCTGGCCCGCGACTCGACGCGACGCCCGGGGATCCTCGAGGGGAACTTCCGTCTCCTGCTCGAAGAGATCTGGCTCCAGCACGAAGCCACGTTCACGGCCGGCGACACAGCCGGCGCCGCGATCTGGGACCCGCCGGGCAAGTGGAGCGTCAGCATTCCGCGGCAGATCGGCCTGCTCCCGCGCGCCCTCAGAGTCTGGGGACGTGCCCTCCCGCGTGCGCTCATGACACTGGCCAAGATCGAACGCGGCCACCCGACGAAGAGCCACTACTACCTCGCGGTGCTCGGGGTGGAGCCCCGGAGCCAGGGGCGGGGCCTCGGCTCGGCGCTGATGTTCCCGATCCTCCACCGTTGCGACCTCGACCGTGTCCCGGCCTACCTCGAGGCGAGCTCGCCGCGCAACCGCGCCCTCTACGAGCGCCACGGATTCGAGGTGACGAAGGAGTTCCAGGTCGGGGCCGGCGCGCCGCCGATCTGGGGAATGTGGCGCGACCCGAGCTAGTGGGGGCGACGGACCGTGAGGCGGTCGCGCTCGACGCGGCGACGGAGCTCGAGGGAGCGGACGGCGCCTACTCTGTCGAGCTCAGCGACGATTGGGAGATCTGGGGCCCAAGTGGCGGCTACCTCGCGGCGCTGACGCTCCGGGCGGCGGGGCTCCACGCCCGAATTCCGCGCCCGGTCAGCTACTACTGCCATTTCCTCAGCCAACCGGAGTTCGACCGGGTGGAGATCGAGGTCGAGGGACTGAAACGGGGCCGGCGCTCGGAGGCACTCGCGGTGCGGATGTCCCAGGGCGGGAGGGACGTCCTGTTCGCCCTGGTGCTGACGGCCGCCGAGGGGCCCGGTTACACGCACCAGGAGGTCGACCGTCCCGTCGTGGAGCCGCCGCAGGCCTCGCGGCCCGTCGAGCGGCGGGGCGAGGACGGCAGCCAGCTCTACCCGTTCTGGAACAACTTCACCTGCCGTCGTCCGACAGCGGAGATGGGGGTGGGCGAGCCCAAGCCGGTGATCCGCGAGTGGGTCCGGTTCGAGCCGACGCCGGTGTTCGCCGACCCTTTCGTCGATGCCGCGCGGCCGCTGATCCTGCTTGACACCTTCGGCTGGCCCGCGGTCTGGATGAAACACCGCGGGGTCGATTTCGTCGCCCCCAATCTCGACACCGCGGTCTGGTTCCACCGTCCGCCAACGGACGCAGAGTGGCTCCTCATCGACCACGAATCGCCGCTGGCCGGCGACGGCCTGATCGGCGTCAGCGGCCGCGTCTGGGACGAGCAGGGAAACCTCGTCGCCACCGGCGGCGCCCAGCTCTACGCGATTCGCCAGGCCTAGCGCCGGAATCTGCTGATGGGTGGCGTTACCAAGCGGCCGCGCTGCAGGCGGCCGAAATGGCGGAGCTCGCTCGCCGCCTCGCGTCCGACCTCCGCGGCGAGGGCGGGAAGCCGGCGAGGTCGACGCCGCGCCGCCCGCGCCGACCCCCCGGGCGATCCGCCCGGCGGTGAAGAGCTCGCCCGGCACGATGTCGTGGTTCAGGAGCCGCAGGAACTTCAGCGTGGCGTCGGGATCGGCAGCGACTTCGCCGAGAACCTCCCGGGCGATCATCGGCGAGAGACTCGTCCCCATGTCGCTCGCGAACCTGTACATCTCCGAGGCGTCCCGGTCCCGCCACCGCCACCATCGGTCGAGCTCGGCGCCAAGATCGGCCAAGCCGCCCAGGCCCGCCTCGATCGCATCGGCGAGATGCTCGGCCTGGCGCAACGCGTCGGAGATTCCCTGTGCCGGCGTCGGGTCCTTGAAGTGACCGGCGTCTCCGAGCAGCGCCCATCCCGGCCCTGCCGCCTGCCTCAGGAAGCCGTCCCAGTTCGCAACCGTCCTTATCGGCCCGACCCGCCGCGAGCCGGCAAGGAGCTCGGCGAGCTCCGGCCAGGTGTCGAGGCCGGCCATCAGTGCCGCCTCGCGGTCGGCGAGGAATTCTGTCCTGGCGGCCTGGGGAGGACAGGCACCCGCCATGTGGAGGCCTCCGTCCGTTGGGCTCGCGAGCAGCGCCAGATCACCGATCCGGCCCAGGCGCAGATGGCCCTCGGCCTCGGAAACCCCGTCGAAGTAGGCCCACGCAAAGACCCTGCCCGGCGGCGTCACCCGGTAGCGGACCGAACCGACGAGATCGGCGACGGTCGAGCGGCGGCCGTCGGCACCGACCACGAGACGGGCCCGAGCCGAGGCGCGCCCGGTGACCACGCCGGCGACACGGCCGTCCTCGCGGATCATGCTGACCACACTGGACCCGGTTCGGACCTCGGCCCCAGCCGCGGCGGCGGCCCGGACCAGGAGGTCGTCAAGAATCACCCGCCGGATCGAGATGCCCGGGGCGCCGAAGGTGTCGGCGCCGAACTCCGCGTCGATCCGCACGTCCTCGTCGACGAGCGTGAGGCGGGTGATCGGGACGGCGCCGGCCGCGTACAGGTCATCGAGGACGCCGAGCCGGGTCAGCGCCATGACCCCGCTGGGCTGGATGACGTGGGTGGAGGGTGTGTCGCTGGGGAACTTCGCCCTGTCGAGCAGGCAGACCCGCATTCCGCGCTTCGCCAGCATCGTCGCCAGCGGCGCGCCCGCGCACCGCGCGCCGACTATCGCGACGTCGAAATCTTCGCTCCGCAGGCCCATCGAGCGCCAGGATCGCAGCTGCGGATAGCGGTGTCGACTACCTCCGAGGTAGGCGGCGGAGCGCCTCGGCCGTGGCCTCGTCGGCCGGAAACGTCAGCTCGATCGACAGCTCTGAGGTCGTCACCTCGGCCGCGGATCCGAAGCTCATCACCGCCGCGAACAGGGACAGCTCGCTCCCATCGGGGCCCTTCATTCGGATCTGGGGAGTGAGTATCTGCCCGGCCGCCGGTGCCCGCCACCGTGGTGACCGTCGTGCTCCGGTCCCGGGTAGGCCTCGACCTCTGCCAGGAGCGACGCCAAATACTCGTCGCCACCGATCTCGACCTGGCGACGGAGACGGCCGATGAAGTAGCCGCGGACCTCGCCGAGGTTGAGGATGTCGCGGGCGAACCCGCGCGGGTGCAGCCCCACCCTCATCACGTTGACCGGCGGCACGAGCAGCGCCGGATCGACCCCGGAGGCCAGCGCGGCCATCGCCGAGTTCGCCGCCACCATGTTCCATCTGCGGTCGACGACGACGGCGGGCGCCGGCTCGTTGGCCTCGAGAATCACCTCGAGCGCCTCGCGGACGGCGGCCATCTCGGGATCCGCCAGAGCCCGCTCCTCGAACCTCGGGGCATAACCGGCGGCAAGCAGAAGGCGGTTGCGCTCGCGGATCGGGACCTCCAGCTCGGTCGGCGAGGAGCTGGACCATCTCGGCGCTCGGCCGTGCCCGTCCGGTCTCGACGAAGCTGAGGTGCCTGGCCGAGATCCCGGCGTCGAGGGCGAGCTCCATCTGCGTCAGCCGGCGGCGGGTGCGCCAGCCGCGCAGAAGGGGGCCGACGCCGGTCTTCGAGCTTCTCGGTCGCCACGCTGGGAGGCGACAATAGTCCGATCAGGTAGCGAACTCGATTACCTCGCGGGTAAGAAGACGGGGCGCCCACCCGGGCCCACGGCTACTGTTGAGCTATGCCTGAGGAGCCCGGGCTGGACCCGTTCGAGTCGCTGGTCGCCGACGCGATCGACAGGCTGCCCGAGCAGTTTCAGGAGGTGCTTGCGAAGGTGCCCGTGGTCGTCTCCGACCTCGGGGCCGAAGCCCACGCCTACGGCCAGTACTACGGAGACGGGATCGCGCGCGAACGCTACGAGGACCGAATCGTCATCTACCGCGACACCCTGGAAAGGGACTTCGGCCACGATCGCGAGCTGCTCGCCCGCCAGGTCGACCGAACCCTCCGTCACGAGCTGGCCCACCACCTCGGGTGGGATGAGCACGGCGTCGGCGGCCTAGGCCTCTGACCCGCCCTCAGGTCGCGCCACCCTGAATGGGCGCTGCCGGCTGCGGGGAGGCGACCGATGAAGCCGACGGCCGGCGCAGCATCAGGATCATCGCGACCGATGCGTCGATAGTTGCCACCAACAGCGCGGTGTTGCGGATCAGGGTGTGTTCGGCCGATCGATAGGCAGCGGTCGAGAGGATCGAGGCGCCGATAACGATCCACGCCGGCCGCGTCAGGCGCGTCGTTCTCGCGGTGAGGACGACGGCGGCCAACCCGACCAACCAGAGCATGAACTGAGGGCTGAGGACGCGACTGGTAACCACAAGCAGCAGGACGATGGTGAAGACGAAGTCGCGGCTGACAGAGGCCTCGGCGAGGTCGGTGCGGCCGTCGTGGATCGCGCGCGCGCGGAACCACCACCAGAGCGCGGAGCAGGCGAGCGCGGCAACACTGAGCCACTTCAGGAGGTCGGCGACGACGTCCGCTTTGTGGGTCGGGATCTCCCAGGCGCCGAAGCGAAGGGTTCGTGGCACCGGATCCCCGGTGAACAGTTCGCTGAGCTTCCAGGGCACTGTCGCGACCGCTTCCTCCTGCAGGCCTCGTTGTTCCTGCTCGGTGAGGAACGTGGACAGGTTGCCAAACGCGAGTCGCCGCAGCGAGCAGGATCACGGCGATGACGAGGATCGAGGAGAGGGCCGAGACGAGGAGACGGCGGCGGTCCCACTCGCCGAAGAGGATGACGATCGGCCAGACCTTGATCGACGCCCCGAGCCCGACCAGTGCCCCGAACAGGGCCGGTCGGCGATGGATCACGACCAGGGCGGCGATCCCGATCACCGTCGGGACGATGTCGAAGCGGAGCACCGCGAACGTGCCGAGGACAGGCATCGCGATCAGCCAGACCCAGACCCCCGTGAAATTGCCGGAGCGGCGCCCAAGCAACGCGAGCAGACCGATTCCGATCAAGTCAATGATCAGCATCAGGGCGACGAATGAGGCGCCATAGCTGGCCGGGCCGAGGCGGGGGATCAGCATCAGGAAGGCGGCGCCGGGCGGGTACTGCCAGCCTTCCTCGTTCGGAATCATGTGTTCGTTGGCGAGAATTTCCGACCAACGGTGGTACACAGAGACATCCTGGAGGTCGAGCGGGTGTTCGTGGTGCCAGAACCCAGCGTTGACCACTATCAGAGCCCTCGTCGCGATCCAGAGGCCGACCCAGATCCATACCGTTCGGCTGGACAGGACTGCCCGCACCTTGCTCGAGAATCCCTGCGCCGCGCCCGCCATCACCCGGGGTGACTATCAGAATGAGCAGGCGTAGCCCGGACCACCCGACCGATAGGAGACCGATGGAGGCCACGGCCCAGCCCGAGCGACTGAACCAGGAGGGCTTCACCGCCTTTCAGCAACGCGCCGAGGAGGAGGGGCCGGTCGTGATGCTCAACCTGCTCCGGTTTCCGCCCCGAAGGGGGACGGGAGCGCTACGCGGAGTACGGCGCCGCGGTGGCGCCGCTGCTCGAGAAGGCCGGAGGGCGGGTCGTGTTCGCCGGCGAGCCCGCCGCCGCTCTGCTGGGGGACGACTCCTGGGACCTGGTGGTGCTGGTCGAATACCCGAGCCGGCGGGCGTTCCTGGAGATGATCTCCTCGGCCGAGTACGTGGAGATCGGCCACCTGCGCACGGAGGCGCTCACGAGAGGGGAGCTGCATCCGATGGACACGGCGGCGATATGAGAGATCGTGGCCGCGGCGCGCTGATCGCGGCGGCCGCGGTCGGCGTCGTGCTCGGGGGGCACGCTCAGCCGGCGGCGGCCGCGGTCAAGCTCCACAGCTGCGACCTCGGCGCGGCGCGACCGCTTCGGTGCGGGCACATCACGGTCCCGATGCGGCGCGGCGAGCCCTCGCTCGGGACGACCAAGGTCGCCTTCGCCGTCCGTCCGCGCGGCGATCGCTCGCGGCCGTCGCTGGGAACGATCCTGGCCACCGACGGAGGCCCGGGCTACGGCTCGACGGCGGCCCCGTTCGTCAGGTCGCTGAACGCAGCCCTGGCGCCGCTCTTGAGACGGCGTGAGGTGGTCTACGTCGACGCCCGCGGCACCGGGCTCTCCGATCCACTCGACTGCCGTACCCTGCAGCGGGGGCTGATCCTCGAAAGCACCGCGATCGGCGAATGCGCAAACCAGCTCGGGCCGCGATTCGCCGGCTACACCACCGGGGAAACCGCCGATGACCTCGACGCCGTCCGCGAAGCGCTCGGCCTCGGCAAGGTCTTCTTCTACGGGGACTCCTACGGGACGCTCCTCGGCCAGGCCTACGCCGTCCGCCATCCGGGCAGCCTCAGGGGGTTGATCCTCGACTCGGCCTACCCGGCCGATGACCCCTACTACCGGACCCTTCTCCCGGCCGGCCTGCACGGGCTCAATGTCGCCTGCCGGCGCGCCCCTCAGTGCTCCGGGAACGCGGCCAACCGCTACTCGCGAGTCGTCCGCAGCTTCCATGCCGGGGAACGGCCGACCGACGCCCTGCTCAGCTTCCTTCTGCAGTCGGGGACGCTCGCCCCGCGCTCCTACCTGAGCCTCGACGAAGGAGACCGCCGCTACCTCGCCGGCGAACCCCGCCGGCTCAACCGCCTGATCGCGCCAGGCCCCCCGGGGCACGGCAAGATCAGAGAATTCACCTACGGGCTGGAGATCACCGTCGAGTGCAACGACTATCCCCTGCTCTGGGACCCGTACGCATCGATCGACGGGCGGATCCGCCAGCTCTCGACCTCGGTCAAGCGCATCTCCGCCGACCGCTTCGCCCCTTTCGGTGCCCGCGAGTACCTGCTCTCGCCGGCCGCGCACCTGACCAACTGCCTGACCTGGCCGGCACCGCCGGCCGGCGGGCTGGTTCCGCCGGTGCCGGACGGGTGGAGGGCCCCGCGGAGCTTCCCGACCCTGATTCTCGCCGGCGAGGTCGATGACATCACCTCGGTCACCGAGGCCAGGCAGGTGAAGCAGAGGTTCCCCCGATCGGAATTGAGCATCACTCCCAACCGTGGTCACGTGTCGAGCCTCTACTTCCCCTTCCGCTCCCCGGCGGTGGGGGTCATTCGCCGATTCCTCCGCATCCACTAGCCCCCACGTGCGAAGATCGCGGCGTTCGGTTCGAGGCGATTCCAACGAGAGGAGCGAAGGGTGTCAGTTGACCTGTTGAAGTGGAGCGGCGCGGCGCGCGCCAGGGCGGTGGTCCTGATCCTCGCGGTCGGGCTCGCCGGAGGCGCTTGGGCCGGGTGCGGCAGCGGCGGAAGCACCGACACCGTCAACTCGATCCAGGAACAGCTCGAAGAAAAGGCCAACGAAGCCAAGAAGGAACTGGAAAAGAGCAGTGAAAAGGTCCAGGAAGGCGTGAAGAAGGGCAGCGAAGAACTCAAGAAGGGCCTGAACGAAGGCGGCGAAACCGCAAAGAGCGGCATCAAGAATGCGACCAAGGAAGCCGAAAAGGCGGTCGAAGAAGGCAAGGAAAAGGCCGAAAAGGGCATCGAAAAGGCCAAGAAGGAATCGGAAAAGGGCATCGAAGAAGCCAAGCAGCAGGCCGGCTCCTACTAGGCCTGAGCTAACGGACCTGGCAGACCCGGGTCAGGGTGGTGCCGAGGCGCTGCCCGTTTGAGAAGTCGAATGTGCCCCGCGCGAAGGCGAAGGGGCCGCCGCCGAACCCGGCCGGCGCCGCGCAGCGGGCACTGAGGAAGCTGCGCGGCCGGCCGCGATAGCGGTACTGACGGTCGAAGCGAAGCGATACGTCGGTGACATAGCCGAGGTCGGAAGCGATTTCGGGGATCCGCGCCGTGAACACGGTGCCGAAGTTCCCGGTCTTTGGATGGGTGATCGTGAACTTGAGGACGATCGTCGTTTTTGCCGGGCTCGGGTTATAGATGTGGAGAATCAGCTGCGGGTGGCGCTGATTGCCGCTATTGAAGGCGAGAATCCTGCCCTTGACCGGGAACTGGTCGTTGGAGAAGTCGACGATCGCGGCGAACTGGCCGCTGCCGACCAGGGCCCCGCGACAGCGTTCCAGCGCCTCGTCGGTCGACGTCGACTGCAGTTCCCCCGAAGTGCACGTCGGCAGGCCGCGGGTGTAGAGCTTGCTGTAACGGTTGACCGCCACCGAGATCTTGCGCAGGCCCGCCGGGCGGCCGCCGTTGACGCTCGAGACCGACCCGCCGATCAGGACGCTGACCGGTGCGTCGCGATCGCGCGGCAGGACCTTGGGCGTGAAGCGCCCGTTGAAGTCGAGGCGGATGTCACCCCGCTGCACGAGCTCGGCCCGGGCGAGGCCCGCTCCGAGGAGAACCGCAGCGCCGATCGTGAGGACGAGGATCCGTCGCATCCATTCCCAGTGTAGGTCGGCGATAGCAGGGGATTGGTTAGGGCTTTGCATAGGCTTGGCCCCGCGATCGCGAGCCGAGCTGACATCGACGCCTGGATCTCCGCCTATGAGCGCGCCTGGCGGACGGCGGGGACCGAGCCGCTTGCCGGCCTGTTCAGCGAGGACGCCCGCTACCGGATGTCCCCATACGAAGAGCCGGCCGTAGGCCTGGATGCGATCGCCGCCCTCTGGGAGCGCGAGCGCGAGGGACCCGACGAGGTGTTCGAGATGCGGCACGAGGTCGTCGCCGTCGAGGGCGACACCGCGGTCGTCAGGGTCGAGATCGCCTACGCCCGTGGGAGCGAGTACCGCGACCTCTGGGTGATAGGGCTCGACTCCGACGGGCGCTGCGCCGACTTCGAGGAGTGGCCGTTCTGGCCGGAGCGGGGGATAACCGCGGAGCAGGGCCTGTGAAGACGCAGACCAACTACATGACGTTCAACACCGATCAGCGCCGCGAGCTGGTGCGGATCACGGAGGAGGTCCAGGCTACGGTGGACGAGGCCGGGATCTCGGAGGGAATGGTGCTTGTCTCGGCGCTGCACATCACCGCCGGGGTCTGGGTCAATGACGACGAGCCCGGCCTGCACGAGGACACGCTCGAATGGCTCGACAAGGTCGCCCCGCCGAGCTGGAAGCCCGCCGCCGAGGAGGTCGCGGCGGAACTGCTCCCCGACGACGGCGACTACCGCCACCATCGGGGCGGTGAGGACAACGGTGACGCCCACCTCAAGAATCTCCTCGTCCATCACCAGGTGATCGTCCCGGTCACCGACGGCCGCCTCGACCTCGGTCCCTGGCAACAGGTCTTCTACTGCGAGTTCGACGGCGGCCGCCCGAAGCGGCTGGTGATCAAGGCGATGGGGGAGTGAGGGCCTAGCCCTCGTCCGTCTTCTCGGGGTGGGTGATCCGCTCGACCCCCTGGCGCACTTCTTCGACGGCTTCGCGGCCTGCCGCGCGCACCTCCTGGGTGGCGGCGGCAACCCCCTCGCTCGGCTTGCCGCCGACGAGGTCGCGAAATGCGTCCTTGACCCGCTCGGTGCGGCGATCGGGCCTGAACCGGGCCTCGGCCTCCTTCTCCTTCCCCGGGTTGCGCTCTCCGTACCGGCGCCTTCCCCACGGCGAGCCTGGCTTGCCGAGCCGGGCGGCGCCGTAGATCGCGAGCGGCAGGACGAAGAACCCGATGGTCCCGTGCAGGATCCGCTGCTTGGCGAAGCAGATCGCGACCAACCCGATGACGATCGATGCCGCGACCAGGCTGCCGATGAACTGATCGATGGATCCGGTTCTGAAGTCGAATGGTGTGAAGCCGAGCAGGATCAGGCCCATGAAACCGACCGCGATCACCGTTGCGTCGATCGAGACCCGGCCCTCTTCGGACCAGTAGACGTCTTCGAGGTAGACCCAGAGCGCGAACTCGTCGATCGTCAAACCGGCGCCGATGCCGAACGCGAAAGCGCAGATTTCCGCCCATGGGCTGTCGCCGAGGACGGTGAACCCGACGGCGCCGGCGATCATCATCGTCACGATCCCGAACACCAGGTGGTGGACATGGACGCCGCTATCGCTGACGACGCTGCCCGGCCACCAGGGAACCCTGGGGCTTCGCATCAGCCTTGTGCTCATCCGGATGAACCCGAAGGACAACAGGAACCCGACCAGGACGAGAAATAGGCCCTGCTTTTCTTCGGCGACGATCTGGTCGTTCCAGAAGTCGGCGAATATCGAGGCGGTTGTCATCGGCCGGGCACCGAGTGTATCCGCGGCCCGGTTCCCTCCTTTTCACGGATCAGCTCGACCGTGAGCAGGACGGCCGCAACGGCGTAAAAGGGCGTCGTCGCCAGATTCCCCAGCACGTCAGCCGACCAATCGGCGAGGAATGAGTTGCCGAGGAGATGATGGGGGAGGTCGGACAGCAGCTGGGTCAGCGCGTCCCCGATGAGCTCGATCGGGAGCAGGATCGCAAGCACGGTCCAGAACCGGCCACGGACGAGGCGGACGCTGTGGCGGATCGCCTCGCGGGCGCCGCGGCCCTCGATCTCGACGATCGGCGCGGCGAGGGCGAGGAAGACGAAGGCGGCGACGCCGGGCACGATCAGAAGGAGGAAGCCGACCGCGACGACGACGGCATAGATCAGGTCGATCGCGATCAGGCGCGCGTACTCGACCTCGCGGGCGATCTCGAGCAGCGACGGCGGTTCCTCGTGCTCGCCGGTCATCAGCGCCGCGACCGCCCCCGTATAGAAGACCTCGCCGAGCAGGCCGGTGATCGCGAGCACGACGAGAGCGGCGCCGGTGGCGATGATCTCGGCCAGGCTGCCGAGTTCGATCGAGTGCTCGTCGAGCGTCGCCGCGAGGGCATGGAGGAATCCGACCGGGACGAAGACGATGACTCCGATCAGGAGCAGGAGAGGGGCCCACCTGCGGTAGAGGTGCCAGATTCGGGCGTAGGCCGCGAGGGCGGTCAGCTTTTCGGGCACGTCAGCGGCGCCGTCGCCGGCCGGCGGGCCTGCGGCCGCGGGCCTCGAGCTTCGAGCGCGAGGACTCGTTGGCGGGAACCCGTGCCAGCTGCCGCAGGTCGGGCATCAGCAGTTCCTCGGCGCACCGCCGGTGCCAGTGGTGGTGCTCGGTTCCCCCGAGCCGGAGCACGTACTGGACGACGACGTGCTCGGACCCGATCTCGATCTCGCCGTGGCAGCCGGGGCAGCGGTAGAGCTTCTGCGAGATGTTGCGGATCAGCCAGGCCTCGTTGCCTTCCTCGTCATAGCCGCGCAGGCTCCAGCGGGTGCTGGGCAGCCCGGCGATGTCGCTCAACGGAAATCCTCGCGCTCCGCGCTCATCGGCGGGTCGAGAGCCAGGCAAAGCCGGCGGCCATCGCGACGTTCGCGACGCCGGCGAGGCGCAGGCCGAGCTTCGCGCCCGGGCGGCTCACCGCAGGGGACGCGGACCAGAGCGCATCGGTCGCGATCTCGGTGCCGCGCAACCAGGCAAGCGCCCACCAGTCGCGCTCCTCGCCGCGAGTGGCGGCGACGGTGTGCGCGGCGGCGAAGGTGAGCCAGATCGGCCCGCAACGGCGGAACAGGTGGGCAGCGTCCGGGGAGGGCTCGTCATGGCCGAGCACTCGCAACGTCGCCTCCGGCGCCGCGATCGCCGAGGAGCCGAGGACGAGGTCGAACACGACCATGTTGCGGTTGGTGATGCGCAGCGCCTGCTCGAGCGTCATCTCAGGCTGCATCCAACCAGATCGGAAGGGAAAGCAAGCGGTTCGGCGAAATGGACCGCCGTGACCAAGACTGCGACGAAATCCCCCCAGCTGACCAGCCTCTCCGAGTACATCCAGGAACGCTTCGACGAGTTCTCCCGGTCCCAGAAAGACGTCGCCCGCTACATCGTCGACCACCTCGACGAGGCGGCCTTCCTCACCGCCGAGGAGCTGGCGCGCCGTGCGAGCACCTCATCCTCGACCGTCGTGCGCTTCTCCCAGGCCCTTGGATTCGAGGGCTACCCGGAGCTCCAGCAGGCCGCGATCGAGGAGTACCGGACGACCTCCGTCGCCGCCAACGGCTCGCCCGCCCCCGGCGCGCTCTTCTCCTTCGACCACTCCGAGCTCGAGGGGTCGCTCAGCACCGACCACTCCAACCTCGAGGAAACGGCGCGCAACCTGACCCGCGAGCAGGTCGACGGGGCGGTCGCCGCGCTCGCCGAAGCCCAGCGGGTGGTTGTCGTCGGGGTCGACCAGATGGCCTTCTTCGCCAGCTACCTGCGCCACATGCTGAGCCTGCTCGACATCAGGGCCGAGATCGTCGCCAGCACCGGCGGCGAGTCGCTCCAGCGCCTCGGCCGGATCGACGAGGAGACGCTGGTCATCGTCCTCTCGTCGGGACGAGCCCACCCGCTGCTGCTGCGGGCGATGAAGCTTGCGATGCACCGTCACGCGCGCACCCTCGCCATCTCCGACGCCTCGATGTCCGAGGTCGGCGAGCATGCCGAGCAGACGCTCTACTACTCGTCCAACAGCCCCTCCTTCGCCCGCTCCAACACCGCGCTGATGGCGCTCGTCCAGGGCCTCGCCCACGGCCTCTACGCCCGCGACGAAGCCGCGCACAAAGACCGCATCCGCGCCTACAAACTGAAGTAAGAGGCCAGCCTGCTTTGCAAGCGCCGCCTCCTCCGCTTCGCGTCCGGGGGCGGCGCCACTCCGAGTAACCAGCGCCGCTCGCAGAGAATCAGATCGTGATGCTCGCTAATTCGGCGACCCAATCCGGTCCGAACGCAGTTTGTCCCGCATAGCGGGCACGAGTGCGTTCGCTCTTGGAGGGGCTCGAAAATCGCGGCGCTTTATATTGGGGGCCATGGCCGAGCACGCGACATTCAGGCTGAAGACGGGCCTCGCCGAGATGCTGAAAGGCGGGGTGATCATGGACGTGGTCACCGCCGAGGAGGCGCGGATCGCCGAGGAGGCGGGCGCCTGCGCGGTGATGGCGCTCGAGCGCGTCCCCGCCGACATCCGCAGGGACGGGGGAGTCGCGCGGATGTCGGACCCGGCGATGATCAAAGGGATCCAGGAGGCGGTGACCATCCCGGTCATGGCAAAGGCCCGGATCGGGCACTTTGCCGAGGCCCAGGTCCTGCAGTCGCTCGAGGTCGACTACATCGACGAGTCCGAGGTCCTGACCCCCGCCGACGAGAGCAACCACATCGACAAGTTCGCCTTCGAGGTGCCGTTCGTCTGCGGAGCCACCAACCTCGGGGAGGCGCTGCGACGACTGGGCGAGGGGGCGGCGATGATCCGCTCCAAGGGCGAGGCCGGGACCGGCAACGTCGTCGAGGCTGTGCGCCATATGCGCGGGATCACCGGCGGGATCAAGCGGCTCACCCAGCTCGGCCCGGAGGAGCTCTCCGCAGCCGCCAAAGAGCTCCGGGCGCCGCTCGAGGTCGTCCGGGCGGTCGCGGACGGTGGCCGGCTCCCGGTCCCGCTCTTCTGCGCGGGCGGGATCGCGACCCCAGCCGACGCGGCGCTGATGATGCAGCTCGGCGCCGAGGGGAACTTCGTCGGCTCGGGGATATTCAAGAGCGCCGACCCGGCCCGCCGCGCGAAGGCGATCGTCGAGGCGACGACCCACTTCAACGACCCACGAGCGGGTCGCAGCCGCTTCGATCGGCCTCGGCGAGGCGATGCCGGGGCTCGAGATCTCGGAGCTGGCGGCGGCCGACGCGCTTCTCCAGGATCGCGGTGCCTGAGCTTCGGATCGGCGTCCTCGCGATCCAGGGAGGGTTCGAGGCCCACATCGGCATGCTGCGCGGCCTCGAAGCCGACGCCCAAGAGGTCCGGGTCGCCGCAGAGCTCGAGGGGTTGGACGGCCTGGTGATTCCGGGCGGTGAGAGCACGACGATCGTCAAGGGCATGAGCGCGGCGGGGCTGGAGGAGCCGATCCGAGCGGCCAACCGGGACGGGATGGCGGTATTCGGAACCTGCGCGGGACTGATCGTCTGCGACGACGCCCACCTCGACCTGATCGACGCGACGGCCCGGCGCAACGCCTTCGGCCGCCAGCTGCAGAGCTTCGAGGCCGACCTCGCCATCGAGGGGATCGGCGAGGACCCCCTGCGGGCTGTCTTCATCCGGGCGCCCTGGGTCGAGCGGGTCGGCGCCGGAGTCGACGTTCTCGCGGAATACGAGGGACACCCGGTTGCGATCCGCGAGGGCCGCGTCCTCGCCACGGCTTTCCACCCGGAGCTGACCGACGACCCGCGCCTGCACGCGCTGTTCATGGCGATCACAACCGAAGCGCGCAAGCGCGCTCATGAGGAGGCAAAGCGGTGAGAGACCCGAGGGCTGAACGCCTGGCGAAGATTCTCGTCGGCTACTCGACGAAGGTGAAGGAGGGCGAGGTGGTGGCGATCGACGGCGACTCCGCCGCCGAGCCGCTGCTGCTGGCGGTCTACGAGGAGGTGCTGAGGGCCGGCGCCCACCCGATGATGAACGTCGCCCTCGAGGGCCAGTCCGCCGCCTATTTCAGACACTCGAGCGATGCCCAGCTGGAGTGGATCTCACCGGTCTCGAAATGGGTGCTGGAGAACGCCGACGTCCGTATCGCGGTCGGGGCCTCGACAAACACCCGCGAGCTCTCGGCGATCCCGCCCGAGCGCCAGACCAGGCGCCAGACGGCGACCGGCGAGCTTCTCTCGCGGGCGATGGAGAGGAGCGCGAGCGGCGAGTTCCGCTGGGTCTACACGCTGTTCCCGACCAATGCCTACGCGGCAGAGGCGGAGATGAGCCTGGTCGACTACGAGGACTTCTATTACGGCGCATGCCTGGCGGCCGACGACGGCGACCCTCTGACCGCCTGGGAGCGCGCCTCCGCCGAGACCAAGCGGTTGGCCGAGGTGATCCAGGGCCACGAGGAGGTGAGGGTCATCGCCCCCGGCACCGACATCAGGCTCGGCATCGCGGGCCGAACCTTCATCCCCTGCGACGGCGAGCACAACATGCCCGACGGCGAGTTCTTCACCGGGCCGATCGAGGACTCGGTCGAGGGCGAGGTCACCTTCCACCTGCCGGCGACGATCGGCGGCCGCGAGGTCGCCGGCGTGCACCTCAGGTTCGAGTCCGGCAAGGTCGTCGACGCGAGCGCCGAGCGCGGGGAGGAGTACCTGGTCAACCTGCTCGACACCGACGACGGCGCCCGCCGCCTCGGTGAGCTCGGGATCGGCACCAACTTTGCGATCGACCGCGGCACCCGCGAGGTCCTCCTCGACGAGAAGATCGGCGGCACCGTCCATATGGCGGTCGGCAAGAGCTATCCGGAGTCGGGCGGGGTCAACGAGTCGGCTGTCCACACCGACCTCGTCTGCGATCTCCGCCTCGGCGGCAAGCTGATCGTCGACGGCGAGGACTTCCAGGTCGACGGAAAATTCGTTCGATAATTAATTCCGCCCGCGTGCTCGCTCACGTGGGTCGCCAGAGAATCAGATATGGATGGCGACCCACTTCCGCGTCCGCCGCGGGCGGGCGCTGCAACTGCCGCGCGGCGTGATTCCAGTTTGCACCGCTCATCGCGGACGCGGGAGGGCGCGGCCATCCATCTCTGTCTCTGTGGCCGCGCCCGGGAGCAGAGCAGATGAGCGGAATGACTACTGCTTGGGGATCGGGCTGCCGGCGAGGAGGAAGAACCAGCCCATGAAGACGGCGATCGCGAGGAGGACCGACCCCATCATCGTCGCCTCGACGACGGTCGTGGTGCCCATCGGCGCCGAGCTGTCGCGCATGCTCTTCATCCATGTCGGCCGCATCGGGGTCAGCCGGTTGGTGCCCGTGATCCGCACATAGAGCTCGTTCATTTTCCCGATCAGCCAGGCGTCAGCGAGCGTGGTGAAGAGAATCCCGATCGCGACGACGGCGTAGGGGCCCTCGGCAGGGAACTGGGTCTCGGAGACCTTCGATCCGATCCAGATCCATGCAATCGGGATTGCTGTCCACAGCCCGAGCGCCGCGATCAGCATCGCGATGAAGACCATGCTGGCCGCGATTCCCTGGGCCGCGCTGACCTGACGATGATGGTGGGTGACCGTTTCCGAGGACATCCCACTCATAGAATAGGCGCATGTCCGGGCATTCCAAATGGTCTTCGATCAAACACAAGAAGGCTGCAACAGACGCCAAACGAGGAAAGATGTTCACGAAGCTGGCACGCGCGATCACCGTCGCGGCCCGCGACGGCGGCGGCGATCCGGAGGGAAACCCGGCGCTCGCCACGGCGATCCAGAAGGCCCGCGACGCCTCGATGCCGAAGGACAACATCCAGCGGGCGATCGACCGGGGGACGGGAGCGGGTGCCGACGCATCGGCGATCGAGCACGTCGTCTTCGAGGGTTACGGCCCCGGCGGCGCCGCCATCCTGGTCGACGCGCTGACCGATAACCGCAACCGCACCAGCGCCGACGTCCGCTTCGCCTTCAACAAGCACAACGGCAGCCTCGGCGAGCCGGGCTCGGTCGCATACATCTTCGAAAAGCGCGGCGTGATCGCCGTCGACGGCAGCCGATACGGCGAAGACGACCTGATGCCCGCGATCGACGCCGGCGCCGAGGACGTCCGCGACGAGGGCGACATGCTGCGGGTCCTCTGCCAGCCCGGCGATTTGGCGACCGTCCGCGAGGCGCTCGAGTCCGCCGGGGTCGAGGTCCAATCGGCCGACGTCGCGATGGAGCCGAAAAGCACCGTTGAGGTCAAGGGAAGCGAGGCCAAATCCCTGCTCGGCCTGATCGAGACCCTCGAAGAGCACGACGACGTCGACAGCGTCAACGCCAACTTCGATATTCCGGAGAGCGTGCTCGAGCAGCTGGCCGCATAAGCACGGCCAAGCCGTGCCCGGACGCGGGAGGGCGGGCGCGAGACTTCCGGTGATCATTGGCGCGCCCGCCCGGGAGCGGAGGACACGGCGCTTCATAAAGGCATCCGAGGCTCTTCCCAGAATCAGACTCCATGCAAGTCGTGATCGGGGTCGACCCCGGCGCAGCCAACCTCGGATTCGGATTCGTCCGCGTCGAGGGCAACCGGATGAGCGCGCTCGACGCGGGGGTCGTAGAGACCACGGCCGAGCTGCCGATCGAGCGCCGGCTCGAGCAGATCCACGCCGAGCTGGCGAAGCTGATCGATTGGCATGAGCCGACGGCTCTCGCGATCGAGGATCTCTACTTCGGCAAGAACGTCAGATCGGCGATGGCGGTCGGCCAGGCGAGCGGAGTCGCGATGCTCACCGCGGCCCAGCGGGGCATCTCGTGCACGGCATACACGCCGCAGGCGATCAAGATGGCGGTCTGCGGCAGCGGGTCGGCCGGCAAGGCACAAGTCCAGCGGATGGTCGGCACACTGCTCGGGCTGCCAGACCCGCCGGCCTCCGACCATGCCTCCGACGCCCTCGCGGTCGCGATCTGCCACGGCGCCGGCGCCGGGCGGCGCGCCGCGGTCGAGGCGGCAACCGCACGGGTGAGCGGATGATCGCGGCGGTTCGCGGCGAGGTCCTGGTGCGGCGGCCCGACCACGTGGTGATCGAGGCCGGCGGCGTCGGCTACCTGCTCACGGTCTCGGCCGAGACCCTCAAGGGGGTGCCCGCGACCGGTCGCGAGGCCTTCCTCCACACCCAGCTGATCCCGCGCGACGATGCCCTCGCGCTCTACGGCTTCGCCTCCGAGGAGGAGCGCGAGCTGTTCGGCGAGCTGATCTCCGTCAGCGGCGTCGGGCCGAAGGTCGCGATCGCGGCGCTTTCCGGAGGGCCGGCCCGAGAGCTGCTGCGGGCGATCGCGGCCGGGGACGCCAAACGCTTCCAGGCCGTCCCCGGGATCGGCAAACGGACCGCGGAACGGATCATCGTCGAGCTTCGCGAGAAGGTCGCCGGGGCGCTCGAGGAAGAGATTGCCGTCGGTGGCGAGCCCGCCGACGATCGCTCGATGGCCCGCGACGGGCTCGTCAACCTCGGCTACGCGCCGCTCGAGGCCGAGCAGCTGCTCGACGGGGTCGAGGGGACGGACGCCGAGGAACTGATCGCCGGCGCGCTGCGCAGGGCCGGCGCCGGCAGGGCGGCATGAGCGCGGAGCCCGAGATCCGGATTCACGACGCGCGCGCCGACGTCCCCGACGAGGAGCTCGACCGCTCGCTACGGCCGCCGACCCTCTCCGACTTCGTCAACCAGGCCCAGGTGACCGGGCAGCTCGCGATCTTCATCGAGGCGGCGACGCGCCGAAGCGAGCCGCTCGACCACGTCCTCCTCGCCGGCCCGCCGGGGCTCGGAAAGACCTCGCTCGCCCACATCGTCGCCGTCGAGATGGGCGTGCCGCTGGTCCAGACCGCGGGCCCGGCGCTGGAGCGCAAGGCCGACGTGGCGTCTTTCCTGACGGCGCTCGAGCCGGGCAGCGTCTTCTTCATCGACGAGATCCACAGGCTCGGCCGCGCCGTCGAGGAGACGCTCTACCCGGCGATGGAGGACCACGAGCTGCCGGTGGTCCTCGGCCAGGGCGCGGGCGCGCGGACCGTGACCCTGCCGCTGCCGCCGTTCACGCTGATCGGGGCGACCACGCGCTCGGGGCTGCTGACGACGCCGCTGCGGGACCGCTTCGGCGTCTGTCACCGGCTCGAGCACTACGACGCCGAGCACCTCGCCGAGATAATCGAGCGCTCTGCCCGAATTCTCGACGTTGCGATCGACGCCGAGGGGGCGGCGACTATCGCGGGCCGGTCCCGGGGGACGCCGAGGGTCGCGAACAGGCTTCTGAAGCGGGTGCGGGACTTCGCCCAGGTGAAGGGGGAGGGTTCGATCGACACCGGCGTCGCTATCGCCGCCCTCGAGATGCTCGAGGTGGACGCCGGCGGCCTCGATCGCTCCGACCGCAGCCTGCTGAAGACGGTCGCGGAGAAGTTTGCCGGCGGGCCCGTCGGGCTCTCGACGCTGGCGGTCGCGATCGGCGAGGAGCAGGACACGATCGAGGACGTGCTCGAGCCGTACCTCCTGCAGCAGGGCCTCCTCAAGCGGACCCCCCGTGGCCGCGTCCTGACGGAGCGGGCCTACGAGCACCTCGGGCTGCCCGCTCCCGAAGGAGCGAAAAGCCTGTTCTGAGTAGCCTGTGTGGGGGATGCCGTTCTTCATCTGCCCCAACTGCGGGAATAGAGAGCTGAGCGCCGACCGGACCGCCGGTTTCAGCTCGCGCCCTAAGGGCTGCTCGAAATGCGGGTTCGGATTCGTGTTCGAGCTTCTCGACGACTACTACCCGGCGCCGAACGCGGCATTCTTCGTCTGCGATCGCGAGGCGCGCGTCATCGATGCCGGCCGCGGCAGCTTCGAGCTGACCGGGCTCACCGACGAAGACGTGATCGGGCGCCCGGTCAAGGAAGTGCTCGGCCTGCAGTGGCTGCAGCCGGGCGACGGTGGCAGGACCGCCGACATCGACGGTGACGGTGTCGCCGACCCGATCGAGACCTCGCTCGAGTGGGGGGTCCGCTCGCTCGGCAAGAAAGTTGCCGTCAAGGCCGAGGGCGACATCCCAGCAGAAGCCGTCGCCGACGTCTTTCCCGCCTACGATGACGACGGCGGGCTGCTGCTCGTCCTCACACCCGATAGCTGAGCCAGATGTCCAGGCGCCGCAGCAACCTCTTCATCCTCCTCTTCGTCGTGCTTCTGGTCCTGGTCTCGGGGCTCGTCATCGCCAAGAAGGAAACGAAGCTCGGGCTCGACCTCAAAGGCGGGACCGAACTCATCTACCAGGGGACTCCGACCGGCACGAACACCGAAGTGAGCGGCAGCGACATCGAACGCTCGATCGAAATCATCCGCGAGCGGATCGACCGCCTCGGAGTGTCCGAGCCCGAGGTCGCCCGGATCGGTACCGACGGGATCTCGGTCAGCCTTCCCGACGTCACCAACGCCCAGCGCGCCGAGGAAACGGTCGGAAGCACGGCCCAGCTCTACTTCTATGACTGGGAACCGAACCTGCTCGGCCGCGAGAAGCTGATCGGCGGCAACCCTGGCCAGAAGCCGCCCGACTCGGCGATCAACGAGGCGAACAAAGAATGGAAAGCCGCCGGCCGTGAAGTCACCAAAGCGGAGAACCAGCAGCTGATCTTTGCCGGCGCCTACCCGAACGCCTGGGGGGCGGTGAAACTTGCCGAAGAACAGAAGCCCGAACCGGAATGCGAAGAATGCTCGACCAACCGGACTCGCTACTACCTGTTCTCGCCCGATGAAAAGCACAAGCTGAAGGCCGGTCCCGAGTTCTCCAAAGCCGACCTCTTCATCAGCGCGACCGGCAAAAAACTGGTTGAGAACAAGAAGTGCGTGGAACAGGAACCGGGCGAAAAGGCGAAGCAGGGCTGCCCGATCGTCGGCGCCGTACCCGCGGGGACGACCGTCGTCTCCGAACTGCCCTCCGACTCGACCGGCGCGGTGATCGCCGAAGCGGAACCCGGCTGGTTCGCGCTGCACGATGAACCGGCCCTCTCCGGCAAGGAAATCACCAACCCGAAGCAGGAACGCGGCCAGAACGGGGAACCGAACGTCGTCTTCAACTTCACCGACAGCGGCCGCGAAGCGTTCCAGGAAGTCACCCGCCGGATCGCGCTGCGCGGCCAGGCGCGCGCAATCGGACCGGTCACCGCCGAAACCGCCCAACAGCTCTCGGGCCGCTTCGCCGTCGTCCTCGATAACGAAGTCAAGACCAGGCCCTTCATCAACTTCGCCGAAAACCCCGACGGGATCGACGGCAGGACGGGGGCCCAGATCTCCGGCGGCTTCACCAGCATCGGGGAAGCTCAGGAACTCGCGACCTTCCTCCAGATCGGCGCCCTGCCGATCAACCTGAAGCTGATCAGCCAGAGCCAGGTCTCGGCGACGCTAGGCGAACAGGCCCTGCACCAGGGGCTGAAAGCGGGGCTGATCGGCCTCCTCCTGGTGATCCTGTTCCTGATCGTCTACTACCGCTTCCTCGGCCTGGTCGCGACCCTCGGCCTCGCGGTCTACGCGGTCTTCTTCTTCGCCCTGATCAAACTGATCCCGATCACCCTGACGCTGCCTGGGATCGCGGGGCTGATCCTGACGATCGGCGTCGCGGCCGACGCGAACATCGTCATCTTCGAGCGAATAAAAGAGGAGGTGCGCGCCGGGCGCAGCGTCGGCGCCGCGATCGGCGTCGGCTACCGCAAAGGGATCGCAACGATCGTCGACGCGAACGTCATCACCCTGCTGACGGCGTTCATCCTCTTCGTCCTCGCGACGGCCGGCGTCAAAGGCTTCGCCTTCACGCTCGGCGTGGGCACGATCGTCTCGCTGTTCACCGCGGTCGTCTTCACCCAGGCCTTCCTCGGGATCTTCGGCCGAGGCCGCCTTCTGAACAGCGGCCGGATGATCGCCGCCGGCAGCCAGCGGGTCCGGTGGCACTTCAACTTCATGGGCGCCAGCAAATGGTTCTTCTCGCTCTCGGGGACGATCCTCGTCGTCGGCGCCCTCTCGCTGGCCATCAACCAGCTCAACCTCGGGATCGATTTCGAATCCGGCACCAGGCTGGACTTCGCCCCGCAGCGCTCCGCGTCGGTCGAAGGTGTGCGCGAAGTCCTGGCGGAACACAACCTCGGCGACGCTGAGGTCCAGGAAACCGAAGATGAACAATTCGGCAAGGGCTTCCAGGTCCAGGCGAGCGAGCTGGAACCGAAAGGCGTCGGGGCGGTGCGCAACGACATGAACCAGGCATTCGGGATCAAGGCCGGGAGCTTCCAGAGCACGAGTGTCGGCCCGACCTTCGGCCAACAGGTGGCGCGGAGCGCACTGCTCGCGATCATCTTCTCGCTGCTCCTGATCACCGGCTACGTGGCCTTCAGGTTCGACCCGAAGTTCGCGGTGCCTGTCCTGATCGCCGTCTTCCACGACATCCTGATCACGGCGGGCGTCTACTCGCTGACCGGAAAAGAGGTGACGAGCGGTACGGTCGCCGCGTTCCTGACGATTCTGGGTTACTCGCTGTACGACACGGTGATCGTCTTCGACCGGATCCGCGAGAACGTCCCGCGGATGCCGCGCGCGGCGTTCTCGCAGATCGTCAACCGCTCAATGAGCGAGGTCCTCACGAGATCGCTGATCACCGGCCTCTCCTCGGTCTTCCTGGTCGGGGTGCTGCTGGTGTTCGGCGGCGCGACATTGCAGGACTTCGCCTTCGCGATGATGGTCGGGATCTTCTCCGGTACGTACTCGTCGATCTTCATCGCGTCGCCGGTGCTGACCGCCTGGAAAGAACGCGAGCCGAGCTTCGTCCGCAGGCGAGAACGGCTCACCGGTCCGGACGGCACGGTGCCCGCCTTCGCCGACGAGGTCGAGCTTGCGAAGATCGAGCCGGAGGGCGAAGAAGACGCGGGCGCCGAGGCAGTCGCCGAGCCCGAGCCGCGCGAGGCCGCGGTCGCGACCGCCGAGGCGCCGGGTGGCGATGGCGGCGACCCGGCCACGAACGGCGAGCCGCCTGCGGTCGACCCGGCCGCCGCCGAGCGGGCGGAACGGAACGCCAAACGTCGGGAACGGCGACGCCAGCAGCGGCGCAAACACGGGAGGAATCGCTAGATGGCCCTGCTCGTCTGGTTCATGATGGGGATCGCCCTCTGGCACTTCACCGTGTTCCTGCCGGACCGCTTCTGGCAGGGCATCGTCGGAGCCCTGCTCGGCGCGACATTCGGGGCTGTGATCTTCGGCGCGATCGTCCAGATTGCAAGCGGCAAGAGCCTTGGCGAAACCGACCTGTCCACGGCGCTGATCGCGATCCCCGGCGTCGCGATCGGCCTCGCGGTCGTCTGGGTCCTCGGAGTCCGCACAGAGCGGGCGGAGATCTAGGCTTTTCCGTCCCGGAGGGCGCCTAGCTTGAAGGTGTGGCGGATCCCGTCAACGCCTACAGGGCGGACCCATACGACTACGCCGAGGCACGGGCGCTCGCCGACGCGCTCGATCTGAGCGAGCCGGTCGCGATCACGCTGGTCCGGCGCGGCTACCGCACACCCGAGGAGGCACGCGCGTTCCTCGACGCCGACGAGTCCCACCCGCCGGGCGCATTCAGCTCGATGGCGCCGACCGTCGACCGGGTCCTCCATACGGCTCTGTCAGGAGGCAGGGTCACCGTCCATGGCGACTTCGACGTCGACGGGGTCTGCGCAACGGCGATCCTGGTCGGGGCGCTGCGGGAGCTCGGCGCCGAGTGCGACTGGTTGATTCCGGACCGACTCGCCGACGGCTACGGGCTGGACGCCGGCAATGTCCGTCGCCTGGCCGAGCGCGGCACCTCCCTGCTGGTGACCGTCGACTGCGGCATCACCGCCGTCGAGGAGGTCGCCCTCGCCAAATCGCTTGGGATGGAGGCGATCGTCACCGACCATCACCAACCCGGCCCCGAGCTCCCGGACTGCCTGATCCTCCACCCGGAGATCGACGGCTATCCGTTCACCGACCTCTGCGGCACCGCCGTCGCCTGGAAATTGGCTTCAGCGCTGAGAGAGGCGTCGGGTGGGGGGTCCCCAGGAACTCCCGGCGAACGGCCTGGGGACCCCTTGCCCGACGCTGCACACGACCTGGATCTCGTCGCTTTGGCGACTGTTGCCGACGTGGTGCCGCTGGTGGGGGAGAACCGGTCGATCGTGCGAAGGGGGTTGGAGGAGATCAGGCGGGCGAGGAGGCCCGGGATGCGGGCGCTGCTCGAGGCGGCGTCGGTCGAGCCGTCCCAGCTCGACGAGGGCGACCTGGCGTTCAGGATCGCGCCGAGGATCAACGCCGCCGGCCGCCTCTACCGCGCCGACGCCGGCGTCGAGCTCTTCCTGACCGAGGACGATGCGAGAGCGTCGGCGATCGCCGCCGAGCTGAGCCGCGCAAACGGCGAGCGACGGACTACCGAGCGTGAGGTCGACGCCGCCGCGGAGGCGACCTACCGCGAGCTCCCCGAGACCCTGCGGGCGGCGCCGGCAATCGTCGTTGCCGGCGAGGGCTGGCATCCTGGCGTGGTCGGGATCGTCGCCTCGCGCCTGGCCGAGCGCCACCACCGACCGGCGATCGTGATCTCGCTGGACGGAGAGGGAGGAGGCCGCGGCTCGGGACGCAGCATCACCGGTTTCGACCTGCTGGCGGGGCTCGAGGCCTGCGCCTCCCACCTCACTTCCTTCGGCGGCCACCGCGCCGCCGCCGGCCTCGAGCTTCCGGCCGCCTCTGTCGAGGCGTTCCGGAAGGCGTTCTGCGCCCATGCGGCTGCGACTCTCGGCCCCGACGACCTCGTCCGAACCGTCCAGATCGACGCGATGATCGGCGGCGCCGGCATCGGCCTCGACCTTGCCGAGGAGCTCGAGCGACTGGCACCGTTCGGGATGGGCAACCCGGGCGTACGCCTGCTGGTCCCGGCGGCGAGGGTCGAGGACGTGCGGGCGATGGGGGAGGGGAAGCACTCTAGGTTCAGCCTGCGCAGCGGCTCCCACCGAGCCGTCGGCGTCGCCTTCGGGCGCTCCGGCCTGGGGGTCGAGGAGGGTGACCCCATTGACGCCGCCGTTCGACTCGAGGTGAATCGGTGGAAGGGCTCGGTCGAGCCCCGGGTCGTCCTCCGCGAACTCTTCCCCAGTGCCGTCGCCGAGAGCCCCGCCGAGCTCGCCGCCGAGTGGTGGCGGCGGTTCGACCTCGAGCTCCGCCGCGACCCCCCGCTGCAGACGTCGCAGCTCTCCCCGAGGGGTGGAGAACAATGCGACATCCGGGAGGGGAAGGGGCGAGTGGAGATCCAGACCGTCAACTCAGGGGCGGCGGTCGTCGCCGAGCTCGCCTCGAGCGGGGGAGGGGAGATCCTCGCCGCGGTCGCCGACACCGAGCGCCGGGCGCCGCTCGCCCGCGAGAGGGTCAGGCTCGTCGACGCCTTCTCGGTCGAAGCCGAGCCCGAGATCGCGAGCGAGTTCGAGCACGTCGTGCTCGTCGACCCACCTGCCTGCGAGCGGGTCGACGAGCTTCTCCGACTTCCGAGAAGCGACGGTGGCTTCCTGCACCAGGCGTGGGGGGAGGCGGAGCGAGGGTTCTGCCTCGGCATGCTCGAGCAGCACCTTGCCCAGCGACCGGCCCTGATCTCCGTCTTCCGAGGGCTGCGAGAGTCCGGCGACTGCGGCGGCGAGCAGCTGCGCGAGGCGCTCGGCGGCCGCGGGACCGAGGTCCGCCGCCCCGAGGCGGCGGCACGGTGCTTCCGGGTACTGACCGAGCTCGGACTGGTGCAGGGCGACCCGGAGGCGGGCAACGGGACGGTGGGGGTCGTATCCTCATCTGAGACGGAACTCGAGCGCTCGGGCTCGTTCCGCGCCTACAGCGCCCGCTACAAGGAGTGCCTCCGATTCCTAGAGCGACACAGACATCGATAGAGCAGCAGGAGCTTCTCGCCGACCTCTTCGCGGTTGTCGAGGAGTTCGACTCGCCGCCCGAGATCGACCGCGGGGCGGTCAGTCGCGCCTTCGAGTTCGCCTGCGAGCGCCACGCCGACCAGCTGCGCCGCTCGGGCGACGAATTCATCACCCATCCGGTCGGAGTGGCTCAGATCTGCGCCCGGATGCGGCTGGACACCGAGACGTTGTGCGCAGCCCTGCTCCACGACACAGTCGAGGACACCAGCGCCAGCCTCGACGAGGTGCGGGCCGAGTTCGGAGAGGAGATCGCCCTCCTGGTCGACGGCGTGACGAAGCTCACCGGGATGACGTTCGAGAGCCGCGACGAGCGGCAGGCCGAGAACTACCGCAAGATGATGGTCGCGATGGCCAGCGACGTCAGGGTGATCCTGATCAAGCTGGCCGACCGGCTTCACAATATGCGCACGCTGGGCGCGCTGCCGAAGCAGAAGCAGCTCGCGAAGTCGCGGGAGACGCTCGAGATCTACGCGCCGCTCGCCCACCGCCTCGGGATCCACGCGATCAAATGGGAGCTCGAGGACCTCTCCTTCGCGACGCTCCATCCCCGCAAGTACAAGGAGATCAAACAACTGGTCGCCCAGCAGCGGGACGAGCGCGAGGTCTATGTCAACGAGGCCGGCAGGTTCCTGTCGGATGAGCTGAAGCAGGTCGGGATCGAGGCCGAGATCTCCGGGCGCGCCAAGCACTTCTACTCGATCTACACGAAGATGACGAAGAAGGGGCGCGAGTTCAACGAGATCTTCGACCTGACCGCGATGAGGGTGATCGTCGGGTCGGTCAAGGACTGCTACGGCGCGATCGGCGTCATCCACTCGATCTGGAAGCCGCTGCCCGGCCGCTTCAAGGACTTCGTCGCGATGCCGAAGGCGAACATGTACCAGGCGCTCCACACGACGGTGATCGGCCCCGAGGGCAAACCGCTCGAGATTCAGATCCGGACGTCGGAGATGCACAATCTCGCCGAGTACGGCGTCGCCGCCCACGTCGCCTATAAGGAGGGGGCGACGGGCGACCCGCAGCGCGAGAAGATGACCTGGCTGCGACAGCTGGTCGAGGCACAGGGCGACCAGGACCCCACCGAGTTCCTCGAGTCATTGAAGGTCGACCTGTTCGAGGACGAGGTCTTCGTCTTCACGCCGAAGGGCGAGGTCAAGAACCTCTCGGCCGGCTCGACCCCGCTCGACTTCGCCTACGCCGTCCACACCGACGTCGGCCACCGCTGCGTCGGGGCGAAGGTCAACGGCAACATCGTTCCGCTGCACTACCAGCTCCGCTCGGGCGACATCGTCGAAGTCCTGACCGCGAAGCAGAAGCGCGGGCCGTCGCGAGACTGGCTGAATCTGGTGCGAACGAGCCGGGCGCGGAACAAGATCCGCGCCTTCTTCAAAGAGGAACGGCGGGAGGACGCGGAGAAGCGGGGGCGCGAGGCGCTCGAGGAGACCCTGCGCAAGCGCGGGATCCCGATGCAGAAGGTGGCGATCTCACCGCTGCTCGCGGACGTGATCCGCGAGATGGGTTACCGCAAAGCGACCGACTTCTATATCGCCCTCGGCCAGGGCAAGATCTCGACCAAGGCGGTCACCAAAAAGGTCATGCAGCGGCTCCAGGGGGGCGAGGCCGTCGAGGAGCACGAGCCGTCCCGTAGCACCGGCAGCGATGACAAGGCTCGGCGCACAAAGGAGGCCTCCAACTACGGGATCAAGGTGAAGGGGGCCGACCAGGTCGCTGTGCGGCTCGCGAAGTGCTGCCGCCCGGTCCCCGGCGACGAGATCGCCGGCTACGTCTCCCTCGGTCGCGGGATCACGATCCACCGCACCGACTGCAAGAACCTCAAGGCGCTGAAGCGGGCTCCGGAACGATTCGTCGAGGTGAGTTGGAACGGCGACAACGAGGCCTCCTACCGGGTCCAGCTCCAGATCGACGCCTACGATCGCACGCGGCTGCTGGAGGACCTCTCGCGGACCTTCTCCGAGGCCGGGATCAACATCATCGAGGCAAGCTGCATGACCAGGCACCCGATGGTCAAGAACACGTTCGTGATCGAGGTCGTCGATCCCGAGCAACTGAAGCAGTGCATTTCGCGCCTCCGCAACGTCGAGTCGGTGTTCGACGCATACAGAATTACTCCAACCTCCTGAAAAAAAACGGGCTTCGATCCGTTATTTTAGGTAGATGGAGTACGTAGTTGGTATGAATTTCCTGCGCAACTACTTGCGCGGGATGCCGACCGCGGACAGCATGTGATCTTCAGATCCTCCGATGTCCGAACCGGTTCGGCAGAAGGGAGATCCCTGCTGCGAAACCAAGGACAAGGGGTGAAACGCTCAATCACGGTCACCGTTGGCACGATCGCCAGCAAGATCCTCGCGGTGGAAATGGTGATCCGCGGCCGCTCGAGCTCGATCACCGCAGAACGAGCGATGAGGGCATACCTCAACGACGGCGGATCACCCGAGCCCGGGTGGGCCTATCCGTCGTTCCTGCGGGGGCGCAAGCCCGTCGATGGGGTCGAGCTGCGCCTCGATATCGACGTCGACCTCTGGCACACCTTCTCGCGAGAGGCGCTGAGCCAGGAGGTCAGCGATCAGCAGCTCCTCGAGCATGCGGTCCTCTACTTCGCGGCAGAGGACCACGCGGGCCGCGTCACCGAACGAATCCTCGAGGACCTCGACGACGAGGTTTGAGCACCGCTGCCCGGGACGCTCAGGAAGCGCGCCGAGCGACGACGGGAGCGGCGCCGAGCTCTGTCAGATTCATCTGCAGAGCACGGCGGCCACGATGGTGAAGGCCGTGCACCGAGCTCTCTGATTTCTGTAGCGTCGCCGCGATCTCCAGCGGCGAAAGGCCGGCGATGTGGCGCAGTATGAGCACCTCCCGCTGGTCCTCAGGGAGCTGCTCGAGCGCCCGCCTCAGGTCCCGGCTCAGGTCCGTGCTGGTCTGGGCGTGGTTGTCGTCGGTGACCCGGACCTCCTCGGTGGGAAGCGCCTTGCGCGACCTCATGTGATCGAGCGCCGCGTTCCGCGACACCCTCATGATCCAGGCGGCGAACGGGACGTCTCGCTGCTCGTACTTCCGAATCGCCGTCATCAGCTTGGCGAAGACGTTCTGGGTGATGTCTTCAGCCTCGTGCTGGTCGCGGACGAAGCTCGCGATGTAGCGCTGCACGTCCGGCGCGTAGCGGACGTAGAGAAAGTGCAGGCCTTCGCTGTCGCCGGCCTTCGCGCGCTCGATCGCCTGCTGAACGAGCCAGGTGTTCTCATCGGCGCCCTCGGTTGCGACGGACCGATCAGCCAGTCGAATTGAAGCTAAGCCCGTCACATGCTCTCCCTGTTTGGTTTGTCCCATTCGGTCTTCGATCTCGGTAGTCGCAGCGCCTGGCGGATAAGGAAACTCTCCCAATATGCGGGGTACACACCCCAGCAAATCGATCCACTTTGCGAATTGCGCTCTGACAGGAATAGTGGCCTTTCGTTCGAATGTCAATCGCAATATTTGTCCAAATTTCCAACCGGGTATCAAGTCGCTCCAAATCGGCCGATATTGGAGAGGCTGAAGATAGGAGGATCTCGGTTAGTTTGGTGAAAATTCTGGGTACTACCTGAAGTTGAGCAACTGGGGAGTTAAGTCCACAGGGAGCCAAATGAGAGTCACAGTCGGAAAATTTGCACGCACAGGGATCGAATCCCAGCTCGGCACCGATCTCACCGAGACGGTTGAAACTGCCATCAGGATCTACACCGGCAAACTCACCTACGGTCGGCAGCCACTCACGTATCCGTCATTTCTTGGTACCGATCAGTCACGAGATTTTGGTACACACCCATCGCCCTCGAGGGACCACGACGAGATCGAGCTCACCCTCGACTCTCAGACGGAGGCGTTGCTGCGGCGGGAGTCGATGAAGCTCGACATGAGTGTCGATGCCATTGCCACTCATGCGGTGTTGGCCTACCTGGCCGAGCTGGACTTCCTCTCGGCGCCGTCACGGCCCGCCTGACGGGCTCCTGAAACTGCCCGATCCCCCGGTGGGTTGTGGCGCGTGGGGGGGAGGGCTTTTCTCTGCCCAGGCCGTCTGAGAGCAGCTCAGGCGGCCTGACGCGCAGCCAGGCTTGCGGTCTCGGCCGTGGCGATCTTCGCGGCGCGGCGTCGCAGGATCTGGTCGACGGGGGCAACCGTGACCGGTTCGCCACGCGATTCGAGCGAGCGCTCGAGGGCCTGCAGGGCGAGCACCACTTCGAGGCCCAGCCGTGAGCTGGACGCCGGTGTCGTCCCCTCGAGGATCGCCGAGGCGAAGTCCTTGAGCTCGAGCCCGAGGGGCTCGGCCGGCTCGATCTGCGGGGCGATCATGTCGCCCGTGCGGTAGGTGAGCCGGTACTCGCCGAAGTTGGCCGGGGGCTCGGAGAAGTCCATTCCCCGGTCATAGATCCGAACCGAGGCGTCGGCGGAGGTGTCCTCGTACTGGACCATCTGCTTGCTTCCGACGACGACCATCTGGCGCATCTTGCGCGGCGCCAACCAGGAGACCTGGACATTGGCCTGGGCGCCGCCCTCGAACGCCAGTGTCAGGAACGCGGTCTCGTGGACGCCTTCCTGGTAGACGCTGCGCCCGGTTGCGGTCACCTCGACAAGAGGTTTGCCGAGCCAATAGAGAAGGATCGAGAGGTCGTGCGGGGCGAGATCCAGCACGACCCCGTCCTGTTGGTATTTACCGAGGTTCATCCGCGATGAGGTCACGAAGTAGATATCTCCAAGGGTGCCGTCCTGGATCAGGTTCCGGACCTTGTTGACGGAAGGGCTGTAGAGGAAGGTGTGGCCGGGCATCAGGACCAGGCCCAGCTCGTCGGCCAGCTCCATCAGCTCGGCCGCCTCTTCTGCGGTTCGGGCGAGCGGCTTCTCGACGAGGACGTGCTTGCCTGCCTCGAGAGCGGCACGCACCAGCCTGTAATGAGTGTGCGGCGGGGTCGCGATCGCCACCGCTTCGAGGGTCGGGTCGGCGAGGGCGACATTGAGATCGTGCTCGCAGGCCAGGTCCGGGTTCTGGCGCCTGAACTCTTCCAGGCGCCTCTCGTCGCGATCGCAGAGGCCGGCGAGTCGGAACTCGGGCCGCTCGGCCAGATTGCGCACGATGTTGGGTCCCCAGTAGCCGTACCCAACAACAAGAGTCTCGATCGCATGGTCGAGGTTCATCGTTGACAGAACGGGCCGGTCGCCGCCCATCTTTCGCAGTTGCGGCGCTTCTTGGGCTGAAAAAAGGACGAGCCCCTCTCTCGATTTCGTAGAAGTTCGAGCCCGACTCTCGCGTTGCTCATGATGCCGGGCCGACCCTGCCTCAGCATTACCGCCGAAGAGATCTGAACTTTTGATTCCATACCTCAAGGAGCTTTGGAGCCGTCGACTCCTCGTGAGCGCCGTTGTCATCGGCGCGGCTCTCATTTCCGTGGTTGTGGTCTACAAGGTCAGCATGGCGCCCCCGGCCCTGGCCGAACGTGAAACCGTTCAGGGCGAAGCATCGATCGAAATCCTGGTCGACTCCGCCCGATCGCCGATCGCCGACGCGAAGAGGGATCTGACCGGCCTGACCGCGAGGGCATCGGTGTTCGCGAGACTGATCGCCGGCGGCAACATCGTCGGCCAGATAGCGAGGAAGGCCCACATTCCGCCCAGGCAGATCGACGTGGCCGGCCCGCTTCCGCTCCCGGGGGAGGCCCCCGGATTCGAACCCGCCCAGATCCACCCCTACGGAATCTCGATAACGGCCGCCGAAGAACTACCGATCCTGATCGTGGCCACCCGTGCCCCAACCGTTCGCGAGGCCCGTGCCCTGGCCGCTGCCGCGCCGGGCGCTCTCAAAAACGAAATCGAGACGATCCAGGACCAACAGGGGACCCCTCCCGGGAGACGGGTCGAGTTCCGCCTGCTCGGCCCGGCAGAGGGGGGACACTCCGATGCTGCGCTCGGCAAGAAGGTGGCGCTCGGATTGTTCGTCGTCCTTTCAGCGCTAGGAATGTTCCTAATCCTGGGCATCCCTCGGTTCCGCGCGGCCTGGCAGGCGCACGAGCCCGACGAGCCGTCCTCGGGGGATCCGAATGGCGCGGAGCAGGCCTGGCCGGTGCTGGAGACGCAGCCGGATCACGAGATCCTTCAACTCCCCTCGGGTCGGGGCAGCCCTCCCGAACAGGATGATGCGGAAGACCGGGGACCGGCGTCGATCCTGCATCGGGAGTAGCTCATGGAAATTGCGCGGACCCTCAACTACCTCTGGCAACGCCGCCGCCTCGTCGCCCTCGGAGCCCTTGTCGCGATGATCGCCGCAATCCTAAGCACGAACACGGTGAGCCTCGTGCCGCCATCCCTGACGAGCCGCACGAACGTCTTCGCCACTGCCTCCACGCAGATGCTGATCGACACCCCGAGCTCAGCGTTTGCCAATGTCGCCGACGACCTCGAACCGCTCGATACGAGGGCGGCTGTGTTCTCACGGTTCCTCGCGAGCCCCACTGCCCGCATGCTGATCGCCGAAAAGGCGCACCTCCCGTACAACGCGATCGACGCTCAGGGGCCCTATGACCAAGAACTGCCTCTGTTCGAGCAGGAACCGACCGCCGAGCAACGCAGCTCCCAGATATTCGGCGAGAAAGCCCTCTATCGCCTCAGGTTCGAGAACAACCCAAACATCCCGATCATCTCGGTCTTCGCACAGGCGCCGTCACCAGACGAGGCAACCAGACTGGCCGATGCTGTGCCGCTAGCGCTCGCGACATACATCACTCGCCTTCAGGAAGAGCAGGGAACCCCGGACAAAGAACGCCTCGAGGTTCGTAAGCTCGGGCACGCGACCGGTGGCGTCGTGAACGCCCACGCGAACGTCGAGATCGCGGTTCTCGTCTTCATCGTCGTGCTGGCCGGCTGGTGCATGCTGATGATTCCAGCGCAGACGATCGCGCGCGGTTGGCGTGAGATACGTGAGGAAGGAGCGGCGAGCCGAAATGGCGGTCCCAGGACCAATGGCACCGCCGGGAGCCGCGGCCGGGCCGCCACCCACGCCGATCGTGGCTACGAGAGGGCCCAATGAACGGGGGCGCGCAACCGGCGATGGAAACCCTGAACACCGAGGACTCCTGGCCACGCACCCGAAGGCCATTGCCATGGTTGCTGGCGGGCTTCCTGGCGAGCATCTACCTCGTACCCATCGACGCGGTCCATTTCAAGATCCCCCTCCCGTTCAGCTCTGACTTCGACCGCTTCTTCGTTGCGGTGATCGTCGCGACCTGGGTCCTGGGGGCGGTGTTCGGCAAGCGCAGGGAAAAGTTCGTGCGCCTGCGCCCACGGGGATGGGCAGCCGGGATGATCGCCTTCACGTTTATCGCGGTGGCGAGCATCGCCGTCAACATCCCCCGGATCACAAACCTCGGGGAATGGGAAGTCACCGAGAAAAAACTCGCGGTGCTTTTCGCGTTGGTCGCGATGTTTGCGATCTTCACGCTGACCCTGCGGGTCACTGAGCTGCGCGCCTTCTCCGCTTTGATCGCCATTCTGGCGTGCGTCACGGCCGTCGGAACGATCTATGAGGAGAAAACCGACGAAAACCTCTTCTACACGACGGCGACCTCGCTCCTCTCGCCGGCCGCGAACATCGAATCCGCACCAACGGAACAGAACGTTCCGGGTGGGCCAGGCCGGCCGATCATCTCCGGTCCGACCCGACAGGCGCTGTCGGTGACGTCGATCCTGGGCATGTCACTTCCGTTCGCCGTGGTGCTCGCCGCGATTGCCCCGACGACCCGGCGGCGGATCCTTTGGGGCCTCGCCGCTTGCGTGATTTTCTCGGGAGCGCTGATCACCCAGCGGCGGTCGGGGGCCGTGGTTCCCAGCTTCGCATTGCTCACTCTGTTCGTCCTGCGACCCCGGCAACTCCTGCGTCTCGTCCCGTTCGGCATTGTGGCCCTGGCGATTGGGTTTGTCCTCTCCGGAGGCGGATTCAGCTCCTTCAGCCAGCTCGGCGGGAGCGGCGACAAAGCCTCAACGATGGGGCGCACGTCAGACTACGAAGCGATCGTTCCGGATCTCCTGACCCATCCGATCCTCGGCCGTGGATTCGGAACCCTCGACTCCTTGCGCCACGATACCTATCGGATCTTCGACAACGAGTACCTTGGCGAGGTCTACCAAGTGGGCGTGATCGGTCTGATTGCGTTCCTGGCCCTGATCCTCACCCCCGTGCTGATGGTCCGATACGTGTTGCGGTCGGACAACCAGCTGCGCGGCCCGCCCGCACTTGCGGCGGCGGCGGGATGTCTGGCGTTCGGAATAGGGGCTGCTCTGTATGACGCCCTCAACTTCCCGCAGGCTCCTTACCTCCTGTTGTTCATGGCAGCCGTTTGCACCTGTGCAGCGTCGGTCGAATTGCCCAGAGATCAAGCCGCATTGGCTCTGCGGCATGACTCCCCCGCTGGAGTCTCGCCTGAGGTCATTCCTGCTGGGGCAGGCCGGCAGCGCGGCTTGGGGAGTCGGCCGCGGCCGGCGGGTGAATTCGCCTAGGGAGCGGAGATCGTCGCCAGGTTGTCGTCCCAGACGTTGCCGCTCCAGGTCAGCGGCCCCGAGAAGTAGCTGCCGACGTTGTAGCTGCCGCCGTTGGGGTAGTAGCCAATGCCGTCGCCGGGGCTTTCGTGGCGTGAGTTGTTCGTGATGCCCTGGCAGTACCAGTGCCCGCCTGGGCCGCTGACTTCCTTGGGCTTGCAGCGGGCGATGTGGTTGCCTTCGATCACCGTTTGGGCGCCGGCCGGGTTGCTGTTGTTGGCCTGCGGGTAGAAGACGTAGCCGCCGCCGGCCAGCAGGCTGTCCTTGACGGTGTACTTGTTGCCGCCGCCGCAGAGGGTGTCGCCGAAGATGACCGCCGTCTGCTCGACCGGGTTGAAGAGGGTGTCGTGTTCGGCGGTGAAGGTACCCGAGCAGAAGTAGACGTTCTCGACGTGATCCGTGGAGATGTCGATCTTGGCGATCCCGTAGGAGTTCTTCAGCGTCCCGTAGCCATACCAGTTCGAGTCGCAGGCGTGGAGGTAGAGCCCTTCTCCGGTTACCGAGGCGGAGCCCTGGTTGCGGATGTCGTGCTCGCAGGTCTTGCCGGATTCGGTGCGGGTCTCGACGTTGCGGATCACGGTGCCGCTGATGCCGCTGTTGACCCTGATCGCGAAGTTGCCGCAGGTATTGGTCGTGCCGCAGGTCGTGGTCTGGGTGACGCGGGTGTTTTCGATCGTGACGTTGTTGGCGTTGACGAAGATCTGCCCGGTCACGTCCTTGCCCGAGATCACCTGGCCCGCGGTCGAGGCGGTGATGCTGCCGCTTGCGGTCAGGGTCGTTCCGACCGGGACTCCGGTGTTGGTCGGATCCGGATAGCCGCAGGTGCTGGGGGAGGGGAAGCAGTTGGAGCCACTCGGCGGCGGCGAGGAGGCTTCCACGCTCCAGCTGCGGCTCGCCGGGCTGGGGTCGGTGTTGCCGGCGGTGTCGGTGGCGCGGACCGAGAAGCTGTGGGCGCCTTCGCCGAGGCCCGAGTAGGCCTTCGGCGAGCTGCAGGCGGCGAAGGCGCCGGAGTCGAGCTTGCACTCGAAGCTCGAGCCGGGCTCGGTGGAGCTGAAGGCAAAGCTCGCGCTGGTCGAGGCCGTCGTGCCTGAGGGGCCGGAGCTGATCGAGGTGTCCGGGGGGGTGGTGTCGGGCGGGGTGGAGGCATCAACGCTCCAGCTCTGGGTCGCCGGGCTAGGGTCGGTGTTGCCCGAGGCGTCGGTGGCACGAACCGAGAAGCTGTGGGCGCCTTCGCCGAGGCCCGAGTAGGCCTTCGGCGAGCTGCAGGCGGCAAAGGCGCCGGAGTCGAGCTTGCACTCGAAGCTCGAGCCGGACTCGGTGGAGCTGAAGGAAAAGCTCGCGCTGGTCGAGGCCGTCGTGCCCGAGGGGCCGGAGCTGATCGAGGTGTCCGGGGGGGTGGTGTCGGGCGCAGGCGGCACTTCCACGGTCCAGCTCTGGGTCGCCGGGGAGGGGTCGGTGTTGCCGGCGGCGTCGGTGGCGCGGACCGAGAAGCTGTGGGCGCCTTCGCCGAGGCCCGAGTAGGCCTTCGGCGAGCTGCAGGAGCGCCACAGGCGCCGGAGTCGAGCTTGCACTCGAAGCTCGAGCCGGACTCGGTGGAGCTGAAGGAAAGCTCGCGCTGGTCGAGGCCGTCGTGCCCGAGGGGCCGGAGCTGATCGAGGTGTCTGGGGGGGTGGTGTCGGGCGCAGGCGGCACTTCCACGGTCCAGCTCTGGGTCGCCGGGCGAGGGGTCGGTGTTGCCGGCGGTGTCGGTGGCGCGGACCGAGAAGCTGTGGGCGCCTTCGCCGAGGCCCGAGTAGGCCTTCGGCGAGCTGCAGGCGGCGAAGGCGCCGGAGTCGAGCTTGCACTCGAAGCTCGAGCCGGACTCGGTCGAGGCGAAGGAGAAGCTGGCCGAGGTCGAGGTCGTCGTCCCCGAGGGCCCGGAGCTGATCGAGGTGTCTGGGGGGGTGGTGTCGGGCGCAGGCGGCACTTCCACGGTCCAGCTCTGGCTCGCCGCGGATGGGTCGGTGTTGCCCGAGGTGTCGGTGGCGCGGACCGAGAAGCTGTGGGCGCCCTCGCCGAGGCCCGAGTAGGCCTTCGGCGAGCTGCAGGCGGCGAAGGCGCCGGAGTCGAGCTTGCACTCGAAGCTCGAGCCGGACTCGGTCGAGGCGAAGGAGAAGCTCGCGCTGGTCGAGGCCGTCGTGCCCGAGGGCCCGGAGCTGATCGAGGTGTCTGGGGGGGTGGTGTCGGGCGGAGGCGGCACTTCGAGCGCGGAAGGTGTCGCCTGTACAGCCCAGGTGTCCGTCGCGGGCGTCGGGTCGACGTTTCCCGAGGCGTCGGTTGCCCGTACGGAGAAGCTGTGAGTACCGAGGCTGACTGCGGAGTACACCCTCGGCGATCGGCAGGAGCGCCATCTGGCCCCGTCGAGTTTGCAGTCGAAGCTCGAGCCGGACTCCGTCGCGGTGAAGGCAAAGCTAGCACCGGTCGAGGCCGTGGTCCCCGTGGGCCCGGAGCTGATCGAGGTGTCCGGGGGGGCGCTATCACAAACCCAGTGATGGCGAACGGTCCGGCACCCCACCAGGAGAGAGCTGACGGCAATGCGACGGCCTTGGCGTCCTCCTGAAGACATCTTCGAATGAGCATCGGTGGCCCGCTGCTCGCGTTGGCCGAACCACGGCGAGGTCCGGGCGATCGCCCAGCTGGCGCCGAGCAAGAAGAGCAGCGCGCCCGCAACGACAATCAAGAGGAGAGGGCGGGTAGACCATCCTCGAGCGGTCCGGGTTGAATCTCGCCCCCTTCCGACCATTGGAAGGCATTTCGGTCGAGAAATTCCAACCATCGATCATTGCCGACCACCCCAGACGGATGTTCGAGGCGCCCGGGTGTACATAACTTGACTCCGCCCGCTCAGGGAGCCGAAACGCTCGCCAGGTTGTCGTCCCAGACGTTGCCGCTCCAGGTCAGCGGCCCCGAGAAGTAGCTGCCGACGTTGTAGCTGCCGCCGTTGGGGTAGTAGCCAATGCCGTCGCCGGGGCTTTCGTGGCGTGAGTTGTTCGTGATGCCCTGGCAGTACCAGTGCCCGCCTGGGCCGCTGACTTCCTTGGGCTTGCAGCGGGCGATGTGGTTGCCTTCGATCACCGTTTGGGCGCCGGCCGGGTTGCTGTTGTTGGCCTGCGGGTAGAAGACGTAGCCGCCGCCGGCCAGCAGGCTGTCCTTGACGGTGTACTTGTTGCCGCCGCCGCAGAGGGTGTCGCCGAAGATGACCGCCGTCTGCTCGACCGGGTTGAAGAGGGTGTCGTGTTCGGCGGTGAAGGTACCCGAGCAGAAGTAGACGTTCTCGACGTGATCCGTGGAGATGTCGATCTTGGCGATCCCGTAGGAGTTCTTCAGCGTCCCGTAGCCATACCAGTTCGAGTCGCAGGCGTGGAGGTAGAGCCCTTCTCCGGTTACCGAGGCGGAGCCCTGGTTGCGGATGTCGTGCTCGCAGGTCTTGCCGGATTCGGTGCGGGTCTCGACGTTGCGGATCACGGTGCCGCTGATGCCGCTGTTGACCCTGATCGCGAAGTTGCCGCAGGTATTGGTCGTGCCGCAGGTCGTGGTCTGGGTGACGCGGGTGTTTTCGATCGTGACGTTGTTGGCGTTGACGAAGATCTGCCCGGTCACGTCCTTGCCCGAGATCACCTGGCCCGCGGTCGAGGCGGTGATGCTGCCGCTTGCGGTCAGGGTCGTTCCGACCGGGACTCCGGTGTTGGTCGGATCCGGATAGCCGCAGGTGCTGGGGGAGGGGAAGCAGTTGGAGCCACTCGGCGGCGGCGAGGAGGCTTCCACGCTCCAGCTGCGGCTCGCCGGGCTGGGGTCGGTGTTGCCGGCGGTGTCGGTGGCACGGACCGAGAAGCTGTGGGCGCCTTCGCCGAGGCCCGAGTAGGCCTTCGGCGAGCTGCAGGCGGCGAAGGCGCCGGAGTCGAGCTTGCACTCGAAGCTCGAGCCGGGCTCGGTGGAGCTGAAGGCAAAGCTCGCGCTGGTCGAGGCCGTCGTGCCTGAGGGGCCGGAGCTGATCGAGGTGTCCGGGGGGGTGGTGTCGGGCGGGGTGGTGTCGGGCGCGACGAGGAAAGACTTCTTGTTCGATGCGGAGTCTCCATTCGCATCGCGGACCGACAACCGCACGTATTTGGCTCCGGTCGATTCGAAGGTGAATCGAATCGCGCAGCCTTCCCGGGTTTGCCAGACAATGGTGCCGGTTTCGTTCTCGAAGGCCCAGGTGCATCTCAGCGCTCCGTTGCCGGTCGACCTGGTGCCGTCGAGTACCACCGGGACGTTGACACGCGGGTTGGTCGGCGCCGACCAGACCGCTTCCACCGGATCGGGGGGCGGGGTGGAGGCATCAACGCTCCAGCTCTGGGTCGCCGGGCTAGGGTCGGTGTTGCCGGAGGTGTCGGTGGCACGAACCGAGAAGCTGTGGGCGCCTTCGCCGAGGCCCGAGTAGGCCTTCGGCGAGCTGCAGGCGGCGAAGGCGCCGGAGTCGAGCTTGCACTCGAAGCTCGAGCCGGGCTCGGTGGAGCTGAAGGCAAAGCTCGCGCTGGTCGAGGCCGTCGTGCCCGAGGGGCCGGAGCTGATCGAGGTGTCCGGGGGGGTGGTGTCGGGCGGGGTGGTGTCGGGCGCGACGAGGAAAGACTTCTTGTTCGATGCGGAGTCTCCATTCGCGTCGCGGACCGACAACCGCACGTATTTGGCTCCGGTCGATTCGAAGGTGAATCGAATCGCGCAGCCTTCCCGGGTTTGCCAGACAATGGTGCCGGTTTCGTTCTCGAAGGCCCAGGTGCATCTCAGCGCTCCGTTGCCGGTCGACCTGGTGCCGTCGAGTACCACCGGGACGTTGACACGCGGGTTGGTCGGCGCCGACCAGACCGCTTCCACCGGATCGGGGGGCGGAACAGCGGTGCTGCCGCGCGTGACCGATTGAAGGGTCGCGATAGGGCCGCCGTGGGCGGATGCTCTGGCTCGATCGAGTCCATGGCGCTGATCAAGCAGGCGATACCCGGCCAGAACTGACTTGGCAGCTGTCCCTGGCTGTGGAGCGACCGCCGCAAAGACAACGGCAATCAGCGCGCCCAACGAAAGTGCTGCCCCTTTTTTGACCGGGAAGTTGAACATAGAACCAGATGCTGGGGACGGACCTACCCGAAATTTTGTGCCGATAACCACTGAAATTGGGTAAAACTGCCCAGGGCCTCGTCGAGTCGCGACACTCAGAGACCTCTGGTATTCGGCGCCCGACGGGCGCAATCGCCTCGGCTCAGGGAGCCGGGGTGTTCGCCAGGTTGTCGTCCCAGACGTTGCCGCTCCAGGTCAGCGGCCCCGAGAAGTAGGCGCCGACCCCATAGCTGCCGCCGTTCGCGTAGTAGCCGTGATGGTCGAACCCGCCCCGGCAGAGCCAGTGGCCGTTGGCGGCACTGACTTCCCTAGTCTTGCAACGGGCGATGTGGTTGCCCTCGATCGCCGTCCGGGCGGCCCCTGGGTGGCTGCTGTTGGCCTGCGGGTAGAAGACGTAGCCGCCGCCGGCCAGCAGGCTGTCCTTGACGGTGTACTTGTTGCCGCCGCCGCAGAGGGTGTCGCCGAAGATGACCGCCGTCTGGGAGACCGGGTTGAAGAGGGTGTCGTGCTTGGCGGTGAATTTGCCTGAGCAGAAGTAGACGTTCTCGACATGGTCCGACGAGATTTGAATCTTGGCGATCCCGTAGGAGTTCTTCAGCGTCCCGTAGCCATACCAGTTCGAGTCGCAGGCGTGGAGGTAGAGCCCTTCTCCGGTTACCGAGGCGGAGCCCTGGTTGCGGATGTCGTGCTCGCAGGTCTTGCCGGATTCGGTGCGGGTCTCGACGTTGCGGATCACGGTGCCGCTGATGCCGCTGTTGACCCTGATCGCGAAGTTGCCGCAGGTATTGGTCGTGCCGCAGGTCGTGGTCTGGGTGACGCGGGTGTTTTCGATCGTGACGTTGTTGGCGTTGACGAAGATCTGCCCGGTCACGTCCTTGCCCGAGATCACCTGGCCCGCGGTCGAGGCGGTGATGCTGCCGCTTGCGGTCAGGGTCGTTCCGACCGGGACTCCGGTGTTGGTCGGATCCGGATAGCCGCAGGTGCTGGGGGAGGGGAAGCAGTTGGAGCTCCGCGTGGCCCTGTGGCTCCCTGTGGCGGTGCTCTTCGCTTGAGATCCCCCGCATCCGATGAGAAGGACGGCGAGGATCGGAGTTAGGACGAGCTTCCGACTCAGACGCACCTTGGGCGTCACAGGGATCGCGGTGGACCCGCTCAGGGAGCGGAGATCGTCGCCAGGTTGTCGTCCCAGACGTTGCCGCTCCAGGTCAGCGGCCCCGAGAAGTAGCTGCCGACGTTGTAGCTGCCGCCGTTGGGGTAGTAGCCAATGCCGTCGCCGGGGCTTTCGTGGCGTGAGTTGTTCGTGATGCCCTGGCAGTACCAGTGCCCGCCTGGGCCGCTGACTTCCTTGGGCTTGCAGCGGGCGATGTGGTTGCCTTCGATCACCGTTTGGGCGCCGGCCGGGTTGCTGTTGTTGGCCTGCGGGTAGAAGACGTAGCCGCCGCCGGCCAGCAGGCTGTCCTTGACGGTGTACTTGTTGCCGCCGCCGCAGAGGGTGTCGCCGAAGATGACCGCCGTCTGCTCGACCGGGTTGAAGAGGGTGTCGTGTTCGGCGGTGAAGGTACCCGAGCAGAAGTAGACGTTCTCGACGTGATCCGTGGAGATGTCGATCTTGGCGATCCCGTAGGAGTTCTTCAGCGTCCCGTAGCCATACCAGTTCGAGTCGCAGGCGTGGAGGTAGAGCCCTTCTCCGGTTACCGAGGCGGAGCCCTGGTTGCGGATGTCGTGCTCGCAGGTCTTGCCGGATTCGGTGCGGGTCTCGACGTTGCGGATCACGGTGCCGCTGATGCCGCTGTTGACCCTGATCGCGAAGTTGCCGCAGGTATTGGTCGTGCCGCAGGTCGTGGTCTGGGTGACGCGGGTGTTTTCGATCGTGACGTTGTTGGCGTTGACGAAGATCTGCCCGGTCACGTCCTTGCCCGAGATCACCTGGCCCGCGGTCGAGGCGGTGATGCTGCCGCTTGCGGTCAGGGTCGTTCCGACCGGGACTCCGGTGTTGGTCGGATCCGGATAGCCGCAGGTGCTGGGGGAGGGGAAGCAGTTGGAGCCACTCGGCGGCGGCGAGGAGGCTTCCACGCTCCAGCTGCGGCTCGCCGGGCTGGGGTCGGTGTTGCCGGCGGTGTCGGTGGCACGGACCGAGAAGCTGTGGGCGCCTTCGCCGAGGCCCGAGTAGGCCTTCGGCGAGCTGCAGGCGGCGAAGGCGCCGGAGTCGAGCTTGCACTCGAAGCTCGAGCCGGACTCGGTGGAGGCTGAAGGCGAAGCTCGCGCTGGTCGAGGCCGTCGTCCCTGAGGGGCCGGAGCTGATCGAGGTGTCCGGGGGGGTGGTGTCGGGCGGGGTGGAGGCATCAACGCTCCAGCTCTGGGTCGCCGGGCGAGGGTCGGTGTTGCCCGAGGCGTCGGTGGCGCGGACCGAGAAGCTGTGGGCGCCTTCGCCGAGGCCCGAGTAGGCCTTCGGCGAGCTGCAGGCGGCAAAGGCGCCGGAGTCGAGCTTGCACTCGAAGCTCGAGCCGGGCTCGGTGGAGCGAAGGCAAAGCTCGCGCTGGTCGAGGCCGTCGTCCCCGAGGGGCCGGAGCTGATCGAGGTGTCCGGGGGGGTGGTGTCGGGCCCCGTCCCGACGGCAAACGACTGCCTGTTGGACGAGGAGTCTCCATTCACGTCACTGACGGACAGCCGCACGTATTTCATGCCGGCAGATTCAAAGGTGAAGTCGATCGCGCAGCCTTCCTGGGAATCGAAGACGACGGACCCAGTTTCGTTTTCGAATGACCAGCTGCACCTCAGCGGCCCATCTCCGGTCGACCCCGTGCCATCCAATTCCACCGGAACGGCAACGCGCGCGTCGGTTGGCGGGACCCAGAGGGCTTCAACCGCGGTGTCGGGCGGGGCGGACGAATCGACGGTCCAGCTGCGGGTCGCCGCGGATGGGTCCGTGTTGCCCGAGGCGTCGGTGGCGCGGACCGAGAAGCTGTGGGCGCCTTCGCCGAGGCCCGAGTAGGCCTTCGGCGAGCTGCAGGCGGCAAAGGCGCCGGAGTCGAGCTTGCACTCGAAGCTCGAGCCGGACTCGGTGGAGCTGAAGGCAAAGCTCGCGCTGGTCGAGTTCGTCGTCCCTGAGGGGCCGGAGCTGATCGAGGTGTTGGGCGGGGTGGTGTCGGGCGGAGTGGTGTCGGCCGGTGGAGGGGTCAATGCGACGAGGGGAATTGTCTGCTGGCGACCAGGGAAACTCGCGGGATCCAAAGGTCCAGTTCCCGCCAATACCTCGGTTCCGTCGAGAAACCCGTCGCCGTCGCTGTCGGCCCTCCGGGGATTTGTCTTCGTTCGTCGGACCTCGGTCCAATCGCTCAGTCCGTCGCTGTCTGTGTCGGCGTTCCGGGGATTTGTCTTCGTCCGTCGGACCTCGGTCCAATCGCTCAGTCCGTCGCCGTCTGTGTCGGCTTTCCGGGGATTTGTCTTCGTCCGGTGGACCTCGGTCCAGTTACTCAGTCCGTCGCCATCGGTGTCAGCCTTCCGAGAGGCGGGGGATGGCTTGGCGACGGAGATCGCCGGCTCGCTGACCCCAACAAAACCGACGATCGCTGACACAACAGGCAGCAGAAACATCATCCTGAAGGGTCGAAGCTGGGGCACGCTACCGGCTATCGGAGTCAATCGATACTCGCTTTAATCGAAGAGTGTCAAATTCTGGCGAACCATCCTGACTTGCCAGTGACCTACCTCCCCCGAGGTATCGGCAAACGCCCGGCCGCATGGGCACACGCCCCTGCAACCCCCAAAAATGAAAAACGCTTCCGCCGTAGCCACGCAATAGCAAGCGCGCCGAGAGTACCTAATAGTTGGGAATTATGTCAACTTGAACTGAGCCGGAAGGACGATCGCCGGCGTTCAGCTCGCATCGGCGGCAAGATCGACGTCGGCTGCCGTGCCCATATTCTGCCCGTGGGGCTCCAGCAGCCTGCGCAGTCCTGTCAAGCGTCCTTCCCGAACCGGTCCCATCTGCAGGGCCCTCGAATATGCCGCGAGCAACGACCGTTCCTGATGCTCCCAGGCGAGATAGGCCTCGGCTCGGGCGCGACCAGCCGCGCCCATGGCGGCGCGCCGCCCGGGATCGTCCAGCAACTCGGAAACCAATCTCGCGAATTCCGCGTGATTCCCAGGCACGGCGAACACTGCAGCCTCGCCTGCGCCAAAACGGGACTCCGTGAGATCGTAGGAGACGATCGGCCGGGCCATCGCCATGTACTCGGAGATCTTGACCATCGAGGAGATGTCGTTCAGCGGGTTCTTGGGGTCGGGCGCGATGCATATGTCGGATGTCGAGAGCACCTTGCAGATCGTGTCGTGCTCGACCCAGCCGGTGAACTCGACGCAGTCGGCCATGCCGAGTTCCGTCGTCAGTGCGCGCATCTCGTCGACGACATCGCCGTCCCCCATGAAGATCGCATGCCAATCCATCCGAAGTGCCTTGAGCTCGGCCAAGGCGCGGAGGGCGTGATCGACGCCATCCTGCGGGCCCATTACGCCGGCATAGCTCAGCAGGAACCGCTTGCCGCGCCTGAGCGCCGGTTCGGGCGCGATGCGCCGGAAGCGCTTCAGATCCGGACCCGTCCTGACGACGACGATGTCGGCGGGATCCCGGCGCCCTCGCTCGATGGCGACCCGGCGATAGGAGTCGTTCACGGAGAGGATGACGTCGGCGCTGCGAAAGGCAATTTGCTCGGCGATCAGGGTCGCGCGGTGAAGCAGGCCCGTTCCGAAACGGGTCCGGTATAGCTCCGGGGTCAGGTCGTGGTGGTCGAAGACGAATCGGGCCCCTCGTCGACGAAGCCCAAGCGCGGCGAGAAGCAGGAAGTCGGGCGGACTGCAGGCATGAACGAGGTCAAACGGCTCCTCACGGCCGAGGCGACGGGCAAGCTGGCGGATGCTTCGGAGAGCCGAGAGGTACTCCAGCGCGTACTCGATCGGCCGGTCTCCCGCCCTTCGCGGCTCGTAGCGATAGATCGTGACGTCTTCGATCTCCGCGAAGTGGTCACGATCACGACTCTCGCCGGTTGGGCAGATAACCGTGACGTCATAGCCAGCCCGGGCGAGCGCAGTGCTCTCGTTCCATACGTGCCGGTCCGAAGGAACTGGCTCGTTCTGGAGCAGGATCAGGACCCGTTTGCCCGTCATCTCAAGCATGGACGATCTCGGGTTCGACCGCGATGCCATCGCCCGACTTCGTCGCCCAGGCGATCGCGGCCCGCTCGGCTCCGTCGCCCGCGATCCTGGTTTCGCCGCCATCCTCGACGACCCGCAGGGCGGAACGGATCCGCCACCAGGCGGCCACCTCGTGGGGGAGTGCATGCCATCCGTCTCGCCGTGCGGCCAGGTACTCGAGGTATTCCTCATACATGCGCAGCCGCGCTGGGGTGTCGAGGTAATCGGGATGAGTAATCAGGTTGATCAGGCCCCCGTTCTCGATCAACCAGTCGCTCTTCTCGGTCCAGAGGGCGATGGAATCCTGGCGAAGGACCTCCCAAAGCGTGTGATCCTGAACCAGAGTGATCGGAAGCTCGACGAGGTCGTCAAGGAAGTAGGGAAGAATCGAGCAACAGCCCCCTGCCTGCGGCTCGAAAGGATCGGTATCCGGGAACGAGCTGTCGTACAGAGCTCCAAGCTCCGGCATCCAGTCCGCATTACGGTGCGTTGCCGGGGAGCGGAAGCCCGCTACTTCCCAGCTCGCCAGATAGCGATGGATCGCCGGAAGTTCGCGCTCAAAGGCCTCTCGGCTCTCGAAGAGCTTGCAGTCGTGCTTGACCCCATGCAGGCCGACCTCGCAACCCATCGCGCGGATTTCTCCGAACAGGGCGTCGGGGATCGGGTACCACTCGGCGACGAAGTTCCATGAGGAGCAGAAGCCGTGGCGCCGCTCGATCTCGATGATTCTCCGGACGTTTTCGACTCCGCGCGGGCCCTCCACGTCGTGCGTGAGGATCGCCGCGAAGCGCCGGCCCTCGGGCCAAGGCGCGATCATCGGAATTCGGCCCGCGGGCGAATCGACCACCGCCTCGCGCAGCTCAGAATTCCGAAGCTCGACCAGAACGGGCTCGATCGGCCAGGCGGGGAAGTCAGCACGCGCTTGGCGCTTGGCGTACAGGCGCCGCATGGCGATCTGGAGCCGGCGCGGTAGCATCGGCTTGGCCGCATAGTAGGCCGCCATCAAGCGCGAACGGGCGGGCTGAGGACCGTGGTATCGCTCCTCGAGGTAGTGGCGGGGATCGGAGTCGTGGATCACCGTGAAATCAACGCGCAACCCGCCTCGACGCTTCTGTGGCCAGGTCGACCAGAGCGACGAGTTTCGCGGGCAAAGCCACGAAAGAATCCGGCTCAGCCGGGCGTTGATCAGGAAACCTCACCAGGGGAATAGGAATGCCAGAAACTACGAAAACTTTGGTCACCGGCGGGGCCGGATTCATCGGCTCACACCTCGTCAGCGAGCTCGTCTCCCGCGGAGACGACGTAGTCGTCCTCGACTCCATGGAGGAGCAGGTCCACGGGGAGGCGTCGCTCGAGCTGCCCGATTCGGTAGATGTGATCGAAGGCAATGTCGGAGATGCGGAGCTGGCTGATCGCTCCCTTGCCGGGGTCGATCGCGTGGTCCACCTCGCTGCCGCAGTCGGAGTAGGCCAGTCGATGTACGAGATCGCCCGATACACCGAGCTGAACACGATGGCGACTGCACGCTTTCTCGAGCGCGTGGTGGCTACGCGCCCACTGCCGAGCCGTTTCGTCGTCGCCTCCTCGATGTCGATATACGGCGAGGGGGAGTACGCCTGCGCCACGCACGGCCCCCAGGCGCCTGGCCCGCGGCCCGAGGAGCAACTGCTGGCTCGCGAGTGGGAGGTCGCCTGCCCGGTGTGTCACGAGCCGCTCCAACCACGCCCGACGAGCGAGGCGAAGCCGCTTCTCCCAACTTCGATCTACGCGATAAACAAGCGGGACCACGAGGAGATGGCTCTCGTGACGGGGGCCGCCTACGGGATCCCTACGGTCGCCCTGCGCTTCTTCAACGTGTACGGCGAAGGTCAGGCGCTTTCGAATCCTTACACCGGCGTCGCGGCGATCTTCGCATCACGGCTGATGAATGGACGTCCGCCGACAATCTTCGAGGACGGCGAGCAGTCTCGAGACTTCACCCACGTCTCGGACATCGTCCAGGGAATCCTTCAGGCCCTCGAATCCGACGCGGCGCCAGGCCACGCCATCAATCTCGGGACCGGCATCCAGACCTCAGTCGCGCAGGTTGCCGAGGTTCTCTCGAATGGGATTGGCGCGGACATTGAGCCCGAGCTGAGCGGCCAGTATCGCGCCGGCGACATCCGGCACTGTTACGCGGACGTTTCCGAGGCCAAGCGCCTTCTGGGCTACGCCCCGAGGATCACCTTCGAGGACGGCATGGGCGCGCTCGTTGAGTGGTTGAAGAGTCAAGAGGCGGTCGATCGGGTTGACCACGCCACCAGCGAGCTGGCTGCTCGTGGTCTCGCCCGCTGAGGCGGCGACGGGATGACAGGGAACGGTCATCGACACGATCTTGCGATCGTCATCGTCTCGACCAACGAGGCGAAATGGCTGGAGCCATGTCTCAGCACGATCTTCGACAGCGCCGGGACGGCCTCGCTGGACATCGTGGTCGTCGACAACGATTCCTCGGACGGCACCCGCGAGTTCGTCGAGTCCAGGTTCCCCTCGGCCCGCGTCGTGGATTCGCAGAATCATGGTTTCTCCCATGCAAACAATCGAGGAGTCGCGACGTGCGACGCCAAGTACGTCCTCTTCCTGAACCCCGATACAGAGATCGTCGAGGGGACTTTCAGCGATCTCCTCAAGGAGATGGAGGATCGTCCTGCCGTGGGGCTGGCCGGCGTACGCCAGCTGACTGGAGACGGAACCCTCTGGCCGACGATCCGCTACTTCCCAAGCGTCTCGCGCGCCTTCGGGGAAGCACTTGCCGCGGAGCGGTGGCCGGTGCAGAAGCGCTGGCTCGGAGAGCGAGAGCTGGACATGGGCCTTTACCAACGCGAGCAGCCCTGTGATTGGACCTCGGGGTCGTTCCTCCTCGCCCGTCAGGAAGCGCTGATGAGCTCGGGGCTGCTCGACGAGCGCTTCTTCATCTACTCGGAGGAGACCGATCTCTGCCTGCGCATCAAGCAGGCAGGTTGGGACATCCACCATCTGCCGGGAATGACGATCGTTCACCACGCAGGGAAGGGCGGCGTCCGGCCGAGGATGGTCGCGCAGGAGGCATACGGAAGACGTCAGTACGCCGAGAAGCATTTTTCGCGGCCCGCCCGATTCGCCTATATGACAGCCGTGATGGCTCGCCACGTGATCCGGGCGCTCACCCCGGGAACGGGGAGCGAGGCCGTGGCGCGCCGTCAGGCCGCCCGCAGGGCGATCGCGACCCTGCTCGGACGTGCCGAGCCGCCATTTGGCACCCCGCCGCCCACCGCGCTGGCGCCACTGTCCCGCGGCGCCTGAGCGTTCCCTAGGCGTCTAGGCGACGTGTCGATAGAGAGCCTCGCCGACCCAACGGCCGACGAAGGTGGGCGAGTGACGGATCGTCGTGCTCATCAGACGGTCACGGAATGCTGAATCGGGCGACGGCTCTCGCTCGGCGAAATATGTGTAGGGGAGCTCGATCTCCTCGGCTCCCCAGCCGCTCTTGAAGGCTCTCAGCCCCTCGTTCTCGATCTCGGTCCGGCCGAAGTCGAAGGTGTGGAAGCCCGCTTCGCAGGCCCAGCGAATCGCCTCGGACATCAGGAGGTTGTTGGGGCGCTTCCTGAGCGCCCGCTCATCCGACGCCCCGTACTTATAGGTCAGGGTGCCGTTGTGGGCGAGGAAGACGGCGGTGGCAATTGGCCGCTCACCATCGAGGACCATCCAAACGAATCCCAGCCCTGCATCGAAGAGCGTCTGGAAGCGTCTGATGAATCGTCTGGGCTGAGTCGGGACGCCGAGCTTCCTGCGCGTTCTCAGATGGAGCGAGTAGAAGTCGTCGAGGGCGGAGAGATCGCTGCGCCGGACCGCCACGAGGTCCTCACGACGCGCCTTCTTCACACCGCGGATGCGCGACTTCGTGAAGCCACGTTCGACCTCACCCGGGTCCTCAGCCAAGGGAAGGAGGTGGCGGACGAACGGGGTTCTGACGAAGGCCTGAGGGGCACCGGGCATGGATCCGTGCACGGTCAGCGTCAGGCCAGTGCGTCGTGCCTCCTCTGACAGGGCCCTCCCAAGGGCATCCAGCGCCTCGGGGTCTGCACCCGGAGCCAAGGCGGGAGAGCAGACGTCCGAGAATGGGAGCGAGACCAGGCGCTTTCCGGTGAGCCGGCTCTCGACGCGCGCGATCGGGATCCCAGCCGCGATGCCCCGCCCGTTCTCGACACAGCACGCCTGAACCTTGTATCCGTACTGGAGGTTCAGCAGCTCGAGCCAGCGGGGGTGATGGAAGATTTCCGCGGTCGGGCTGCTATCTATTAGGGCAAGCCAATCGGGATCCTCGACGGGGTCGATAAACCGGGTTTCCAGCATGGAAAAAGAACGAACGCCGGCCTGGCTTCTTCTGACCCTGGATCTCGGTAAGGCGCCAACAACAGAAGCCGACGCCTACCGATGGCGTTAAATCGGAACCAATGCCAATGATGCGACCAGGACTCGAGGCGCCTGGCACAGCGGCCGCGAATCTGGAAATACCGAGTGCTGTCGACCTGCAGCTGGGAGGGAGGGACGCCGGTCATCCTCCAGCCACTCCTCTGCCTCGGTGTCGGGGCCATCTCGCTGGGCGAGGGCGTGCAATTTGGCTGGAAGGCGTCACCGCTGTTCTACACGGGCTATTGCCACCTCGAGGTGAGCAACAAGGAGTCCTGGGTCGAGATCGGAGACCGCACGGAGTTCAACAACAACCTGATGATCAAGAGCGAGGGCGCCGGCATCCGAATTGGCCGCGACGGCCTGTTCGGCGCCCATGTCGAAATATTCGATAGCGACTTCCACGATCTCGACCCTGAGCGTCGCAAGTCAGGCACACCGCAGATGGCGCAGGTTGAGATCGGGGACAACGTTTTCGTCGGCATGGGCGTACGCATCCTCAAGGGGACCAAGATCGGATCCGACTCGGTGGTGGGCGCTGGATCGGTCGTGACAGGGGAGATTCCGGCCGGGGTCATCGCGGCCGGAAACCCGGCGCGGGTCATCCGGGAGCTTTGACCAAGAGGGTCCCTATGCCGAGTGTGGGTCGGCAACTCGCGACCGACCCCGGAAGTTGAAACGCCGTGTGGCGCCTGGGAACGATCCGTCGCAAGACCGCTCGCTGACTCCGCCAGGTGTCTGGGAAGCAGAGACGGAGGGTAAGCAGGTATGGCAGCCCCGCGACGATGCAAAGGGCGGCCAGCCACAGAAGTGAGGGCACCTGAGCGGCCGTCAACACGACGCTTGCCGGCAATACAACTCCGGCCAGCCCAAGGCAGGAAACGGTGGCAGGCGCGATGTCCTCCCAGAGGCAGTGAAGCGCCCGTTCGCCAGAACCGCGAAGCATCAGGCGGTAGGAGATCAGCAGGAAGACAGTGTGAACAACTGCGGCGTCGATGGCGACGGCCACGATTCCCATCGGCACAACCAGGAACACGGTGAGTGCGTAAACGCTGAAGTGTCCGACTCCGAAACCGAGTAGCGCCCGGGGGCGGCCGGTTGCCATCAGGACCGTGCCGACAGCATTGATGACCAGCGTCGAGGCTCCACCCAAAGCGAGAATTTGGACTGGCACCACGGCCGGTCCCCATCCGGGACCGAAGAGGAGAGGAACTATCACGGGCGCAGTGATCGCAAGCAGAACCAGAAGCGGGAAGAGGACGATCGTCAGCAATCGGACCATTTCGCGGCGAAGGTGTTTCAGATCCGCCTCGCTGGTCGCCCGGGACAGGACCGGAAACCCAACCTGCGTCATCACCACGCTGACCTTGTTTTGGTATTCCACAGCCAGCGTGTAAGCCCGGAAGTAGAACCCTGTCTGCAACGCCCCAAGGCGGGCACCGATGATCGCATAGTCGACATTGCTGAACCCGACCCAGGTGATCGCGGCAAGCGACGTTGGAAGGCCGTAATCAAGCAAATCTCTTGCGGCGCGGCGATGCAATCGCGGCATCGGTGGAGGCGCGCTGATCCAGGCGATCGCGGCAGCCAGCACAGAGCCTGAGATCAATCCGAGCACCAGCGCCTCGCCTTCCATGCCGACAAGGGCGAATCCAATCGAGACCGCGACACGAGCAAAGGTGTTGAGCACTTCAATCTCACTAAGGCGCCGGAACGCCATACGGCGACTGAGAGTCGAGGCCGGGACCGCGTTCAGGGCAGAGACCAGACAAAGCGGGGCCATCAGCGCGACGTACAGTGCGGTGCGCCCACCGAAGATGGCCGAGATGATCGTGCCGGCCCCGATCAACGTCAGCCCGGCCAGCGCGAGGCCGGCGAGTAGTGCCAGTGCCATACCCGTCTGGAGGTGCTCGCGGCTCAGTGTCTTCCGCTGGACCAATGCCGCGCTGAGGCCCCCCGCCACGATCAGGTATGCCACCTGCTGTGCGATCAGCGCTATGGCGAACCGGCCGAATTCGGCAGGCACAATCAGGCGTGCCAGAACCACAATCGAGGCCAGCTGGAGGAACTCGGTCGTCGGACGCGCGATCGCCGACCACCGGAGTCCGTGCGCGGCAGCCTCGTGGAGATCGGTGACTGGCGCCGATCCCCCGGTCGCCTGATCATCCACCGCTTCGCGGTCTCGGCTGCTCATCGCCCGACCGCGGACATCAGGTTGTGCTTGGTGGAAACCAGAGCGTCGGCGAGGGTCCGGCCGATGCGCTCGGGAATCGAAAGGATCAGGACCCACACCAGCGCGCGGAGGGTCGGCCTGAGTCGAAGGGCGTCGACGAAGACGGCCCGTGCTTCACGCATGCGGTTCTGATCGCTGAGATCCCGAGCGATATGGAAGAGGTCGCGTGCGAGAATCCGATTTACGAACGAGCGACTGTCGACTACGTCCGCGTTCCAACTACGCACCAGGAAATCTGACCGGTGCAGCGCGAGGCGGTCGCTGGAGACATTATTCTCGTGCCGACGGTAGTGGACAAGTACCTCAGGGTCGTAGTAGAAGAGGGCGCCTGCACCGAGAGCCCGCAGCCAATACTCGTAGTCCTCGGTCACCAGGCGACTGTCTACGAACGGACCGAGCTTCTCATACAGGCGCCGTCTGATGAGGGTCGTTGACGGGCAGATGGGGTTTGAGCTGAACAGCGTCCGGCCGAATCGATGCCGATCCATGACTCCGACGCTTGGGTCCTTGAGGGTTGGACATCGCCCATTGTCCCTCGATCTGGCCGAAGATCCTCGCTGCGCCGAACGCAATGTCGATCTCTGGGTGCGCGGCAATTGCACCGGCCTGCCGCTCGATCTTGCTTGGCTCCCAAATGTCGTCCGAGTCGCACTTTGCGATGTAAGTCGCCTCGAGCCTCGCCGAAGCCCCGATTGAGCGCGTGGGCATGGCCGCGGTTGCTCTGGCGGACGACGTGAATATCGCCCCGAAATCGCTCGAGCTCGTCCGGCGTTCCATCGGTCGAACCGTCGTCAATCACAATCACCTCGACCGGAGGACACGTTTGGGAGAGGATTGCCGTCAGCGACTCGCCGATGTATTCCTCGGCGTTGTAGGCAGTCATCACCGCACTGATCGTCGGGGACCGTCACGGCAGTGCCGGATGCCGGCCACGTCGGAGTCGATGAATCGACCGGCGGAGATCGACGAGGGCACGGCCGGTTCGCTCGCGGGTCCCCGTCGGGAGGCTGAGGATCACTATCCACGCTAGGGCGCGCGTCGTCGCTGAGGCAGTGCTGTAATCCGCGTATCGCAGTGATTTGCGGATCCATTCGCGTCCTTTGTCGGACTGTCCCGCGTCGACGTAGGCCCGGCCGATAGTGAAGAGGTCCTTTGCGAACACCCTGGCCGCAAATCGCCTTCCTGCAATCAGGTCGATGTTCCACCTGTGAACGAGGTGCGTAGCTTCGTGCATTGCGATGTAGTTGCCGGTGATGTTGCGTTCATGGAGGCGGTAGCGGACCAGCGTGCGTGGCTCGTAGTAAAAGCTGGTGTCCGCCCGCAAACAGCGGAAGAAGAACTCGAGATCGTCAGCGAGGAACCGATCCAGGAACCAGCCCAGATCCCCGAAGAGATCCCGACGAATAACGGTCGAAGGCATATTGATCGGGTTTCGGAAAAAGAGGTCCTCGAGCAGCGCCCGCTGGTCGAGCAGGCCGCCGCTCCCGGTCGGACGCTCAAAGTCCCGTTCTGACTGGCCAAACATGATCGCGTGGCCGAAAAACACGCCGACCTCCGGATGGGCGACCAGGGCCTCAGCCTGCCACTCGAGCTTTCGCGGTTCCCAAATATCATCGGCTCCACAGGGCGCCACGAATTCGCTGGTCGCCTCCTGGATCGCTCGATTCATGGCAGCTGGGTATCCGGCGTTCTCCTGCTCGATCACTCGTATGCGATCGCCATAGGCCGTGAGAATGCGTCCGGTTCCATCGGTCGAACCGTCGTTGACCACGACCACCTCGTCCGGGGGGCGTGTCTGGCCGAGGATTGAGTCAATCGCCTCAGCGATCCACTCCTCAGCCTGGTAGACGGCGATGACTACCGATATTGACGGCTCGGTTTCGGCGCGCATTCCTGAGAATCAACGTTCCGCCTCGGGTCGATTTTCCGTCTGGGCCGAACGTAAAGCCGCATTCGGCTCGTTGTATTCCCGTGGACTTCTCAAGCCGATCACAGCCAACGCCGTGAGCCGTCCAACCGCCGTGGAGCGCGTTCAGCAAACCCGACGGCTGCTCCAGGGCGAGGGGTACGCGGGGGTTGCGGCCAGGTTGCTGGACCGCGCGTCTCAACGGCTCATGCCCGCCAGTGGCGAGCGCCTCCCGGTGGCCCGCAGTGATCTTGTTCGCGCAGCGGAGATTGCGTCATCGGGCTGGCAACTTCCGCCTCCGGTACCCCTGAGCGCCGCCGATCGGCTGGATGTCGCCTGGAACTGCGTCCCGCCGGGCGAGGGGGCGGGGGGCTTCACCACGATGTTTCGACTTGCGTCATCTCTGGAGCAGGCTGGGCACCGCTGCACCATCTACCTGCACGACCGACACGCGTGGGCACTCGAGCAGCACGAGAAGACGATCCGGGCATGGTGGCCATCGCTGCAGGCCGAGATCCGGGACGCAGCCGACGGCATTGATGACGCGCATGCCATTTTTGCCACGTCATGGGAAACCGCCTATCCGGTCCTGACCTCGCCGGCCAGAGGGACCCGCTTCTACCTGGTCCAGGACTTCGAGCCATCCTTCTACGCCGCCGGAAGCAAGGCATTGCTCGCCGAGGCGACCTACCGGTTCGGTTTCCATGGATTCACCCCGGGCCCGTGGCTGGCCGATCTGCTCGAACGCGATTACGGGATGGCCTCCGACTACTTCGACTTCGGCTGCGATCTGCAGACCTATCAGCTCGATGATGCGGCTGATCGCACGGGGATATGCCTCTACTCGCGCCCCTCTACTCCACGCCGTGCATTCGAGCTGGCGGTGGCCGCCCTTGACCTTTTTGTCGAGCGCCACCCCGAGATCGACATCCATCTATATGGCGAGTCGGTCGGCCGTTTGCCCTTTGCCGCGCACGACCACGGTCTGCTGGCCCCGGGGGAGCTGAACGCGCTCTACAACCGCTGCCTGGCCGGCCTCAGCCTGTCGGCGACAAATATCTCGCTGGTGCCATACGAGATGCTCGCAGCCGGCTGTATTCCGGTGGTGAACGACGCTCCACAGAACCGCATGGTGCTCGACAACAGCGAGGTCGTCTATGCGCCTGCTACTCCATTCGATCTCGCCAATGCCCTGGCCGCACTCGTCGAGAGGCCGGTGGCCGAGCGTCGCGCGGGAGCCGAATCCGCCGCGGCAAGCGTGCAGCAGGTGACCTGGGACGACGTCGGTCCAAGCACGGAGAGGGTCATCCGAGAAGGCGTCAATGCAGCCTGTCGAGATATCCAAGTTCCGACCTCCAGAACCTGAGCTCGCGATGACGCCCGAAGGGAGCCGGCTTCTCGTGGTGAGCCCGGTCCACAACGAGAGGGACAACCTCGAGCGCACCGCGAGATCAGTCGCATCGCAGACCCGGACTCCCGACCGGTGGATCGTGGTTGACGACGGCTCGACCGACGAGACCCTCGCCCTCGCACGCCGCCTCGAGCGGGAGCTGGAGTTCATGACAGTCCTGGAATGTCCTCAGGAAACGAAGCCCGGGGCCGACAACCTCGCGCTTGCCCGTGAGGCCCATGCCTTCAACATCGGCCTGGCGCATGCCGGATGGCAGACGTTCGGGTATGTGGGGAAGCTGGACGGCGACGTCGAGCTTCCTCCCGATTGGTTCGCGACACTGATCCAGCGATTTGACGGAAATCAACGTCTCGGGCTGGCCGGCGGCCGGCTGAGCGAGCCCAATGGGAGCGGCTGGAGCGTCATTCCCATCCCAGCCGAACACGTCCACGGCGCAGTCAAGCTGTTCCGACGCGAGTGCCTTGAAGCGATCGGAGGAATTCCCGAGCGCCTCGGCTGGGACACGATCGACGAGACCTACGCCCGGATGCGTGGCTTTGAGACCCTTTCCCACGGCGATTTGATCGGCCGCCACCATCGACCTTGGGGGTCGGCCGATGGGCGGCTGCGTGGTCGCGCACGCCATGGCGAGTGCGCCTGGATCCTGCACTACGGACTCCTCTGGGTCTTTCTCCGCTCGTTCAAGGTCGCGAGGGTGCCGCCGATCGGGCTTTCGGGCCTTGCGTTCCTGTCTGGCTATCTCAGGGCGGCTTGGAGGCGAACCCCACGAGTCGACGATCCCGATTTTCGCCGGTTTGTCCGACACGAGCTGCGATCTCGCATGTTGAGGCCCCTGCGCGCCGCTTTGCGTCCATTTTCCAAGTGGAAACATCGCACCATCCCACCCGTTGATTTCCCGAGGCCATAGGGCTATCGAGCCCTGGAAACGAGGAAAGCAATGCGAGGGTTCCCAGACCGCCAACAGACCCATCGGTGTCGACCATGATCCGCGGCGGGCGAGTGCTGATAACCGGTGGCGCCGGAACGATTGGCTCCACCTTGGCCGATCAGGTGATCGAGGCCGGCGCCGAGGAAATAATCGTGCTCGACAATTTCGTTCGGGGACGACGCGAGAATCTCGAGTGGGCCGAGACGAACGGCAGCGTCACGGTGGTCGAGGGCGACGTACAGGACAGGGCGCTGGTCAACGAGCTCGTCGAAGGGGCCGAGCTTGTCTTCCACCAAGCGGCAATCCGAATCACTCAGTGCGCTGAGGAACCGCGCTTGGCCCACGAAGTGCTGGTCGACGGGACCTTCAACGTCGTCGAGGCCGCCGCCGAGGCCGGCGTGCGCAAGCTGATCGCGGCCTCCTCGGCTTCGGTCTACGGACTCGCCACCGAGTTCCCGACCGGTGAGCTGCACCATCCCTACGCCAACGACACCCTCTATGGCACCGCAAAGACCTACAACGAGGGCCTGCTGCGCAGCTATCACGCCATGACCGGGCTCGACTACGTGGCGCTTCGGTATTTCAATGTCTATGGGCCGCGAATGGACGTTCACGGCCTCTACACCGAGGTCCTGGTCCGCTGGATGGAGCGCATCGCGGCCGGCGAGCCGCCGCTGATCTTCGGCGACGGCAAGCAAACAATGGACTTCGTCTGCGTGCCGGACATCGCCCGGGCGAACGTCCTCGCCGCCAACGCGGATGTCACCGATGCCGTCTTCAACATCGCCAGCGGCGTCGAGACCAGCCTCAACGAGCTGGCCGAAACGCTTCTGCAGGTCATGGGCTCCAACCTCTCGATCGAGTACGGCCCGGAGCGCTCCGTGAACGGCGTTACAAGGCGACTGGCCGACACTGCCAGCGCCCGGGACGAGCTCGGGTTCAAGGCAGAGATCGGCCTCGAGGAGGGGCTCACACGTCTGGTCGAGTGGTGGCAGAGGACCGCGCCTGCTGCCGGAGCCAAGACGACAGCCCTGGTGTCCACGGAGACTCCTTCGTAATGGAAGTGCCTTTCGCCAAGCCGTGGTTCGGCGGCGGCGAGGCCGAGGCCGTTGCCGATGTCATCGCCTCGGGCTGGCTGACCCAGGGCCCACGCGTGCAGGAGTTCGAGAAAGCCTTCGCGCGGCGGGTCGGCGCACCTGACGCGGTCGCAACCACCAGCTGTACCACAGCGCTCCAGCTTGCCCTCTACGCCTCCGGCGTCGGCCCGGGCGACGAGGTGATCGTCCCGTCTCTGTCCTTCATCGCGACGGCGAATGCCGTTTGGCAGTGCGGGGCGACCCCTGTGTTCGCAGACATCGACCCTGCCACGTACAACCTCGACCCGGCGGACGTTGAGCGACGGCTGACCTCACGAACCACGGCGGTGATGCCGGTCCACCAGGTCGGACTTCCCGCGGACATGGACGGTTTCATCGACCTCGCGGAGCGGCACGATTTGACCTTGGTCGAGGATGCGGCCTGTGCGATCGGTGCCCTCCATCGAGGGCGACCGATCGGTTCGCTCGGCCCATTGGCCTGCTTCTCCTTTCACCCGCGCAAGGTGATCACCTGCGGCGAGGGCGGGATGATCGCCGTCCACGACCCGGCTGTCGCGGAGCGCCTGAGGAGACTGCGTCAGCACGCGATGGACCAATCGGCACTGGCAAGGCACGCAGCGCGGGATGTCGTCATCGAGCACTATCCGGAGCGCGGGTGGAACGCCCGGATGACCGACCTTCAGGCCGCGGTCGGCCTCTGCCAGCTCGATGTCCTTGACACCGTGCTCGCCGAGCGCCGCCGGCTTGCGGAGCGGTACTCGAGTGCCCTGGCCGGCGTTCCCTATATCGAGACGCCACATGATCCCGGCTATGCCGTTCGGACCTGGCAGTCGTATCCGATTCGAGTCGGCCAGGAGGGTCCGATCGGAGCAGAGGAGATGATGCGCCTTCTGCTCCGAGACGGGATCGCGACCCGGCGCGGAGTGATGGCAATCCACCTCGAGAAATCCTATGCCGATCCCGTCGTCGATCTCCCGCACACCGAGGCGGCGGCCCGTGACGTCGTGTTGCTGCCGCTCTTCCCGGGTCTCTCGGATGAGGCGCAGGACTATGTGATTGGGCAGCTTGCCCAATATGCCCTGGCCCAGGCGGCCTGATGACCGATCGAGCGGAACGGACCTCGGCTGCTCGATCCAATGGGGCGATCATCCCCCTCCGTCGCCCGTGGCCCGGAGCCACGACAAGCGTCGCGCCAGATCCGGGAACCGAAAACTCCTCCCGCTTCACCGAGGCCGCGATTCGCATCCTCGACCTGATCGGGGCTGCCGCACTGTTGATCGTGCTCTCGCCGCTGCTGGGTCTCGTTGCGCTGATAGTCAAGCTCGACTCGAAGGGCCCCGCGATCTTCCGCCAGAGCCGGGTGGGAAGGAACCTTGGATCGTTCACGGTCACCAAGTTCCGCACGATGCGCGAAGGGGTCGATGCCGATCGCCACCGCCAGCACGTGCTCAGGATGATCGACGCCGATGGGCGGAAGGCCAGGCCGATGGTCAAGCTCGCCGAGGACGATCGGGTCACCCGGGTCGGCTCGCTATTGCGGCGAACCAGCATCGACGAGCTGCCCCAGCTTTGGAATGTGCTTCGTGGGGAGATGTCGCTGGTGGGGCCCCGACCGCCCATACAGTACGAGGTCGACCGCTATCCGCCCGAGGCATTCCGACGCTTCGCGGTGCGGCCCGGCCTGACAGGGCTTTGGCAGGTGAGCGGGCGCAGCACCCTCACGTTCCAGCAGATGATCGAGCTCGACACCGAGTACGTCGAACGACGGTCTCTGTCACTCAACCTGAAGATCCTTCTCCTAACCGTCCCGACCGTGCTTCACGGCAAGGGCGCCGCCTGAGCGGGGAGTGCGCCCAATCGGCTCGGCTGTCCGTGCCCCGCAACGTCGTCTGTCGCCGATCGGATTGCCTTCGAACTGTTGAGGGATCGCGAGTTCAGCCGCGGGGAGGTCGTCGAGACTCGTCAGGGAGTCTGCAGGGTAGGCCCTGAGTTGGCCCGGGAACTAGCCTCGCACGCTCACCTATTCCGATCAGCGGTGGGGCCCCATGTGGAGGGTCTCGTCAGTGCTCTCCTTGAATCCCCTCAGCATCCGACGCCCCTAACACGTCGTCGACATCAGGCAGCGCTCGCAGCGAAGAACCGCTCCTGAGATGCTCAGGCCTCGGTGGCCCAAGTAGATGGTTTCTCCGGTCGGATTCGTCGCCCGCCATCCCCCTGGCGATTGAAGCCTCGCGGCTAGGATTGGCCCGTGTGCATTCAGTGCATGGCGACGGCGATGACTAGCGGAGCCGCGGTGAGGGAAATGCGGGCTTGGCTCGCCACCCGGAGCCCGCGCTGGATGACGCCTCGACGCCTGAAGGTGGCAACGGCCGCTCTCCTCACTGCCGGCGTCATCGCCGCTGGTACGCATGTCGCGCCCAACGGGTCCGCCACCACCGCGAAGGCCGCCTCGCCGGTTGCCAGCGCACAGCGATAGCCGTCAACTCGCGCAGCGCTCGCAGAGGCCGCGGAGGACAACGTCGTGCTCGGCGATCTCGAACGGCACCTGCTTGGAGACCGCTCCGATCGCCCGCTCGAGGCCTTGATCCTCAAATGGCTCCATCCGCCCGCAGCGCGAGCAGATCACGTGGTGGTGATGGTGGCCGCTCGGGTCGACGCGCTCATAGTCGGCGACCCCCCGCGCCGTCTCCAAGCGCTGAACCAGGCCCAGCTCCTCCAGCAGATCGAGGGCGCGGTAGACGCTGGCGCGTGCGACTCGAGTCTTGCGTCTTCGTAGCTCGTCTTCCAGCTTCAAAGCAGTCACAGCGCAGTCCTGACGAGCTAGCTCTTCGACCACCGCGGTTCGAGCGCCGCCGCGGTGGTAGCCCGCCTCGCCGAGCAGCGCGAGGGCATGCTCGGCCCAACGCGTATGGGTCGCCGCAATCATTCTTCGATCCTAGAGGCCACCTGGATGGTCGTCGACGGGTCGCGACGCTCCTGGGCTAGGCGCGATCGCAGCGCTGCCATGACGAAGAGGCCCGTCGCGATTGCGATCACCGCGAAGCTCGGCGGCAGAGAGGCGACCTCATAGCTGAGCGCCAGCCCGCCCCACATCGAGGCGAGTGCCAGTGCCGCCGAGAGCGCCAGACCCCGCCAGGGATTGTCGGTGAGCAGCCGGGCGGCACCTCCCGGTGCCGCGAGCAGGCCGAGCAGCAGCAGAGCGCCGACCGCCTGCGTGGTCTCTGCCGCGACCACCGCGAGGAGGACTAAGAAGCCGATGCCGATGGCACGCAGCGGCAGACCGAGGCCGCGAGCAACGTCGGGGTCAAGCGAGGTGAAGAGCAACGGGCGGGCAATGGCCAGCAGAGCGACCGAGGCGAGCAGCGCGATGGCCGCCGCCAGCCGCGCGTCGGGCGCTGAGAGGCCGAGTATCGAGCCGAAGAGGACGCGGACGGCGGCGGTGCCGTTTTGGCCGCTGGAGCTGCTGGTGAAGATCGAGAGGAACAAGACACCGAGGCCGAGCACCCAGGCGAAGACCGTGCCGATCAGCACGTCGTCGGGGCGTGCTCGCTCGCCGAGCAAGCCCATCCCGAGCGCCACCGCGATCGTCGCGAGAAAAAGGCCGAGCCTGATGTCGATAGCCGACGCCGCGGCGGCGAGGGCGCCGGTGAAGGCGACGTGGCTGAGCGCGTCTCCGGCAAAGACCTGGCTACGGAGGACGACGAAGTAGCCAACGAGGCCGCAGGCCAGGGCGATGAAGCTGCCCGCCAGGTAGGCGTTGCGCATGAACTCGTGGGCGAGCATCAGGTGGAGACCTCCAGCGGCACCGGTCGCTCGCGCCCGAAGGCGCCGCCCAGGAGTCGTGCGGCGACGTAGAGGCCGAAGGAGAGGCTCGTCACCCAGAAGCCGACCGGGTACGGCGAGAAATAGGAGATCCCCAGACCGAGCCACGTGACGACCAGCGCGAGAACGATGGAAAGAGCGAGGCCCGGCGCCGGCCGGGCTGTGATCTGTTGCGCAGTCGCCGCCGGGGTGACGAGCAGGGCGAAGACCAGCAGGGCACCGGTTATCTGTGCCGTCGCCGCGACCGCGAGCCCGAGTAGAAGCAAAAATGCGGTGGCGAGTAACCCGGTTGGCACGCCGGCCGCCCTGGCCACCGCCTCATCGACCGAGGCGAAGAGAAGGGGGCGACCGATAGCGGCGAGAAGAGCAAGGGCGACAAGCGCCACCCAGAACAGCGTCTCGACCTGCGCCGCCGTGATCCCGAGGAAGGTTCCGAAGAGCAGCGACTCCAGATTGGCGAGCTGGCCGCTGTAGAGGGTGACGAAGAGGAAGCCGAGGCCGAGGCCGAACGCCTGGACGGTGCCGATTGTCGCCGACTCCCCGGCGCGGCCGACGCCAACCGGACGGTTGATTGCAGAGAGGACGAGCGCGCCGATACCGCAGGCGCCGAAGTAGCCGAGCGCCAGCGGCAACCCCGCCAGGGTTGCGCCCGCCGCCCCCGGAAAGGCGATCATCGAGAGCGTGTGGCCGGCGAAGGTCTGGCGACGCAGGACCATGAACCAACCGATCGCTCCGGCGGTGATGGCGACGATCGTGCCGGCCTCAAGCGCCTGCACCATGAAGCTGAATTCGGTCAGCTGTTCGAGGTCGCTGACCGGGTTCAAGGAGAGGCCCGCCAGCTCAATGGGCATGATCGTGGCGCGGGTGGTGATGGGCCGGAGGCTCAGGTGTGCCGACGACGACGAGGCGCCCATCGGAGGCTTCGAGCACCTCGACCGCAACGCCGTAGAGCCCGCTCAGGGTTGGTCCGGTGATCACCTCATGTGGGGTTCCCGTCACTGCGCCCCCGGCTGCGAAGTAGATCACCCGATTGAGGTAGGGCAGGATCGGATTGACGTCATGTGCGACGAGCAGGACGGTGACCCCCTCGGTCCCACAGATCCGCTGCACCAGAGCCGCCACGCCGCTCTGATTCGAGAGGTCGAGGCTGTCGAGGGGCTCGTCGAGCAGAAGGATGCGCGGACGGCGGACAAGCGCCTGGGCGATCAGGAGTCGCTGCTGCTCCCCTCCTGAGAGGGAGCCGATCGGCCGCGAGGCGTAAGCGCCGGCCCCGACCATCTCGATCACCTCGTCGACGCGGCGAGCTGCATCTCGTCCTCTCGGACTGAGCGCAGCCGGCAGCGGAAAGCCCCAGCGGTTGCCGTCGAGGCCCAGGCGCACGACATCTGAGCCACGAATGCGCGTGCCGGCCTCGAAGCTGCGCCGCTGCGGCAGGTAACCGATCTGTGCGTTGGCGGCGCCTGGCAAGCCGCCCAGGACCGTGGCGCTGCCCGCGGCGAGCGGCAGCAACCCCAGCAGGACATGCAGCAGGGTCGACTTTCCAGAGCCGTTGGGACCAAGCACGGCGACGAACTCCCCCTCGCGAACTGCAAGGTCGACGCCCGACCAAATCGAGCGCCCGCCCCGCTTAGCCGTGGCGCCTGCGAGGCGCAGCGCCTCGCCGGTCGCGGCCCCGTTCGGCTTGGAGAGGTCGGTGGCGCCTGCGTTCACCCGCCACCGCTCGCTTCTGCGAGCGCCGCTCTCAGCCCCTCCAGCTCGCGCGTCATCCACGCCTGGAAGCTAGCCCCTTCGGGGGTGAGCGTCTCGGTCACAGTGGCGATCGGAATCCCAGCCGCCCTGGCGGCATCGTTCAGGCGCTGGACGTCGGGGGTCGCGTTCTGGGAGTTGTAGATCCAAACCTTGATCTGATGGTCGGCGATCTGGCTGTCGGCGGTTGCCTTGTCGGCCGGGGTGGGTTCGGTGCCCTCAGCGATCCCGTCCATGAATCCGCGCGGAGTGATCAATTTGAGGCCGAGCGCCGGAGCGAGCGGTTCGAAGATGCTCTCCGAGGCACCGACCGGTGTGCCGCCGTAGCGCCCTCGGATCTCGGAGATCAAGCGGCGATAGCTCGCGAGGCCGGCGCTCTCGAAGCGGCGGCGCTGGGCGTCGAAGTAGGCGGCGTGGTCGGGATCGGCCTGCTTGTAAGCGCTGACGATCTGGTCGCTCACCTTCTGTACCGATGATGGCGAGTACCACTGGTGAGGGTTGTCCCCGTCCTTCAACCCGAGCAGTTCGCCGACGGTCAGAACGGCTCGCCCGGAATTCGGGTTTGCGTCGAGCAGCTGCGTCGCCCACTGGTCGTAACCGATTCCGTTGACAATCGCGAGCTGGGAGCCCGCCATCGTGCGCGCGTCTTCTGCGCTCGGTTCATAGTCGTGGGGATCGGCGGCGGGGTTGGTGATGATGTCGGTGACTTCGACCCGATCGCCGCCGAGCTGGGCGGCGATGCTCCCCCAGAAGTCCTCCGCGGCGACGACGTTGAGCTTGCCCGAACCAGACGCGGAGCCCGAGCCCCCGCAGCCCGCGATGGTCACGACCAGGGCGACGGAGAAGAGAGCGGCGAGAATGCGAGCACCGGCTCGCGCCATGGAATCTCCTTTTGGGTGGATCGGATTGCGGGTGGCTGCGGCGCGAGCCTAACATAAGAGTGAGACTCATTCTCGTTCAGTCCAATGCCCCGGTTCGGCAGAATCAAGTGGCAGTGAAAGCGGCGATCCCAAGCCCGTCCTCAAACGGCCTGCAGCTCGGGCCCTTCGACGTCCACGTCTACGGGCTGCTGTATGTGGTGGGTTTGGCTGCCGCGGTGCTCATAACGGTGCGGCGCTGGGAGGCACGGGGTGGCTCGCGCGCAACCGTCTACGACGTCGCGATGTGGGGTTTTTTCGCCGGCATCGTCGGCGGGCGGCTCTACTTCGACCTGACCAGCTCGGGCGAAGTGCCGGCACAATGGTGGGGACCGTTCGCCGTCTGGGACGGCGGCATGGGCATCTGGGGCGGGATCGCCCTGGGCACCGCGGTTGGCGTCTGGCGTCTACGCCGGGCAGGCGTCCCCGTCGCCGCCTTCATGGACGCCGCAGCGCCGGCGCTGCTCGTCGGTCAGGCAACCGGCCGGGTCGGCAACTACTTCAACCAAGAGCTCTTCGGCGGGCCGACCAACCTGCCGTGGGCGCTTGAGATCTCGCCCGCCCACCGGCCCGCCGGCTATGAGAGCTTCGCGACTTTCCAGCCCACCTTCCTCTACGAGCTGATCTGGAACCTGACGCTGGCAGCCTTTCTGGTTTGGCCGGGCCATCATCGCCGCATCCGTCCGCCGGGTCTCTTTGCCCTCTACGTCGCCGGCTACTCGGGCTTCCGCATCTTCGAGGAGTCGCTCGCGGGTCGATCCCGCCCACCACATCCTTGGTCTGCGACTCAACTTCTACGTTGCTCTGCTGCTCTGTATCGCTGGGCTTGTCTGGTTCGCCTACAGCCAGGGTTGGCGGCCGACTCGGCGACAATCGCGCCGGGGCGCAGCGCTGATGCTCGCGGGCGGGATTGTGGTCTTGTCGGGATGCGGAGGGTCCGACCGCACCGACGCCAGCACGACGGCGCTGCGCTTTCAACGCGTAGCCACCCTCTCCTCTCCATCCTCGTGCACCAGTCAGACCCGCGGACCACCACCTTCGAGCTACCGCGTGTTCGGATCGGCCCACGGGGTTTGCAACTCGATCGTGGAAAGCTGAACGACTGTGGTCGTGGAAACGCTTACAGCGCCGCGAAGCAACAGACCAGCGTCGGAGTAGTACAGCCCCAAGCCAGCCTTGGGGCTTCGGTGCCGGGGTTCCGTCTTCCCCAGATGCCCCCCAGCGTCTGTGGGGGCCCGTCCTGTCCGGGCTAGGGTCCAAGACGACCCCCTCTCTCTGTCCTATCCCCTTCAACTGCCGGGGCGTGGCCTTCGCCGACGACCCCAACCGCTTCTATGCGACCCTGCGGACCAATGGCCAGTACCACCGGGGCGACGCCAACTTGGAGCGGCGCGAAATGCGCGTCCTGCGCGATCGGGTCGAGTGCCCCTCGCTGTCGCCAGACGGGACGAGGATCGCCTACAAGAGCCGGATCGGGGACGAAAATCGCTGGCGCCTGAAGGTCCTCGACCTGAAGACCCTGAGGACCACCCGGTCGCCGAGCGGCGGACGGCTCGGGAGCGCCCCGACTCGTCCTCAAAACGCCTCCTCGCCGGTATCGCTCCAGCCGCGAAAAGGGCTTGCAAAAGACTCGGTCTCAACGTCCAGTAGAGGGTTAGCCTGAGCGCTTGAGCCGGTAATTCCGAAAGTTTGCTCAAGAGGTCTCGCCTGGGGTGGAAATTCGGAGGGTGCGCAGGCGTTGCGATAGAAGGTGCTCTCGATTCGGAAATGCGTCGTTCTGCTCGCTCTGCTGGTCCCGGCAGGCCTGGCGACGTGCGCCGAAGATGCCCTGGCTGGACCTTGCGATCCGCCCTCGAACGAAATCGTCTGCGAGAACTCGAAGCCTGGCAACCCGCCGAGCGAATGGGACGTCAACGGGGCCGGCGACCCGAGCATCCAGGGCTTCTCCACGAGCGTCGGCGTCGACCGCGGGGAAACGGTCCACTTCAAGATCGACACCCCTTCGACCGCCTACCGACTCGACATCTACAGGATGGGCTACTACGGCGGCGACGGCGCCCGTAAGGTGACCAGCGTCAAACCCTCGGCGGCACTCCCGCAGAGCCAGCCGCCATGCGACGAAGAAGCCTCGACGGGCCTGATCGACTGCGGCAACTGGGCGGAATCTGCGTCGTGGGCGGTGCCCGCTGATGCCGTCTCGGGGATCTACTTCGCAAAGCTCGTCCGCGAAGATCAGCCGTCCGAAGGGAGCCACATCGTCTTCGTCGTCCGCGACGACGGGGGTGGGTCCGACCTCCTGTTCCAAACCTCCGACACGACCTGGGAGGCATACAACCAGTACGGCGGCAAAAGCCTCTACACCGGCGGGCCGGGGAAAAACCCCGGGCGCGCCTATAAGGTCAGCTACAACCGGCCGCTGACCGTCCGCGGGACGAGCCCCGAAGACAGCCCCTTCAACGCCGAATACCCGATGGTCCGCTGGCTCGAGCGCAACGGATACGACGTCAGCTACACCACTGAGGCCGACGTAGACAACAACGGCAGCGCGCTGCTCGAACACAAGGCCTTCCTTTCGGTCGGTCACGACGAGTACTGGTCCGCTGCCCAGCGGGCCCACGTGACCGCGGCGCGGGATGCCGGTGTGAACCTGGCCTTCTTCAGCGGCAACGAGATCTTTTGGAAGGCGAGGTGGGAAAACAGCCACCGGACGCTTGTCTGCTACAAGGAGACGCACGCCAACGCAAAGATCGACCCCGAATCGGATGTCTGGACGGGGACCTGGCGAGACCCGCGGTTCGGTCCCCAGGATGGGAAGGAACCCGAGAATGCGCTGAGCGGGACCATCTTCATGGTCGATGAAGGGACGACGGCGATCGAAGTCCCGGCGGCAGACGGCAAGCTGCGTCTCTGGCGCAACACGTCTATCGCCTCTCTGGCTCCAGGGGAAACCGCGACCCTGGCCGCGAACACCCTTGGCTACGAGTGGGACGAAGACATCGACAACGGCTACCGGCCCAAGGGCCTGATCCGCCTCTCTTCAACGACCGCGAAAGTTCCCGAGAAGCTCAAGGACTTCGGCTCGACCTATGGGCCCGGAACGGCGACGCATCACATCACGGAGTACAGAGCCCTCAGCGGCGCCCTTGTCTTCAGCGCCGGGACGGTCCAGTGGTCCTGGGGGCTCGAAGGCGCGCATGACCGCGGAGGATCGACCCCTGATGATCGGATGCGCCAAGCAACGGTGAACGTCCTCGCGGACATGGGCACCCAGCCACAGACCCTTCAGGAAGGGCTTGTCGCCGCCGCCGAGACGACGGACACGACGCCGCCGACCGCGACCATCGCCACGCCGGCCAATGAATCCAATCTCGAGGTCGGCAGCTCGGTGACGATCACCGGCACCGCCAGCGACGCCTCAGGAGAGGGCGAGACAGGTGGGGTCGTCGGAGGCGTCGAAGTTTCTGTCGACGGCGGGTCTACCTGGCATCCAGCGCAGGGACGTGAGCAATGGAGCTATTCCTGGAATCCGTCCCACCTGGGGGAAACCGAAATTCGAGCCCGTGCGATCGACGACAGCGGAAACATCCAAACGACCGCGGATCACATCACGGTCGACGTCGAACCTCGCGCCTGTCCCTGCTCAATCTGGGAAGGCGCGCTCACCGGCGATGAGCTTGACGACCCGCACGCGGTGGAACTCGGTCTGAAGTTCAGGACCGACACCGACGGCTTCGTTACCGGCGTCCGGTTCTACAAGACCCCGGGAAACTCCGGGCCCCACTCCGGTCGCCTCTGGACCACTGACGGGACACTTCTCGGCCAGGTCGATTTCACCGGCGAAACCGAATCCGGATGGCAGCAGGCGGACTTCGAAACCCCGATCGAAGTTCAATCGGGCACCACCTATCTGGTGTCCTATCACGCCCCGGACGGCCACTACGCAGCGATCAAGAACTTCTTCACGCTTGCGGGCACGGACAATCCCCCGCTGCACGCCTTGGCCGATGGGATCGATGGCGGAAACGGGGTCTACAACTACGGCCCTGCAGGCGGACTCTTCGATGAACTGGGGCCATTCACCTTCGAATCGGCGAACTATCTCGTCGATCCCGTCTTCACCGAATCGGCTGGCGCCGGACACTACCCCTCCGACCATCACCAACCGAATACCGGGTGCCGGTGCGACCGAAGTCGGAACCGAAATCGCCGGTCAGCGCGACATTCAGCGAGGAACTCAAATCCGCAACTGTGTCCACTTCCAGCGTCGATCTTCGCGACGAATCCAACGCCGTCGTCGAAGCCACGGTCCGCTACCGCCCAGCAGGGCACCGAATCGATCTCGTTCCGAACGAAGCCCTCGAGTTCTCCTCGCAGTACACGATGAGAATCAAGGGCGGCGCCGGGGGGGTCACCGACGTTGCAGGCAATCCATTGGCTAGCCGACGACGTCTGGACCTTCACCACCGCTGCGGCGCCACCGCCCCCGCCGGACGAAGGGCCGGGAGGCCCGATCCTGGTCGTGACCAATTCGGAAAACCAGTTCGGTCGCTACTACCCCGAAATCCTCCGCGCCGAAGGCATGAACGAGTTCATCGCAACGGACATCTCGAACGTGACGCCTGCGGTGCTGGACGCCCACGACGTCGTCCTCCTCGCGCAGGGCAAGCTCAGCTCCGGTCAGGCCCAGATGTTCTCCGAATGGGTCCAACAGGGAGGGAATCTCGTCGCCATGCGCCCCGACTCAAAGCTGCTCCCGCTGCTTGGCCTGAGCTCGGCCGGCGGAGTCCTCGCCAATGCCTACATAGGAGTGGACCAGTCGACCGTGGCGGGAGCCGGGATCGTCGGCGAAACGATCCAATTCCACGGCAACGCGAACCGATACACGACGTCCGGAGCGGAAACGATCGCCAGCCTCTACTCCGATGCCAGTACGAAAACCTCGAACCCGGCGGTGACGATGCGCCAGGTGGGGTCGAACGGTGGTACCGCCTCGGCGTTCAGCTACGACCTGGCCCGGTCGGTCATCTACACGAGGCAGGGCAATCCCGCCTGGGCCGGGGAAGACCGAGACGGGATCGGGCCGATCCGCTCCGACGACCTCTTCTTCGGGAACAAGACCGGGGACCCCCAGCCGGACTGGGTCGACATGAACAAGGTGGCGATTCCACAGGCAGACGAACAACAGAGGCTCCTCACAAATCTCATCGGTCAGATGGATCTCGACCGCAAGCCTCTGCCGCGCTTCTGGTTTCTTCCGCACGACAAGAAGGCGGCAGTGGTCATGACCGGGGACGACCATGGCAGCGGAGGCACAGTCGGGCGCTTCGAACAGCTCGAGGAACTCAGTCCGCCTGGGTGCTCGGTCGCCGAATGGGAATGTCTCCGCTCGACGTCCTACATCTACCCGAACACGCCGATCTCCGATGCGCAGGCGGCGAAATTCGTCGGCGAAGGCTTCGAGATAGGGCTGCATATCTCAACGAACTGCGAAGACTGGAGCAGCATCTCCCAGCTCGAAACTCTCTATTCCGACCAACTCGCCGAATGGAACGCAAACTTCCCGAGCCTCGGCACGCCGTCGACCAGCCGTACTCACTGCATCACCTGGAGCGACTGGGCAAGTCAGCCGAAGGTCGAGCTCGAGAACGGGATTCGACTCGACACCAACTACTACTACTGGCCTTCCGACTGGGTCAAAGACAGGCCGGGAATGTTCACCGGGTCTGGAATGCCGATGCGATTCGCCGATCGCAACGGGTCGCCGATCAACGTCTACCAGGCGACCACCCAGATGACCGATGAGTCGGGCCAGAGTTATCCGGGAACCATCGATGCGCTTCTTGACGGCGCGCTGGGGCCGAAGGGGTACTACGGCGTCTTCACGGCCAATATGCACAATGACGCGGCAACCTCGCCCGACGGAGAAGCGATAGTCAATGCCGCGGTGGCGAACGGGGTGCCGGTCGTGTCGGCGCGACAGATGCTGACCTGGCTTGACGGTCGCAATCAATCCTCGTTCGGCTCGATCTCTTGGGGCGGCGGGAAACTCCAGTTCAACGTCAGTCAGGCAGCGGGGGCGAACGGCCTGAGGGCGATGGTGCCCAAGCTGTCCTCGATCGGAGAACTCGAATCGGTCAAACGCGGGACAACGACGCTCCCGCTGACGACGCGGACGGTCAAGGGCGTCGAATACGCCTTCTTCGACGCAACGACGGGAAGCTATACCGCGACCTACTCCTCCGCGGCACCGCCGCCGCCCAGCCTGACGGCGACGATCCCGGCCTCGCCGGCCAACAACAACAACCTCAAGATCACCGGTACAGCGGTTGCGGGCACGACGGTGAAGATCTATGCCGGGATCGGGATGCACCGGCTCTCCGGTAGCGACCGGGACAGCCGCTCAACTCGGCACCGGGATGTCGGTCGGCGTCGCCGACGACTCGACGAACGACTTCAGCGCGACGTCGGCGTTTGGCGCGGAAGCCATCTCGGGGTGCTCGGCGCCGATCACCTATGTGGAGGACTCGACCGCCCCGAACAGCTCGATCGACCTGAGCCCACCGGCGTTCTCGAACAGCACAACGGCCAGCTTCTCGTTCTCAGGCACCGACGCTGGCGGCGCCACCGTCGACAGCTTCGAATGTCGACGCGACGGTGGGGCATTCGCCCCCTGCTCCAGCCCGCTGACATATTCGGGTCTCGCCGTGGGCTCCCACACCTTCGAAGTCCGGGCGATCGACCAGGCCGGCAACATCGACGCCACCCCGGCCAGCTTCACCTGGACCGTCGACACCACAGCGCCGACCACGTCGATCGACTCCGGCCCGTCCGGCCTCGCCAACAGCTCCTCGGCGAGCTTCGCCTTCTCTGGAACCGACATCGGTGGCTCCGGGGTCGCGAGCTTCCAGTGCAGCCTCGACGGCGGAGCCTTCTCCAACTGCACGAGCCCGCAGGCCCTTTCGGGATTGGCCGACGGCCCGCACACCTTCGAAGTCCGCGCGGTCGACGCGGCCGGTAACACCGACGCGACGCCAGCCTCATCGACCTGGACCGTCGACACCACCGCGCCGAGCACCTCGATCGACTCCGGCCCGTCGGGCCTGACCAACAGCGCCGACGCAAGCTTCGGCTTCTCCGGCACCGACACCGGCGGCTCCGGCATCGCCTCGTTCCAGTGCAGCCGCGATGGCGCCGCATTCGCTTCCTGCACCGAGCCCGCAGGCCTACTCGTCGCTCGCCGACGGCAACCACACAATCGAAGTCCGCGCGGTCGACCAAGCCGGGAATGTGGATCAGACCCCGGCGAGCGGAGCTGGACCGTCGACACCGCTGCGCCGAACACCTCGATCGACTCCGGCCCCTCCGGCCTGACCAACAGCGCAGCCGCAAGCTTCGGCTTCTCCGGCAGCGACACCGGTGGCTCGGGCGTCGCCTCGCTTCCAGTGCAGCCGCGACGGCGCCCCGTTCGCCGCCTGCACGAGCCCGCAGGCCTACTCGGGCTTGCCGACGGCGGCCACACAATCGAAGTCCGGGCGATCGACCAAGCCGGGAATGTGGACCAGACGCCCGGCGAGCAGAAGCTGGACCGTCGACACCACTGCTCCGAACACCTCGATCGACTCCGGCCCCTCCGGCCTGACCAACAGCGCAGACGCAAGCTTCGGCTTCTCCGGCAGCGACACCGGTGGCTCGGGCATCGCCTCGTTCCAGTGCAGCCGGCGACGGTGCCGCTTTCGCCGCATGCACCAGCCCGCAGGCCTACTCGTCGCTCGCTGACGGCAACCACACGATCGAAGTCCGGGCGATCGACGCAGCCGGGAACATCGACCAAACCCCGGCGAGCAGGAGCTGGACGATCGACACCACTGCCCCCAATACCTCATCGACTCCGGCCCATCCGGCCTGACGAACAGCGCCAACGCAAGCTTCAACTTCTCTGGAACCGACCTCGGCGGCTCCGGGGTCGCGAGCTTCCAGTGCAGCCTCGACGGCGGAGCCTTCTCCAGCTGCACGAGCCCGCAGGCCCTATCGGGATTGGCCGACGGCGGCCACACCTTCGAAGTCCGCGCGGTCGACCAAGCCGGGAATGTGGATCAGACGCCAGCGGCCTTCACCTGGACGATCGACACCACTGCACCGAACACCTCGATCGACTCCGGCCCGCAAGCTCTTTCGAGCAGCTCGACCGCCAACTTCAGCTTCTCGGGCAGCGATGCGAGTGGATCCGGCGTGGCGTCCCTCCAGTGCAGGCTCGACTCGACGCAGGCGGCGGACTGGGGTGCTTGCTCCTCCCCGAAGAGCCTGTCCTCGCTCAGCGACGGGTCCCACACCTTCGAAGTCCGGGCGATCGATCAGGCGGGGAACACCGACGCAACGCCGGCGAGCTCCACCTGGACCGTCGACACCACCGCGCCGAAGACCTCGATCGACGCCGGTCCGTCGGGCCTGACCAACAGCGCCAACGCGAGCTTCGCCTTCTCTGGAACCGACGCCGGTGGCTCCGGCGTGGCGTCCCTCCAGTGCAGGCTCGACTCGACGCAGGCGGCGGATTGGAGTGCTTGCTCCTCCCCGAAGAGCCTGTCCTCGCTCAGCGACGGGTCCCACACCTTCGAAGTCCGGGCGATCGACCAGGCCGGGAACGTCGACCAGACCCCGGCGAGCTCCACCTGGACCGTCGACACCACCGCGCCGACGACCTCGATCGACTCCGGCCCGTCCGGCCTGACCAACAACGCCGACGCAAGCTTCGGCTTCTCCGGCAGCGACACCGGTGGCTCCGGCATCGCCTCGCTTCCAGTGCAGCCGCGACGGCGCCCCATTCGCCGCCTGCACGAGCCCGCAGGCCTATTCCGGGCTTGCCGACGGCTCCCACAAATTCGAAGTGAGGGCGATCGACCAGGCCGGGAATGTGGATCAGACGCCAGCGGCCTTCACCTGGACCGTCGACACCACCGCGCCGAACACCTCGATCGACTCCGGTCCCTCCGGCCTGACCAACAGCTCCTCGGCCAACTTGCTTCTCCGGCAGCGACAGCGGTGGCTCCGGCGTGGCGTCGTTCCAGTGCAGGCTCGACTCGACGCAGGCGGCGGATTGGAGTGCTTGCTCCTCACCGAAGAGCCTGTCCTCGCTCGGCGACGGGTCCCACACCTTCGAAGTCCGGGCGATCGACGCCGCCGGAAACGTCGACCAGACCCCGGCGAGCTCTCACCTGGACCGTCGACACCACCGCGCCGACGACCTCGATCGACTCCGGTCCGTCGGGCCTGACCAACAACGCCGACGCAAGCTTCAGCTTCTCCGGCATCCGACACCGGGGGCTCCGGCGTGGCCAGCTTCGAGTGCCGCCGCGACGGCGGCGACCTTCGCCGCCTGCACGAGCCCGCAAGCCTACTCCGGCGCTTGCCGACGGCGGCCACACCTTCGAAGTCCGGGCGATCGACGCAGGCCGGCAACATCGACGCAACCCCGGCGAGCTCCACCTGGACCGTCGACACCGCTGCGCCGACGACCTCGATCGACTCCGGCCCCTCCGGCCTGACCAACAGCGCCAGACGCAAGCTTCGGCTTCTCCGGCAGCGACACCGGTGGCTCCGGCATCGCCTCGTTCCAGTGCAGCCGCGATGGCGCCGCCGTTCGCCGCCTGCACCAGCCCGCAGGCCTACTCGGCGCTCGCCGACGGCAGCCACACCTTCGAAGTCCGGGCGATCGACGCAGGCCGGAAACGTCGACCAGACCCCGGCGAGCTGCACCTGGACCGTCGACACCACCGCGCCGAACACCTCGATCGACTCCGGCCCGTCGGGCCTGACCAACAACGCCTACGGCGAGCTTCGCCTTCTCCGGCACCGACACCGGTGGCTCCGGCATCGCCTCGTTCCAGTGCAGCCGCGACGGCGCCGCTTTCGCGGCCTGCACGAGCCCGCAGGCCTACTCGGGGCTCGCCGACGGCTCCCACACCTTCGAAGTCCGGGCGATCGATCAGGCCGGGAACGCCGACGCAGACGCCGGCGAGCTCCACCTGGACCGTCGACACCACCGCGCCGAACGACCTCGATCGACTCCGGCCCGCAGGCCTGACCAACAACGCCACCGCCAGACTTCGGCTTCTCGGGCACCGACGGCGGTGGCTCCGGCGTGGCGTCCTTCCAGTGCAGGCTCGACTCGACGCAGGCGGCGGATTGGAGTGCTTGCTCCTCCCCGAAGAGCCTGTCCTCGCTCAGCGACGGGTCCCACACCTTCGAAGTCCGGGCGATCGACGGCGCCGGCAACACCGACCAGACGCCGGCGAGCTCCACCTGGACCGTCGACACCACCGCGCCGAACGACCTCGATCGACGCCGGTCCGTCGGGCCTGACCAACAACGCCAACGCAAGCTTCGCCTTCTCTGGAACCGACACCGGTGGCTCCGGCGTCGCCTCGCTTCCAGTGCAGCCGCGGACGGTGCCGCGTTTCGCGGCCTGCACCACCCCGCAGGCCTACTCCTCGCTCAGCCGACGGCTCCCACACCTTCGAAGTCCGGGCGATCGACGCCGCCGGCAACGTCGACCAGACCCCGGCGAGCTCCACCTGGACCGTCGACACCACCGCGCCGACGGTCACGATCGACTCCGGGCCCTCCGGCCTGACCAACGATCCGACGCCTACCTTCACCTTCAGCTCCGAGGCGGGGGCGAGCTTCGAATGCTCGATCGACACCGGCACGCCCAGCTACGGGCCATGCTCGGGACCCGGGACCCACACACCGTCCTCGCCGCTGGCAGACGGCCCATACACGTTCCGGGTGCGGGCGACGGATGCCGCGACCAATTCCGCGACCGAGGCCCAAGGCTTCACGCTCGACACGTCCGCGCCACCGCCACCACAGCTGACGGCGACGATCCCTGCTTCGCCCGCAAACCAGAACTCACCAAAGGTGGTGGGGACGGCTCCGGCGGGATCGACGGTGAACCTCTACACCACCGTCGGTTGTTCGGGCTCTCCAATCGCGACGACGACCGCCGCGGAACTGGAAGCCGGCGTCACGGTCTCGGTCCCGGATGACACGACGACCAGGTTCAGAGCCACGGTCACCGACGAAGCTGCGAACCTCTCCGCCTGCTCCTCGCCTCTTACGTATGTCGAGGACTCGACGCCCCCGCAGACCCAGATCGACAGCAGCCCGCCGGCACAGAGCGGCGCTTCCTCAGCCAACTTCAGTTTCTCCGGCAGTGATACCGGCGGCTCCGGCGTGACCAGCTTCGAATGCCGTCGGGACGGGGGCGCCTTCACAGCCTGCACGAGCCCGCAGGCCTATTCCGGGCTCGCCGACGGCGGCCACACCTTCGAAGTCCGGGCGATCGACCAGGCGGGGAACACCGACGCAACGCCGGCGAGCTTCACCTGGACCGTCGACACCACCGCGCCGAACACCTCGATCGACTCCGGCCCGTCGGGCCTCGACCAACAGCGCCTCGGCGAGCTTCGGCTTCTCCGGCAGCGACACCGGCGGCTCCGGCGTGGCGTCCTTCCAGTGCAGGCTCGACTCGACGCAGGCGGCGGATTGGAGTGCTTGCTCCTCCCCGAAGAGCCTGTCCTCGCTCACCGACGGGTCCCACACCTTCGAAGTCCGCGCGATCGACGCCGCCGGCAACATCGACCAGACCCCGGCGAGCTTCACCTGGACCGTCGACACCACCGCGCCGAAGACCTCGATCGACTCCGGCCCGTCCGGCCTCGCCAACAGCTCCTCGGCGAACTTCGGCTTCTCCGGCAGCGACACCGGCGGCTCCGGCATCGCCTCGTTCCAGTGCAGCCGGGACGGTGCCGCTTTCGCGGCCTGCACCAGCCCGCAGGCCTACTCGTCGCTCGGCCGACGGGCCCACACCTTCGAAGTCCGGGCGATCGATCAGGCGGGGAACATCGACGCAACGCCGGCGAGCTCCACCTGGACCGTCGACACCACCGCGCCGAACACCTCGATCGACTCCGGCCCGTCGGGCCTGACCAACAACGCCAACGCAAGCTTCGCCTTCTCTGGAACCGACACCGGTGGCTCCGGCGTGGCGTCCTTCCAGTGCAGGCTCGACTCGACGCAGGCGGCGGACTGGCGTGCTTGCTCCTCCCCGAAGAGCCTGTCCTCGCTCAGCGACGGGTCCCACACCTTCGAAGTCCGGGCGATCGACGCAGGCCGGCAACATCGACCAACCCCGGCGAGCTCCACCTGGACCGTCGACACCACCGCGCCGACACCTCGATCGACTCCGGCCCGTCCGGCCTGACCAACAACCCATCGGCAAGCTTCGCCTTCTCTGGCACCGACAGCGGTGGCTCCGGCATCGCCTCGTTCCAGTGCAGCCGCGACTCGAGCAGGCGCCGCATTCGCGTGCTTGCACCAGCCCGCAGAGCCTACTCGTCGCTCAGCCGACGGCGTCCCACACCTTCGAAGTCCGGGCGATCGATCGGGCCGGGAACACCGACGCAACCCCGGCGAGCTCCACCTGGACCGTCGACACCACCGCGCCGACGACCTCGATCGACGCCGGTCCGTCCGGCCTGACCAACAACGCCAACGCAAGCTTCGCCTTCTCTGGAACCGACAGCGGTGGCTCCGGCGTGGCGTCCCTCCAGTGCAGGCTCGACTCGACGCAGGCGGCGGATTGGAGTGCTTGCTCCTCCCCGAAGAGCCTGTCCTCGCTCAGCGACGGGTCCCACACCTTCGAAGTCCGGGCGATCGATCAGGCGGGGAACACCGACGCAACGCCGGCGAGCTCCACCTGGACCGTCGACACCACCGCGCCGACGACCTCGATCGACGCCGGTCCGTCGGGCCTGACCAACAACGCCAACGCAAGCTTCGCCTTCTCTGGAACCGACACCGGTGGCTCCGGCATCGCCTCGTTCCAGTGCAGCCGGCGACGGTGCCGCTTTCGCGGCTTGCACGAGCCCGCAAGCCTATTCCGGGCTTGCCGACGGCGGCCACACCTTCGAAGTCCGGGCGATCGACGCCGCCGGCAACGTCGACCAAACCCCGGCGAGCTCCACCTGGACCGTCGACACCACCGCGCCGACGGTCACGATCGACTCCGGGCCCTCTGGCCTGACCAACGATCCGACGCCTACCTTCACCTTCAGCTCCGAGGCGGGGGCGAGCTTCGAATGCTCGATCGACACCGGCACGCCCAGCTACGGGCCATGCTCGGGACCCGGGACCCACACACCGTCCTCGCCGCTGGCAGACGGCCCATACACGTTCCGGGTGCGGGCGACGGATGCCGCGACCAATTCCGCGACCGAGGCCCAAGGCTTCACGCTCGACACGTCCGCGCCACCGCCACCACAGCTGACGGCGACGATCCCTGCTTCGCCCGCAAACCAGAACTCACCAAAGGTGGTGGGGACGGCTCCGGCGGGATCGACGGTGAACCTCTACACCACCGTCGGTTGTTCGGGCTCTCCAATCGCGACGACGACCGCCGCGGAACTGGAAGCCGGCGTCACGGTCTCGGTCCCGGATGACACGACGACCAGGTTCAGAGCCACGGTCACCGACGAAGCTGCGAACCTCTCCGCCTGCTCCTCGCCTCTTACGTATGTCGAGGACTCGACGCCCCCGCAGACCCAGATCGACAGCAGCCCGCCGGCACAGAGCGGCGCTTCCTCAGCCAACTTCAGTTTCTCCGGCAGTGATACCGGCGGCTCCGGCGTGACCAGCTTCGAATGCCGTCGGGACGGGGGCGCCTTCACAGCCTGCACGAGCCCGCAGGCCTATTCCGGGCTTGCCGACGGCGGCCACACCTTCGAAGTCCGGGCGATCGATCAGGCGGGGAACACCGACGCAACGCCGGCGAGCTCCACCTGGACCGTCGACACCACCGCGCCGACGACCTCGATCGACTCCGGCCCGTCGGGCCTGACCAACAACGCCAACGCAAGCTTCGGCTTCTCCGGCAGCGACAGCGGTGGCTCCGGCATCGCCTCGTTCCAGTGCAGCCGCGACGGTGCCGCTTTCGCGGCCTGCACCAGCCCGCAGGCCTACTCGTCGCTCAGCGACGGCGTCCCACACCTTCGAAGTCCGGGCGATCGACGCAGGCCGGGAACATCGACGCAGACGCCCGGCGAGCTCCACCTGGACCGTCGACACCACCGCGCCGACGACCTCGATCGACTCCGGCCCGTCGGGCCTGACGAACAGCTCCAACCGCCAACTTCAGCTTCTCGGGCACCGACACCGGTGGCTCCGGCGTGGCGTCCTTCCAGTGCAGGCTCGACTCGACGCAGGCGGCGCGATTGGCGAGCTTGCGCCTCCCCGAAGAGCCTAGTCCTCGCTCAGCGACGGGTCCCACACCTTCGAAGTCCGGGCGATCGACGCAGGCCGGGAACATCGACCAGACGCCCGGCGAGCTCCACCTGGACCGTCGACACCACCGCGCCGACGACCTCGATCGACTCCGGCCCCTCGGGCCTGACCAACAACGCCAACGCAAGCTTCGGCTTCTCCGGCAGCGACACCGGTGGCTCCGGCATCGCCTCGTTCCAGTGCAGCCGGGACGGCGCCGCCTTCGCCGCCTGCACGAGCCCGCAGGCCTACTCGGGCTCGGCCGACGGCGGCCACACCTTCGAAGTCCGGGCGATCGACGCCGCCGGCAACGTCGACCAAACCCCGGCGAGCTCCACCTGGACCGTCGACACCACCGCGCCGACGATCATCGATCGACTCCGGCCCCTCGGGCCTGACCAACGATCCGACGCCTACCTTCACCTTCAGCTCCGAGGCGGGGGCGAGCTTCGAATGCTCGATCGACACCGGCACGCCCAGCTTCGGGCCATGCTCGGGACCCGGAACCCACACACCGTCCTCGCCGCTGGCAGACGGCCCATACACGTTCCGGGTGCGGGCGACGGATGCCGCGACCAATTCCGCGACCGACGGCCCAAAGCTTCACGCTCGACACGTCCGCGCCACCGCCCCCCAGCTGACGGCGACGATCCCGGCTTCGCCCGCAAACGAGAACTCACCAAAGATGGTCGGGTCGGCTCCGGCGGGATCCACGGTGCGCCTCTACACCACCGTCGGTTGTTCGGGCTCTCCAGTCGCGACGGCGACCGCCGCGGAACTCGAAGCCGGCGTGACGGTCTCGGTCCCGGACGACTCGATGACCAGGTTCCGAGCCACGGCCACCGACGAAGCTGCGAATCTCTCCGCCTGCTCCTCGCCTCTGACGTATGTCGAGGACTCGACACCCCGCAGACCCAGATCGACAGCACTCGGCCAGATCGTCTCCTGCGTCAGCTTCTCCGGCACCGAGCTGGCAGCTCTTCCAGTCAGCCGATCGACGCGCCGAGGACTCTCAGCTTCTCCGGCAGCGACACCGGCGAGTCAGGCTGACCGGCCGGATGACGCCGGCGCTTCACCGGACGTCGACAACGGCTCGACTCGATCGCAGGCGGCGGACTATCAGGAGCGCTTCAGCTTCTCCGGCACCGACAGAGCCTGTCCGTCGCTCAGCGACGGCGTTCGCCACACCTTCGAAGTCCGGGCGATCGACGTCAGGCCGGGGAACGACCGACGCAGACGCCGGCGAGCTCCACCTGGACCGTCGACACCACCGCGCCGACCACCTCGATCGACGCCGGTCCCTCGGGCCTGACCAACAACGCCACGCGAGCTTCGGCTTCTCTGGCAGCGACAGCGGTGGCTCCGGCGTCGCCTCGTTCCAGTGCAGCCGCGACGGCGCCGCCTTCGCCGCCTGCACGAGCCCGCAGGCCTACTCGTCGCTCGGCCGACGGCGGCCACACCTTCGAAGTCCGGGCGATCGACCAGGCCGGGAACACCGACGCAGACCCCGGCGAGCTCCACTTGGACCGTCGACACCACCCGCCGACTGTCAGCATCGACTCCGGGCCCATCCGGCCTGACCAACGACCCGACGCCTACCTTCACCTTCAGCTCCGAGGCGGGGGCGAGCTTCGAATGCTCGATCGACACCGGCACGCCCAGCTACGGGCCATGCTCGGGACCCGGGACCCACACACCGTCCTCGCCGCTGGCAGACGGCCCATACACGTTCCGGGTGCGGGCGACTGACGCGGCCGGGAATCCCGGGCTGGCGACGCGCGACTTCGAAGTCGACAGCACCGGTCCCGACGCCCCCGACCTGACCGCGACGAGTCCGGCCTCGCCGGCGAACGAGAACTCGCCCTTGATCAAGGGCACGGCCACGGCGAGCACGACCATCCACATCTACACGGGGGCAAACTGCCAGGGGAGTCCCGCCGTCTCCGGGACCGACGCCGAACTGGAAGCCGGGATCGAGGTATCGGTCGGCGACGACACGACGACCACGTTCCGCGCGACGGCAACCACGGCGGCCAATAACACCTCGGGCTGCTCGGAACCCATTACCTATGTGGAGGACTCCAGCCCACCGACGACCCAGATCACGGGCAACCCCCCGATCTCGACGAACAGCTCATCCGCCAACTTCGACTTCTCCGGCACCGACGCAGGCGGCTCCGGCGTCGCCTCGCTTCCAGTGCCGGCTCGACTCGACGCAGGCGGCGGACTGGGGGACATGCTCCTCACCGAAGAGCCTGTCCTCGCTCAGCGACGGGTCCCACACCTTCGAAGTGCGGGCGATCGACCAGGCGGGTAATACCGACGAGACGCCCGCCAGCTTCACCTGGACGGTCGACACCACGCCTCCGGCGGTCATGATCGATTCCGGGCCCTCCGGCCTCACCAACGACCCGACGCCCACCTTCACCTTCAGCTCCGAGGCCGGAGCGAGTTTCGAATGCTCGATCGACACCGGCACGCCCAGCTTCGGGCCATGCTCGGGTAACGGAACTCATACGCCGGCCTCACCGCTGACCGACGGCCCCCACACCTTCCGGGTGCGCGCGACCGACACGGCCGGGAACACCACATTGGCCACACGGAGCTTCCAGGTCGACACCGCCAGCCCCGCCGCGCCGATCCTCAGCTCGACCCTCCCCGCCTCACCGGCGAATGACAACACGCCGAAAATCCTCGGCTCGACCCCCGCGGGCACCACGGTCAGCCTCTACTCCAACGCGAGCTGCTCCGGGACGCTCCTCGCCACCTTCCCCGCCGCCAACCTGTCGACCGGGGTCACGGTGACGGTCGCTGACGACTCGACCAGCCACTTCAGCGCCACCGCCACCACCGGCGCCGCCAACACCTCGCCCTGCTCGGGCTCTCTGTCCTACATCGAGGACTCGACCGCACCCGACACCCAGATCACCGATGGGCCCCGTTCGCAGGCCGACTCCAGCAACGCGAGCTTTGCCTTCACCGGGTCGGACGGGAACGGCTCGGGAGTCGCGTCCTTCGAATGCAGGCTCGACTCCGGCGCATGGTCCAACTGCACCTCACCGGCTGAGTACTCGAACCTGGGTGACGGCACACATTCCTTCGACGTACGCGCCAGCGACAAGGCGGGCAACGCGGACGCAAGCCCCGCCCACGACGAGTGGAGCGTCGCTGCACACGCGACCCCGCCGAATCAACCCGGCCCGCCGACCCCCGGGCTGCCGCAGTACCTGCGCACGATCCTCAACACGAAGTTGGGTACGGCCTCCATCTTCTTCCAGGCCACGGGACCCGGCCGCCTCCTTATCCGGGCTGCGTTGGTGTCGGAAATCGCGAAACCCGGTCGCAAGAGCGACGCGAGTTCGGCGGCCAGTATCAGGGAGTTGAGATTGCGCCAACGCAGCATCAAACCGGCGAGCACCAGCGTCGTCGGAGCCGGCGAAGTGAAGGCCCCGATCGAGCTGACCGCGATCGGCAGAAGGCTGCTGCGCAGGGAGCACAAGCTCAAGGTCCGGGTCAACGCGAGCTTCATCGCGCTCGACGGCTCCACAACGACCTGGAAGCTCGGACTGAAGCTGATAAAGCGCCCTGCTAGCAGGCACAAAAACCCAAATCGGGCGCCCTAGGCCCGCAAGCTGGAGGATCCGAAATCCGTTCTATCGATATGAAAGCCGAGACCGAGCGGCCGGTTGGGGGACCCATGGACCCGGCCCAACTTCTAGCCGTCATCGTCTGCGCCGATTGCGTCGACTCCCACAGCCGCATCGAAGGAGCTCTGGCCGGGGAGGGCCTCCCGATCCGGGACTGCGTCGACGACCCGGCGGAAGTCATCGCGCTCGAGCTCGACACCTCGACGATCGTGGTGTTCGTCTGCGACGCCGACAAGCCCCGGGAGATGGCGGCGCTCCGCCGCCTCCGCCGAGACGCTCCCGATCCGGCCATCGTCGTCATCTCGCCACCGACCACCGGGACCGGCGTGCGTCGCGTGCTCGACGCGGGCGCAGACGCGCTCGTCTTCGACCCCGAGTTGGAGCGGACGCTCCCGACCACCGTGCGCGCCGTCTCGATCGGCCAGTCGGCGATCCCGCGCAAATTCCTCGCGAGCGTCGAGAAACCGGTCCTCTCGCATCGTGAGAACGAGGTCCTGGCCCTGGTCCGAAGCGGATTGACAAACGCTGAGATCGCCGAGCGCCTGTTCCTCGCGGAAAGCACGATCAAGAGCCACCTCTCATCGATCTTCACCAAGTTCGGCGTTCGCTCCCGCAAGGAGGTCGCAGCGGCCTTCGCCGACGGTGACCCTGCCCTTGAAGACGCAATGGCCCTCGCCACCAACGGGGAGCCGCCGGAAAGGGCGCCGGCATGAACGGCGGCGGACAAGCGGCTGTTCTGGCGCCCGGCGCCAACGGTCACGCGACCGCCACCGTGCCGTTCACCCGGCTTGACAATGCCGACCCCGAGCTCCACGCCGAACTCCTCGAGGTCGTCGCCGACGTGAGCTCTCGGGCCGCTTTCACCCTCGGCTCGGAGGTGGAGGAGTTCGAGCATGCCTTCGCGCGGTGGTGTGGGACCGAGCACGCTGTCGGTGTCTCCTCCGGCACCGCCGCCCTGGAGCTGGCGCTGAGAGGGCTCGGGGTGGGGCCCGGGGACGAGGTGATCGTGCCGACCAACAGCTTCATCGCAACGGCCGAGGCCGTGAGCGCCGTCGGAGCGACCCCCTGTCTCGTCGACGTTGACGAGGAGACGGCGCTGATAACCGCCGACATCGTCGAGGCGGCGGTCGGTCCACGGACCCGATGTGTGATTCCCGTGCACCTCTACGGCCGGACCGTCGAAATGGATCCGCTCCTATCGCTCTGCCGAAACCGTGGGATCCTCGTCATCGAGGATGCCTGCCAGGCTCACGGCTCGCTTTTTCGCGGCCGGCCGGCGGGCTCCCTAGGGGACGCCGGATGCTTCAGCTTCTATCCAACGAAGAACCTAGGGGCATGGGGAGATGGCGGCGCGGTGGTGACATCCGACCCCAAGCTCGCTGACAGGGTTCGCAAACTTCGCTCCCACGGGGAGCTGACCAGGCACTATCACGAGATCCCTGCGAAGACCGACCGCCTCGATGCCCTCCAGGCGGCAATACTCCGCGTCAAGCTCGGACGCCTCGACGAGGCCAACAGCGCCCGTCGCGCTGCCGGAGCAGCTCTTCGCGAGGCATTGGCCGACACTGCGGTCACTCCGCCGGCGCCGACCGCCGTCGACGGCGATCACGTCTTCCATCTTTTCGTGGTCCGTACGCCGGTGCGGCACGCTCTTCGCGACCATCTCAATGAGGCCGGGATCGCCCACGCAATCCACTATCCGCGTCCGATCCACCTGCAGCCCGCGTACGCGAACCTCGGCTTCATCGCCGGCAGCCTTCCCGTCGCCGAGCGGCTGGCCGGCGAGAGCTGCTCCCTGCCGATCTTCCCGGCGATCACCGAGCCGGAGATCGATCGAGTCGCGAACGTTGTCGCCGAGTTCGATGGCCACGGCAACTGACTCGCCGGCCAACCAGGCCCTGAATCGACTGATCGACGACGTCGAGTTCGGAGAGGACGTCTTCGTCCACTCATTCACAAATCTCTACGGTTGTCGGATCGGAGATAGGACCCGAATCGGCACTTTCGTCGAGGTCCAGCGTGGCGCAGAGATCGGTGCTGCCTGCAAGATCCAGAGCCACACCTTCATCTGCGACGGCGTCAGGATCGAGGATGAGGTTTTCGTCGGCCATGGCGTCACCTTCGTGAACGACCGCCGTCCGCGGGCCACCAATTCAAATGGCGACCTTCAGACCGCGACCGAGTGGGAAATGCTCCACACCGTCGTCGAGCGCGGCGCGTCGATCGGATCCGGGGCCACGGTTCTCGGCGGCGTCACGATCGGGCGCGAGGCGACCATCGGCGCTGGCGCAGTCGTCACCAAGGACGTCGGCGCGGGGGAGACCGTGGTCGGCAACCCCGCTATGCGATCACGGTGAGCGCGCCCGGCTCTACCGCGAGCGAGACCTCGACGCGCTCGCCGATGTAGTCGCCGTCGACCTGAACCGGGAACGGGCGGGCGGCGCCATCCCTGGTCGTCGAGGTGGTGCGCACGGTCGCCGCGGTCACGCCCTCAAAGTGCTCGATCTGGCGGTGGTGGGCGGCAGGGCGCTTCTCGCTGAATAGGCGGGTGATCAGGGTCGGCATGTCGCGCTGGGCGGCGCGCTTCAGCACCCCGAGCGAGAGCGTGCCGTCGTCGATCTCCATTCCCTCGCAGACGCGCAGCGGCCGGCTCGCGAAGTAGGTGAACGGATCCGAGTTCTGTGCTAGCGCCGTGACTCCCTCGACGGTTTGGCCGGCGACCTCGACCTCGATGTGGACGGGGTTGAGGAGAAACTCGCGATAGAAGGCGGAGAGCGCCGCCCAGGTGTAGTAATAGGGCCCGGCCTTCGACTTCATCCCGGGATGGGCGTCAACCCGCTTCACGACCGTGGCGTCGATGCCGACCCCGCAGGCGAACACGAAGCGGCGGTCGTCGACCCTACCGAGGTCGATCCGGCGCGGCGCCCACTCGTCGACGAGCGTGAGGAGGTGCTCGGTCGCGTCGACCACGTCGTTCGGGATCCCAAGCGTCCGGCAGACGACGTTGGTCGATCCTCCGGGCAGCACCGAGACCGGCACATCGGTCCCGGCGAGGCCGTTGGCGACCTCGTTCAGGGTCCCGTCGCCGCCAAAGGCGACGACGATGTCATATCCGTGGTCGCGGACCTCGCGGCCGATCTCTGTCGCGTGGTTCTGCGCCTCGGTCGAGACGGTCTCGACCTCGAAGCGCCCCTGAAGCGCGTAGACGACGAGGTTCTTGAGCCGGTTGGAGACCGTCGTCGCATACGGGTTGACGATGATCAGCATCCGCTTCTTGCCTCGCTTGCCTGGCTTTCTAGTGCCGAATCTCGCCATTCTCAGCGACCTGTTCGCCAGCTTGTTCGCCAGTCAACTCGCCACCGGCCGCTCTCGCGGCCTCTTCCTGGCGCTCCCGCTCGGCGGTCAGGTAGGTATCGAGTAGGCCCGCGGCCTCGGCCCGGGCATCAGGTGCCCATATCGGTCGAGGGTGATCGAGATCGCCGCCTGGCCCATGAACGTCGACAGGGCCTTGGCGTTGACGCCGGCAGCGATCATCAGGCTGGCGAAGCTGTGCCGGCACTCATGCAGCGTAATGCGGGTAAGCCCGCCTCGCTCCACGCCTCATCTGCCCGCGCCGCGAGCTTGTCGGCGCTGAACGCCGTCGACGGCCTCGAGCCGAAACGACGCTGGTGGGGTTCCCGGTCGGTCCTGAGTAGCTACAGCTAGGCCAGCCCGACGCCGGCAGGCAAGGCAGAGGGACGGAAGTTCGAGTCTCATAGCGCCGAATCTCTCCAGAACCTGGAGTCCGTCTGGACCAGCCTGTCCCTCCGCTCGGCCCGCAGCGGCTCAACGTCCTCGGGGCGAGTCACTCGCCGCTCGATCTCAGCGCGTAGGGCAGCCTTTGTCTCGGCCGTCAGGTCGGCCTTAAGGCGGTCTATATCGGCGTTACTCACTATCGATTCGTTCCTCTCTTGTCTGATGCGGCAGCGCGAAGGAGAGGTGAGATAGTCGAGCCGCCTCGTCCTTTTGTCTCGTCGAAACGGAGAACACATGAAGACCCTGCGGACCCGGCTCACGTTTGCGAACGTGACCTCCTGCCTGGCCCTGTTCATCGCCCCTCGGCGGCGCTTCCTACGCCGCCACCCAGCTACCCAAGAACAGCGTCGGCCCCAAGCAGCTGAAGAAGAACGCCGTCACCACAGCGAAAGTGAAGAAAGAAGCGATCACGGCAGCCAAGGTCAAGAAGGGCACCCTGACCGGCACTCAGATCAACGCTTCGACGCTAGGGGACGGTACCGGTCGTCCAGACTGCTAATTCGGCGACCGTGGCAAGCTCGCTCCCGCCGGCCGAACCGTGGCACGAAGTAGGCGCCCCCGGCGAGCCTGACTTTTTGAGTGGCTGGGAAAATGGGGACCTGAAAATGTCCCCGCGAGCTTCTACAAGGATCAGCTTGGGACTGTCCACCAGAGGGGAGCGGTGAAAGCTTCCTCAGGCAGCGAAAGCTTCATTTTTCAAGCTGCCCCCGGGCTTCCGACCCACCCCTAAGACGGATTCTCTGTTTTTCTGCTTTTGTTCCGGCGGCACACTCGGTGAATTGTTTGGGGGGCGGATCGATATCCTGGGTATGGACTACGCCAACAACCCTGAAGTCTCGGGGGGCGTCGTGTCGTCGCCGACCGCCGAGCTCAGTCATGACGGCATCACCTTCCGTGCCGAATCCTGAGCCCGGCACCTAACGCCCCTTTCGCCCGTTCTGATTGACCGAGGCGCGCAACAGCCATAGAGTCGATGCGAGTCTCGTCCACTCGATGCCGGCCAGCTGGAGGAGACTGCAATGCGCCCGAAGTTCACTTACGCAAACGTGATGTCGACCCTTTGCTTTTTCCTTCTGTTAGGCGGCGGAGCTGCCTACGCTGCGAGCCATCTCGGCAAGAACTCGGTTGGCTCAAAGCAGCTGAAGAAGAACGCCGTCACCACAGCGAAAGTGAAGAAAGAAGCGATCACGGCAGCCAAGGTCAAGAAGGGCACCCTGACCGGCACTCAGATCAACGCTTCGACGCTCGGGACCGTGCCAACGGCCCAGGTGGCGCAAACCGCAAACGGCATTGCGGCGCCGGAGGCGTATCACGAAGTCACGGACTTTCTCAACGGGTGGTCGAATGTAAAAGCCTCCCCTGGGGCATTTCCCGAAACGGTGGCCTTCTACAAGGATCATGAGGGTGTGGTCCACCTTAGGGGCCTGGCCGTCTCAGGAGCCGCCGAAACTTTCATCTTCAAGCTGCCGCCCGGGTACCGCCCTGCCAGTGGCAAATTCATTCACGTGCCGGTTGGGTGCGGCGGTCCCGGTTGCCCCGCCAACGTCAATACCATCGCCATAATCGGGTCGAATTCCAGTATCCCCGCAAATGAAGGCGGAGTACTTGCGCCAGGCGGAGCTAACGCTGTCGATCTAGACGGGATCAGCTTCCGCGCCGAATCCTGAACCCTGGCTCCCTGGCAAATCGCTCGCCGGGGCCCGGCCGCCCGGTGCTGTCGGTCCAACCGGTGAGCGAGATTGAACTGCCCTCGGGTGGGCTGAAGGACCAGCATCCGCCTCTTCGCGGAGCGCCTACCCGGTCGCCTCATACCGGACCACATCTCCGTCGTCTCTTTCGCGGACCCTGCCTTCGTTGACGAGCAGGTCGGCATGACCGATGACCTCGGAGAGGGTGAGGAAGGCCTGGGTGACGGCGACGTTGCCCCAGATCGCCTGCGCGACCTCATAGCCGCTGCGCGGCCGCTCGGCGATCAGGCCGTAGATCTTCTCCTTGCGGCGCTCGGTCTTGGCGAGGCGCTCATCGATCAGTGTGACGTGGTCGGTGATCGGCTCGCCGTGGCCGGAGAGGACGAAGTCGGCGGGCATCTCCCGGGTCTTGCGCAGCGAATCGATGTAGGTGACGAGGGCCTGCTCGCGGCGGTCGGAGCCGTCGAGCGCCCGCGCGATCAGCGGGTTGGAGGAGATGTGGCCGATCAGGTGGTCGGCGGCGATCAGGATCTGGCGCCGCTCGTCCCAGAAGACGGTGTCCGAGGGGCTGTGCCCGGGCCGGTGCAGGACTTCGAGCCGGCGGTCGGCGAACTCGATCACCTCGCCGTCCTCGAGCGGCCTCGTCACCTGCGCGTGCGCGCCCCAGCCGCGGAAGCTGCGGGAGACGCTCTGCAGGGCGTGGGCGACCTCGGGCGGTATCCCGTTGCGGAGCATCAGGTCGACCGCGAACTCGTCCTCGCGCTCGGCGTCCTCGCCGAAGTTCGCGAGTCGCTCGGCGGCGACGCCGATCGCCGCGACCTCGGCCCCGGAGTGCTCGACGACGATCTCGACCAGACCGAGGTGGTCGATGTGCTGATGGGTGAGGATCACGAGCTCGAGCTCCTCGATCGAGTGATCGCGCTCTCCGAGCTGGCGCTGGAGCTCATCGAGCGCCTTGCCCGAGTTGGGGCCGGTGTCGACGAGGGTGAGTGGCTCGTCCTCGATCAGGTAGCAGTTGACGCGGCCGACGGCGAATGGAGTCGGGATCGAGAGCCGGTGGATGCCGGCCAGCGCCGCCTGCTCCAACGCCTCCTGCGGCGTCTCGGTCATGATCGGATCAGGGAGAGGAGGTCGTCGCGCCTGGCCTCCATGTCCTCCGGCGAGACCAGCGACTCGACCGTGAGCCGGAGCAGCGGCTCGGTGTTCGAGGGGCGGACGTTGAAATGCCAGTCCGGGTAGTCGACGGAGATCCCGTCGAGCCGGCTCTGCTCGCCGTCGGAGTAGCGCTCTGCGATCTCCTCCATCTTCGCCTCCTGGTCGGCGACCTCGGAGTTGATCTCGCCGGAGATGAAGTAACGAGAGCGGAAGTCCGCCATCAGCTCAGCCAGCGTCCGGCCGCCGACGGAGAGCAGCTCAAGCATCAGCAGCGCCGGAAGCGTCCCCGAGTCGGCACACCAGAATTCGCGGAAGTAGTAGTGGCCCGACACCTCGCCGCCGAAGACCGCGTCGTCTTCGCGCATCTTCCGCTTGAAGAAGGCGTGGCCGACCCGGGAGATGTCGGAGCGCCCCCCCTCGGAAGCGACGACATCGGCGACCGCGCGGCTCGAGCGCGGGTCGTAGAGGATCAGGGCCCCGGGATAGGTCTGCAGGAGCGATCGGGCCAGCAGGGCGCAGATGAAGTCTCCATCGCAGAATCGCCCGTCGGCATCGATGAAGAAACAGCGGTCGGCGTCGCCGTCCCAGGCGATTCCGAGGTCGGCGCCGGTGCTGCGCACGCGCTCGATGATCGCCTCCCGGTTCTCCTCGAGCAGCGGGTTCGGTCCGTGATCGGGGAACTCACCGTCGGGCTCGAAGTACATCTCCTCGAGCTCGAGGCCGAGCCCGTGCAGGATCGGTCCCACCATCGGGCCGGCCATCCCGTTGCCACCGTCGACGACGACCTTCATCGGCCTGACCTTGTCGGGATCGATCGAGGAGAGGGCGTGGGCCCGGAAGTCGTCCCAGATGTCGACCTCTTCGAACGAGCCACCGCCGGGCCCCTGATCGAGGCCGGCCTCGATCTGGCGCCGGACGTCGCCGATCCCGGCGTCGCCGGAGAGCGCCAGGGCACCCTCGCGGAGCAGCTTCACCCCTGTGTAAGCCTTGGGATTGTGGGAGGCGGTGACCATCGCGCCCCCGTCGAGCTCTCGTGAGCCGACCAGGTGGTACAGCATCTCGGTTGCGACCATCCCGGCGTCGAGCACCTTCGCCCCCTCGATGATCATCCCGTCGCGGACCTCCGCCGCCATCGCCGGCGCGGTCAGGCGCATGTCCCGGCCGAGGCCGACCCGCAGCTCGGCCGCCGGCTTTTCGCGGAGGCGGGAAAGGACCCGGATGAACGCCCGTCCGACGGCGAGCGCCGTCGTCTCGTCCATCTCGGCCCCGTAGAGGCCCCTGATGTCGTAGGCCTTGAAGATCTGCGGGGGCGCGAGGGTCAGAACGCACCTGCCAGTGCGTCGTAGCTCTGCTCGAGGGTCTGCGGCATCACCTTGGTGTCGGCGATCACCGGCATGAAGTTGGTGTCACCGCCCCAGCGGGGGACGACGTGAAGGTGGATGTGGTGCTCGACCCCGGCGCCGGCAGCGCGACCCTGGTTGATGCCGACGTTGTAGCCGTGCGGGTCGTAGACCTCCTCGAGCCTGGCCATCGCCCGCTGCGCGAGGGCCATCATCTCGGCGATTGCCTCCGGCGAGAGCTGCTGAAGAGTGGCGATGTGCTCATATGGGGCCACCATCAGGTGCCCGTTTGTGTAGGGGAAGAGGTTGAGGATCACGAAGCAGCGCTCGCCGCGGTGGACGATCAGGTTGCCGCGATCGTCATCGGCGCCGGGCTTGGCGCAGAAGATGCACTGCTCCTCGGCGTCCTTGGAGGCGTCCTTCACGTAGGCGAGGCGCCATGGCGCCCAGATCCGGAAATTGGCCACACCGAGGCATCCTAAGAGAGAGGGCGGTCTCGGCCGACTCCACCCAAATCCAGGGGTGTGTGAGGTTGACCTCCCATAGGAAGGCAAAACTCACACTGCCCGAGGAGCCATGCCCGGACGCTGGAGGCGGATCAAGCCATGCCCGGGACCGGCGAGTCGAACAAGGCGCCACCTCCTCCGCTCCCGGGCGGCCGCGCGATGACCACTGGAGAACTCGCGCCCGCCCTCCCGCGTCCGGGGGTGGCTATAGCCAGCCGCGTTTGCGGAAGTAGGCGATCATCGCCGCGAGGACGAGGACCATCCCGCCGATCACGATCCAGAAGTCCTTGAGCGAGGAGGATGCGGGCTCGCCACCCCCGGGCAGCCCGACGTTCATCCCCCAGATGCTCGCGATCAGCGTCGCCGGCAGGAAGACGATGCTGAAGACGGTGAGGATGCGAAGGATGTCGTTGAAGCGATGGGAGATGACCGACTCGTTGGTCTCCTCCAGCGCCTCGACGACCTCCTTGTAGTTCTCGAGCATGTCCCAGATCCGCTCGTGGGCATCGACGATGTCGTCGAAGTAGATCTCGAGGTCGAGGTCGGGGGCGAGGTAGCGCTGCTTGACCCGCTCGAGGTCGCGGAGGACCGGCCGCTGCGGGCGAATCACCTTGCGGAAGTTGATGATCTCCTGCTTGACGTTCGAGATGTCACGGACGACCTCGTCGGAGCGGCCCTCGAAGATGTCGTCCTCGAGCGCGTCGAGCTTGTTGCCGATCTTGCGCAGCATCGGGAAGCAGTAGTCGAAGCTGTCGTCGACGAGGCGGTAGAGGAGGTAGCCCGAGCCGCGCGAGAAGAGCTGCTCGCGAACCTCCTCCTTGACGCGGCAGGTCTCGAACAGGTACTCGACGGGCTGCAGCGGCTGGTTCGGGATCGTGACCAGGTAGCCGGGCCCGACGAAGAGGTCGAGCTCGCCCGTGCCAAGCCGGCGCGCGGCGCGGTCGAAGATCGGGAAGTGGAGGACTATGAACAGGTAGTCGTCGTAGACGTCGATCTTCGGCCGCTGGTTGCGGGAGAGGACGTCCTCCAGATCGAGGGCGTGGAAATCGAAGTTCTCCTCGAGCCAGGCGCGCTCGAGCGCCCCGGGATGCTCGATGTTGACCCACCGCAGGTCGGCGGTGTCGATCTGCTCGACGTTGGGGGTCTGAGGCTCAGCCGGTGCCGGCGCGAGCGTATTCCGCCGCGCAGAACGACGTAGCCGTGGTTTTGGAAGGTTCGGCATCGGTCTGGCTCATCGTCTCGGCGGTCTCGTCCGGCATGGTCGGAACAAGGTTAAACGCCACGCCTAATTCGAACCGGGTGAAATTTCCCCTGGTAATCTTCGGCCCACGCATACGCCACATCCAGAGGGGTGGAGGGACTGGCCCATTGAAGCCCCGGCAACCACCTCGGACCATCGGTCCGAGGGGAGGTGCCAAGTCCAGCAGGCCGCAGCAAAAGGCCTGGAAGATGTGGGGGACGTCCGATCAGGACCTCTGCCCCCACAGGAGGCGGAGGTTTTTCATGACCAACAGAAGGACGATCGGATGTCAATCGAGAGCTTGAAGTGCAAGGAGTGCGGGGCGGAGTACGACCTGGCCGCCCATTTCGCCTGTTCGAACTGCTTCGGCCCGTTGGACGTGTCCTACGACCACTCGGGCCTCGAAGCCGACGAGGCCAGGCGCCGGATCCAGGCCGGCTCGCAGGGGATCTGGCGCTACGCCGACTTCCTGCCCTTCGTGGGGAGGCCGGGGGACCCGCTCGAGCCCGGCCTGACACCGCTGGTGCGGGCCGACCGGCTCGCCGAGCGACTCGGCCTCGACGCCGAGCTCTGGATCAAGAACGACGCTGCCAACCCGACCCACTCCTTCAAGGACCGGGTCGTCGCGGTCGCGGTCGCAAAGGCGCGCGAGCTGGGATTCAGGACGGTCGCCTGCGCCTCGACCGGGAACCTCGCCAACGCCGTCGCCGCCCACGCCGCCGCCGCCGGCCTCGAGTCCTACGTCTTCGTCCCCGCCAACCTCGAGGAGCAGAAGCTGCTCGCGACCGGCGTCTACGGCACCAACCTGGTCGGCGTCCGCGGCAACTACGACGACGTCAACCGGCTCTGCACTCAGCTCGCCGAAACGAGGCCCTGGGCATTCGTCAATGTCAACCTCCGGCCCTACTACTCGGAGGGCTCGAAGACGCTCGCCTACGAGACCGTCGAGCAACTCGGATGGGAGCTGCCCGACCGGGTCGTGGTCCCGATCGCCTCCGGCTCGCTCTTCACCAAGCTCGGGCGCGGCTTCGCCGAGTGGCTCGAGATCGGGCTGGTCGAGGGTTCCCAACCGGTCTTCAACGGCGCCCAGGCAGAGGGCTGCAGCCCGGTCGCGACGGCATTCGCCGAAGGTTGGGACGTCTGCAAGCCGCAGCGGCCGGACACGATCGCCAAGAGCCTCGCGATCGGCGACCCGGCCGACGGGCCCTACGCCCTCGAACAGGCGCGCCGCACCAAGGGCACGATCGACTCGGTCGATGACGATGAGATCCGGGCCGCCATTCGGCTGTTGGCAGAGACGACCGGGATCTTCACCGAGACCGCCGGCGGGGTCACGATCGGCGTCCTCGCCAAGCTCGCCGAGCGCGGCGAGATCGATGGCGGCGAGCGAGTCGTCGTCTACATCACCGGCGAGGGGCTGAAGACGCTCGACGCGACTCGCGATAGGTTCCAGATGCATGAGATCGACCCCGACCTCGACAGCTTCGAGTCCGAGATCGAGCAGCAGGAGGTAAGAGTTTGATGAGCGCGGAGCGAGCAAGCGTCGCAATCTGTCTATTCGCGCAGCGAGCGAAGCGCGAGGTCTCGTGATGACCGTGACGGTGAAGATCCCGACCCAGCTCCGGGCCGCGACCGGGGGGGAGGCCGAGCTCGAGGTGACGGGAACGACCGTGGGCGAGGTTCTCGACGCGGTCTTCGACGCCCACACCGACCTCCGCGAGCGAATCACCCAGGACGGCGATCTGCGGCGCTTCGTCAACGTCTTCGTCAGCGGTGAGGACATCCGCTTTCAGGAAGGGCTGGAGACGCCGATCAACGAGGGCGACGAGGTGACGATCCTTCCCGCCGTCGCCGGCGGCTGCTGAAGCCTCCCGTCGTCATCCTCTGCGGGGGCCGCGGGACGCGGCTCCGCGAGCGGACCGAGTCGGTCCCGAAGGCGATGGTCGAGATCGGCGGCCGGCCGATCATCTGGCACGTGATCGGGATCTATGCGGCTCAGGGCTTCGAGCGCTTTCTGCTCGCCACGGGGTATCTGGGCGAGGCAATCTCCGAGTTCGTCGCCGCCGAGGCGTGGCCTCCGGGCGTCACGGTCGAGTGCGTCGAGACCGGGGTCGACACGCCGACCGGGGGCCGTGTCGCGCGGCTCGCCGGCAGGCTCGACAGCGGGACCTTCTGCCTCACCTACGCCGACGGTGTCGCGGATGTGGATCTCGCGGCCGAGCTCTCCTTCCACCGCGGCCACGGGGGCGCCGCGACGGTGACCGTGGTGCGGCCGAACCTCCAGTGGGGCGTCGCCGAGCTCGACCCCGAGGGCCGCGTCGCCGGCTTCGTCGAGAAGCCGCGGAGCGAGCACTGGATCAACGGCGGCTTTCTCTGCCTCGAGCCTGCGGCGCTGGCCCACCTGGACAAGGACACCGTGCTCGAGCGTGAGCCGCTCGAACGGCTCGCCGCCGATGGCGAGCTCCATGCCTACCGCCACGAGGGCTTCTGGGACTGCATGGACACCTACAAGGACGCGGTCGTCCTCAATGACCTCTGGGCATCGGCTGAAGCGCCGTGGACGGTCTGGGAGCGAGCGGGGTCACAATGAGCCGCGCCCTCGTCACCGGCGGCCACGGCTTCGTCGGCTCGCACCTGGCGCGGGCGCTGCTCGTGCGGGGAGAGGAGGTTCGCGTCCTCGACCGGCCGGGGCCGCGAACCGCCGATGTCGGCGGGATCCGGCCGTCGGGGCTCGATCTGCTCGGCATCCGCGGCGAAGTCGAGCTCGTCGAGGCCGACCTCCGCGACGCCGATGGGGTCACGGGCGCGGTCGTCGGCGCCACCTCGGTCTTCCACCTCGCGGCGCAGACAATCGTCGGAGTCGCCCGCGAATCGCCCCTCGACACGTTCGAGATCAACGTCCGGGGAGCGTGGAACGTGTTCGAGGCCTGTCGGGAGAACGACGTCGAGCGGGTCCTCTTCGCGTCCTCGGACAAGGCGTACGGGTCGAGCCCCGAGCTTCCCTACCTCGAGGACTTCCCGCTGCGCGCCTCGTTCCCCTACGACGCCAGCAAGGCGGCCGCCGACATCGTCGCCCGCAGCTACGCCCGCGCCTACGACCTGCCGCTCGCGGTGACGCGCTTCGCCAATGTCTACGGCGGCGGCGACCTCAACTTCACCCGGCTGGTGCCGGAGACGGTGGTCGCGGTCCTCGACGGGCGCAGGCCGCGGATCCGGTCCGACGGCAGCCCCGAGCGCGACTTCCTCCACGTCGACGACGCCGTCGTGGCCTATCTCGCGATCGGGACGGCGCTGGGGGAGGCGGGGACCGCGGGCCAGGCCTTCAACGCCGGCGGCGATCGCCCGCACTCGGTCCGCGAGGTCGTCGAGCTGATCGCCACCGCGGGGGGTGGCGTGCTCGAGCCGGACTACCAGGGCGAGGGCAATCCCGACGGCGAGATCGACCGCCAGTTCGTCGACTCGACCAAGCTCCGCGAGCTGACCGGGTGGCGGCCCGAGGTCGAGCTTGCCGACGGTCTCCGCCGCGCACTCGAGTGGTACCGCGAGAACCCGGCAGCCAGACCCGCCTGAGCCGCACGTCGCGGCGCCGTTTGCGTCTGACCCGGCGGCTAAGTTGCCCGCGTTCCCGCCCCCTGAGCCAGGAGAGACCGAATGAGACGCGCCCGACCTCGTATTCCCTCGCCGGCAATGATCGTCGCCCTGATCGCACTCGTACTCGGAATGGTGGGGACCGGCTTCGCCGCCTTCAAGCTGCCGAAGAACAGCGTCAGCGCCAAGCAGCTCAAGAAGAACTCTGTGACCGGGGCGAAAATCAAGAAGGACGCCGTCACCGGGGCGAAGGTGAAAAACGGGTCTCTCACGGGGGAGGACATCGACCTGGCGAAACTCGGGACCGTGCCGTCGGCCCAATCGGCGAACAGCATCCCGCCGGCCGAAGCCACCCACCTGGTCGGGGCCCCCGGCGAGCCGGGCTTCGAGAACGGAAGCGGCAATCTCGGTTCGATTGGGCCGACGGCCGTGAGGCCGGTCGGTTTTTACAAAGACCACGAGGGGATCGTCCACCTGCAGGGGTTCGCCAGGGTCGGTGAAGGGGGTTCGCTCGGAACGATCTTCTCCCTGCCGCCGGGCTACCGACCCGCAAACGGACTGGTCGCTGCCTTCATCCAATTCTGCATCCCGGGCGGGGGCGAATGTGAAACCGATAGTGAAGGCGACGAAAACGAGTACAGCTCGGTCGCGGTCACCGGAGCAAATGTTGCCGTCGGACCGGGAGTAGTTCTGAACGGCGCGGTGGTCGGTTCGGAAGGCACCGGCGTATCCCTCGACGGGATCAACTTCCGCGCGGAAGGGTAGATCGCTCGGCGATCATCCGCCGCTTTGCCGCAACTACCGTCCAACCGGTCGCGCCGGGCCGCCGCAATCTGGTAGTCAGCACCCCGATCCGTTCCATGCCAGAGGAGGAATCCCGATGATCAGGTCTCGGCTGCCACAACCGTCGGCGAAGCTCGCCACGGGCCTCGCCTTCGTCGCGCTGATGGTCGCGCTCGGCGGCACCACCTACGCCGCGCTGAAGCTGCCGAAGAACAGCGTCGGCTCCAAGCAGCTGAAGAAGAACTCGGTGACCGGGGCGAAAATCAAGAAGGACGCCGTCACCGGGGCCAAGGTGAAAGACGGCTCGCTCAGCGGGAAGGACATCAACCTCGCGCAGCTCGGGACGGTGCCCTCGGCGCAGACCGCCAACAGCCTCGCGGCGCCCGAACCGGTCCATCTCGTCGGCGCTCCGGGCGAGCCGGGCTTCGAAAACGGCAGCAGCAACCTCGGCGGATTCGCAGGGATCAACCTGAAGCCCGTCGGCTTCTTCAAAGATCACGACGGGGTGGTCCACCTGCAGGGGTTTGCCACATTGGGCATCTCCGGCTCAATCGGAGCGATCTTCTCCCTGCCACCCGGCTTCCGACCGGCAAACGGACAGGTTGCAATCTTCAACGCATTCTGCATCCCAGTGGCCGGCGGTAAATGTGAATCCGACAGCGAAGGCGACACCAACGAGTACGACTCTGTCGCGGTCACAGGGGCCAACGTTTCCATCGGACCGATAGTCCTTAACGGCGCAGTAGCCAGTGCGCCCGGCACCGGGATTTCCCTCGACGGGATCACATTCCGCGCTGAAGGCTGAGCTGAGAGTTGCATCGAACAAAACGATCGAGGAGAGATTTCGATGAGAAGAATCCGTTTGCGCCGGCCGTCATTTGCAACAACCCTCGCCTTCGTCGCGCTGATGGTCGCGCTCGGCGGCACCACCTATGCCGCGCTGAAGGTGCCGAAGAACAGCGTCAGCGCAAAACAGCTCAAGAAGAACTCGGTGACCGGAGCGAAAATCAAGAAGGACGCCGTCACCGGGGTCAAGGTGAAAGACGGCTCGCTGAGCGGGTAGGACATCAACCTCGCGCAGCTCGGGACGGTGCCCTCGGCGCAGACCGCCAACAGCCTCGCGGCGCCCGAACCGGTCCATATCGTCGGCGCTTCGGGCGAGCCCGGCTTCGAAAACGGCAGCAGTAATTTCGGGGGCGAAGCGGGGGTCTCGACCGAACCCGTCGGCTTCTACAAAGATCACGATGGGGTGGTCCACCTACAGGGCGTTGCCAGAGTGGGCAGCGGCATTGGGGGCATCTTCTCGGTCCCGGCCGGGTTCCGGCCGGCGAATGGGACTGTCATCCTGTTCAACGTGGTCTGCGATGGAGAAGGGGGGAATGCGAATCGGACTCAGGCTCCGACGAAGAGGGCTACGGCCGCCTCACGGTCATCGGATCCAGTGTGAGCGCCGGCATGGGCCTGGTCCTGAGCGGAACGGTTCTCGGCGAAGCTGGGACGGTGATGGCTCTCGACGGGATCACCTTCCGCGCGAGGAGTTGAGCTTGCCCAGGACCTGGCCGGCGATCGGGGTGGCGGCGGCCCTGGTGGCGTTGATCGCCGCCGCCGGATGCGGGAACGCGTCTTCGTCGACAGACGCGTCCCACAATCGCCAAGCGAGCGCTCCCGCGCCCACCGGCAAGGCCGCAAGTCTCGTCCCCGGGCCCACCAAGCGCCAATCGGCCCCCGAAGCGCCCTCACATTCCTCAAAGAAATCCGGCGGCGCTCAGCCCGGGGCCTCGGTGCCGCTCGGAGTGCCGCTGGACGCCAATAGCGCGGCGGTCCGACGGGCGATCGCCGGTCTGCTCCATTCCAACAACGGCGGCAACGGCAATGGTGCCGGCGGCGAAAACAACCACGGCAACGGCCACGACCAGAGCCAGGACCCCCTCGGCATACTCGGCCAGCTTCGCCATGCTGCCCAGGAACGTCTCGAACAGGTCACCAAACCCAAGCCGCATCAGCACCGAGCCCAGCAGGGCGGCCCCCTCCACATCCTCGAAATGCTGAGATAGGAGGATGTGCGGCCGGTTCACGGTCACGACGAAGGACACGAAGGCGGTCGCCGATCGGTTTCAGGTCGAGCTCGAACGCTCGCTCGAGCGGAACGCGGCCGGGACGGCGCCGCCGCCGAGCAAGGAGCGTGCAAAGCACGCGGCTCGGGGGCTCGAGCGCTTCAACGTCGCCCCGACCCAGGAGGTCCTGACGGTCCGGTCCTCGCCCGACCCCGACGAGGCGGCGGACGGCCTGCGCGAGGCGCGGATGATGCGCTGGGGCCTGGTCCCGCGCTGGGCCAAGGACCTCAAGGTCGGCTACCGGATGATCAACGCCAAAGCCGAGAATCTGACCTCGAGCCGCGCCTACTCGCCGTTGGTCGGCAAGTTCCGGCACCGCTGCCTGATCGTCGCCGACGGCTTCTATGAGTGGATGAAGGCCGAGGACCCGAAGCAGCCGCGCCAGCCCTGGCGGTTCACCGTCGACGGCGGCGAGCCGTTCGCTTTCGCCGGGCTCTGCACCCGCAAGGAGTGGGAGGACGAGGAGGAGCGCGGGATGGAGGGCGGTTGGCTCTACAGCTGCACGATCGTGACGACGACCCCGAACGACGTCGTCGCCAAAGTCCACGACCGGATGCCGGCGATCCTGCCCTCGGCGGAGGCCGAGGCGACCTGGCTGCGACCCGACCTCGAGGTCGAGGACGCGATTGCGATGTGCGGGCCGCTGCCGGCCGGCCGGATGGAGGGCGCGCCCGCCAACCCGAAGCTGAACAAGGTCGAGAAAGGGACCGAAGGGCCGGAGCTGCTCGTCGCCCCGGCCTAGCCGGAGGTGCCGCCGACGCGTCCGCCGGTCCTGGTGCTCGCGGTGCCCGCCGCGGTGTCGGTGGAGCAGACGATGCTCACGGTCGGCGGCGTCGTCGTCCGCCAGATCGACGCGAAGCCCAGTTCGAGCGGCCGTTCGGGCTTGCCGTCCGGGAGGCCCCACTGCCATTCCTGCAGTGCCTGCTTGTAGGGGGGCCAGCTGACGACGACCCCGGGCTGGTTGACGAACCGCTTCAGCGCGTCGTCGAATTCGAGCGCGGCGACGTCGGTGCCATGGGAGTTGAACTCGACGACAACTTCTTCCGGGAAGTCCTGCTTCAGCAGGTCTTCGCCGCTGCTCGATCGCGGATAGGACGCGCGGCTCCCCGGGGTCTTGGCCGGGATCGTCCGCCGCGGGACGTCGGTGCGGCACTTCACCCGGGCCTTGCCGACGGCGCTGCCCGCGTCGATTCTCAGCACCGCCGAGACGCGGAACAGTTTGTAGCCGGAGACGTTTTCTTCGGAGGTGCTGATCTGGGCGTTGGCGATCCGCATCGCGCCGCCACCGGGAATCGAGGCTTCGCGCGAGCTCGGAATCGGAACGGTCTTTTCCCATTCGAGGGCGACGACGCCGCTGAGCTTCGTCGAGGTCAGCAGTGGGGCGGCGATGGTCGCCACCAGCCCCACCGCGATGACCACAAGCGCCCCGCGCGGCGGGCGGGTCTCCATGAGCCGGTCGAAGGCGCCTTTCATCGACGGCCACCCTACATACGCGCCCGACAGGATTCGAACCTGTGGCCTCCGCCTCCGGAGGGCGGCGCTCTATCCAGCTGAGCTACGGGCGCGGAGAGTGCAGCTTAGTCTTCGCCCAGGGTCACGTAGGCTCGCGCCATGGATCTCTCGGTCGCCTTCCTCGGCACGGGCGGAGCCGTGCCGTCGGCGCGGCGGAATACGGCGAGCGTGCTCGTCGCCCGTGGTGGCGAACGGCTTCTGTTCGACTGCGGTGAGGGGACACAGCGCCAGATGCAGCGCTCGCTCGGCCTCGTCCAGCTCGACGAGATCTACCTGACCCATTTCCATGCCGACCACATCCTCGGCCTGCCCGGCCTGCTCAAAACCTACGACCTGACCGACCGCGAGAAGCCGCTGACGCTCTACGGGCCACCCGGCCTCGAGGACCTATTTCGAACGCTCGGGAGGCTGGTCGGGCGACTCGGCTTCCGGCTCGAGCTCGTCGAGGTCGACGAGGGCGACAGGATCGACATCGAGGGCGGCGAGATCCGGCCGTTCGCGGTCGAGCACAGCGTCCGCGCCTGCGGCTACGCCCTCGTCGAGGCCGAGCGACCCGGTCGCTTCGACCCCGACGAGGCAAAGCGGCTGGGGGTCGCCGAAGGCCCCGCCTTCGCCGCCCTGCAGCGGGGTGAGAAGGTCGCCGGCAGCGGCGGCCCGGTCGCCCCCGCCGACGTGATGGGAGACGCCCGCCCAGGGCGCACGATCGTCATCACCGGAGACACGGCGCCCTGCGCGGCGACGGTGGACGCGGCGCGCGGCGCCGAGCTCCTCGTCCACGACGCGAGCTTCTCCGAGGAGGAGGCCCAGCGGGCCGCCGACACCGGCCACTCGACGGTCGGCCAGGCCGCGGCCGTCGCCAGCAAGGCCGGCGTGAAGATGCTCGCCCTCGTCCACATCTCCTCGCGCTACCACGTCGGCAAGGTCCTCGAGGAGGCGCGCGCGGTCTACCCGCAGACCGTCGCGCCGCGAGACTTCGACGTCATCGAGGTCCCGTTCGCCGAGCGGGGCGAGCCGATGCTCGTGCCAAACGGCGCCCGTGAGCGCGATCGGCCCGAGGACGAGGAGTCAGGCGGCTAGGGCGGCGATCGCTTCGGCGATCGCAACCGGGTGGTCTTCCTGGAGGAAGTGCTTGGCCGGGAGGATCTTCGCGTCATCGACTCCCAGGGCTCGCATCACCGCCAATCGCCTCCTTTCGCCCAGCATCCTGTCCTCGCTGCCCCAAATGACCTGTGCCGGGTAGACACGGCCCCGGAGCCCATCGAGGTAGAAGTGCTCCTTCTCCTCGGTCAGCTCGAACCCCCGCATCACCTTCAGGAAGGCGCGTCCGCCGTCGGTTGCCCGCAGCATCGCGAAGTGGGCGGCCACCTCGGCGCGCGGGACGGCAGCGCGATCCGCCAGGCCAGTCAGGTAGTACACCTCGAGAAAGACAGAGGTCGGGCCGCGCAGCCAGAGCTCACCGACACCTCGGATCGAGAAGGGATGCATCGGCCAGGGCCGGTGGAAGCTGGCGACGTCGACCAGTGTGTCGAGAGCTGTCAACGAGACCACGCGGTCGGGGTTCCGGATCGCCCACTCCAGGCCGACGGGCCCGCCGATATCGTGGACTACGAGGTGGCAGCGCTCGATGCCAAGTGCGTCGATCGCGGCTCCGGCCCAGCGCCCGAGGCCGCTCCAGGTGTAATCGAAGCGCTCAGGCCGCTGGGCCAGGCCGAGGCCGGGGAGGTCGAAGGCCACCGCCCGTAGGCCACGGTCGGCAAGCTCAGGCGCCAGCCTTCGGTAGACGTAGCTCGAGACCGGGACCCCGTGCATCAGGACCACGGGATCCCCATCGCCGACCTCTGACACGAAGCTCTCAACGCCGGCCGCCGAGAATCGCCTGCCGGCTGCCTCGTGACGGGCTATCGCGTCCGCAACTTCCGGCTTCACATCGGACAGACTCGCATGAATCGTCACGCCCCGATGCTAGGCTGACCCCGTCCTTTAACCAGGTCCAGAGAGGCCGGGAAGGAGCACCAGAGTGAGCGAAAAGGTCGTGCTCGAGCGCGACGACCTGAGGCGGACGCTGCGGCGGATCGCCCACGAGATCGCCGAGAAGAACCCGGAGGCGGACGGATTGGCGATCGTCGGCATCCACACCCGCGGAGCCCTGCTGGCCCGCCGCCTGCACGCGATCCTCGGCGAGCTGACCGAGGCCACCGTCCCGATCGGTGACATCGACATCTCCTTCTACCGTGACGACGTCGGCTCGCAATCGCCGAACTCCCAGCCGGTCGTCCACTCCTCCCACATCGACTTCGACCTCTCCGGCCGCACCGTCGTCCTCGTCGACGACGTCCTCTTCACCGGCCGCACCGTCCGCGCCGCGATCGACGCCCTGTTCGACTACGGCAGGCCCGAGCGCGTCCAGCTCGCGGTCCTCTGCGATCGCGGCCACCGCGAGCTCCCGCTGCGGCCCGACTACGTCGGCAAGAACCTGCCGACGGCATGGGGTGAGCGGGTGAATGTGCGGCTCGAGGAGGTCGACGAGGTGGACGAGGTCACCATCTCCGAGCCCCTGCCGGCGGAGGCCCTGACATGAAGCACCTGCTCTCGATCGAGGAACTGTCTCGCGAGGAGATCGAGGCGATCCTCGACCGGGCCGAGAGCTTCGCCGAGGTCGGCCGGCGCGACATCAAAAAGGTCCCGACCCTGCGCGGTCGCACCGTCGTCAGCCTCTTCTACGAGTCGAGCACGCGCACGAGCAGCTCCTTCGAGCTCGCCGCGAAGCGGCTCTCCGCCGACCTGGTATCGGTCAAGGCAGCCGGGTCCTCGGTCGAGAAGGGCGAGTCGCTGAAGGACACGATCGCAACCCTCTCCGCCTACGACCCTGCCGCGATCGTTATCCGCCACCCACACGCGGGCGCCGCCCAGCTGGTCTCGGGCTGGACAGGCGCCGCCGTGATCAACGCCGGCGACGGCAAGCACGAGCACCCGAGCCAGGCCCTGCTCGACACCTTCACACTGCGTCGCCGCCTCGGCACCCTCGAGGGCAAGCGGATCTGGATCGTCGGCGACGTCCTCCACAGCCGCGTCGCCCGCTCCAACCTGATCGCCTTCCGGCGGATGGGCGCCGACGTGACGGTCTGCGGGCCTCCGACCCTGATCCCGCGCGGAATCGAGGAGCTCGGCTGCGAGGTCAGCCACTCGCTCGACCGGCTCGAGGAGGCCGACGTCGTCTATGCCCTGCGGATGCAGCGCGAGCGGATGAGCGAGAGCTTCGTCCCCTCGCTGCGCGAGTACGCGGCCGGCTTCCAGATCGACACCCGCCGGCTCAACCCGCGCCAGCTGCTGATGCATCCCGGGCCGGTCAACCGAGGCGTCGAGCTGTCCGGCGAGGCGCTCGACTCGCCGCAGTCGCTGGTCGCCGAGCAGGTGGCGGCCGGGCTCGTGGTGCGGATGGCGATCCTCTTCGAGCTTCTCGCCGGGCCCGACCGCAGCAACGCGTCGACGCCCGAGGGCGAGGGATCCGACAGCCCGACCCCGATCGGCCAGCCGGCGTGAGCGGCGAGCCGCAGAGAGCGAGCCTCGCCGAGGCTCTCGAGATCCGCGCCGGCGAGCCGCCCGAGCTGATCCTGCGCGGCGCGACCGTCCTCGACCCCGTCGCCGGAATCGAGGGCGCCCACGACATCCTCGTCCGTGGCGGCCGGATCGCCGAGCTCGCCGCCCCGGGTGCCGCGGGCGGGAGCGACGCGGAGGTGGTCGAGGCTGAGGGGATGCACGCCTTCCCGGCATTCTTCGACCCCCACGTCCACCTCCGAACTCCCGGCCACGAGCACAAGGAGGACATCGAAACCGGCACCCGCGCCGCCGCTGCCGGCGGCTACTGCGGGATCCTCGCGATGGCGAACACCGAGCCGCCGGTCTCGACTCCCGCCGACGTGACCGCGCTGCGCGAGCAGGCCGCCGCCGACGGCTCGGTCCACGTCGGGTTCCTGGCGACGGTCACCGCCGGGATGAGGGGTGAGGAGCTGACCGAGATGGTCGCGCTGCGCGAAGCCGGCGCGGTCGGGTTCTCAGACGACGGTCTGCCGATCGCCAGCGCCAGGCTGATGCGACGCGCGCTCCAGTACCAGCGCCTCTGCGGCGGCACGATCGCCCTCCACGAGGAGGACGCCGACCTCTCGGGCGATGGGGTCATGCACGAGGGGCCGGCCTCGGCGGCGCTCGGACTGGCCGGGATCCCCTCGGTCTCCGAGTCGACGATGATCGCCCGCGACGCCGCCCTCGCCGCCTACGAGGAGGCCCGGATCCACATCCAGCACCTCTCCGCCGCCGAGTCGGTCGAGGTCGTCCGCGCCGCCCGGGCCGCCGGCGTCGGGATCAGCGCCGAGGCCACCCCGCACCACCTCTGCCTCACCGACGAGGAGGTGCGTAGCCTCGACCCCAACCGCTTCAAGATGAACCCGCCGCTGCGCGCCGAGCGCGACCGCCAGGCCCTGCTCGAGGGCCTCCGCGACGGGACGATCGAGTGCATCGCCACCGACCACGCGCCGCACGAGCCGGAGGAAAAGGAAGTGCCGTTCGAGCAGGCCGCGATGGGGGTCACCGGCCTCGAGACCGCGTTCGCCGCGATCCACACCGACCTCGTCCTGCCTGGCGTCCTCGACCTCGCGCTGGTCGTCGAGCGCCTTGCCGGCGGAGCCGAGCCCTTCGGCCTCGAGCGGCCCTCGCTGGCGCCGGGGTCGGCGGCGAACATCGCCCTCTGCGACCTCGAGGCCGAGTGGACGGTGGGGGAGGAGGGCTTTGAGAGCCGCTCCCACAACTCGTGGTGCCACGGCCGCGCCCTCACCGGCAGGGTCCTGATGACGATCGCGGGCGGCCAGGTCGCCTACCGCCTCCGCTCCTTCAGCCTCGGGGTGGCCCGGTGAGCGCCGGCTACATCCTCCTCGAGGACGGGACCCGCTTCGACGGCGACCTCTGCGCCGGCGCCGAGATCGCGACCGGCGAGGTCGTCTTCAACACCTCGATGACCGGCTATCAGGAGTCCGTCACCGACCCCTCCTACGCGGGCCAGATCATCGTCTTCACCTACCCGCTGATCGGCAACTACGGCGTCTCCGCCGAGGCGATGGAGTCAGACCGCGCCCACGCCCGAGGCGTCGTCATGCGCGACGCCAAGAACCGTGAGGACGTCGCCGGCGCCGAGGGCGGCTGGGTCGACTGGCTGGGCGACTGCGGCGTGCCGGGCATCAGCGGCGTCGACACCAGGGCCCTCGTCCGCCACATCCGCGACCGCGGCGCGATGCGGGGCGGCATCTTCCCGTCCGACCTGGCCGAGGACGAGGCGCGCGAGCGCGTCGGGGCCGAGCCCTCGATGGACGGCGCCGACCTCGCCCGCACCGTCACCCCGACGGAGCCGGTCCGCTTCGACGGCGACGGGCCGCACGTGGTCGGGATCGACACCGGGGTAAAGCTCAACATCGTCCGCCAGCTGCGGGAGCACGGCTGCCGGTTGACGCTGCTGCCCTGCACCCACTCGGCGGAGCAGGTCCTGGCCGAGGACCCCGACATCGTCTTCCTCGCCAACGGGCCCGGCGACCCCGCGGCGCTCGAGTACGTCGTCGAGACCGTCCGCGACCTCGTCGGCGTCAAGCCTGTGTTCGGGATCTGCCTCGGCCACCAGCTGCTCTGCCGCGCGGTCGGCCTGCAGACCTTCAAGCTCCCGTTCGGCCACCGCGGCACCAACCACCCGGTCAAGGACCTGGCGACGGGCCGGATCGACATCACCTCCCAGAACCACGGCTTCGCCGTCGAGGGCCCCGGCGGCGAGCCGCGGATCGAGGGCGACGAGCCGGTCCGCTGGGAGACCGACTTCGGCGCCGCCGAGCTCTCCCACCTGAACCTCTACGACCGCACGGTCGAGGGCCTCGTCCTCAAGGACGTTCCCGGCGCCACGGTCCAGTACCACCCCGAGGCCGGCCCCGGGCCGCACGACGCCCGCCACCTGTTCGAGGAGTTCCTGGCGCTTGCCGCGTAGGGACGACATCCAGAAGATCCTGCTGATCGGCTCCGGCCCGATCGTGATCGGCCAGGCCGCCGAGTTCGACTATTCCGGCGTCCAGGCCTGCAAGGTGCTGCTCGAGGAGGGCTACGAGGTGGTCCTGGTCAACTCGAACCCGGCGACGATCATGACCGATCCCGAGTTCGCGACCGCGACCTACGTCGAGCCGCTGCAGCCCGGCCCGGTGGCGAGGATCATCGAGAAGGAGCGCCCCGACGCCCTGCTCCCGACCCTCGGCGGCCAGACCGCGCTGAACCTGGCGATGGCGCTGTATGAGGACGGGACCCTGGAGCGGTTCGGGGTCGAGCTGATCGGTGCCGACCAGACCGCGATAAGGCGGGCCGAGGACCGCGAGGAGTTCCGCCGCACGATGACCGAGGCCGGCCTGCGGATCCCATGGTCGATGACCGTCGAGAGCCTCGGCGAGGTCGAGGCGGCGATGGCGGCGGGCAAGATCACGCTGCCGGCGATCGTGCGGCCGGCGTTCACGCTCGGCGGCCACGGGCGGCGGTGTGGGCGAGACGGATACCGAGCTGCGCCAGGTCGTCAGCGAGGGCCTGGCCGCGAGCCCGATAAACCAGGTCCTGGTCGAGGAGTCGGTGCTCGGCTGGGGAGAGTTCGAGCTCGAGGTGATGCGCGACCGCAACGACAACGTCGTGATCATCTGCTCGATCGAGAACGTCGACCCGATGGGGGTCCACACCGGGGACTCGGTCACCGTCGCCCCGGCGCAGACGCTCAGCGACCGCCTCTATCAGGAGCTGCGCGACCAGGCGATCCAGGTGATCCGCGCCGTCGGGGTCGAGACCGGCGGCTCCAACATCCAGTTCGGCGTCCACCCCGAGACGGGGGAGATCGTCGTGATCGAGATGAACCCACGCGTCTCCCGGTCCTCTGCGCTGGCGTCGAAGGCGACCGGGTTCCCGATCGCGAAGATGGCGGCGAAGCTCGCGGTCGGCTACGCGCTGGAGGAGATCCCCAACGACATCACCCGCGCGACCCCGGCCTCGTTCGAGCCGACGATCGACTACGTAGTCACCAAGGTGCCGCGATTCGCCTTCGAGAAGTTCCCCGGCACCGAGGGCCGCCTCTCGACCCACATGCAGAGCGTCGGCGAGGCGATGGCGATCGGCCGCACCTTCGGCGAGTCCTTCGCAAAGGCGATGCGATCGCGCGAGCTCGACTCGCCCGCGGAGCCCCCAGAGGGCGAAGAGGAGCTCCTCGCGGCGATCGCGATGCCCTCGGCCGAGCGCTTCGACCTCATCCTCGAGGCCTTTCGCCGCGGCCTGACGGTCGAGGCGGTGCACGAGCGCTGCCTCGTCGACCGCTGGTTCCTCCGCGAGCTCGAGGTCCTCGCCACCGAGGGGGACGGGACCGATGGCCTCGAGCGCACCTACAAGGCGGTCGACACCTGCGCCGCCGAGTTCGAGGCCGCAACCCCGTACTACTACTCCGGCCACGAGCGGCCGCGGCCCGACGGTAGCGTCGCCTCGGAGGTCCGCCGTGGAGACCGCCCCTCGGTCGTGATCCTCGGCGCGGGGCCGAACCGGATCGGGCAGGGGATCGAGTTCGACTACTGCTGCGTGCACGCGGCGATGACCGCGCGCGAGTCGGGCCGCGACGCGGTGATGATCAACTGCAACCCGGAGACGGTCTCGACCGACTACGACACCTCCGACCGCCTCTACTTCGAGCCGCTGACGACCGAGGACGTGCTCGCTGTCTGCGAGCAGGAGCACCCGGAGGGCGTGATCGTCCAGTTCGGCGGCCAGACCCCGCTGAGGCTGGCCCGCGCGCTCGAGGAGGCGGGTGTGCCGCTGCTCGGAACCCCGGTCGACGCGATCGACCTCGCCGAGGACCGCGGCCGCTTCGGCGCTCTGCTTCGCCGCCTCGACGTCAAACACCCTCCCTACGGCACCGCGCTCTCCGCCGACGAGGCGGCGGTGATCGCCGAGCAGGTCGGGTTCCCGCTCCTGGTCCGCCCCTCCTACGTCCTCGGCGGCAGGGCGATGGAGATCTGCTACTCGACCGAGAACCTCGCCGCCTACCTCGAGGCCAACGTCAAGGCCGACCAGGAGCACCCGCTGCTGCTCGACCGCTTCCTCGAGAACGCGATCGAGGTCGACGTCGACGCCCTCGCCGACGGCTCGGAGGTCCACGTCGCCGGGATCATGCAGCACGTCGAGGAGGCGGGGGTGCACTCCGGCGACTCCGCCTGCGTCCTGCCGCCGATGAGCCTCGGCGAGGAGATGCTCCAGGAGATCCGCGAGACGACGACGCGAATCGCGCTCGAGCTCGGCGTCATCGGCCTGATCAACATCCAGTACGGCGTCGCCGGCGGCGAGCTGTTCGTGATCGAGGCCAACCCCAGGGCCTCGCGCACGGTGCCGTTCGTCTCGAAGGCGACCGGGACGCCGCTGGCGAAAGTCGCGGCGCGGCTCATGCTTGGGGAGCGACTGGCCGACCTCGACCTCCCCGACCCACCGTCCGACTTCGTCAGCGTCAAGGAGGCGGTGCTCCCGTTCGCCCGCTTCGCCGGCGTCGACTCCGTCCTCGGCCCGGAGATGAAGAGCACGGGGGAGGTGATGGGCATCGCGACCGACTTCCCGACCGCATTCGGCAAGGCGCAGGCGGCGGCGGGCGTCTCGCTGCCGGCCGAGGGCGCCGTGTTCATCACTGTCACCGACACCGACAAGCCGGCGGCGACCCAGCTCGCGACCCGCTTTCACGACATGGGCTTCGAGGTGATCGCCACCGGGGGCACCGCGCAATCGATCACCTCGATGGGGGTGCCCGTGACCCGGATCAACAAGTTGAGCGAGGGCAGCCCGAACGCGATCGACCTGCTGAGGGAGCGGAAGTGCGACCTCGTGATCAACACCCCGACCGGCTCGGGAGCCCGCGCCGACGGGCACGCGATCCGGACCGCCGCCGTTCGCCACGGGATCCCCTGCGTGACGACGATGACCGGCGCCTCGGCGGCGGTCCGCGCGATCGCCGCTCGCAAGGAGGAGGACGCGGAGGTGCTCTCGCTTCAGGAGATACATCGGTCTTCCGCGGCCTCCTCTGCTCGCGCGGATGCCTGAGGTCAGGTGGCCGCCGTTCGGGCGGCGGTTGTGCGAGGTGGTCAAGGCCCACGACTCCGGCGGTTACCGCGTCTTCTCCTTGCGTGACGACGAGGGACCAACGCCGCTGGCGGGCCAGTTCTACATGCTGGCTGCAGAGCGCCACTGGGAGGAGAGGGGGCAGCGCCCATTCCTGCCGCGGGCGCTCTCGGTCGCCGACGCGATAGAGGTGGACGGGGGCCGGCGGCTCGACTTCCTGGTCGAGGGGATCGGGCCCGGAACCGACCGGCTCTGCGAGCTCGAGCCGGGCGAGAGGGTCTGGGCCAACGGCCCGCTCGGCAACTGCTTCTCTGAGCCGAGCCGGCTTGCGCCGGGCGCGGCCGGGGCGATCCTCGTCGGCGGCGGGATCGGGGTCGCCCCCCTCGCCCTGCTGCGCCGCTCCCTCTCCGACCGCGGGGTCCCGACCCGCATTCTGCTCGGCTTCCGCGACCGCGCCCACTCCGGCGGGCTCGACGATCTGTTCGCCTGCTGCGAGGTCCGGCTCGCGAGCGAGGACGGGCACGCGGGTCACGCCGGCTACGTCACCGACCTCCTGGCGGCGATGCTCGCCGGCGACGACGCCGCCGGCGCCGCCGTCTACGCCTGCGGCCCACCCCCGATGCTCGACGCCGTGGCGGAGATGTGCGCCGACCCAGGGCGTCGCCGCCGAGCTCGCCCACGAGGCCCCGATGGCCTGCGGCTTCGGCGCCTGCTTCGGCTGCGCCGTCCCGAATCGCGACGGCGACGGCTACATCCGCCTCTGCGTCGACGGCCCGGTGTTGCGCGCCGATGGCAGCTCCAGGTCGGCTGAACCTGATTCGAATCTGCCGGGGGGTGGCGCCGTAGGGGGGCCCGCCCCCGAGGAAGCTTCAGCTACCGCAGGGGGTGGGGGGTCCCCTGCGGCGACAGGACCCGCCGGCCCATCCGCCGTCGAGTTCTGCGGATTGCGATTGCGTAACCGCGTAATCAACGCATCGGGGACATTTGACGCGATCGCTGCCCGGCGGGTCTATGGCGACGCGCTGCTCGAAGACTTTCCCTTCGCCGCCTTCGTCTCGAAGACGATCACGCTCGAGCCGCGCGCCGGGAATGAGCCGCAGCGGATCTGGGAGACGCCGGCCGGGATGATCAACTCGATCGGGTTGCCCAACAGGGGCCTCGAGGGCTTCCTCGCGAGCGACCTGCCGCAGCTGGCGCTGCTGCCGGTGCCGCTGATCGTCTCGGTGATGGCGACCAGCCGGGAGGATTTCTCGCGCCTCCTCGACGGGGTGGCGGGCAGGGAGGAGGTGGCGGCGATCGAGCTCAACGTCTCCTGCCCGAACGTCCACTCAGGCCTGATCGTCGGCGAGCAGCCGGTCGAGACCGCGGCGTTGCTCGATGTGCTGCGACCGCTGAGCGAGAAGCCGCTGATCGTGAAGCTGACGCCGAACGTCGCCGACCCCGCCGCGGTCGCTGTGGCCGCCGAGGAGAGCGGCGCCGACGCGGTCTCGCTGATCAACACGATGAAGGCGAGCGCGATCGACACGGCGACCGGCCGGACCGGGATCGCGGCAGGCCATGGCGGCCTCTCCGGCCCGGCGGTGCGGCCGATCGCCGTCGCTCAGGTCCGCACCGTCGCCGCTGCGACGCGGCTCCCGATCGTCGGCATGGGCGGGGTGGAAAGCGGCTCCGACGGGCTCGAACTGCTCGCCGCCGGAGCGACATTGGTCGCCGTCGGGACCGAGAGCTTTCGCGACCCGGCGGCCGGGAATCGGGTCGCCGCCGAGCTCGCCATCGTCGATTTTGAGAACCGCGGCCTCGACCTCAGGTCCAGGTCTAGGTGAATTTCGCCGAAAATGGCGAACACCCCCTTGCGCACCCGCGACCCGCGGCTATACTCGCCGCCCACATGCCCGCCCCAGTCAAGACGTCATCCGCGGCCCCCGAGAGGTCGCTCGACCAGCGGATGGACGCCCTGCGGCGGGCCAACGGCATCCGCACCGCTCGGGCCAAGCTGAAGAAGGACCTCAAAGCTGGCAAGGCGAGCATCCACGCCCTCCTTCTCGACCCCCCGGAGTACGTCCAGACCGCCAAGGTCTTCGACATGCTCCTCGCGGTCCCCAAGTACGGCCGGGTGAAGACCAACAGGATCCTCAACCAGTGCCGGATCTCGCCGTCGAAGACGATCGGCGGCCTGTCGGAACGGCAGCGCGCCGAGCTCGTCTCCCAGCTCCGCCGATAAACGGCCGGGCGGCCGGTCAGTATCCGGACCGTCTCATGTCCAAGGTATTCGTCATCACCGGTCCCTCAGGGGTCGGCAAGGGAACGCTGATCGCGAAGCTGCTCGAGCGGGTCCCGGGCCTCGAGCTGTCGGTCTCGGCGACGACCCGCGAGCCCCGCGAGGGTGAGGTAGACGGGCGCGATTACCACTTCCTCACCCGCGAGGCATTCGACGACCGGATCGACGCCGAGGACTTCCTCGAGTTCGCGACCTACAGCGGCAACCGCTACGGGACGCTCCGCTCTGAGGTCCGCCGCCGGCTCGACGAGGGGGCCTCGGTCCTGCTCGAGATCGAGGTCCAGGGGGCGCGCCAGGTGCGGGCCGCGATGCGGGAGTCGGTCCAGGTCTTCATCGGGCCGCCGGACCCGGCTGAGCTGCGGCGGCGCCTCGAACGCCGCGGCACCGACTCCGAAGAGGCGATCGACTCCCGGCTCGAGGTCGCCGAGCAGGAGCTCGCCGCCCAGGACGAGTTCGCCTACCGGATAGTCAACGACGATCTCGACCAGGCCGCGGCCGAGCTGGAGGGAATCGTGCGCGCCGAGCTCGGCCTTTCTCTAGACTCCCCCGCCGAATGATCAAACCACGCGTAGACAAGCTTCTCGAGCACGCCGACTCGCATTACGCCGCGGTCGTCGTCTCGGCGAAGCGGGCGAGACAGATCAACAGCTACTTCCACAGCCTCGGCGAAGGCAGCTTCGGGGAGTACCCGCCGCCGATGGTCGAGACTCACGGCGAAGCGAACTACCTCTCGATGGCCTTGGAGGAGCTCGCCGAGGGCAAGCTCAAATACGAGTACCGCGCCTAGGCGCACCGCATCCAGGAGGTCGCAGATGGCCCGCATCCTGCTCGGCGTAAGCGGCGGGATCGCCGCCTACAAGTCGCTCGAGCTGGCCCGGCTGGCGACGCTCGCCGGCCACGGCGTGCGGGTTGTAATGACCGAGGCCGCCGGCCGCTTCGTCGGCGCCGCCTCCTTCGAGGGGATCACCGGCGCACCCGCGCTGACCTCCGAGTTCGAGCGCGACCCGCTGCGAGGGGCATTTCCCGGCGACCCCACCCCCGAGCACGACCCGATCGGCCATCTCGCGGTCGCCGCCAACTGCGACGCCTTCCTTGTCGCCCCGGCGTCGGCCAACACCCTCGCCAAGCTGGCCGCGGGGATGGCCGACTCGATGCTGACGACGTCCTTCCTCGCCTGCGCCTCGCCGCGCCTCGTCGCCCCGGCGATGAACGACCGGATGTACGCCGACCCGGCGACCCAGGCCAACATCGCGACGCTGCGCGAGCGCGACATCAACCGTGATCGAGCCGGAGGAGGGAAGGCTCGCCTCGCGTGGCGAGCACGGCCGCGGCAGGCTGCCCGACCCGGCCCGGCTGCTGGAGCGGGTCGAGGCGGTGCTCCCGGCCGGCGATAGGCCGTGGGACGGCCTCCGAGTCCTCGTCACCGCCGGCGGCACCCGCGAGCCGATCGACACCGTCCGCTTCATCGGCAATCGCTCCAGCGGTCGCATGGGCCTCGCTCTCGCCTCCGCCGCGGCGCGCCGCGGCGCCGAGGTGACCCTGATCGCCGCCAACGTCGCCCTGCCCGAGTCCGCCGGGGTGCGCCGGATCGACGTCGAGACCGCCGACCAGCTCGCCGAGGCGACCCGGGCCGAGTTCCCGGCGGCCCAGGTCCTGCTGATGGCCGCCGCGCCCGCCGACTTCAGGCCGCCCGCCGCCGAGCCGGGAAAGCTGAAGCGCGCCGAGGGCCTCGAGCTCCGGCTCGAGCCGACCGAGGACATCCTCGCCGGCCTCGCCGCGGAGCGCGGCTCCGGGCAGACGATCGTCGGATTCGCCGCCGAAGCCGGGGAGGGGGCGCGGGACCGCGCCCGCGAGAAGCGGAGCCGCAAGGGGGTCGACCTGATCGTCCTCAACGACGTCTCCGACCCGGCGATCGGGTTCGAGAGCGAGGACAACGCGGTGACGCTGATCGACGCCGAGTCGGAGACGGAGGTGCCGATCGCCTCCAAGGAGGAGATCGCCGCCGCGATCCTCGACCGGGTCGACAGACTTGCGGCGGCCGGGCGCAAGGAGCGGGCTATACTGAATTTAAGCTTTTTCGTGCCTAGCAGTCTCGAGAAGTGGGCCTGGCCCACTTTTTTTTCGCTCCAAATCAGATGGAAGACCTCAAGAACGACATCCAGCAGCAGCTCCAGGAGCTCGACTCAGCAGATCGAGCTCGTCGCGCATCGAGCGACCCGGATCGGAGGCGCTCCGGCTCTTCGTCGACCACCCCGACGGGGTGGATCTGGCGCTGTGCGAACGCGTGACCAAGCACCTCAACCACCTGCTGGCCGAATACTCGCTCGAGGTCTCCTCGCCCGGCCCGAAGTACCGCCGCCCCAGTCCAGTTTCCGACACTTCGCAGAGCATCCGCGAGGGTGAGCCCGAGGAGGTTCAGTGAGTAAAGAGATCGTCGACGCAATCAGGGCCCTCGAGCAGGAGAAGGGAATCGCCTCCGACACGCTGATGGACGCCCTAGCGGACGCCCTCCTGTCCGCTTACAAGAAGACGCCGGGTGCCGCGAAATACGCCCGCGTCGACCTCGATCACGAGACCGGCGACTTCCGCGTGTTCGAACTGATCCTGCCGCCCGAGCTCGAGGAGAAGCTGCTCGCCGAGGCGACCGAAGCCCAGGAAGCGGAGGAGCGCGAGATCGACCCCGAGACCGGCGAGCTGCGCGAGCTCGAGGAGCCCGAGCTCGACCCGGAGATGATCGCCCCATACGAGGACCAGATCACCACGCGCGACGTCACCCCCGACGACTTCGGCCGGATCGCCGCCCAGACCGCCAAGCAGGTGATCCTGCAACGGATCCGCGAGGCGGAACGGATGATGATGTTCGAGGAGTACCAGGACCGGGTCGGCGAGCTGATCACCGGAATCATCCAGCAGTCCGACAAGCGCTACACGCTGGTCCAGCTGCGGGAGAGGGTCGAGGCGCTGCTGCCGAAGTCCGAGCAGGTCTACAACGAGCGATACGACCACGGGATGCGGGTCAAGGCCGTGATCACGGACGTCTCCGACTCGACCAAAGGCCCGGCGATCGTCGTCTCGCGGCGCAGCCCCGAGCTGATCAAGAGCCTGTTCGAAATGGAGGTTCCCGAGATCGCCGACAAGCTCGTCGAGATCGTCGGCGTCGCCCGCGAGCCGGGCTACCGCTCGAAGATCGCCGTCATCTCCCACGCCGACGGCGTCGACCCGGTCGGCGCCTGCGTCGGGCCGCGCGGCTCTCGTGTGCGGATGGTCGTCTCCGAGCTCCGCGGCGAGAAGATCGACATCATCCCCCACAACGACGAGCCCGCCCGCTTCGTCGCCAAGGCCCTCTCGCCCGCCCGGGTGCGCGAGGTGATCGTCGACGATGCGGAGCGACAGGCGACCGTGATCGTCCCCGACGACCAGCTCTCGCTGGCGATCGGCCGCGACGGCCAGAACGCCCGCCTCGCCGCCCGCCTGACGGGCTGGCGCGTCGACATCAAGTCCGAGACCGAGTTCGCCCAGGAGGAGCAGGAGATCGAGTACGAGGGCGAGGAGGCCTCCGACGGCCACTGCATGGCGGTTCTGGCCAACGGCCGTCGCTGCCCCAACGCCGCAATCGGCGGATCCTCCTATTGCGGTCTCCCCGCCCACCAGGCGCTCAGCCGGTTCGAGACCAACCAGATCGCAATCCTGGCACCGCTCGCCGAGAGCGAGATCGAGATCCTCGCCGACCCCGAGGGGGACGATGGCCAGGTTTCGGAGATCGTCTCCCGGGCCGAGTCCGAGTTCGTCGAAGAGGCCGAGGAGGAGGTCGCCGAGATGGAGGCGGCCGAGGAGGCCGACGAAGAGGCCGAGGCGGAGGCGGAGGCGGAGGGAGCGATCGAGGACTCGGTCGCCGTCGAGGAGGTATCCCCGGACGCCCCGCCCGCGGGTCCTGTCGCTGAGGAGGACACCTCCTCCTCACGGGACGACGCTGCGGGGGAGGAGCCCTCCTCAGCGCCACCCGCGGAAGAGGCGTCTGCCGATGATCCCCAGGAGACGAAGCCGACGCCGAGAAGGCGCCCGCCGACCCCGGACGCGAAGCGGAGGAGTCGGCGGTTGATGGCGAAGCCGTGCCCGAGGCCGACGACGATCCGATCTGGCTCCTTCGAGGAGGCCGAGGGCCCTGCCGCAGACGGCCGAGTCGCCGGAGGAGGAGCGCCGAGGCCGACGGAGGAGCGGTCAGCCGAGGAGGTTGAGCAGGCGTAGTGGCCAAGAAGAGGGTTCACGAGATCGCCAAAGCCCAGGGCGTGACCAGCAAAGAGCTGCTGGCCGCGCTGAAAGCGGCCGGCATCGAAGCGAAAGCCGCCGCCTCGAGCGTCGAGGAGAGCGAGGCGCTGCAGGCGCTGTCGGGCCCGAAGGCGTCGGACGGCGACGGCGGCGCGGCGACGGCGACCAAAGCCAAACCGGAAAGCGAAAGTCAAAGCTGCCGACCGCCCGCTCCAAGGCGGTGAGAAAAAAGCCGGTGGCGGCGGCGGGGCGGGAAGAAACGCCGCGTCGTTATCGACTCCCAGGCCGCGCGCCGGGACCAGATGGGCGGCCCGCCCCCGCAGCGGCCACCGCGTCGCCGCGGTGGCAGACGGCGTCGCCCACTGCTCGAGGAGCCGCCGCTCAAAACCGAGGAGCCGGCCGAGCCGGAGGCGACCAAGGTCCAGTCCGGCGCAACCGTGCGCGAGGTAGCCGAGCTGCTCGGCCTCGGCAGCGCCGAGGTGATCAAGAAGCTGATGACGATGGGGGAGATGGCGACCCTCACCCAGACCCTCACCGACGAGTCGATCAAGGCCATCGCCGACGAGTACGACCGCAAGATCGAGATCGTCACCGCCGCCGACGAGGAGCCCGAGGCGCCGGCGTACGAGGATTCCGAGGAGAGCCTCGCCCCGCGGCCGCCGGTGGTGACGATCATGGGCCACGTCGACCACGGCAAGACCTCACTCCTCGACGCGATCCGCGAGACCGAGGTCGCCGCCGGCGAGGCGGGCGGGATCACCCAGCACATCGGCGCCTACCAGGTCCACCACGACAAGAGGACGATCACCTTCCTCGACACCCCCGGGCACGCGGCGTTCACCGCGATGCGCGCTCGCGGCGCCAAGGTCACCGACGTCGCCGTGGTCGTCGTGGCCGCCGACGACGGTGTGATGCCGCAGACCAAAGAGGCGATCGACCACTCGCGCGCCGCCGACGTCCCGATCCTGATCGCCGTCAACAAGATCGACAAGGAGGGCGCGCAGCCCGACCGGGTCCGCAACGAGCTCGCCTCCGACGGGCTCAACCCGGAGGAGTGGGGCGGCGACACGGTCTACGTCGACGTCTCGGCCAAGACCCACGACGGCCTCGACAACCTGCTCGACATGATCCTCCTCGTCTCCGAGCTCGAGGAGCTCTCGGCGAACCCCGACGCCCCCGCCTCGGGAACCGTCATCGAGTCCCAGCTCGACCCCGGCCGCGGCCCCGTGGTCAGCATCCTCGTCCAGCGCGGCACCCTCAAGGTCGGCGACTCGCTCGTCGCCGGCCCGCAATGGGGCAGGGTCCGGGCGATGCACGACTTCACCGGCGACCGCGTCGAGGAGGCGCTGCCGGGGATGCCGGTCGAGGTGCTCGGCTTCGACGGCGTCTGCGAGGCCGGCGAGCTGGTCCGCGCGGTCGAGAACGACCGCCGCGCCCGCCAGCTCGCGCAGGAGCGGGCCAACCGGCTCAAGACCGAGGCCCTCGCCCGCCGCCAGGCGCGCAAGGTGAGCCTCGAGGAGGTCTTCTCGCGGGCTCAGGAAGGCGACATCAAGGAGCTCGACATCGTTCTAAAGGCCGACGTCGCCGGATCGCTCGAGGCGCTCCAGGACGAGATCGCCAAAGTTCCCCAGGAGCAGGTCGGGATCAACATCATCCACTCTCAGACCGGCGGCATCAACGAGTCCGACGTGATGCTCGCCTCTGCCTCGAACGCGATCGTGATCGGCTTCAACGTGAGGCCCCTGGCCGATGCCAAGCGGGCCGCCGAGCGCGAGGGCGTCGACGTCCGCACCTACTCGATCATCTACAAAATCACCGAGGACCTGCGCAACGCGATGGAGGGGATGCTCGAGGCGGTGGAGGTCGAAGAGACCGTCGGCGAGGCCGAGATCAAACAGACCTTCAAAGCCTCCAAGGTCGGAAAAATCGCCGGCTGCCTCGTCACCCAGGGCAGGGTCACCCGCGACGCCAGCGTCCGCCTCGTCCGCGAAGGGACCGTCATCTGGGACGGCAAACTCGGATCCCTGCGCCGCTTCAAAGACAACGTGCAGGAGGTCGAGGAGGGCCAGGAGTGCGGCATCGTCCTCGAGGGGTACGCCGACGTCAAGGAGGGCGACGTGCTCGAGTTCTTCCAGACCAAGCAGGTCGAGCAGACGCTGGAGTAGGATGGCCGCTCCTCGCATGCGCCGCGTAAACGAGGTGCTGCGCGAGGTGATCGGCGCGGCGATCGCCACCGACCTCAGCGACCCTCGCATCGGCTTCGTGACCGTGACCTCCGTCGAGACCAGCCCGGACCTCCGCACCGCAAAGGTGCACGTAAGTGTCCTCGGCGGCGAGGACGAGCGCGAGGCGACCCTCGAGGCCCTGCGCTCCTCGCATGGAGTCCTGCAGTCGAAGATCGCCGCCGAGACCAGAATGAAGAGGACACCGACCCTGACCTTCCACTACGACCCGACGGTGGAGACCGGAATGAGGATCTCGCAGCTGCTCGAGGAGGACGATGGGTAGCGCCGGCGTCAGCGCAAACCTGGCGATCGAGCGGGTCGCGGACGAGCTCCGACGCCGGGAGAAATTCCTCCTCACCGCGCACGAGGGCCCCGACGGGGATGCGCTTGGATCGCTGCTCGGCATGCACCACCTGCTGACCCAGCTCGGCAAGGACTCGGTGATGTTCCTGGCGGCGAAGGAGTTCCCGCTGCCGATCGAGTATCGCTTCCTGCCGCTCGAGGAGGTCTTTCATGAGCCGCCCGCCGACATGGCGGACCGGACGGCGATCTTCCTCGACTGCGGCAACATCGACCGGATGCCTGTCGACTTCCTCACCGAGGGCGCCCACGAGATCATCAACATCGACCACCACCACGACAACACCCACTTCGGAGACCTCAACCTCGTCGACGTCGAGGCCTCCTGCACCGCCGAGATCGTCTACCAGCTCGCTCAGCTGCTGGGGCTGAGGATCACGCCCGAGATGGCCTCGGCGCTCTACGTCGGGATCATCACCGACACCGGCAAGTTCATGTACGACAACACCGACGCCCGGACCCATCGAATCGCCGCCGACCTGATCGAAGCCGGCGTCGTCGTGGACGACACCTACCGCCGCCTCTACGAGCACGTCCCGATCGAGAAGATCCGCCTCGTCGCCCGCGCCCTGGACGGCATCGAGCGCTACTGCGACGAGCGCCTCGTGCTCGCCTACATAACCGCCGAGGACTTCGAGGCCACGGGGGCGGGCGAGGAGATGACCGAGGGGATCATCGACCACCTGCGCTCGGTCGAGGGGACCCAGATCGCCGCCCTGATCCGCGACCTCGGCGATCGCGGCCGCGCCGCCCGCAAGGTCAGCCTCCGCTCGAGCTCCGGCGAGGTCGACGTCTCGGCGATCGCGCGCAAGCACGGCGGCGGCGGCCACAAACGCGCCGCCGGCTTCTCGACCGACCTCGAGCTCGACCAGCTGGTCACCTTCCTCTGCGGCGAGGTCGCCGAGCAGATTGACTAGATGGGAACCGAGGTGCGGGCAGCGGGCGCCGTTCTGCTCTGTGACAAGCCGGCCGGGATAACCTCGCACGACATGGTCCTCGGCCTCAGACGCGAGCGTGGCTGCAAGGCGGGGCACGCGGGGACGCTCGACCCGTTCGCGACCGGCCTCCTGCTGGTCCTCCTCGGCAGCGCGACCCGGTTGCAGCGCTTCCTGACCGCCCTGCCGAAGACCTACCTGGCGACGGCGCGGCTCGGGTGGCGCTCGAGCACCGGCGACCCCGACGGCGATCTCGAGGAGACGGGGCGGCGGCCGGCGTCGCTGGCACTGCCGACGGGGACGATGCGCCAGCGGGTCCCGATGACCTCGGCGGTCAGGGTCGGTGGAGAGCGGCTCTACCGCAAGGCGCACCGCGGAGAGGAGGTCAGGACCCCGTTGCGAGAGGTTGAGGTCCACCGCGCCGATCTCCTCGAACAGGACCACGACAGCGCCCGATACGAGATCGAGTGCTCGTCGGGAACCTACGTCCGGACCCTGCTCGAGACCCTCGGCGACGCCTACTGCTCGGAGCTGCGGCGCACCGCGATCGGGCCCTTCTCCGTCGAGGACGCCGGCAGCGAGCTGAGCGTCGAGCGTGTGGGGGAATTGGTCCCCGCCGTGGCCGAGGCGGTCCGGTGATGGCACCGATCGTCGTCACCTCGCTGCCCGATGCCGAGCCCCGCCCGCGCGACGTTGCGATCGGCACCTTCGACGGGGTCCACCGCGGCCACCAGGCGGTGATCAAGGGCTCGGACACGGTCCTCACCTTCGACCCCCACCCCCTGGAGGTCCTGCACCCGGCCGCGACGCCGAAGCTGATCATGCCGTTCGGGGTCAAGCGCGACGTGATCGAAGGCCTAGGCGTCGAGGAGCTCGTCGTGATCCCGTTCGACCGCGAGTTCGCCTCGCGGCCCGCCGAGGAGTTCATCGAGGACGTCCTGATCGCCCGCCTCGGCGCCGAGCGCGCCTCGGTCGGGGAGAACTTCCGTTTCGGTGCCAAGGCGAAGGGCGACCCGGAGATGCTCGCCGACCGCCCCGAGTTCGAGACCCGGGTAGTTCCCCTGGTCGAGGTCGACGGAGAGACGGTGTCCTCGACGCGGATCAGGGCGCTGATAGCGGCGGGGGACATGGAGGGCGCTCGCCACTGCCTCGGGGCGCCGTTCATGGTCGAGGGGGAAGTCGTCACCGGCGACCAGCGCGGGCGCGAGCTCGGGTTCCCGACAGCCAACATCGTCCCCGACGACCGCCTCGCGATCCCCGGCCATGGGGTCTACGCGGCCTTCGCCAACGGCGTTCCGGCGGCGGTCAACGTCGGCATCCGCCCGACCTTCGACACCGGGCGCGGGGTCCTGATCGAGACCTACCTGATCGACCACGAGGAGGACCTCTACGGGACGATGCTGAGGGTCGCGTTCGTCAAGCGCCTGCGCGGCGAGAAGCGCTTTGCCGGGGTCGAGGAGTTGATCGCCCAGATGCGAATCGATGTCGAGGACGCGAAGCAGGTCTGTGCTAGCTTCACCCCGCGATGACGCTCACGAAAGAGCAGAAGAGCGAGCTGATCGGCAAGTACGGCCGCGGCGACAGCGACACCGGCTCGGCCGAGGTCCAGGTCGCGCTGATGACCGAGCGGATCAACGAACTCACGAAACACCTGCGGACCCACGCCAAGGACCACCACTCCCGCCGCGGCCTGCTGATGCTGGTCGGCAAGCGGCGCCGCATGCTCCGCTACCTTGAGCACTCCGACCTCGAGCGCTACCGCGCCCTCGTCGCGGACCTCGGCCTTAGACGATGATCGAGGCCGGAGAGCCGGCACCCGACTTCACCCTTCGCGACCAGGACGGCGCCGACGTCTCGCTGGCCGACTTCAGGGGGAAGAAGGTCCTGATCGTCTTCTACCCGTTCGACTTCAGCTCGGTCTGCACCGACCAGCTCTCCTCATACCAGGAGATCGCGCCGCAGCTGGGCGAGAAGAACGTCGAGATGGTCGGGATCAGCATCGACCATCCCTTCGCCCACAAGGCCTTCCAGGAAAAGCTCGGTATCGACACGACGCTGCTCGCCGACTTCGAGCCGAAGGGCGAGGTCGCCCGGGCCTACGGGTCATATGTCGAAAAGGTCGGGATGGCGAACCGCACCCTGGTCCTGATCGACGAGAACGGCGTCGTCGCGTGGACATACGAGTCGCCGAGCCTGGCCGAGATGCCCGCACCGCAGGTGATCCTCGACGCCCTTGCCGCCTCCTAGTCTCTGCGCCGGGGAAACTTCGGGAACCGCGGTCTCGCGCTCGTCGCCGATGGCAGCCGTGTACCCTCTCTCGCGAAAGAGAACGAGAGTTCTGAACGCAAGATGGCCGCAAACCGTGTGGCCGGAGGTAAAAAATTAAATGAGCATGTTTGACGTAAGTCGCGTCTCGGTGGATGTCGGCGATGGCCAGATCTCCTTCGAGACGGGCAAGCTCGCGCGGCAGGCAAGCGGCGCGGTCGTGGTCCAGTCCGGGGACACGATGGTCCTCTGCACCGCGACGATGGGAAATCTCAGGGATGTCGACTTCCTTCCCCTCACCGTCGACGTCGAGGAGCGGATGTACGCCGCGGGCAAGATCCCGGGCTCGTTCTTCCGGCGCGAGGGCCGTTCGGGCGAGAAGGCGACGCTGACCGCACGGATGATCGACCGGCCGATCCGGCCGCTGTTCCCGAAGGGCTGGCACTACGAGACCCAGCTCGTCGCGACCCCGCTCTCCGTCGACCACGTCCATCCTTACGACATCCTCGCGATGAACGGTGCCTCCGCCGCGCTCGCGATCTCACCGGTTCCGGTCGCCGCTCACGTCGGCGCTGTCCGGATCGGCAAACTCGACGGCGACTTCGTCGTCAACCCCCCCGAGGAGAGGCTCGAGGAGCTCGAATTGGACCTGATCGTCGCCGGAACCGACGAGGCGATCCTGATGGTCGAGGCCGGCGCCGACGGCGTCACCGAGGCCGAGATCCTCGACGCCCTCGATATCGCCCACTCCGAGATCAAGAAGCTCTGCGCGACGATGCAGGAGCTCGCCGACAAGGCGGGCAAGGAGAAGCTCGAGGTCGAGGCCCCAAGCATCGACGAGGGGCTGCTCAGCGAGATCCGCTCCTCCCACGGCCAGGCCCTGGTCGACGCGATCGCCACCGAGGGCAAGCTCGAGCGCTACGAGGCGATCGACAAGGTCAAGGAAGAGGTCGTCGACAAGTACGCGCCCGAGGACGGCGATTCCGAGTCCGAGGGCGACCGGAAGGCCGAGGTCGGCACCGCCTTCGACGCGATCGAGAAGGACACGATCCGCAAGGCGATCGCCGTCGACAAGAAGCGCCCCGACGGCCGCGCCCAGAACGAGATCCGCCCGATCGAGACCGAGGTCGACATCTCCCCGCGCGTCCACGGCTCGGCGCTGTTCACCCGCGGCGAGACCCAGATCCTCTCCAATGTGGCGCTGGGGACGACGCGGATGGACATGCGGCTCGACACCCTCGGGCTGCAGACCACGAAGCGGTTCTGGCACCACTACAACTTCCCGCCGTTCTCGGTCGGGGAGGCCGGCTTCATGCGCGGCCCGAAGCGCCGCGACATCGGCCACGGCGCCCTCGCCGAGCGGGCGCTGGCGCCGTCGATCCCGGGCGAAGAGGACTTCCCCTATGTGATCCGGGTCGTCTCGGAGACGCTCGAGTCCAACGGGTCATCCTCGATGGGCTCGGTCTGCGCCTCCTCGATGGCCCTGCAGGCGGCCGGGGTTCCGGTCACCGCGCCGGTCGCCGGGGTCGCCATGGGCCTGATCAAGGAGGGCGACGACTACGTCGTCCTCACCGACATCGCCGGCGTCGAGGACCACCTCGGCGACATGGACTTCAAGGTCGCCGGCACCGCCGACGGGATCACCGCGCTGCAGATGGACATCAAGATCACCGGAGTCACGTTCGACATTCTGAGTGATGCGCTGGCCCAGGCCAACGAGGGTCGTCAGTTCATCCTCGGCAAGATGGCCGAGGCGATCGACGGCCCGCGGGAGATGCTCTCCAAGCACGCACCGCGGATCGAAGCGATCAAGATCGACCCGGAGAAGATCGGCGCCGTGATCGGCAAAGGCGGCGAAACGATCCGCGCCCTCTGCGAGGAGTTCGAAGCGGAGATCGACGTCGAAGACGACGGCACGGTGCGGATCTACGCGCCGACCGGGGAACTCGTCGAAGCCTGCGTGGCCCGAATCGAGTCGATGACCAAGGAGGCCGAGGTCGGCGACCGCTACAACGGCGCCAAGGTCGTGAAGACGACCACGTTCGGCGCCTTCGTCGAGCTCGTCAAGGGCACCGACGGCCTGCTCCACATCTCCAACGTGAAACCGGGGGAGAGGGTGGACTCGGTCGACGATGTGCTCAGCGCCGGTGACGTGATCGACGTCACCGTGGTCGAGGTCGACCGCGAGCGCGGCCGGATCGGGCTCCGCCTCTCCGATGACCCCTCCGTAGCGGGCAAATCCGCCGAGGAACTGGCGGCGGTCGGCACCGGGGACAGCGGCGGGCGCCGCAACGGCGGCGGCGATCGCGAGCGACGGGGACGCCGGCGCGAGCGCGAGCGCCGTCACTAGCTAGAAGTTTGAGCGCGGCGAAGCAAACGGAGCTGGGCTCGGGGGTCCGGGTCGCGACCGAGGAGGTCCCCTCGGTCCGCTCGGTCGCCCTCGGGCTCTGGGTCCGGACCGGATCCCGCAACGAGACCCCCGCCCAGGCGGGGGTCTCGCACTTCCTCGAGCACCTCCTGTTCAAGGGCACCGAGCGCTACTCGGCGATCGAGATCTCCGAGCGCTTCGACGGCCTCGGCGCCTCGGTCAACGCGGCGACCGGGAAGGAGACGACCCACCTCCACGCCCGCTTCCTCGACGAGCACACCGACGAGGTCTTCGAGCTGCTGGCGGAAATGCTGCTCGCCCCGACCTATCCCGAAATCGACTCCGAGCGCGACGTCGTGCTCGAGGAGATCGCGATGTACGAGGACGAGCCGCAGGACCGGGTCCACGACATCCTCGCCGACGCGGTCTTCGGCGGGCACCCCCTTGGGCGGCGGGTACTCGGCGAGGCCGAGGTGATCGCCTCGATCCCGGTGCCGGACATCTCCGCCTACCACCGCGCCCGTTACACGGGCGCCAACCTGGTCGTCGGCGCCGCCGGCCACATCGACAACGAGAGGATCGTCGAGCTCGCGGAGCGGCTCGTCTCCCCCTCCGAGGGCGGGGACGGCGGCCCGAACGGCGCCGCCGTCGAGCCCTCGGCGCGGTTCCGCTTCTACCCGAAGGACACCGAACAGTTCCATATCTGCTTCGGCGCTCCGGGGATCGTTCGCGAGGACGAGCGACGCTACGGGCTCGCCGTCCTCGACGCGATCTTCGGCGGCTCGACCTCGTCGCGGCTGTTCCGCGAGGTGCGCGAGAAGCGCGGCCTCGCCTATGCGGTCGGCTCCTACAACGAGCAGTACACGGACTCGGGTCTGGTCGCGACCTACGTCGGCACCCGCGCCGACAACGTCGAGGAGGCGTGCGCGGTGATCGGCTCCGAGCTGGCGCGGCTGCGCTCCGAGCCGGTGTCCGACGAGGAGCTCGCCCGTGCCAAGGAGAGCGTCAAGGGCCGCCTCGTCCTCTCCTCCGAGTCGACAGCGGCGCGGATGACGCGGATCTCGCGCGCGACACTCTTCGGGCTGCCGATCGACAGCCTCGACGAGATGCTCGCCAAAGTCGACGCCGTCACCGTCGAGGACCTGACCGAGCTGGCGACCGAGCTCTATGGCGCCGAGCGCCTCTCGGCGGCATGCATCGGCTCCGACGAGGACTGCTTCCGCATGGCCCTGGCCCCGGTCAGCGAGTCCCTCGCCGCGGCATGACATCAGTTGCGCCGCCTCCTCTGCTCCCGTTCGGGCCAGAAGGCACAGATATGGACAGGCCTTCCCTCACCCGTCCGGGGGCGGCGCCGTGATCCGCGTTGCCGTTTCTGGCGCCGCCGGGCGGATGGGGACGACGGTCTGCGGAGCGGTCGAGGGCGCCGAGGACATGGAGCTGATCGGGCGGGCCGACCCGAGCCTCGGGGTCGAGCTCGCCGAGATCCTCGGCGACGCCGATGTCGTCGTCGAGTTCAGCACTCCCGCCACGGTGCTCGAGAACGCGAACGCCTGCCTCGACGCCGGCGTCCACGTCGTGGTCGGGGCGACCGGGTTCGACCTCGACGCCCTGCGAGTGGCGGCGGAGGGGGCGGGAGCGAACTGCTTCGTCGCCCCCAACTTCGCGATCGGCGCCGTGCTGATGATGGAGGCGGCCCAGCTGATCGCGAAGCACATGCCCGAGAGCGAGATCATCGAGCTCCATCACGACCGCAAGGTCGACGCGCCGTCGGGGACCGCGAAGCGGACCGCGGAGCTGATCGACGCCGCCGGAGGAAACGTCCACCAACCGATCCACTCGGTCCGGCTGCCGGGCCTCGTCGCCCACCAGGAGGTCATCTTCGGCGGCGAGGGCCAGACGCTCTCGGTCCGCCACGACTCGATCGACCGCAGCTCGTTCATGCCCGGCGTCCTGTTGGCCGTGCGGAGGGTCGGCGGGCTGTCCGATCGCTTCACCGTCGGGCTCGAGAACTTGCTCTGAGGCTCTGAGCTAGGCTGCGAAACGATGAGTGCGGAGCGAGCAAGCGTGCATATCTGGTTCTTCGCGCCGCGAGCGAAGCACGAAAGGTTGTGATGGCTCTACTGGAAGGCGTGCTCACCGCGATGGCCACTCCCTTCGAGGAGGGCGGCGCGGTCGACGATGCGGCGGTCCGCAGGCTCGCAGCCGACGTCGTCGAGCATGGCTCGCACGGCATCGTCGTCGCCGGCTCGACCGGCGAGGCGGCGACGCTCGACGACGACGAGCACATCCTGCTTCTGCGCTCGATCGTCGAGGAGGTCGGCGACCGGGCGACGATCGTCTGCGGGACCGGGACCAACGACACCCGCCACTCGATCGAGCTGACCAAGGCCGCCGCCGACGCCGGGGCGGACGCGGCGCTGATCGTGACGCCCTACTACAACAAGCCCAACCCGGCCGGGATCGTCGCCCATTTCGAGGCGATCGCCTCGGCCGTGCCGGACCTGCCGCTGATCGCCTACAACATCCCCTCGCGGGTGGTCGTCAACGTGCCCCCAAGCGACCTCGCCCGCCTGGCGGAGATCGACAATGTGATCGGTCTGAAGCAGGCCAATGACGAAGAGCTGCAGCTGATCGACGGCCTTGCGGTACTGGCCGGGAACGACGACTCGTTCATGCGGACGCTCGAGATCGGCGGGGCGGGGGGGATCCTCGTCGCGTCGCAGGTGGTCGGGCCCCAGATGCGGGAGATCTGGGACGCGGCGCAGGCTGGCGACCTCGACCGCGCACGCGAGATCGACAACGGCCTGAGGCCGCTCTATGAGGCGCTCTCGGTGACGACGAACCCGATCCCGATCAAGGCCGCTCTCGAGATGGCCGGCATGATCCCGACCGACGCCCTGAGACTGCCGCTCGTGCCCGCCGACGAGGGGCAGCGAGACGTCATCCGGGCCGCGCTCGACAGCGTCGGCGTAGCGGTCGCGGGCTAGCCGATGGCGAAGACTCTCCGCGTCCTGCCGCTCGGAGGCCTGGGCGAGATCGGCAAGAACATGACCGTCGTCGAGTACGACGGCCGGATCGTCGTCATCGACACCGGTCTGATGTTCCCGACGGCGGAGATGCTCGGCATCGACCTCGTCCTGCCCGATTTCTCCTATCTCCGCGAACGGGCCGACGACATCGAGGCGATCGTCCTCACCCATGGCCACGAGGACCATGTCGGCGCCCTGCCGTACGTCCTGCGCGAGATCGGCGAGCCGCCGGTGATCTACGGGGGGATGCTGACGATCGCGATGGTCCGCTCGAAGCTCGACGAGCACAAGCTCTCCGACGCGCCGCTCAAGGACCTTCCGGCAGGGGAGGTCGTCAGGCTCGGCCCGTTCGAGATGGAGATGGTCCACCTCTCGCACTCGATCCCCGACGCCCGCGGGGTCATCCTCACCACCGAGCTGGGGTCGGTGCTGCTGACCGGCGACTACAAGTTCGACCAGACCCCGGTCGACGGCCGCCCCGCCGACATCTCGCGGCTCGCGGAGCTGGGGCGCGAGGGGCTGCTGCTGCTCTGCGGCGACTCGACCAACGCCGACCGCCCCGGCGTCGCCCCCTCGGAGTCGAGCGTCGGGCCGGCGCTTCTGGAGACCTTCAAAGACTGCGAGGGGCGGATCATCGTCACCTCGTTCGCCTCCAACATCCACCGCGTCCAGCAGGCGATCGACGCCGCCGTGAAGCTCGACCGTCGGGTCGCGCTGGTCGGGCGCTCGATGCGCAAGAACTTCAACATCGCCTCCAGTCTCGGGATCGCCGAGGCGCCGTCGGGCCTCTTCATCCAGCCGCGCGAGATCGAAGACTTCCCCGACGAGAAGGTGATCGTGATCTCGACCGGGAGCCAGGGGGAGCCGCTCTCGGCCCTGCGGCGGATGGCGAACAACGACCACCGCGACGTCGAGCTCCGGCGCGGCGACACGGTCGTCTTCTCTGCCACGCCCGTCCCCGGCAACGAGCGCGCGGTCAACGAAACGATCGACCGCATCCATGAGATCGGCGCCTCGGTCGTGACTGCGAGAGACGCCCCGATCCACGCCTCGGGCCACGGCTGGCAGGAGGAGCTGAAGCTGATGCTCAACCTGACCAAACCGCGCTACGTGCTGCCGATCCACGGCGACCACCAGCGGCTCCGGCTGCATGCCGGCCTCGCCGAAGCCGTCGGGATCGAGCAGGACCGGATCTTCCAGGGACGAAACGGGCTGCCGCTCGAGATCGACGGCGGCGGCGCCCGCTTCGGCGAGGACGTCCACGCCGGAGTCGTCTACGTCGACGGCGTCAACGTCGGCGAGCCCGACGACGTCGCCCTGCGCGACCGGCGCGAGATCTCCGACGACGGGATCTTCATCGTCGTCGCGACGATCTCATCCGACGATGGGAACGTCGTCGCCGACCCTGAGGTCATCCTGCGCGGGGTCGCCTTCCTCGAGGACGAGGACACCTTGGTCGAGGAGCTGAAGGACGTCGTCGAGGACGCGATCGAAGACGCAGCGGCGGCCGGAACGCGCGAGGTTCACCTGATCCAGGAGGACCTCCACGATTCGATCGCGAAACTCGTCTACGAGAAGCTCCGGGTGCGGCCGATGATCCTGCCGGTCATCGTCGAGGTCTAGGGCGCCCAGAAGCCATCCTCAGCAGGGGCTGGTCGAGGTCGGATCGCTCTTGGCGCATCACACGCCGCGAGTGCCGGAACGAGACCGAGAGCGAGATGGCTGCGATGGCGACAACCAGCAGCAGGGCGAAAAGGATCAACGCTGCAAGAACGATCAAGATGCCGCCCTTGCGGTTGGCGTCGTTCATTGCGAGTAGCAGCATGGGTGAAGTATGTCCCGATCATGCTGCAAAGGGAACTTCTGCGGGGGGTTTGGGGAGGGCAGACTCAGAAGCGGGATCGTCCTGAACCCGTAAGTGACAGGGCCTGCAGACAGGCACCCTGTTCCCAGGGTCGTTGTTCAGCGGGTCCGAGTCGATGTGGTGCTCTTCAAGCCGACTCGGCCACTGTGCATCGCTCGCCATCGACGAGTCCCGCGCAGCGATTCCCGTAGCGCTTGAACAGCTCGAGGCGGCCGCGCCTCACCTCCTCCTTGGGGAAGATCCTCCCGCATCGGCTTCACAGGCGCTTGATACCCATACTCGCGAGTAGAAAACAGGACGGGGGCCAGGAAATTAAAACGGGCCCGCCGGGACGTTGGGGAGGCCAGGCGGGCCCGCGTGTGTCTCGTCCGTCTCAGAACCTAGGTCGCCCTGCTAAAGCCGGCCTAAAGGCGTGCTAATTCCCTGCTCAGACTTGCTCAGCGGTATCCGCACCGTGAACAGGGAGCCGCCCGATCCCGGCTCTGTGACCACGGCGCTGCCGCCGTGGGAAGTGGCCACAGCGCGGACGATCGCGAGGCCGAGCCCGCTGCCCGATGCGCGAGCGGCCGTGTCGGCCGGCCCCTCGCCACGGACGAAGCGGTCGAAGACCTCCTCCCGCAGGGCCGCCGGTATGCCGGGGCCATCGTCGCCGACTTCGAGGACCGCGTCGCGGCCGGCGGCGTGGAGTCGGAGGTCGATCCGCGACCCCGGGGGGGTGTGGCGGACCGCGTTGTCGAGGAGGTTGAGGACCAGCCGATGCAGCTCATCGGGGCTGCCCTCCACCCGCAGCGGCCGGTCGTTCTCGATCCGGAGCTCTCGTTCGCCGACGGTCGGCGCAACCTCCGCCGCCGCGTTTCCCGCGATCTCGGCCAGATCGCACTTGGTGCGAGCGCCGGGGCGGCCGGCGTCGGCGCGTGCCAGCAGGAGTAGATCGGCGACCAGGCGGCTCATCCGGTTGGAGGAGCGCAGCGCCGAGTCGACCACGGCCCGCTCCTCGTCGTCCCCCGGGCCTTCGAGCGAGGCCTGGAGCAGCTCAAGGTTGGCGACGATGCTGGTCAGCGGCGTCCGCAGCTCGTGCGATGCGTCGGCGACGAACGCGCGCTGTTTGCGCATTGCCGTCTCGCGCTCGGAGCGTGCCGCGTCGAGCGACCGCAGCATCTCCTCGAGGGTCCCGGCGAGCTCGCCGACCTCATCGTCGGCTTTCGGAGCCGGCATGTGGCGGGAGGGGTCGCCGGTGTCGCTGATTTCGCGCGCGGTCGCGGTCAGAGAGGAGATCGGCCGCATCGCCCGGCCCGCGATCGCCAGGCCCGCGAATGCCGCGAGCAGGGTCGCGCCGAGGACGCCGGCGGCGATGAAGACCCAGAGGCGGTCGATCGTCGAGTCGATGTGCCCTTCGTCGCGCCCGTACTGGACGTAGCCGGCGACCCGCCCGGTCTGGCCGCTGCGGAGGGTCACCGTCACCACCCGCGTGTCGCCGACATGGTGGACTCCGAGGGAGGGCGGGCCGAGGTCGACCGCACCGGGGCTGGCTTCGAGGAGCGCGCCGTGGGAGTCGAATATCCGGGCGGTCGCGTCGTTGGGGCTGGTGAAGTCGCCGAGATCCGGCTCGCGGACGATCAGGGTATTGGTGATCGTGTCGACGATCTGGACCTGCGAGGAGAGCGTGGCGACGGCCTGCTGCATCTCGCGGTTGAAGTCGTCGCGGATCCGCTGCGCGGCGAGGTTGCCGATGATCACCCCGAAGAGGACCAGGATCGCCAGCGTCAGCCCGGCCGAGGTGCCCGCAAGGCGCCAGCGGACCGGCCAGTTTCGTGGGCGGAGGCGGGTGATCCTGGCGCTCACGCCTACGCCTTCAGGACGTAGCCGGCGCCGCGTTTCGTGTGCAGGAGACGAGCCTCTCCGCCTTCCTCCAGCTTGCGGCGCAGGTTCGAGATGAAGACGTCGATCGTGTTCGTCGCCGCGGTCGGGTCGTAGCCCCAGACCTCGTCGAGGAGGCGCTCGCGGGAGACGACCAGGCGCTGGTTCCGCATCAGGTGCTCGAGCAGCTCGAACTCGCGGTTGGTGAGCTCGATCTCGCGCTCGCCGCGGCGCACCTCGCGGGTGTCCGGGTTGAGGGTGAGGTCGGCCACCTCGATCGAAGCCGAGCCACGCGGCGGACGGCGGCGCAGGAGGGCCCGGATCCTGGCGAGGAGCTCCTTGCGCTCGAACGGCTTCACCAGGTAGTCGTCGGCGCCGCTGTCGAGGCCGCCGACCCGGTCCTCGGTCTCGCTGCGGGCGGTCAGCATCAGGATCGGCACGTCGCTGTCGGCCCGCAGCCGGCGGCAGACCTCGACGCCGTCGAGCCGCGGCAGGCCGAGATCGAGGACGACGATGTCGGGCACGAAGCCCGCCGCGACGTCGAGCGCGTCGATCCCGTCGGCGGAGGTGCGGACGTCGTATCCCTCGTTGCGCAGCGAGCGCCGGAGGACATCGGCGATGTCCTCATCGTCCTCGACCACGAGGACACGGCCGCCCGCTTCTGCTCCATCGGTCAGCATCGAGCAACGATGTTAGCCCCGCAAATGGCGATCTACCCTTTGTTTTAGAGCGAATTTAGGCCCTCGCAGGGGAGCGGGGGCCGGCGTCGAAGCTCATCTCATGTTCGTGCGTAAACGGCGCGGGGGGAAACGGCGCCCGAAATCGAAGGCGAAGGGCGGCAAAGCACGGGTGCCGCGACCGCGCCTGCCGCAGGCGCTCGAGCAGCGCCACCTCGACATCATCGGGCTGTTCCTGATCGCCGCCGGCGTCTACCTGGCATTCGTCCTCTTCTTCGGCTGGGAAGGGGGCAAGGTCGGCTACGGGATCGAAACCGCGCTCACCTACCTGGTCGGTGACGTCGGCGCCCGGATCTTCACCGTCCTGATGCTCGTGGTCGGGGTCGTGCTGGTGACGGGGACCTCGATCGGGACGATCCTGCGCGGCTTCGGCCGCGGCGCGCGCGGGGTCGTGGTCGGCGGCCGCGGCGTGGCCGAGACCGTGGTCAGGGCCCGCGAGGAGCGCGAGCGCGTCGGCGACGGGTTCGAGACCCAGGCCGGCCCGACCGACGTGATGAGCGCATACCCCGACGAGGAGGACTTCGAGCCGACGGTCGCGATCGGAAGCTTCGACGACGACGTCGCCGAGGCAGAGGCGAGCTCTGAGCCGGTCGAGGAGCCCGAGACTGTCGCCGACCCCGAGGAGGGCGCTCCGACGACCGAAACGCCGGCTCTGACCCCGATGGGCAAGCCCCGGGGGGTCACCACCTCGGAGGAGATCGACTACCGGCCGCCGCCCGCGAACGTCCTCGAGAAGGGCCGTGCCGCCGACAAAGGGCCCGACCCGCGCGACCACGACGCCGTCGGCCGCAAGCTGGTCGAGACCCTCGGACACTTCGGGGTCGAGGCGAAGATCGTCGGGATCGTCAGCGGTCCCCACGTCTCGCGCTACGAGCTGCGCCTGGCGCCCGGGACCAAGGTCAAGAAAGTGACCGAGCTCACCAACGACCTCGCCTACGCTCTCGCCTCGACCGACATCCGCATTCTCGCCCCGATCCCCGGCAAGCAGGCGGTCGGTGTCGAGGTGCCGAACTCGCGGCGCCGCATGGTCCGACTCGGGGACATCTACGCGAGCCGGCCGGACAAGACCTCGCCGCTGGTCGCCTGGCTCGGCAAGGGGATCGACGGCAATGCGGTCTGGACCGACCTGGCGAAAATGCCGCACGTGCTCGTCGCCGGGACGACCGGGTCGGGCAAGTCGGGCTGCGTCAACGCGATCCTCTCCTCGATCCTGATGCAGGCGTCGCCGAACGACGTCCGCCTCGTGCTCGTCGACCCCAAGCAGGTCGAGCTGAACCACTACGAGCACGTCCCGCATCTGCTGACCCCGGTCGTCACCTCGCCGCGTCTTGCCGCAAACGTGCTTTCCAACCTGATCGGCGAGATGGAGAGCCGCTACGGGATCATGGGCGAGGCCCGCTGCCGCAACCTCGGCGAGCTGAACCGGGCGCGGGCGAGAAAGGGGGAGCCGCCGCTGCCCCACATCCTCTGCGTGATCGACGAGCTCGCGGATCTGATGATGGTCGCCCCGGCCGAAGTCGAGGACTCGATCATCCGGCTCGCGCAGAAGTCGCGGGCGACCGGCATCCACCTCGTCCTCGCGACCCAGCGGCCCTCGACCGACATCATCACCGGCACGATCAAGGTCAACATCCCGGCCCGGATCGCCTTCGCGGTCTCCTCGCAGACCGACTCCAGGGTGATCCTCGACCAGGGCGGGGCCGAGGCCCTGCTCGGCCAGGGCGACATGCTGTTCCGCGGAGCGGGAACCTCGAAGCTGCAGCGGATCCAGGGAGCCTTCGTCTCCGAGGAGGAGATCGCGCACATCACCGGCCACTGGGCCAAGCAGGGGGAACCCGAGTTCGAGGCCGAGTTGCTGGAGGCCCGCGAGGAGGTCTCCGAGGGGGGATCGGACGAGGAGTTCGACCCCGACCGCGACGACCTGCTCGACGAGGCGATCCAGCTAGTGGTCCAGACCGAGACCGCCTCGGTCTCGATGATCCAGCGCCGGCTGCGGGTCGGGTACACGCGCGCCGGGCGCCTGATCGACATGCTCGAGCGCCGCGGCGTGATCTCCGGCTACGAGGGGTCGAAACCGCGCCAGGTGCTGATCACGCAGGCCGACCTTCCCCGCTTTCTGAGCGACGACCAGGCGGGCGAGCCGCTGCCGGTCGACGCCGAGTAGGGCCTTTTCCCGCCGAACGGCAACAATGTCGGCGTGGAGTCGACCGGGATAGGAAGCACCCTCCGCGACGCGAGAAATCGTCGCAAAATCGACCTTTCCGAGGTCGAGGACGCGACCAAGATCAGGATGCGGTTTCTGCGGGCGCTCGAGAACGAGGAGTGGGACGTCCTCCCGGGCGAGATCTACGTCCTCGCATTCCTCAAGACATATGCCTCCTATCTCGGCCTCGACGGCGAGCGGCTGGCCGAGGATTATCGAACCGAGGCCGGGACGAAGGCGGGCCCCGAGAGGGCTCCGGCGCGGGTCGAGCCGGCCCTCAGCGCCCGCCGCTCATCGGGGGGGCGGTCCGGCGTCGGAGGCCGGGTCCTGCTCGTGGTCGTCGTCGCCGCGTTGATCGGGATCCTGATCGCGATCGGGCTCGCTAGCGGGGGCAACGACTCATCGAGCAAGAAGTCCGGCTCCGCCGCGGCCAAGAAAGGGAACTCGAAGGGCGCGAAGGCAAAGGCGGTCGCGCCCGGCGTCGCGGTCAGCCTCGAAGCCACCGACGAAGTCTGGGTCTGTCTCCTCGACGCCGCCGAAGAACCGGTCATCAACGGCCAGATCCTCGCCTCCGGGGAACGGGAAGGGCCGTTCCACTCGAAGGAATTCTCGGTCGCATTCGGCAACGGCTCGGTCGAAATGGAGATCGACGGAAGCCCCGCCCACCTGCCCCCATCGTCCAGCCCGATCGGGTTCTCGGTCGACGAAAAAGGGCGGCTGACCGAATTGCAGGAAGGCGAACGGCCCGAATGCAGCTGAGCGAGCTGGCGGTGAGGGCCGGGATCGTCGTCACCGGGACCGAGGTGCTGACGGGGACGATCGCCGACTCGAATGGGCCCTGGCTATCGGAACGGCTCGCCGGGCTCGGGGTCGACGTCGCCCACATCCTGATCGTCGGCGACCGCCCGGACGACCTCGAGGCTGCCCTCCGGTTCATGGCAGGCGAGGGGATGGACCTGATCGTCACCTCGGGCGGGCTCGGGCCGACGGCCGACGACCTGACGGCCGAGGTCGTCGCCCGCTTCGCCGGCCGCGAGCTGCTCCTCGACGAAGAGGTCGAGGAGAAGATCGCCGAGATCCTGCGCGGATTTGCGCGACGCTTCAACTTCGACGAAGAGGCGGTTCGCGAGGCGAACCGCAAGCAGGCGCTCGTCCCCGAGGGCGCAACCCCGCTCGACCCGATCGGCACCGCCCCGGGGCTCGTCGTCCCGGCCGGCGGCACGGTCGTGATCGTCCTCCCGGGGCCGCCCCGGGAGCTGCAGCCGATGTGGCCGGCGGCGCTCGCCACCGAGCCGGTGAGCGAGGTCCTCGCGAGGGCGACACCGCTGCGCGGCTACACGCTGAGGATGTTCGGCATCCCCGAGTCCGAAATCGCGAAGAGCCTGCGCGAGATCGAGGGCGACGGAGTCGCCCTCGACGAGGTCGAGATCACGACCTGCCTGCGGCGCGGGGAGATCGAGGTCGAGGTGCGCTACCGCGACGAGGCCGCGGCCACCGCCGACGCGGTGCGCGAGGGCCTGCGCGCCCGCCACGAGCGCCATCTGTTCAGCCTCGACGGCGAGACGATCGACTCGCAGGTGGCGAGGCTCCTCGCCGGCCGCAGGCTCGGCCTGGCCGAGTCGTGCAGCGGTGGCCTGATGGCCGCCCGGATCACGGACGTCCCCGGCGCTTCCGAATACTTCGCCGGCGGCGTCGTCTCCTACTCGGACGAGGCGAAGGCGGAGCTGCTCGGCGTCGACCCGGCCCTGATCGCGGCCCACGGGGCCGTCTCGCCGGAGGTCGCCGAGGCGATGGCGCGCGGGGCGCTCGAGCGGTTCGGCGCCGACATCGCGGTGGCGATCACCGGCATCGCCGGGCCCGACGGCGGGACCGAGGAGAAGCCGGTCGGCTATGTCTGCTTCCACGCCCTCCTCGCCGAGGGGCCCGCGATCGCCCGCGACCCGGTCATCCCCGGCGGCCGCGAGGACATCCGCGAACGCTCGGCGCTGGTCGGGCTGCACCTGCTGCGGATGCTCCTGACCGGCGGCGAGCCGCCGCTCTGAGGCGGAGCGAGCAAACATCGCAATCTGACTCTCTGCGCAGCGAGCGAAGCCGAAGCATTCACTCTGAGTCTGATTCCTTGCATTTGCGCGTTGTCTCGCGCCTGCTGACGGCATAGCGTCAGCGGGGTGGCCAAGGAACGCCTGAAGAGCCCACGGGCGCGTTTGTTCGTCGCCCTCGACCTCCCGGGCCCCGTGCGCGGCGCGCTCGCCGCCTGGGGGAGGGAGGAGCTCTCGGACCCCTCGCTGCGGCCGGTGGCCGAGGGGAGCCTGCACATCACGCTGGCCTTCCTCGGCTTCCTCCCCGAGAAGCGGATCCCGCTCCTCGGGGAGATCGTCGGCGCCGCCGCCGGGCGGGCGCCCCGGATCGAGCTCGGCGACCCTGTCCCGCGGCCGCCCCGGGGGAGGCCGCGGCTGTTCGCGCTGCCGGGGAACTCGCCCGGTGCGGTGGCTCTTCAGGCGGGCCTGGAGGAGAGGCTGGTCGAGGCCGGGCTCTACGAGCCCGAGAAGCGCCCGTTCTGGCCACATGTGACCGTCGCCCGGGTGCGTCGCGAGGAGCGGGGCTCGAAGCGCCCGGCACTCGTGAAAAGAGCCCCGGGAGCGCTGCCGGAGGATTTGCTGCAGCCCTTCGATGGCGTCCGAATCACGCTCTACCGTTCGCAACTCCAGCCACAGGGTGCGCAGTACACCCCACTGGCGCAAGTCGAGCTGCCCGCGAATGGGCGGCAGTGAGGTGAAAGAGATGGCAGACAAGAAAGCGACTTTGAAGGACGCCTCGGCGAAGGATGCCAAGGCGAAAGACGCGGCGCTGGCAGCGGCCGTGACGCAGATCGAGCGCGACTTCGGGCAGGGCGCGCTGATGCGCCTCGGCGCCGACAGCACGGTCAAGGTGGAGGCGATCCCGACCGGGGCGCTCGCACTCGACCTGGCGCTGGGCATCGGCGGCGTGCCGCGCGGCCGGATCGTCGAGATCTTCGGCCCGGAGTCCTCGGGCAAGACTACGCTGATCTACCACATCATCGCCGAGGCCCAGGAGCGCGGAGGGATCTGCGCCTTCATCGACACCGAGCATGCGATCGACCCGTCCTACGCGCGATCGATCGGAGTCGACACCGACGAGCTGCTGGTCTCCCAGCCCGACTACGGCGAGCAGGCTCTGCAGATAGCCGACCGGCTGATCGCCTCGGCGGCGATCGACGTCGTCGCGATCGACTCGGTCGCGGCGCTGACCCCGAAAGCCGAGCTCGACGGCCAGATCGGCGACACCACCGTCGGCCTCCAGGCCCGCCTGATGTCGCAGGCGATGCGCAAACTGGCCGGCAACCTCAACCGCACCAACACCGTCTGCCTCTTCACCAACCAGATCCGCGAAAAGGTCGGCGTCCAGTTCGGCTCGCCGGAGACTCAGCCGGGGGGCCGGGCGCTGAAGTTCTACTCCTCCCAGAGGCTCGACATCCGCCGGATCGAGACCCTCAAGGAGGGGACCGAGGCGGTCGGGAACCGGGTCAGGGTCAAGGTCGTCAAGAACAAGGTCGCCTCGCCCTTCCGCCAGGCCGAGTTCGACATCGAGTACGGCCAGGGCATCTCGCGCGAGGGTGGCCTGCTCGATTTCGGGATCGAGAACGACCTGGTCCAGAAGTCGGGCGCCTTCTTCTCCTACGGGAAAACGCGGCTGGGCCAGGGGCGCAACAACGCCAAACAGTTCCTCGCCGACAACCCCGAGATCGCGACTGAGATCGAGGCCAAGATCCGGACGGCGCTCGGGCTCGGCGCCGACAATGCGGCTCCCCCCAAGGCCCCCGCCGAGCCGGTTGCTGCGGCCGAGGAGGCCAAAGCGGCCTGAGTTCGGGGCGGGTAGGATTCCGCGCCGTGGATAACGCAACCCTCTTCTACGTCTGCGGCAGCGTCCTTGCCGGATCGGCGGTGACCGTCAGCTTCATCGGGCTCAAAGTCGAGAAATTCCCCGGGCGGGCGGCGCCGATCGTCGCGCTCTGGTTCATCGCTCTGATCGGGTGCACCACGACGTTCGGCGTACTCCACTCCCAGGACGAGGAGAAGAATCGGTCGGCCGAGCTCCAGAAGGGCTCAGAAGAAGCGGAAAATGAGGAGGGGCAGGCCCTCGAGGCCCAGTAGCTACGCTGGGCGCATGAGCGCTGAGCGCGCCAAGCCCAGCTACCACGTCACCACGTTCGGCTGTCAGATGAACGTGCACGACTCCGAGCGGATGCAGGGGATGCTCGACTCGCTCGGCTACCGCGAGGCGCCGGCGCGCGAGGACGCCGACGTGATCCTCTTCAACACCTGCTCGATCCGCGAGTCAGCCGACAACCGCTTCATCGCCCACCTCGGCGAGGCGAAGCGCCTGAAGTCCGAATTCCCGGATCGGGTGGTCGGGGTCGGCGGCTGCTGGGCGCAGTCGGTCAAGGACGAGGTCTTCAGGCGCTTCCCGTTCGTCGACGTCGCCTTCGGCCCCGGCCAGATCCACAAGCTCGCCGAGTTCCTGACCTCCGACTCGATCGGCGCCCAGGGCTACTTCGAGTTCGAGGACTTCTCCGGCCACCTTCCGGCCCATCGCGAGCGCGAGTTCCAGGGCTGGCTGCAGATCTCGCAGGGCTGCAACTGCCGCTGCTCCTACTGCATCGTCCCCTCGACCCGGGGCCGAGAGGTCAGCCGCGACCCCGACGAGCTCGTTGCCGAGGTCGAGGCGCTCGCCGCCGAGGGCGTGCTCGAGGTGACGCTGCTCGGCCAGAACGTCAACAGCTACGGGCGCGACCTGCCGCCGGGGTCGCGAGTCGGGTTCTCCGAGCTCCTCGGGCGGATCGACGCCATCGATGGGATCGAGCGAGTCCGCTACACGAGCCCCCATCCGAAGGACATGCGCGAGGACGTGATCAGGGCGCACGCCGATCTTCCCTCGCTCTGCGAGCACATTCACCTGCCGCTGCAGTCGGGTTCGAGCGCGGTGCTGAAACGGATGCGGCGCACATACGACCGGCGTCGCTACCTGGACCGCGTCGCCCTGATCCGCGAGCACGTGCCCGACTGCGCGATCACGACCGACATCATCGTCGGCTTCCCGGGCGAGACAGAGGCCGACTTCGAGCAGACGCTGGAGGTGGTGGACGAGGTCGGCTACGACGGCGCCTTCACCTTCGTCTTCTCGCCGCGCCGCGAGACGGAGGCGGCGACGATGGGCGAGCAGGTCCCGCATCCGGTCAAGCGCGAGCGAATGGGGAGGTTGGTGGAGCTCGTCCAGAGGCGCGCCAACGAGAGGACCCAGCGCTTCGTCGGGCGCGAGATGGAGGTGCTCGTCGAGGGCCCGAGCCGAACCGACCCGGCGCGGCTGCGGGGGCGGACCCGCCACAACAAGACGGTCAACTTCGACGGGATCGCCAGCCCGGGCGACCTCATCCCGGTCGAGATCGAATCCGCCACCTCGACCACGCTGAGCGGGGTGGCCGCAAAGCCAGTTCTGGCTCAGCCTTCGGCACAAGCCGATCATTAGCGCGTGGAGGTCATCGCGATATTCGGGCCGACGGGGGTGGGGAAGACGGGGGTGGCGATTGCCGTCGCGGAGCTTTTGCGGGGGCGGGGGGAGGACCCGGTCGCGATCTCCTGCGACGCGTTGCAGGTCTATGAGGGGCTGGAGGTGCTGACCGGGGCGGCGAGCGCCGAGCAGCGGGCGCGGCTCGAGCACCGGCTGATCGGTTTCGTCCCGATCAACGAGCCGTTCTCGGTCGGCGACTACATGCGGCTCGCCCATCGCGAGATCGACAGCGCGCTCGAGGCCGGCAGGCGGCCGATCGTCGTCGGCGGGACCGGCCTCTACCTGCGCGCCGCGATCGCCGAGCTCTCGCTGGTACGGGTGCCGCCCGAAACCGAGGACTCCGAGCTGTGGTCGGCCGACACCCGCCACCCGACCCGCATCTTCGGCCTCGACATGGACCGCGAGGCCCTCTACGAGAGGATCGACGCCCGCACCGAGGCGATCGTCGCCGGCGGGGCCGAGGAGGAGGTGCTGCGGGCCGAGGCCGCGGGCCCCTCGCGCACCGCACGAAAGGCACTCGGCTTCGACGAGCTGACCGGCGGCGATGTCGAGCGGATGAAGAAGCGGTCGCGCAACTACGCGCGGCGCCAGATCACCTGGATGCGGAAGATCCCGAACCTGACCTGGATCGACCGCGGCTGCCGGGAGGATGCCGACCTGGCCGAGGAGATCGCGCGCTCGCTAAGGGAAGAGGACCGCCCGGGTCTTGCGAGCGCCCGGAATCGCGACCAGTAGCTGTGCCCGCAGTTTCCCGCGCTGCGCCAGTAGGGGCCGCCCGCGAGAGTCGAGGGGGACGGTGAACCTGTGTGAGCTGCCGCCTCGCAGTCTGAAGGTCTTCGTCGCCACTCCGATCCTGCCCAGCCCGCGGGCCTTCGTGCGGACGTTGGTCCGGAGGCGGATCTGGCCGGGACAGATGAGGTCGGCCGACCATCCGCATCGAACGCTCACCCTCAGCGCTCGCCCGGAGACCGAGACGCCGGAAATCGTCAGCGGCGGCAGCGTCCGCACCGTCGGCGTAGCCGCACCGGCGGTCATCGCGTCGACGAAATTGCTGTCGATGTTGATCCGCACGCCGCCCCAGACCTCGTCATGGCCGCCGCGATACTGGTGGATCCGCTGATGGTTCGGCCAGGCCTCGGCGGGGAGGTTCGGGTCTTCGGTGTCGGCGCGTCCGTTCCAGTCCGCACTCCAGATGTCGTCCGGGCTGGTGAAGCTCGTCCCCCAGCGGCGGCCGAGGTCGACGATGCCCGACGCGCTCGAGCTGTAGACGCCGGATGCGTAGCCCAGCTCGTGCAGGCGCTGGGTCCAGGCGGCCAGAAACGTCATCGTCGACGCCGTGGCGGTGGCGGTCCTCGTGTAGCTCTCCATGTCGTGGTATATCGGGCTTCCGGGCCCGATCCCGATCGCCGCAGCGTCGGCGACGGCGTCCTCGGCCTCGGCTTCTCCCTCGGCGGCGGCGAAGCTCGAGTCGAGATCCGCGCACGACGTGCAGCTCGAGGTCGGTGCCTGCAGGCCGACGTAGAGGGGAATCAGATGCCACCCGATGGCCACCTGTTCGCCGACCCAGCCCGCGGTCAGGTTCGGCTGTGTGCAACCGCGATTGCGACCGCCGATGTAGACACCGATGGCTTCGAAGGGCGACGATTCCCGCCAGGCCCGCATCGACCGCGACGATGGGGCGGTGCAGGCGTCAAACCCGTATCCGGTGAAGATCGCCGGACCGGCGGCCACGGTCCCCTCGGCTGGGGGCGGCGCCAGCGCCGAGCTCGAGGCTCCGTCCGCGCGCACGGTCAGCCGGGGCCGTCCCACGCCGCCGGCCGGGCAAACGTCGGGGCCGCTGGAGCTGCAGATCCGGCCGCCGCTGCCCCCGGCGCTCGCGGCGGCCGGCATGGTGGCCGAGAGTGCGCTGAGGCCCAGGGAGGCAGCGATCAGCGCGACAGCCGTGCGTGTCCGTAGAAGCCCCATCGCCCTTTCAACCGTTCTACCTGCACAACGTTTCGCCTGCACCGCCACCCATTTGCCCAGTTAGTCTGCGCCGATGCGATTCGAGAAGTGGCAGGCGCTCGGCAACGACTACCTGATCCTCGAGGCCGACGGGCTTCCCTGGGAGCTGAGTGCAGGCCGTGTGGCGCGGCTCTGCGACCCCCACCTCGGGGTCGGCTCCGACGGGGTCCTGCTGCTCGCGCGAAGCGAGGACCCCGATTTCGTCGCCGACCTGCGGATCTTCAACCCCGACGGATCAGAGGCCGAGCTCTCGGGCAACGGCGCCCGCGAGGCGATCCTCTATCTGCGCCGCAACGGCTGGACCGACGTGGACACCTTCTCGATCCGAACCGCCGCCGGGCCGATCACGCCGACGATCACCTCCGAGCGGACCTGCCGGGTCGAGATGGGACGCGCCACGACCGCGTCCAAGGATTACCCCTTGGGGCCCGCCGATGGGACGGGGACGGTCGGGTCGGGGGGCCGCGAGTGGTCGTTCCAGCACGTCTCGATCGGCAACCCGCAGTGCGCGATCGTCGTCGACGCGGACGAACTGGAGGAGCTCGACCTCGCCGAGATCGGCCCCGCGATCGAAGCCAGTGAGCTGTTCCCGAACCGGACCAACGTCTCCTTCCTGACGATCGACGGCGACCGGGTCAGGGCGCGGATCTTCGAGCGCGGGGTGGGGGAGACGCTCTCCTCGGGGACGGGTGCGAGCGGCGCCGCGGTGACCGCCGTCATCGGCGGCGCCCCGAGCCCGATCACGGTCACCCTCGACGGCGGCGACCTCCTGGTCGAGGTCTCCGATCAACTTGACGTGACGCTGACCGGCTGGGCGGAGCCGGTCTGCGCCGGGGAGCTGGCGCCCGAGCTGCTCCGCGCCCTTGCCGAGCTATAGATGACTAGGGTTCCAGCGATGGCAGCCACCGAGCCAAAGCCCGGCATCGCCGCCCCGTCCAAACGGCTCGAGGCGATGCCCCCGTACATGTTCGCCGAGCTCGAGAGGCGGGTTGCCGACAAGCGCGAGGCGGGGATCGACGTGATCAGCCTCGGGATCGGCGACCCCGACGAGCCGACATACCCCCACATCGTCAAGGCGATGCAGGAGGCGGTCGCCGAGCCCGGCAACCAGAAGTACCCGAGCAACCGCGGCCGCGAGGAGTTCCGCGAGGCGTTTGCCGAGTTCTACGGGGAGCGCTTCTCGGTCGAGATCGACCCCGGTAGCGAGGTGATCCCGGCGATCGGCGCCAAGGAGTGCATCTACAACCTCTGCTTCGCCTTCCTCGACCAGGGCGGGGTGGCGCTCGCCTCCGACCCCGGCTACCCGGTGTACACGGGCGGCCCGATCCTGGCCGGGGCAACGCCGGAGCTGCTGCCGCTGGTGCCCGAGCTCGGCTTCGCCCCCGACCTCAGCGCCGTCCCCGCCGAGACCGCGGCCCGGGCGCGGCTGATGTTCCTCAACTACCCGAACAACCCGAGCGGCGCCGTCGTTCCCGACGGCTTCTTCGAGCTCGTCGTCTCCTTCGCCCGCGAGCACGAGATCCTCGTCGTCCACGACAACGCCTACTCGGAGACCACCTACGACGGCTACGTCGCCCCGAGCTTCCTCGCGACGCCGGGCGCCAAGGACGTCGGGGTCGAGGTCTTCTCGCTCTCCAAGGGCTACAACATGACCGGCTGGCGATGCGCCGCGATCCTCGGCAACGCGGAAGCGATCGAGACCTACTGGCGGCTCAAGACAAACGTCGACTCCGGCCTCTTCGAGGCGGTCCAGCTCGCCGGGGTCGCGGCGCTGCGCGGGCCCTCGGGACCGCTCAAGCGGATGAACGAGACCTACGCCCGCCGCCGCGACCTCGTCGTCGGCGCGCTGCGCGAGATCGGAGTCGAGGTCCAGGCGCCGAAGGGGACGATCTACGTATGGGCGCCCGTGCCCGAGGGCCACACCTCGACCTCCTTCGCCGAGCTGGTCCTCGAGGAGGCCGCGGTCGTCGTCTCGCCCGGCTCGATGTACGGGCCGAGCGGCGAGGGCTTCTTTCGGATCTCTCTGACGACCGGCGACGACCGCATCACGGAGGCCGTCGAGCGCCTCCGCGAGCACCTCGCCTAGGCAGGAAACGCGGCGCGACGCCGAATCCGGCGCCGATGACCCAGGCTCGGGCCCTCGTCCTTGCCGCCGTGGCGGCCGGCATCCTCTACCTCGTCGGGGCGATCGCGCTCGGCTCGCCGCCCGACGCGACGGACTCGCCGGCGACCGTCGCCGCCTGGTTCGCCGACCACCGCGACGCCGCCCGCACCGACGCCTGGACGGCGACCTTCGGGGCGCTTGCCCTGGCCGTCTTCGCCGGGATGGTTCGCGAGCTGCTCCCGGGGCCGAACGGGAACGTCTTCCTCCTCGGTGCCGCCGCGTTCATCATCGAGACCGTCATCGCGGCCTGGATCTGGGGAGGCCTTGCACTCCACCCCGCATCGCTGGATCCCGCGACCGCCCGCACCGTCTATGACGTCGAGCTCTTCTGGGGCCCGGTGCTCACCGGGGCGACGATGACGATGATCGGGTCGGTCACCGTTCTCGGCCTCGGCGCCGACCCCCTGATCCCGCGCTGGCTCACCGTGCTCGGTGCGATCGCCTTCCTCGAGCAGGCGGTCGAGACGATCACCACATTCGGCACCAGCGGCTTCATCGCGCCGGGCGGCGAAATGAACCTGGTCCTCGGCGCCTTCCTCACCCTCGCCTGGCTGGCAGGCCTCACCGTCTGGGCGGCGCGGCGCCTCGGCGGCGCGCCGCAGCCTCAGTCCGCGGGCTGACGCTTGCTCCAGTAGCGATCCAGGCCCCGCCACTGGTACTCGGGCGGGACCGCCTGCAGGAGCACCGCAGCGGTCTCGGGATCGGCGACCCTCTCGGCGACCAGCTTCCGATGGCGAGCCTCGTAGGCCACCTCGTCGAGGTCGCGCGCCAGCTCCGCCTCCTCGCGCAGGCGCTCGCGCACCGCGGCAAGGTGGTCACCGGGGTCCTCGACCGGCCCCCAGTGGGTGAGGGCGAGCCGCTCCGGCCGCCACCCCTCGACGATCCCGATCGAGTCCTCCCAGGCCTCGATGTCGATGTCGGGCGGTGGAGTGGGAGGGACGATCAGGTCGGTTCCGGGTATCAGGACCGCGGCGATGTCGCCGACGAAAGCGGTCCCGCTCTCCTCGTGCAGGTAGCAGACGTGGTGCGAGGCATGGCCGGGGGCGTAGGCCACCCGCATTCCGAGCACGGTCTCACCGCCGCCCAGCGGCCTCACGTTTGCCTCCGGAACGGGGACGATCTCGCCCCAGAGGCGTTCCATCTGGTCGCCGTAGAGGCGCTCGGCGCTGGCCAGCAGGCGCGAGGGGTCGATCAGATGCGGAGCGCCGCGCTCGTGGACGTAGACCTCGATGTCCGGCCAGCGCCGAACCAGGGCACCGGTCGCCGCCGCGTGGTCGAGGTGGATGTGGGTGAGGACGATCGCCCGCGGCTCCTCGTCCCCGAGCGCGGCGATCAGGTTCTCGTGGGAGGACTCGGGGCCCGGGTCGACGAGGGCGCCGTCGACCTCCCAGCAGCAGATCACATGCGGCCGCCCGAGGTGGAGGACGTCGATTGCTCGCATCGGGCCGGCGCTCAGGCCGCGGCGGGGATTTTGCCCTCGGCTTCGAGCGTCTCCCGAAGGCCCTCTTCGAGGCCGCGGGGCTCGTAGCCGAGCTCGCGAGTCGCCTTCTCATGACTGGCCCAGAAGGTGACCCCGTCGGCGGAGGAGATCATCTCGCGCAGGTTGGGCGGTTGGTTCATCAGCTTGCCGACCAGCGGCCCGACCGGGATCAGAGCCTTGAGCAGAGGGGTGGGGACCGCGTGCTTCGGCGGCTTGCGGCCGGCGACCCGGGCGACTGTCTCGATCGCCTCGCGCATCGTCGTCGTCGGCCCGCTGAGGACGTAGATCTCGCCGGGCCGGCCGCTGTCGATCGCGAGCAGGATCCCGCCGGCGATGTCTTCGACGTGGGTCATGCAGACGCCGAGGTCGGGGAGCGGGATCAGGGGCAGTTTCCCGGCCAGCAGCTGGTCGACGAGGTCTGCCACCTGCGAGGTGTCCCCGGGGCCGTAGACGCCACCCGGCTGGACGATGATGCAGGGCAGGCCGTCCTCCTCGATCATCCGCTTCGCGATCCGGTGCGACTCGACCTTGGTCTCCTCGTAGTAGGAGGTGAAATCGTCGCCCGGGTGCTCGTAGGTCTCATCGACGACCTCGCCGTGGGTGTCGCCGAACACCCCGCAGGTCGAGACGTGGACGATCCGCGGCGTCTTCGCGTCGAGCGCGGCCTCCAGCACCCGTTCGGTCCCGGTCACGTTCGCCTCGTACATCGCCGGATGCTGGGAGGCCGGGATCCCGACCTCGTACATCGCGGCGCCGTGGATCGCCGCGTCGCAGCCCTCGAGCCCGGCGCGAATCGCCTCGCCGTCGGTGAGGTCGCCCTCGACCAGCTCGCAACCGATCGCGGCGAGCCTCTCGCCCTTCTTCGGGTTGCGGACGAGGCAGACGACCTCATCGCCGCGATCGCGCAGCTGCCGCACGACCTCGCCGCCGATGAAGCCCGTGCCTCCCGTAACGAAGACCTTCACGGTTGGGAAGCCTATCCTGGGGTGATGGACCCGAGCCAGAACGGCGCCGGCCTGACCAACTCCCGCGCGCGTCAGCGCGCGCTCGCGATCGGCATCGTCGACGGCGAGCCGAGCAATGGCGACGGGCTGGCGGAGCTGAAGGAGCTGCTGCGGACGGCCGGCGTCGCGACGGCCGGCGAGATGGTCCAGCGCCGAGCCAAGCCGGATCCCGACCGCTATTTCGGCAAGGGCAAGATGACCGAGCTGAAGGCGGCGATCGCCGAGTCAGGCGCCAACGTCGTCGCCTGCGATGACGAGCTGGCGCCGCGGCAGGAGCGCAGCCTCGAGGCGACCCTCGACGTGCCGGTGATCGACCGCACCGCGGTGATCCTCGACATCTTCGCCGACCACGCTCACACGGCCGAGGGAAAGCTCCAGGTCGAGCTCGCCCAGCTCGAGTACAACATGGCGCGGATGCGGGGGCTGTGGACCCATCTCGACCGCCTCGACGGCGGGATCGGCACCCGCGCCCCGACCCGAGGCCCGGGCGAGACCCAGATCGAGACCGACCGCCGGCTGGCCCGCAACCGCATCTCGGCCCTGAAACGACGCCTGGTAGGGCTCGAGCGCAACCGCGGCGTGATGCGCGCCCGCCGCGATCGCTCCTCGGTGCCGCGGGTCGCCCTCGCCGGCTACACCAACGCCGGCAAGTCGACGCTGCTGAACGCGCTGACCGGCGCCACCGTCGGCGTCGGCGATCGCCTCTTCCACACCCTCGACCCGACGACCCGGAGCTTCGAGCTCTCCGGCCGCAACTACCTGCTGACCGACACCGTCGGGTTCATCGAGAAGCTGCCCCATCAGCTCGTCGAGGCCTTCAAGGCGACGCTCGAGGAGACGGTCGTCGCCGACCTCATCCTCCACGTCGTCGACGCGGCGGCGCCGGAGGAGCGCCGGGCGGCCGACATGCGGGCGGTCGACGAGGTGCTGGAGGAGATCGGGGCCGGCGACAAGCCGCGGCTGCTGGTCCTCAACAAGGCCGACCTGCTGGAGGAGGACGCGCGCGGCGAGGCGCTGATGGACCATCCCGACGCGGTCCTGGTCTCGGCCCGCGACGGCGAGGGCCTCGACCGGCTGCGCGAGGCGATCGAGCGGGCGTTCGAGGACACCCTCGCCGAGGTCGAGCTGCTGATCCCCTACGAGGAGGGGGCGCGCCTGCACGAGCTCCACGAGGTCGCCGGCGACCTCGAGCGCACCGAGCGCGACGATGGCGTGCTCGTCCACGCGCGGGTGCCGATCGCCGAGCTCCATAGGTTCAACGATCTCGCGGTCCTCTAGCCGGTTAGATTCCCAGCCGTGGAACTGAGGACGAAGCGGCTGAACGAGGAGGCGCGGCTGCCGCAGCGAGCCCACGAGGGCGATGCGGGGCTCGACCTATGCGCCTGCGAGGCCGCTCACCTCGGGCCGGGCGAGCGCTGGAGCATCGGGACAGGGATCGCGATCGAGGTGCCGGAGGGGCACGCCGGCCTTGTCCTGCCTCGCTCGGGCCTGGCCCGAGAGCATGGGATCGCACTAGTCAACAGCCCGGGCATGATCGACGCCGGCTACCGCGGCGAAGTCCGCGTCCTGCTCCTCAACACCGACCCGGCGGAGACCTTTCGGATCGCGATTGGCGACCGCATCGCGCAGCTGGTGATCGCCCCGATCGCTTCGGTCGAGGCCGTCGAGGCGGACGAGCTGACGGAGACGGCGCGCGGCGACGGCGGCTTCGGGTCCAGCGGCCGCTAGCGTCGCCTGACCCTGAACCTGAGCACCGCCGGGCTTGGATCGGAGTTGCCGGCTGCGTCGGTGGCGGTGACGCGGAAGACATGGGCGCCGGCGCCGACCCTGTAGGCGCGCGGCGAGGAACAGTGGGTCGGGCGGCCGCGGTCGAGCCTGCAGAGGAACGTGGAGCGCTCGTTCGCCGAGAAGCGGAACACGACCCGCCGCCGGCCTCGGGTCAGCAGGAGCACCCTGCGCGGGCCGGCCGCGATCCGCGTCCGCGGAGGGGTCCGGTCGCGTCGGTGGTGGAGGTGGCCCGGCGAGGGGCTCCAGCGGTGGCCCGGGGGGAGGGGTGTCGGGCGGGCGGAAGCTGTTGGGAGCGCGTTCGTGGACCGCCTCGCACCCGACCGGGGCCGCGTCGGGGCCGTTTTCGGGGAAGTCGATCTGCGCCGTGTCGAAGCCTTCGCCGCAATCGATGACCGGGTCGGGATCGGGGCCCGGGGTGCCGGAGTTGGCGAGGATCGAGTCTTCGCCGGCGCCGGCGAAGTACTCGTCTGGGCCCTGGCGACCCAGCAGCTGGTTTGAGCCGGAGTCGCCGGTCATGACGTCGCCGAGGCTCGTCCCCTCGGTGTCCTCGAGCCCGACCAGGCCCGTCAGCAGCGACTGGCTCGAGCACTGGGGCCTGCCTTCGGCGCCGACCAGGCCGGCCACGCCCGTGGCCATCTCGATCGAGATCGCGGCGTTGAAGTTCGCCCAGTTGGCGTTGTCGCGACCGGGGCCGCCGTCGAGGGTATCGCCGTCGCATACCGCGTTCGAGATGAAGAGGTCATCGCCGCCGCCGGCGGCGAGATCGTCGGCGCCGCCGTTGTTGGGCAGGGCGTCGTCGCCGCCGCCGGCGCTGACGGTGTCGTCTCCGGCGCCGTCGACGAGCGCGTCCTCGGTTTCGCCGCCGTTGAGATGGTCGTCGCCTTCGCCTCCAAGCAGCACCACCGACGTCGATGCCGGGAAGCCCTGCGACGCCGTCAGGGTGTCGTCGCCAGCATTGCCGGCCAGGAGAACCGAGTCGGGAGGTTCGGGGATGGCGAAGGAGCCGGCGGGGTTGCCGTTCAGGGTGAAGGCGACCTGGCCGGAGGAATATGAGGCGACGACGTCGTCGGCGCCGCTGGTTCCCGAGAGATAGAGGGCCGGGCCGGCGCCGGACTGGGAGGCCATCGTCCCGGCTGAGGCGGTGGACGGGTCACGAGGCGCGATTTTGTCGCCGCTGGACTCGCATTCGTGGCTGACGGGGACGATGCACCCGTCGCCCTCGGCGCCGCCGTAGGCGACGTCGGCGCCGCCGCCGCCGTCGATCAGGTCGGCGCCGCCGCCGCCGTAGAACGTCTCCGCGTCTGGTGTCCCGACGATGTAATCGTCGAACGGGGTCCCGATCACGACCTCGAATGCGGAGAAGTCGGTCGCGGGTTCGAGCGGGGCGTCGACTCCTCCCCCCGAGGGCGCGAGGCCGTCGTTCGCGAAGTCGCCGCCGAGTTCTACGTACACCCCGCGGCCCTCCGCTCCCGATGGGAAGCCGGCTTCGTCGAAGAACGAGCCCTGGTTGGGGAACCCTGGCGTGGCGCCGGTCGCGAAGCTAAGCGTGTCCGTGCCGCCGCCGGAGTCGCCGATCGAGTCGACCGTGGCGTCGCCGCGGTCGAGATCGTCGCCCGCTTCTCCGTCGAGGGAGTCGGCACCGAAGCCCCCCGAGAGGCGGTCGGCTCCGGGCCCGCCACGGAGCTGGTCGTCGCCGATCCCGCCGTAGAGACGGTCGTCGCCTTCGCCGCCGAAGAGATGGTCGTTGCCCCGCCCCCCGAAGAGCGAGTCGTTCCCGCCTTCGCCGAGGACGGTGACGATCCCCCGCGGGGCGTGGATCGTGTCGTCGCATGGTGTGCCGACGATCGTGTCGCCGACCGTTTGCGGCCCTTCCGCGCAGCTCGGGGCGGCGCCCGCGGACGGGGCGGCGGCGAGGATCAGGAAAAGGGACGCGAGCAGGGGCCCGGCCGGTCGCGGTGGTCGCATCGTCGTTCTATCTACCCAAACCGGAGCGGCGGAACTCAGTTGCGCATCGCGGCCCCCCGGGCGGAGTCCGCCGCGGCGAGCTCGAGGTCGTCGTCGAGCGGATCGAGTTGGGGGCGGCTGCCGTAACGGCGCTCGAGCGCGAGAGCGATCAGATGATCGGCCAGCCAGGCGTTCTTCGGCAGCAGCGGGCCGTGCAGATAGGTGCCGATCAGGTTTCCCCGCCGCACCCCCTCGAGGCCGTCCTCGCCGTTGTTGCCGAATCCCCTGATCACGCGGCCCAGCGGCTTCGCCCCCCTGCCGAGGTGGGTGCGCCCGCCGTGATTCTCGAAGCCCGCGATCTTCCGCGGGCCGGCGCCGAGGTCGCTCTCGATCAGGACGTTGCCGATCAGGCGCGGACCCGGCTCGCGCACCGTGGTGATGTCGGCGAGCCCGATCCCGGGCAGCCGCTCCTCGTCGAGCTGGTAGCTGTGGCCAAGGAGCTGGTAGCCGCCGCAGACCGCCAGCATCACCGCCCCGTCCTCGACCGCGTCGGAGAGCGCCTGGCGCTTGGTCGCGACCATGTCGGCGGCGACGACGCGCTGGTCGCGGTCCTGGCCGCCGCCGAGGTAGAGGAGATCGTGGGCGCCGGGGTCGACCCTCTCGCCGGGGCCGGCGGCGGCGTACTCGAACCCGATGCCGCGCCACTCGCACCGACGGCGGAGGAAGAGGATGTTGCCGCGGTCCGCGTAGATGTTCATCTGGTCGGGATACAGGGCCAGAACCCGGAGCTCCATCAACGCCTCCCCTCGAAGAGGACCACCGTCGAGCCGACGTGGTCTTCGGTCATCGGGACCTCGTCGCGGGCGCTGGGGCGCAGGCCGGACCCCTCAGCCTCCTCCTCGAGCCGTGCCGCGGAGAGCGCGAACAACGGGATCTCGTCGACCGCCTCGGTCAGGTCCCCTGCCGGAGAGACCACCTGTCGCAGGCGGCGGACGAACAGCTTTTCGTCGTCGATGACGACCTCGAGCGGAAGGCTCGAGTAGATCCAGCCATCGTCCTCGCGCGCATCGGGAAGCGGCGCCGGTATGTCATCGGTGGCGGCGGGCACCCGCTCGACTATCGCAAACGCGGCAACCCCGCCGGGCCGGAGGTGGCGCGCGACGGAGGAGAGGCATCGGTGCCTCTCCCGCCAGCCGTCGAACAGCTGCGCCAACTGGGTCGGCGCCAGCGCCAACCCGAACTCCTCCTCGAGGTCGAAATCGCGTGCGTCGGCGGCCACCGCCTCGGCCGGCAAGCCCTCGGCGCGCTCGTTGAAGGCCTCGACCAGATCGTCGTCGAGATCGATCCCGACCACCCGGTGCCCGCGCCGCGCCAGGTGAAGGGCGACGCGGCCGGTTCCGCAGCCGAGGTCGAGGACCGGGCCTTTGACGGACTCGGCCAGCCTCTCCCAGAGCGAAAGGTCGGCCTCGTAGGCGCCGCACTCGAGGTCGTGCCAGAGGACTGATAATTCCGCCCGTCTGCTCTGCTCCCGCTCGCTCGCGCTCGTCACAACCGGAGATCTCGCGAGCTCGCTTCCGCGTCCGCGACGGGCGGGCTGGTCTCGAGCGGCGGGCTGGTCGGGGGTCACCGCCAGAACTCCTCGGTCAGGCCGCGTGAGGAGAGCAGGCGGTGCAGCTCGAGCAGGGCGGTGTAGGTGGGGAGCGCGAAGAGGCGGTCCGGCGCGGCCTCCAGGGCCGCGTCGAGCGAGCGCTCGATGTCCGGCTCGACCGCGATCGCCTCCTGCGGCCAGCCCGCGTACTTGAGCCGCAGCGCCATCTCCGGCGCCCGCGTCCCGGAGCAGGCGACCCGGCGGACGCGGCCCGCGAGCAACTCGAAGTCGGCGTCCCAGATCCAGGAGACGTCGCGTCCGTCGGCGATCCGATCGTTGAGCCCGATCCAGAGGTCGAGACCGCCGTCGTCCTCGAGCAGCAGCGTCCGCAGGACCTCGTTGGCCCCGGCGGGGTTCTTGATCAGCAGGATCGAGGCCTGCCTGCCGGCCACCTCGATCGTCTCGACCCGGCCGAAGGCCGACCTGGCGCCGGCCAGCGCAGCAGCGACCTTCTCCTCGCCGACGCCCAGCTCGAGGCCGGCGGCCACCGCGGCGAGTGCGTTGTAGACGTTGTAGAGGCCGGGGAGCGGCAGCTCGAGCTCCAACCGCCCGGCCGGCGTGCGGACCTCGACCGTTGAGCCCTCCATTCCGCGGAGCTCGATTCGAGTCGCCGCGACGTCCGGCGCCGGTCGCTCGGCGCCGCAGTTCGGGCAGGAGTAGTGGCCGAGGTGGCCGACGAAGGCGCGCTCGTAGGCGTAGGGGTGGCCACAGCGCCGGCAGTGCTTGGCGTCGAAGGCGTGCTGGAGCTCGGGCAGCGCCTGCGAGGGGTCCTCGATCCCGAAGTAGGCGACGCCCTCGCGGCGACGCTCCTCGGTGTCCCGGCCGAGGTCGGCGACCAGCGGATCGTCGGCGTTGAGAACGAACCGGCAGCGGCCGGCCCGGGCGGCTACCGTCTTCGCCCACTCGTCGGCCAGCATCTCGACCTCCCCGTAGCGATCGAGCTGGTCGCGGAACAGGTTGCCGAGGACGATCAGGCTCGGGTCGAGCTGGGCGGCGACCTTCGGCAGCCAGGCCTCGTCGACCTCGAACAGCCCCTCGCTGCCCCCCTGTTCGAGAAGGGCGGTTGCGATGCCCCAGGTCATGTTCGACCCCGCCCGGTTGTGGACCGGGGCGCGGCCCCCGGCCTCGAGAAGGGCGGCGATCATCGCCGTCGTCGTCGTCTTGCCGTTGGTCGCGCTGACCAGCGTGACGCCACGTCCAAGGGCGGATCCCAGCCGCGAGATCGCGTCGGGAGCGAGGCGGAGCAGGACCCGTCCAGGCAGCGTCGTGCCGCCGCCACGGCCGCTCGCGCGACTGGCGGCGCCGATCGCCCGCGCCAGCGCCCGCTTGGCTCCGAAGGCCGCCCCGTTGCGCCCGCTGGCGCTCAACTCAGCCCTCGGCCTGGGGCCTTGGCACCATCACGCCGAGGGCGCGCGGCAGGACCCGCAGCGCCGCCGGCAGGTCGGTGAGGTGCTCGCCGTCGGCGTAGACGGGGATAGCGCGGCTCGCGCTCAGCTCAAGGTGCGGCGCCCGGAACACACGCACCTCGTCGAGCTCGACGTGGGTTCCCTTGAACACCTTCGGCAGGTTACCCACGAACCTGAGCTTGCCACCCTCACCGACCATCACGACGTCGAACAGCCCGTCGTCGAGCTCGGCGTCCGGCGCGACGAACATCCCACCGCCGAAGGCCCGGTTGTTGGCGACGGAGACCGAGTACCCGGTGAACCTGATCCGCTCGTCGTCGACCCGGACCGTGAAGCGAGCCGCCTTCCAACCGACGAGCGTGCGGAGCGCCGCGTAGGCGTAGACGAGGCTGCCGCGGAAGATCCGGGTCTCATTGGCGAGCCTGTTCGCTTCGGAGTCGAAGCCGACGCTGACGATCCCGAGGAACCGCTTCCCGTTCGCCTCGCCGACGTCGATCAGCCGTGAGTGAGCGGCGGCCAGGACCTCCACCGCGCCCTCGGGCTCGTCGGGAATGCCGAGCACCCTGGCGAGGTCGTTGCCCCGGCCGCCGGGAATGATCCCGAGCGGGGTGTCGGCGCCGGCCATCGCCCCCCCGACGGCGCCGATCAGGCCGTCGCCGCTGACGACGACAGGCAGCTCGCCGGCCTCGACCGCCCGAAGCGCCGCGTCGACGCCGTGCTCGAGGTCCCTGGTCCGCAGCACCCGGAAGTCGACGTGGCGTTCGTCGAGGGCGGACTCGATCCGCGGCAGCAGCTTCAGCGACCTGCCGCCGGCCGAGGAAGGATTGACCAGCAGCGCGAGGGGCATGCCCGCGATCTCCATTGACGATCAGCCTAGTGGCGCAGGTGGCGCTCAGCGGGCGGGAAGGCGCCCCACGTAGAACGTCCCGGCGCCGGCGCCGCCGATCTCGACCGGCTCGACGCCGTGCTGGAGGAACTTCCAGCGCAGCAGGCCAGGGCGGGTGTAGAACGGGGTCGCCGAGCCGTAGCTCGAAGCGACGATCACCTGACCGCCGGGACGCAGAACCCGGGCCAGCTCGGCGAAGAACGGCGGCATGTTCAGCTGGGCGACGAGGTCGAAGGAGTCATCGGCATAGGGGAGGGAGGAGGCGTCGCCGACCCGGAAGGCGATCCGGCCCTCGGGGTCGAGCCCGACCTTGGTCACCGCCGTGTGGACCATCTCCTCAGAGAGGTCGACGCCGCGGACCCGTGCCTGAGGGAACTCGCGGGCGAGGAACAGCGTGCCGGCACCGGTTCCGCAGCCGACATCGAGGATCCGCTCCGGAGCGGGGGAGACGAGCAGCGCCGCCGCCGCGAGCGGCTCGAGATGCTCGACGCCTCCGGCGCCGGTGCGGTCGTCCCAGCCGGTCGCCCGCTCGGAGAAGAACCGGCGCACCGGGCCGCGCAACAGCGGCCACAGCCACGGCGCCCGGGCCGCGAGATCGTTGACGGCGCGGCCGACAACCAGGTTGCGGCGTGAGATTCCGTTCCGCTCCTTCGACACGAGACGATCATTCCAACTAGGCTTCGCCGACCGATGAGCGAGGAGGGGACCGAGGGGCGGAAAGTCGACCAGCGAGTGGTCATCCTCGCGGTCTTCGCGCTCGTCGCGGTAGCGATCGTCGCCGTGATCCTGATCGGGCGGGGCGGTGGCGGCTCCGGCTCGACCGGCGAAGCCGGCTGCAAGGAAGTGGGACCGTTCCAACCGAAGAACGTCAGCTTCAAGGCGCCGAAGCAGACGGTAAAGAAAGGCGAAGAACTGACCGCCGTGGTCGAAACGAGCTGCGGCACCTTCGACATCGCCCTCGCCTCCCAGGAAGCCCCGAAGACCGTCAACTCGTTCGTCTTCCTCTCCGAAGAAGGGTTCTACGACGGCCTCGACTTCCACCGGATCGTCCCCGAATTCGTGATCCAGGGCGGCGACCCGCTCGGCAACGGGACCGGCGGCCCCGGCTACAGCGTCACCGAGAAGCCCCCCGCAAACCTCAAATACACCAAGGGCGTCGTCGCGATGGCGAAGGGCGGGACCGACCCGCCAGGGCGCTCGGGCAGCCAGTTCTTCGTCGTCACCGGGGCCGAAGCCGGCCTGCCGCCCGAATACGCCCTCGTCGGCAACGTCGACAAGGGGATGGAAGTGGTCGAAGCGATTGGCGAACTCGGGAACAAAAAAGAAGAACCGACGCAGACGATCCTGATCGAACACATCGAAATCGAACGCGGCTGAGCCGGCCGACTAGGCTTCCGCCATGGCAAAGGTCGACGTCGGAGACGCGGCTCCGGAGTTCGAGCTGCCGGGGACCGGTGGGCGCACCTACAGGCTCGCCGAGTACCGCGGCGGCAACCTGGTGATCGCGTTCTACCCGGGCGACGGCACCCGCGTCTGCACCCAGCAGTTCTGCTCCTATCGGGACAACGCCGAGCGGCTCGACGGGCTCGACGCCGAGGTGGTCGGGATCTCACCCCAGTCGGTCGACTCGCACGAGCGCTGGACCCAGGAGAAGGAGCTCAATGTCCCGCTGCTGGCCGACGAGGACCTCGAGGTCTCGAAGGCATACGGGGTCGTCGGCTGGGCCTCGCCGCTGGCCAGAGTCGTCGGCCTGGCGACCTCGCCGGGCGGCTCCTACGTGATGCGCTCGATCTTCATCGTCGACGGCGAGGGCATCGTCCGCTACCGGCACACCTCGCGCACCGGCGCGAGCTATCAGTCGGTGGGCGACATCGAGCGGGCTTTGGCCGCGGTCGGCTGATGGCGGCAGAGCCGGTCCAGTTCACGGCCGGCGAGGGGCTCGCGATCCGCGGCGAGCACAGCGGCGACGGCGCGCGGATCGTCCTCTGCCACGGGATCACGGCGACGCGCCGATACGTCGTTCACGGTTCGAGGGTGCTGGAGCGGTCCGGACGGACGGTCGTCACCTACGACGCCCGCGGCCACGGCGAGTCGGACCCGGCGCCGGCGGGGCAGGGTTATGGATACCCGGAGCTCGTCGCCGACCTCGAGTCGGTCGTCGAGGGGACGGTGGGCGAGGGCCGGTTCGTCCTCGGCGGCCACTCGATGGGCGCCCACACCGCGGTCGCCTACGCGCTCCGCCACCCCGAGCGGCTCTCCGGCCTCGTCGTGATCGGCCCGGTCTATGCCGGAGAGATCCCCGAGGAGCGGCTCCAGTACTGGGACGGGCTCGCCGACGCTCTCCGCGACGGCGGGGTCGAGGGATTCGTCGCCTACGTCGTCGAGCGCCAGGAGACCGAGCCGGCCTGGCGCGAGACGGTGGCACGGATCACCCGCGAACGGATGCGGCTCCACCGCCACCCGGAGGCGCTCGTCGACGCGCTCCGCGAGGTCACCCGCTCGCGGCCGTTCGAGCGCCTGGAGGATCTCGAGTCGCTCGATCTCCCGACGCTCGTCGTCGCGAGCCACGACGGCGCCGACCCCGGGCATCCGCGCGCCGTCGCCGAGGCCTACGCCGAGCACCTGCCGCGGGCGCGGCTGGTCGGCGAGGAGGAGGGCGAGTCGCCGCTGGCCTGGCAGGGGGGAAAGCTCTCGCGCGAGATCGCCGAATTCATCATCTAGTCTTCGACTTCGATGGACGAGGGCAACCCGATCCATTACATGGCCGTGCCGCGCGGAACGCCGGTTTACGGCTCCGACGGCGTCGAGGTCGGCCGCGTCGTCGAGATGCTCGACAACCAGCGCGAGAACATCTTCGACGGCGTCGTCTTCAGGGGCTCCGACGGCAGGACGCGGTTCGCCGACGCGCCCGAGGTCGCGAGGACGGCCGAACGCGCGGTGACCCTGACGATCGACTCCGAGGAGGCGCTGCAACTCGGCCCGCCGCAGAAGCCCGCCCGACCCGCCGGCCGCCTCAGGCGCATGTTCGGCCCCCGCTGAGCCACGCATTTAGCCTGCGTACAGCCAATATGCGTAAGCTCGCGCGGATGTCCGCACCGAGCGAGGGGACCCTGCGCGCCGTCTCGACCTTCGTCGCCGCGTTCGGGATCGGCGTCGCGACCTACATCGCGATCGCCGAGGCGGGAGGCGGCGCTCCGGCCTGCATCGCCGGCGGCGGCGGCTGCGAGACCGTCGCCGAAAGCCAGTACGCACACCTCGCCGGGATCAACGTCGCCGTGCTCGGGATCGCCGGCTACGTCCTGCTGCTGGTCACCTCTGTGTTGCGTGGAGACGCAGCCCGGATGGGCGGCTTCGCCCTTTCTCTCACCGGTTTCGGCTACAGCCTCTACCTCACCTATCTGGAGCTGTTCGTGATCGAAGCGGTCTGCCAGTGGTGCGTCATCAGCGCGATCCTGATGACCATCCTGTTCGGGCTGAATGCGGTCCGGATGCTCCGTTTCACCGGAAGGAGCGTATGAGCGCGAAGAAGGAGCGGGAGCGGCGGCGCGAGGACCGGCTGCAGCGCGAGAGCGATGCGGCCGAGAGCGCACGGCGCCAACGGCTGATCAAGCTCGCCAGCGCGGCGGGGTTCCTGGCGATCGTCGCCGTCGCCGTCCTCGTCGTCGTCAGCCAGAGCAAGACGAGCGGCGGCGACACCAAGCTCGAGAACGTCGTCGAAGTCGAACGTAACCTCGCCAACATCCCGCAGGACAGGCTGACGCTCGGGAGTCCGACCGCGAAGGTGAAGCTTGTTGAGTTTGGCGATCTTCAATGCCCGATTTGCAGGGATTTCGCCGTCAACGTGCTGCCGGAACTGATCACCAACAAGGTCCGAACCGGTGAAGCGCAGATCGAGTACCGCAACTTCCCGATCCTCGGCCCGGAATCGGCGACCGCGGCGCCGGCCGCGATCGCGGCCGGCGAACAGAACCGCGGCTGGGACTTCATCGAGCTCTTTTACAAAAACCAGGGGATCGAGAACACCGGGTACGTGACCGAAGAATTCCTGACCTCGATCGCCAGGGGCGCGAAGGTTCCGGACATCGCGCGCTGGAACAGGGACCGCGAAGGAGCCCACGCGGAAAGAGAGGCGAAACGCACGGCGGGCGAAGCGGAATCGCTCGGCTTCGGCGGGACGCCGTCGTTTGCAGTCGAAGGGCCGGGGACGAAGGGCCTGGAACCGCTGGGGACCCTCGGATCGCTCGACGAATTCGAAGAAGCGATCGAAGCAGCAGCCTAGCTCGGGTTTACATAACAGTCATTATCGTGCGTTGCGTCAGGCGTGAAGGGGCCGGCCCCGTGCCTCAGCCACCCATCATCATCCGCATCTGCACCGCCTTCGCCACCTCGAGGAAGCCGAGGGCGACGTAGGGCCTCGCGTTCGAGTTCATCCGGATGTTGGAGAATTCGCCGTCGGGGGTCACCACCTCGACGATCGTGATCATCCTCCCGATCTCCGCCTCCTCCGGGATCTCCTGATCGTCTTCGATCTCCTGCATCATTTCCTGGACGTGCTGGCCCAGTCTCGATTGGTCGATGGTCATCTGGCCCTTTCTGCGTCGCTCGACGGGATGAGCCAGAACCTACCGGCGGGGGCGCTATGCGGCCACGGCGCTGCCGCGCACGAGGGGCCTGATCAGCCGCGGGGCCTCCGGCAGCTCATCCTCGGAGACGCCCTCGAGGGTGAACCCCGCCGCCTCGACCGCGGCGAGGGTGTCGCGGTTGCAGTGGCAGCCGTCGGCGAAGAACTTCCAGGGCCCGTGCAGGCGGTCCTGCCAGCGTGCCATCCCCGAGTCCTTCGAACGAACGTGCTCGACGAAGAGGAGCCTGCCGCCCGGCCGGAGGACTCGAGCGGTCTCGGCCAGAGCAGCGGCAGGGTCCGGCACGGTGCAGAGCACCAGCGTGTAGACCGCGGTGTCGAAGCTCGAGTCCTCGAACGGGAGCCTTTCCGCCGGCGCCTCGACGACCTCGGTGTCGTGGCCCTCCCCGCGGACCCTCGGCCGCAGCCGTTTGATCATGTGGGGGTCGGGCTCGGCGAGGACCAGCTCGGTCACCGCGTCCGGATAGAGCCCGATGTTGGCGCCGGTGCCGCTGCCGATCTCGATCGTGCGGCCGGCGGCCGCGGCGAGCATCCCACGGCGCATCTCCCGCAGGCCCGCCTCTTCGGTTTTCCTCATCAACCGGTCATAGAGGGATGAAAAGGCCCTGCCCCATGTCGCGTCGTAGATTCGACTCATTGCCACGAGTCGCCTTTCCAAACCAATGCTTCGGGAAAGCGCCTTGCCGAAATATCTCCGTTCAGGCCGCGTCGCGCTGGGCGGCCGCGGGGTGCTCGGGCGCAGCCTCGGCCTCGTCGCCGGCCGCCGAGCGGCTCGCCGCGGCCCGCTCCTCGTAGGCGCGACGGCTCCCGGTGGAACCGGTCATCACCTTGTCGACCTGCATGAACCGGGCGACCGCCTCGCGAACTTTTCGCGGCAGCAGCGCACCGGAGACCAGGGTCGCCTGCAGAGTGCGCGGAACATAGACGTCGAACCGGTTGAGCTCGAGCGCGTCGACGATCTGATTCGCGACGTCCTCCGGCTCGACTTCTTTGACCCCGCGCGTCGATGAGAGGCCTTCGGTGAGCGCGGTGTTGACGAGCACCGGCATCACCAGCGAGAGGTCGACCCCGGTTCCACGCAGTTCGAGCCGCATCGACTCGGTCAGGCCGACGACGGCGTGCTTGGTTGCCGAGTAGGTGGCGATCCCCGGGACGCCGACCTTGCCGGCGGAGGAGGCGACGTTGACTATGTGGCCGGTCCCGCGCGGGCGCATCCGCTCGATCGCGAGCTGCGAACCGACGATGACGCCGTAGAGGTTGATGTCGAGCTGGCGGCGGATCGAGTCGTCGGCCTCGTCGATCAGCGCGGTCACCGGCATGATCCCGGCGTTGTTGACCAGGACGTCGATCGGGCCGAGCTGGCGTTCGGCCTCGTCGATGAAAGCGGTGAACGAGGACCGGTCGGTTACGTCGAGCGGCAGCGCGACGACACCTCCGCCGAGCGCAGCGGCGGCCTCCTCGGCCAATCCGAGGTCGAGGTCGCCGATCGCGACCCGGCAGCCCTTGCGAACGAGGGCCTGCGCCGTCGTCCGGCCGATCCCGCGCGCACCGCCGGTGATCGCCACGACCTTCCCGCTGATTGACCGACGCTCCTTTGCCATAACTTGCCTCCTCGACCCGGCCGGCCTCAGGCCGCCGGTTTGTAGACGGTGACCACGGCGGCACCGCCGAGGCCGATGTTGTGTTGGAGGGCCACCTTGGCCCCGTCGACCTGGCGCTTGTCGGCTTCGCCGCGGAGCTGCCAGGTCAGCTCCGAGCACTGCGCGAGCCCGGTCGCACCGAGCGGGTGGCCCTTCGAGATCAGGCCGCCGGAGGGATTGACGACGACACTGCCGCCGTACGTGGTCGCTTCCTCCTCGACGAGCCTGTGGGCCTCCCCCTCCCCCGCGAAGCCGAGCGCTTCGTAGGTGATGAGCTCGTTGGCGCTGAAGCAGTCGTGCAGCTCGCAGACGTCGACCTCGTCGGGGCCGACGCCGGCCTCGGCGTAGGCCTGTTCGGCCGCCGTCTTCGACATGTCGGAGCCGACGATCGTCATGCAGTCGGCGCCCTCGTCGAAGGTCGATGAGAGGTCGGTGATCATCGCCTGGCCGACGATCTCGATCGCCCCCTCCCAGAGGTCGTGCGAGTCGACATAACTCTCGGAGGCGACGATCGCGCAGGCCGAACCGTCGGAGGTCGGCGAGCACTGAAGCTTGGTCAGCGGGTCGTGGATCATCCTCGCCGCCTTGATGTCCTCGATCGTGTACTCGTCCTGGAACTGGGCGTAGGGGTTGTTGACCGAGTGCTTGTGGTTCTTCCACCCGATCCAGGCGTAGTGGTCGGGGTTGGACCCGTACTTCTCCATGTGATCGCGGCCAGCGTTGCCGAACATCTGCGGCGCCGGCGGCGACTGCTCGGGATCGCGGATCTCGAACATCCGCGTCGCGTGCTTGTCGAGCGCGTTGGTGCGATCGGTGTACTTGACGCCGAGGCTTCCCGGCTCCATCTTCTCGAAGCCGACCGCGAGCGTGCAATCGGCGAGGCCGCCCTTGACCGCTTGGCGGGCGAGGAACAGCGCCGAGGACCCGGTCGAGCAGTTGTTGTTGACGTTGATGACCGGGATCCCGGTCAGACCCAGCTGGTAGAGGGCACGCTGCCCGTAGGTCGAGTCGCCGTAGCAGTAGCCGGCGAAGGCCTGCTCGACGTCCTCGTACGGGATTCCAGCGTCTGAGAGCGCCCTCTCCCCCGCCTCCTTGGCCCAGTCCGGGTAGTCGCCCTCCTTCGTGCCGGGCTTCTCGAACTTGGTCATCCCGACCCCGATCACGAACGTGCGGTTGCTCAAAGTCTGCTCCTGTTCCCCCATTCAGGGGCCGATTGGCTGGTCAGCCAGGAAATTTACAGACTTATCCGGATCTGAGGCCGGATCTGGGTTTGGCGCGGGCCTCTAGCCTTACCTGGAGATGAGACCGGGTGGTTCAATCTGGGCCGGCGTGGCGACGATGGTCGCCTCGATCGCGGCGATCACCGGCGTGATCTTCGCGATCCGCGCCCACGTCCCCGTGGTCTCGACCGGCGTCCTCTACCTGCTGGCGGTGCTGCTGGTCTCGAGCTACTGGGGATTCTGGCTCGGGGCCCTGACATCGGTCCTCAGCGCCGGCGCGTTCAACTGGTTCCACCTCCCCCCCACCGGCCAGTTCACGATCGCCGACTCCGAGAACTGGCTCGCGATCGGCGTCTACCTGGTGACGGCGCTGGTCGCCTCCTCGCTGGCCGACGCGGCCCGCCATCGCGCCGCCGAGGCCGAGGCCGAGCGCGAGGCAGCCGACCGCGCCCGGGCCGAGCTCGAAGCGCTGGCCGCCGAGCGCGAGAGGATGCAGGCCGAGGTGATCGAAGCCGAGGCCCTGCGGCGCAGCGACGAGCTGAAGACGGCGCTGCTGCGATCGGTCTCCCATGACCTGCGGACGCCGCTGACCTCGGTGATCGCCGCCGGTGCCGCGCTCGACTCGCCGAACCTCTCCGACGCCGAGCGCTCCGAGCTGAGCGAGGCCGTCGTCGGCGAGGGACAGCGGCTCTCGCGGCTGGTCGAGAACCTGCTCGACGTCTCGCGCCTGGAAACCGGCGAGGCCGATCCGCACCGCGAGCAGGTCGACATCGCCGAGCTGCTGGAGGCGGCGCGCGAATCGCTGGGACTGGACCGCACCACGGTCCGGATCGGCGGCGGCGAGGCACTGCCGGCGATCCGTGCCGACGCGGCCCAGCTCGAGCGCGCCTTCGCGAACCTGATCGAGAACGGGGTCCGCCACAGTGGCGGCCGGCCGGTCCTTGCCGATTGCCGCCTCGTCGAGGGCCACATCGTCGTCAGGGTGGTCGACCAGGGGCCCGGAATTCCCGAATCCGAGTGGGAGCGGATCTTCGAGCCCTTCTACCGCGCGAACGGGGCGGGCGGCGGGTCCGGCCTCGGACTCGCAATCGCCAAGGGCTTCGTCGAGGCCAACGACGGCTCGATCGCGATCGAGTCGCTCCCCGGCCAGGGATCGGCCTTCGTCGTCACCTTCGCCGACCAGGAGCCGGCGCCTTGAGCGACGGTCAGCGGGTCCTCGTCTGCGACGACGAGCAGCAGATCCTCCGGGCGCTGCGCGTGATCCTCCGCGAGGCGGGCTACGAGGCGGTGACGACGACGAGCGGCGAGGAGGCGCTCGACGCCGCCGCCGTCGCGCCGCCGGCGGCGGCGATCGTCGACCTGATGCTGCCCGACATCGACGGCGTCGCCGTCACCGAACGGCTGCGCGAGTGGAGTGAGATGCCGATCATCGTCCTCTCCGCCGTCGGCGAGGAGGAGCAGAAGGTCCGGGCCCTCGCCGCCGGCGCCGACGACTATGTGACGAAGCCGTTCGGGCCGCCGGAGCTGGTCGCCCGCCTCGAGGCGGCGCTGCGCCGCGCCAGGCCTGACGCAAGCGAGCCGCTGATCAGCGCCGCCGGGATCGAGATCGACCTCGCCGCCCGCAGCGTCCGCCGCAATGGCGAGGAGGTTCACCTGACCCCGACCGAGTTCGAGCTGCTGCGCACGCTGGCGGTGAACCGAGGGCGACTGATGACGCACCGAAACCTCCTGGTCGAGGTATGGGGCGTCCAGTACGAAGACGACCTCCAGGTACTCCGCGCCCACATCGCGAACCTCCGGCGCAAGATCGAGCCCGATGACGGCCCCCGCTATATCCGCACCGACCCGGGCGTCGGTTACCGCTTCGCCGCCTAAGGACGTCTTTATGAAATCTGTATGCGCCGGCATGCGTAATTCACGCGGTCTTGACGGTCCTCGGCGCAAGATCCTCGTATGGATCTCGTCTCGATTGCACTGGCGCTGATCGTCTTCGCGCTTCTGTACGCGGCGATCGGAGCCCTGGACAGGGTATGAGCGCCGCCGAGCTGTTCGGGCTGATCGTCTCGGCGCTGGTGTTCGGTTACCTCCTGTACGCGCTGTTTCGCGGGGAGAGACTCTGATGAGGGAGGGCTGGGTTCAGATCGTCGTCTTCCTGATCGTCCTCACAGCGCTGACGCCCCTGCTCGGCGCCTACATCGCCCGGGTCTTCCAGGGCGAACGAGTCTTCCTGTCCCCGGTGTTCGGGCCAATCGAGCGTTTCACCTACCGGGTGCTGCGCGTGCGGCCCGACGGGGACCAGGACTGGAAGCAGTACGCCCGGTCGACGATCGTCTTCAGCCTCCTGTCCTGGCTGATGCTGTACCTGATCCTGCGCACCCAGAGCATCCAGCCGCTCAATCCCGAAAGCTTCCACTCCGGGCCCTGGAATCTGAGCTTCAACACGACGTCGTCGTTCGTCACCAACACCAACTGGCAGTACTACGGCGGCGAAACGACGCTCACCTACTTCGCCCAGATGGCGGGTCTCGCGGTCCAAAACTTCGCCTCGGCCGCGGTCGGGATCGCGGTGCTGGCCGCCGTCATTCGGGGCTTCGCGGCGCGCAGCGCGAAGTCTCTCGGCAACTTCTGGGTCGACCTGATTCGAATCTCGTTCTACATCCTCCTGCCGATCTCGTTTGTCGCCGCCCTGGTCCTCGTCTCCCAAGGGGTGATCCAGACCCTCGACGGCTCCCAGACCTTCCACACGATCCTCGGCGGCACCCAGACGATGGCCCTCGGGCCGGTCGCCTCGCAGGAGGCGATCAAGGAGCTGGGGACCAACGGCGGTGGCTTCTTCAACGTCAACAGCTCCTACCCTTTCGAGAACTCGAACGGGTTGACCGACTTCCTCGAGCTGCTGCTTATCCTGATGATTCCGGCCGCCCTCACCTACACCTTCGGGCGGATGATCGGCAACCGGCGCCAGGGCTGGGCGCTGTACATCGCGATGATGCTGATGTTCATCGTCGCCGTGAGCGTTGTCTACATCGCCGAGCAGCACGGCTCGCCGGCGCAGCACCACGCCGGCGTCGTCACCCAGGCCTTCCACGGATCGACCGGCGGCAACATGGAGGGCAAGGAGCAGCGCTTCGGGATCGCCGACTCCTCGCTCTGGACGGCGGTGACGACGGTCACCTCCTGCGGCGCGGTGAACGCCGCGTTCGACTCGCTCACCGGGATCGGCGGCCTGGTGCCGACCGCGAACCTCTCGACCGGCGAGGTGATCTTCGGCGGGGTCGGATCCGGCCTCTACTACATGCTGATGCTCGTCCTCCTGACTGTGTTCATCGCCGGGCTGATGGTCGGCCGCACACCTGAGTTCCTCGGCAAGAAGATCGAGTCGCGAGAGATGAAGCTGGTCCTGGTCGGAGTCCTCGTGACGCCGCTGCTCGTCCTCGTCGCGACCGCGCTCGCGGTCGCCAGCCCCGACGGCACCCAATCGATCTACAACCCTGGCCCTCAGGGCTTCTCGGAGTCGCTCTACGCCTACATGTCGCAGGCGAACAACAACGGCTCGGCCTTCGCCGGCTACACCGGGTTCATCCAGCCCCACGCCCCTGGCAACACCGGCTCGGAAGCGTTCAGCTTCGCCACCCTGCTCGGCGGGCTGGTGATGCTGTTCGCCCGCTTCCTGCCGATGATCGCGGCGCTCGGCGTCGCCGGATCGCTGTCCGGCAAGCGGATCGCTCCCGCCGGCGCCGGCACCTTCCGCTCGGACTCCCCGACCTTCGTCGTGCTCCTGATCGGTGTCGTCGTCGTCGTCGCCGCCCTGACCTTCTTCCCGGCCTTCCTGCTCGGGCCGGTCGTGAACGGCCTGACCACCCAACTCTTCTGAGATGGCATCGCTGAAAAAAGACCTGATCACCGCGACGATCGCGATCGTCTTCCTTACGCTGACGCTGGGGATCGCCTATCCACTGATCACCACCGGCGTCGCCCAGGTGCTGTTCCCGAACGCCTCGAACGGGAGCAAGATCGAGGTGAACGGCAGGGTGGTCGGCTCGAAGCTGATCGGCCAGGACTTCGAAGGGAGACCCGCCTTCTTCCAGGGCCGGCCGTCGGCGACCGGCTACAGCGCAAACGTCACCTACTTCAACAACCTCGGGCCCAACAACAAGGAACTGTCGGAATTCATGGAAGAGCAGCTGCACGCCTACCTCCAACTCGAGAAGCCCTACGACCCGGGCCTGACGGCGGCCGACGTCCCGGTCGACGCCGTCAGCACCTCCGCATCCGGTGTCGACCCCCACATCTCCGAAGCCAACGCGGAAATCCAGGCCCACCGGGTGGCCGCAGTTCGCGGAATTCCTCTGAACCGGGTGATGGAACTGATCTCCGACAACACCGAAGGCCGCTTCCTCGACCTCTTCGGGGAGCCGGGCGTCAACGTCCTCAAGCTGAACATCGCGATCGAGGAAGAAGCCAGGTCATGACCGACCAAAACCTCCGCAACGAGCCCCGCTCGCTGTTCGACAGGGAGATCATGCTGCGCGCCGGACTCGACTCCCTGCGCAAGCTCGACCCTCGCCACCAGCTCCACAACCCGGTGATGTTCGTGGTCGAGATCGGCGCCGTCATCACGACCGTCGGGTGGCTGATCCAGGTCTTCGGCGGCCCGCCCCTCGGTGGTGGCAACGAGCCCGCCTGGTTCGCGTTCTCGATCGGGATCTGGCTCTGGCTGACCGTGATCTTCGCCAACTTCGCCGAGGCCCTGGCGGAGGGACGCGGCAAGGCCCAGGCCGACGCCCTGCGGGCGATGCGCACCGAGACGGTCGCGAAGCTCCGCGACGGTGGCGAAAAATCGGCGTCCGAGCTGCGCCGCGGCGATGTCGTCGTCGTCGAGGCCGGTGAGCCGATCCCCGGCGACGGAACCGTGATCGAGGGCATCGCGTCGGTCGACGAGTCGGCGATCACCGGCGAGTCGGCGCCGGTGGTCCGCGAGTCGGGCGGAGACCGCAGCGCGGTGACCGGCGGCACCCGCGTCCTCTCCGACCGGATCGTCGTCGAAATCACACAGGAGCCCGGCGAGAGCTTCCTCGACAAGATGATCGCGCTGGTCGAGGGCGCCGAGCGGCGAAAGACGCCGAATGAGATCGCGCTCAACATCCTCCTCGCCGGTCTGACCTTGATCTTCCTGCTGGTCATCGTGAGCCTGCGACCGTTCGCCGAGTTCTCGAACACCAACGCCTCGGTGGTGACACTGATCGCGCTCCTGGTCGCGCTGATCCCGACCACGATCGGGGCCCTGCTCTCGGCGATCGGGATCGCCGGCATGGACCGCCTCGTGCGCCACAACGTCCTCGCCCTCTCCGGCCGCTCGGTCGAGGCCTCGGGTGACGTCGACGTCCTCCTCCTCGACAAGACAGGCACGATCACGCTCGGCAACCGCGAGGCGACCCAGTTCATCCCGATGCCCGGGATAGAGGAATCCGAGCTCGCCGAAGCGGCCCAGCTCTCCTCGCTCGCCGACGAGACACCGGAGGGCCGCTCAATCGTCGTCCTCGCCAAGACCGAGTACGGGATCCGCGAGCGGGAGCTGAAATCCCACGAGGCACACTTCGTCCCGTTTTCGGCCGAAACCCGGATGAGCGGGGTCGACGTCAACGGCAACGAATACCGAAAGGGTGCCGGCGACGCGATCATCCAGTTCGTCGAATCGCAGGGCGGCCGCCCGCCGGCCGAGCTGCAGGAACAGCTCGACCTGATCGGCCGCGAGGGAGGAACGCCGCTGGCCGTCTGCCGCGACAACCACGTCCTCGGGGTCGTCTACCTGAAGGACATCGTCAAGGAGGGGATGCAGGCCCGCTTCGACGAACTGCGCCGGATGGGCATCAGCACCGTGATGGTGACCGGCGACAACCGCCTCACCGCGGCGAAGATCGCCGAAGAGTCCGGCGTCGACGACTTCCTCCCCGAAGCGACCCCCGAGCAGAAGCTGGAGCTAATCCGCACCCACCAGGGCGAAGGTCGGATGGTCGCGATGGCCGGCGACGGCACCAACGACGCACCGGCGCTGGCGCAGTCGGACGTCGGCGTCGCGATGAACACCGGCACCCAGGCGGCACGTGAGGCGGGGAACATGGTCGACCTCGACTCCAACCCCACGAAGCTGATCGAGATCGTGGAGATCGGCAAGCAGCTGCTCATCACGCGAGGCGCGCTGACCACCTTCTCGATCGCCAACGACGTCGCCAAGTACTTCGCGATCCTGCCGGCGATCTTCGCCTACACCTATGCCACCCATCCAGGCGAAACTGGGCCGCTCGACGCGCTCAACATCATGAACCTCGGCACGCCGCTGTCGGCGATCCTCTCGGCGGTCGTCTTCAACGCCCTGATCATCCCAATGCTGGTCCCACTGGCCCTGCGCGGGGTTCGCTACCGTCCGATCGGCGCCACGGCGCTGCTGCGGCGCAACATGTTGATCTACGGCCTGGGCGGCCTGATCGCGCCGTTCATCGGAATAAAGCTGCTGGATCTCATAATCCACAACCTGCTGGGAGCCTGAGGTGTATGCCGCGCAGACAGCGGCGGACAGCGGGGTCGCCCGCGCCTCGAAACGAGGCCACCACAAGGTCTTCATCGGGATGGCGGCCGGCGTCGGCAAGACCTACCGGATGCTGCAGGAAGGCCACGCCGAGCAGGACGGCGGACGTGACGTCGCGATCGGGTACATGGAGCCGCACAAGCGGCCCGAGACCTCGGCGCTCGCGGAGGGGCTCGAAACGATTCCTCGCCGCGCGGTGACCTATCGAGATACCGAGCTGGAGGAGATGGACCTGCCCGGTGTGATCGCCCGAGACCCCGAGCTGGCGCTGATCGACGAGCTCGCCCACACCAATCCGCCCGGGCTCGAGCACGAGAAGCGCTACGAGGACGTCGCCGACGTGCTCGAGGCGGGGATCGATGTCTTCTCGACCGTGAACGTCCAGCACCTCGAGTCCCTCAACGACCAGGTGGCGGAGCTGACCGGGACCCGCGTGCGGGAGACGATCCCAGACGCGGTCCTCGGAGCGGCCGACGAAGTCGTGCTGATCGACCTCACGCCGGAGGCCCTGATCACGCGCCTGCGCGACGGCAAGATCTACCCGGGAGAGAACATCGAGGCCGCCCTCAACAACTTCTTCACCGTCGAGAACCTGTTGGCGCTGCGCGAGGTCGCGTTGCGCCAGGTGGCGCAGGAGGTCGAGGCCAAGCGGCTGGTCGTCGAGGAGCCCCTCGGCACCCGCGAAGAGCGGGTCGCGGCGGAGGCGCCACGCGCCGTCGGCGAGCGGGTCCTCGCCCTGGTCCGCCCCCAGCCCTCCTCGCAGCGCCTGGTGCGCCGCGCCTGGCGCTCGGCGCAACGGCTCGGCACCGATCTCGACCTGCTCTGGGTCAGGCCCCCGGGGCGGGCGGTGGAGGGCGAGGAGGCGCGGCAGGTATCGGCCCTTCGCCAGCTCGCCTCGGTGCTCGGGGCGAACTTCATCGTCGAGGAGAGCGACGACCTGGTCAAGGGGGCGGCGGAGGTCGTCCGCGAGCGGGGGAGCACCTACATCATGGTCGGCGAGTCGCTGCCGCGGCGGGGCTTCGCGCGTTTGCGCGAACCGCTCCCCCAGCGCCTGATGGACGCGACCCCTCCCGGCGTCGACGTGCGGATCGTCGCCCACCGGGGCGCGAAGGAGGCCGAGCGAAATGAGCATTGAGCGGGTCCTGATCGTGGTCGCCCTGATCCTCGGCCTCGTCGTCGGCTACCTGATCGCGCGCTCGCGCCGCCGGGGCCGCCGCTCGGAGCGCCCGGAGGACGTCCACCGGATCCTCCTCCCGTTCACCGGGACGTCGATCTCACGGCGTGCGGTCGACGCTGCGCTGCGCCTCGCCCGGGCCGAGAACGCGATCCTGATGCCCGCCTATCTGGCCGAGGTCCCGAAACAGCTGCCCCTCGAGTGCTCGATCCCGGCAGAGGCGGCGAAGGCGATGCCGATGCTGGAGGCGATCGAACAGCGGGCGACCTCCCAGGACGTCGCCGTCGACTCGCGGGTCGAGCGCGGGCGCTCCTACCGCCACGCCCTGAAGCGCCTGCTCGAGCACGAGGATTTCGAACGCGTCGTCGTCCCGGCCAGCGGCGGACAGGGTGCCGGCCTCTCCGGCGACGACCTCGTCTGGCTGCTCGAGAAGGCCCCGACCGAGGTCCTGATCCTGCGTCCGGGGCCCGAGGACGAGCGGATCCTCACGGCGAACGGGAACGGCGCGCGCGCGTCCAGGTGACGAATTTGTCGCGCCCCGAGCCCTCGCCCTCGGGGGTCGGCCAGACGAGGAATAGGACCAATGTGATCGCGATCCCGATCAGGGTCGCGATGCCGCGCTTTGCGGCGTCATCCAGGGCCGGGCCGCCGAGGGTGTCGGCGAGCAGCACCGCATAGGTCGTGATCGCGGTCGTGAACAGCGCGTACTGGACGGTGAGCATTCCGTAGGCGAGCCCGGTCGCGATCATCAGGACGATCGCGATCGCGACCCCGTCGCCCTGCAGCCACTCCGACAACGCCGTCGCGATCACCAGCCCGACCAGAGTCCCGACACCGCGCAGGACCAGCCGGTCGAAGGTCGTGTCGTAGTCGGGTCGGAGGACGAAGAGGACGGTGAGGGGGATCCAGAAGCCGTGTTCGGAGAAGCCGATGAGCCAGTAGGTGGCGACGCCCGCTCCCAACGCGATGCCGAGGCGCAGTCCGTGCTGGAAGCTCGGTGAGCGAAGGGTCAGGTTCGATCGAAGCGCCTCCCTCGCAGCCGCCCCGTTCCAGCGGTTCTCGCCCTCGTCCCGGCGCCGTTCCCCGCAGGCGAAGACGATCAGGCTGAAGGTCGCCTGCGCGATCCCGCCGAGCGTCCCGAACAGCAGGCCGGCGCCTGCGTCCCCCGCGTCGACCGGCAGGCCCTGCGTGATCAGGAGCGAGAGCGCGACATTGAGCCCGGCGATCCCGAACCGGACCGAGACCGCGGAGCAGTAGCCCGCGAGGACCCCGACGACGGTCAGCGAGGCGACCGCGAGCGGCGCCGAGTTCGCGCTCAGCGCGCCAAGGGCCGCCGCGAGCCCGACCAGCGGCGCCAGCGCCAGCTGCCAGGCGGAGCGGGCGAGCGCAGGCCCGTCCATCGCGACGAAGCCGACCAGCAGCGCGCCGGTGGCTATCGCGCCCTTCGACTCGGCTTCCAGCCCCAGCTCGAGCAGGAGCAGGACGCCGACCGGCACCGAGAGCAGCAGGCCCCGCCGGATCGCCGGCGCCGGCCTCGCCGGCCCGATCCCGAACAGCGGCGGTGTCTGAGCCTCGGCCGACGTGGCGGCAGTGTCGCTGCCGACAACGGGTATTTCAACCCCGCCGCCGGTACCCTGGAAGGTCGTGTTCATCGCTGAGATCAGCAGCGATCCCGCCGCCGGGGTGGGGATCTTCGCCGCGCTCGCGGCGGGGATCGTCTCCTTCCTCTCCCCCTGCGTGCTGCCGCTCGTCCCCGGCTACCTGTCGGCGGTCACCGGCGTCTCCGCAGGCGAGTTGGAGAGCGCCGGGTGGCGCCGCGTCCTCGGCCCCAGCCTCCTCTTCGTCGCCAGCTTCTCGGCGATCTTCGTCATCTACGGGCTGACCGCGACCGGGCTCGGATCGCTCTTGAACGAACACGAAGCGCTGCTGACCAAGATCGCCGCCGGCCTGATCGTCGCGATGGGGATCCTCTTCGTCGCCTCGCCCTTCATCCCGCGACTCAACCGCGAGTGGCACGTGGACGCCCTGCTCGAGCGTGCCGGCAGGGGCGGCCCGATCGTCGCCGGCGCGGCGTTCGCGATCGCCTGGACGCCCTGCGTGGGCCCGACCCTGGGCGCGATCCTCACCGCCGCGTCGATCTCGGGCTCGGCGCTCCACGGCGCCTTCCTGCTGGCGGTCTACTCCGCCGGCCTCGCGATCCCGTTCCTGCTGACGGCGCTGGCCTTCTCGCGGATGACCACGGCCTTCGCCGTCGTCAAACGCCACTACAGCGTGATCGTCGCCTGCGGCGGCGTCGTCCTGATCGCGATGGGAGTTCTGATCTGGACCGGCGAACTGACCCAGCTCAACATCCAGGCGCAGCGCTTTCTCTCCGAACTGGGGATCGACTTCTGGAACGTCTGAGGTCGGCCCTCAGTTTTCGGAGGGCATGGCCGTCTCGAGCTCCCGGCCGACGGCCTCGACCTCCTCGATCCCCTCGCCGCCGAGGTCGCGCGAGCAGACGATCCGGAACCGGCCGGTGCCGATCTCGGAGTCGGGCACGATCGGCAGGCCCCTGATCTCCTCCCAGCCGAGGCGTTCGATCTCGAACGGGTTCATCCGCACCTCGGCCGCCGGGAACGGGCAGTTCGCGTTGTGCTGATCGATCGCCTTCGCGATCGCCTCGAGGTTCTTGGCCTCGGCCGAAGACACGGGCAGAGTCTAGGAGCCGCTCGGCGCCGGCGCGAGACCACCCTCCGGCCAGGCGCCGACGAGGTCCGGCCCATCCTCGCCGCCGAGCGCGAGCAGCAGCTCCTCGGCGATGTGGGGGGCGAGCGGGGCGAGGGCGCGGGCGAGCAGCGCGAGTGCCTCCAGCAGGGTCTCGTGATCCTCCCTCGAGAGCCGCTCCCGCCGCTTCACGATCCGCTTCTCATAGTCCTGGATCCGCTCGAACAGCCGCGTCACGTCGCGGACGGCCTTGTGCATCTGCAGCTCCTCGTAGTCGGCGGTGATCCGCGCCATACCGTTGTCGCACCACTTCGCCAGACGGTCGCGGATGAAGGCGGTGTCGGCGGCGGCCTCGGCGTCGTCCGGGGCCTCGGCGGCGGCGGCGATCTGGTCGTGGGTGTAGTCCCAGATCCTCCAGAGGAAGCGCGACGCGTAGCGAATCGCGCCATCGGTCCAGTTCAGCGCCTTCGCCGGCCCCGCCGCGTAGAGGATCGCGACCCGCACCGTGTCGGCGCCATGCTCGGCGACGAGCTCGTCGGGGTCGACGACGTTGCCGAGGTGCTTGCTCATCTTGCGGCCGTCGGCGACCACCATCTCGTGGAAGAGACAGCCCGCGAACGGCTCACCGCCGGGCATGAACGCGAACGGGCCGATGTCGCGCAGGGCCTTGGTGACGACCCGCTGATCGAAGACGAAGCCGCCGCTGTCGTTGCCGGCCACAAGCCGCTCCGAGGGCAGCCAGCGACGCAGATCGGGGTGGGTGAACATCTCCTCCGACCTTGCCTCGGGCGGGACCGCGGCCGGAACCCAGAGCCAGAGGGCGTCGAAATGGCAGTCGAGCGTGTCGGTCTCGCGCTTTGCCGGGCCCTTGCAGCTCGGGCAGGCGACGTCGACGAAGTCGGGGCGCTCGGCGAGCGGGTTGCCCTGCCCGGTCGGCTCGACGTCGCGGGGCAGCTCGACCGGCAGGTCCTCGATCGGGACCGGGACCACACCGCAGCTCTCGCACTGGATCACCGGGATCGGGGTTCCCCAGTAGCGCTGGCGCGAGATCGAGAAGTCGGCGGCGCGGTAGCGGCGGGCGGGGCGCTCGCCCGGCGCCTCCCCCTCCCCACCATCGTCGCCGACCCTGGCCACGCGCTCGGCGAGGGCGGCGTCGGCATCGTCCATGGACGGGATCCCGAGCACGGCCGTCGGCCCGTAGCGGGCGTCGACCATGGGTGAGACGAGAACCGGCAGCGCGGCGCCGGCGGGGCCCGCGATCGAGGCTCCGGTGTCGATCACCGGCACCGCCGAGGCGTCGCGGGCGCTGCGCTCCCAGCCGCCGGAGCGGAGCTCGTCGAGCTGCCCGCGGACGCCGTCGCCGCCGGCCCAGCGCTCGACCTCGGGATGGCGCGGGGAGAGGATGACGAAGGTAGCCGCGGCCGCCGAGCCGGAATGGGGCGTGAAGACCGTGAGGCCGCCGTCATCGGGGTCGCCGAGATCGAGCTCGACCCCGTCGCTGCGGCCGAGGATGTAGCGCTGGGTGTTCAGCGAGAGCTCGTCCCAGTTCTCGAGCCGCTCGAGGTTCGCATCGTTCTCCTCCAGGTAGGGCGTGAGCCGCAGGAACCAGGTCGGGCGGCGGATAAGCCGCACCGGGTTGTGGCAGCGCCAGCAGCGGCCATCCTCGACCTGGAGCGCCGCCAGGGTCGTCTGGCAGGTGTCGCACCAGTCGACGGTGGCGTCGTCGCGGTAGATCAGGCCGGCCTCGAGCAGGGTCAGGAACAGCCACTGCGACCACCGGTACTGGCCCTCGTCGGAGCTGTAGAAGGCGCGGTCGAGGTCGAACGAGAAGCCGAGCCGGCGGATCTGGTCGAGCATCCGCTCGCCGCAGCGCTCGACCCACTCGGCGGGGCTCACCCTGCGCTCGATCGCCGCCATCTCGGCCGGCAGGCCGAAGGCGTCGAATCCGAAGCCGAACAGGACCGCGTCGCCGCGCGCGCGCCGGAACCGCGCGTAGGCGTCGCCGATCGCGTAATCGCGGACGTGGCCCATGTGGAGGTTGCCCGAGGTGAACGGGCTCGAGGGCTTGATGTAGACGCCGATCTCGCCCTCGGCCGGCTCGGGAGTCTCGAAGGCGCCGCGCTCGGCCCAGGCGCGCTGGCGCTCGACCTCGAGGGCGGAGGGGTCGTAGCTCGGCTTCTCGTCGCTCATACCCTGAGTCTGCCAGGCGCGTCCAGAGCCCCGCTGGGCAGGGTCAGCCGGCGAACGTCCAGAGCTTGTTGCCGATGAAGTTGAACGGCATCGCGACGGCGACCGCGATCGCCTGCGACGCGATCTCCGACAGCGAGGTGCCCGAGACCAGGGCCTCGAGCACCGCGAGGTTGATCAGCAGAGCGGCGACGCTGACCGCGAAGAAGCGCGCCGCCTGGAACCCGGCGTGCCCATCGCGGGCGTCGAAGGTCCAGTGGCGGTTGATGAGGAAGTTGTTGGTCACCGCGACGCAGAACGAGAGGACGGCGGCGACCGCGTAGTGGAGGCCGAGCCCGCCCGCCAGCAGCGCGAAGACGGCGAGGTTGACCAGGTACCCCGAGCCGCCGACGACGCCGAATTTGAGCAGCTGCATCCAGTTCGCCGGGCGGCGTGCGGCCGCTCCGATCCGGATTGCGAGCTCAGCTGAGGGTCCCATCGGTGCCAAGACTATGTACCAGCTAGGCGTAAAGTTCTGCCCAAGATGCGGGGCAGAATCCTGACAATCGCGGTCATCGCGACCGCCGCGGTCGGCTGCGGGGTCGCCGGCGCCCTCGCCGGCGACGAACCGCCGGCGGCGCCCCCGATCCCGTTCCTGCCCACCGTCGAAATCATCTCCCCCCGTAACGGCGCCGTCCAGACCAGCCGGGCGGTGGTCGTCAAGGCGAAGGTGAAGAACTTCCAGCTCGCGCCGCGCCGCTTCGGCAAGGCCCCCGAACTGGGCGAGGGCAACCTCCGGTTCAGCCTCAACCGGGTCCCCGACTGCGTCGAACCGAAAAAGCTCCAGACCGCCGAGGAAAGCCCGATCGGCCGCGGGCGGCTGGTCGGGGCGTCATTCGACTTCCCGCGCTACTCGGGCCCGAACGGCATCCTCGCCGCCCGGATCGGCTCGAGCGGCAGCTACTCCCCCGCCACCAAGCCGGAGATCTACTACCACAACCTCCGCCCCGGGCTCTACCGGCTGGTCATCACCCTGGCCGAGAACAACGGCGCGACCACGCCCTACCACGACGTCACGAACTTCCAGATCCTCCCCCGCCCGGGCAGCCCCGGTCCCAAACCATGCCCGCCCGGGAAAATCTCCAGCGCCAAGGCAAAGGGCCTGATCGAATAGGCGCCTCGCAGGGCCGCCTTTACTTCACTTTGTATAGTGGATCTGTGCGGACCTATCGCCGTCTGATGGGCTTTCTGCGCCCATACCGCCGCGAACTCTGGGGTTCGCTCGCTTTCGCGTGGGCGGCGATGGGGATGACTGTCCTGATCCCCTACCTGATCGGGAAGGCGATCAACGCGATCGAGGACGGGCACAAGCCCGACCTCCTGCCCCTCGCGATCGCGATCACCGCCGCCGGCATCCTCCGCATCGGCCTGACGCTGGTCCGGCGCGTCGTCGCCGGCCGGGTCTCGCTCGCGGTCGAATTCGACCTCCGGCAGCGCTTCTACGCCCACCTGCAGCGGCTCGAGCTCGGCTTCTTCGACTCCCAGCAGACCGGCCAGCTGATGTCGCGGGCGACGGTCGACCTGCAGGCGATCCGCTTCTTCCTCGGCTACGGCCTGATCTTCATCACCCAGAACATCCTCACGATCATCCTCGCCAGCGCCGTGATGTTCGTGCTCGACCCCTGGTTGGCGCTGATCGCCCTGGCGCCGACCCCGCTGGTCGTCTACACCGCCTCCCGCTACAACCGGGTCTCGCGGCCGGCGGTCCAGGAGGTCCAGCAGCGGATCGCCGAGCTGACCGCCGAGGCCGAGGAGAACGTCTCCGGGATCCGGATCGTGAAGGCGTTCGCCCGCGAGGAGCACCAGCTGATGCGCTTCCGGCGCGCCGTCGCCCGGGTCTTCGACCAGAGCATCTACTCGACCCGGCTGCAGGCCTTCTTCTCGCCGCTGCTCGGATTTCTGCCCCAGCTCGGAATCGCCCTTGTGCTGTTGATCGGCGGCCGCCAGGTGATCTCCGGCAGCCTCAGCCTCGGCAGCTTCACCGCCTTCTATACCTACCTCGCGATGCTCGCCGGGCCGATGCGGATGCTCGGGATGGCGATGGGGATGGCGCAGCGGGCGATCGCGTCCGGCAACCGCCTGTTCGAAATCCTCGATCGCGAGCCCCAGATCGAAAGCCCGCCCGGTGCCCCGCCGCTGCCCGCCGGGGCCGGCGGGGTCGAACTGCGCGACGTCTCACTCCGCTACGGCGCCGGGGCCTCCTCCGGCGACCATCCCGATGCCCTCTCTGAGATCGAGCTCGAGGTGCCCGCGGGGCGCACGGTGGCGCTGGTCGGGCCCTCGGGATCGGGCAAGACGAGCCTCGTCGCGCTGATCGCCCGCCTCTACGACCCCAGCCGGGGAAGTGTCCTCGTCGACGGGGCCGACGTCCGCTCCGTCGAGCTCGGATCGCTCCGCTCCGAGGTCGCCTTCGTCAGCGACGAAAGCTTCCTGTTCTCGGCCAGCGTCGCCGAGAACATCGCCTACGCTCACCCCGACGCGACGCGCGAGGAGATCGAGGCGGCGGCGCGTCGCGCCCAGGCCGACGGCTTCATCGGCGACCTTCCGGCCGGCTACGACACGATCGTCGGCGAGCGCGGCCTCACCCTCTCCGGCGGACAGCGCCAGCGCGTCGCGATCGCCCGCGCCCTGCTCGCCGACCCGCGGATCCTGATCCTCGACGACGCGACGTCGTCGGTGGATGCGACGACCGAGGCCGCGATCAGGGAGGGCCTGGCCGAGGTGATGGCCGGCCGCACGACCTTCGTCATCGCGCACCGGCTCTCGACGGTCTCGCTCGCCGACGAGGTCGTCGTCATGGACGAGGGCAGGATCGTCGACCGCGGGACCCACGAGCAGCTGCTCGAGGGCTGCAGCTTCTACCGCGAGATCGCCGAGCACGGCCTCGCCGACTCGGTCTTCCTGCAGCGCGACCTCGAGCACCGCGAGGAGCTGGCGAAACTGTGAGCGCGGAGCGACCAAGCGTCCAAATCCGGTGCTCCGCGCCGGCAGCAAAGCGCGAGGTATTGCTGTGAAGGAGCTGTGGCGGACGATCCGCGGCGACGACCAGCGCGGCCGCAAGTTGCGCTGGACGATGGGCCTGCTCCGGCCCTACCGGGGCCGCGTCGCCCTGACCGCGATCGCGATCGTCGCCGCGACCGCCGCCGGCCTCGCCCCTCCCTACCTCGCCGGCCGCGCGATCGACTCCGCGATAGTCACCGGCGACACCGGCACCCTGACCGTGATCGTCCTCGCCTTCCTCGGCGTCGCCCTCGTCTACGCGGTCGCGACCTACGTCCAGACCTACCTCGTCGGGTGGGTCGGCACCCGGGCCCTGCAGGACCTGCGCGAGCGGATCTTCTCCCACCTGCAATCGATGTCGATCGGGTTCTTCACCCGCAACAGCCCCGGAGTCCTGATCAGCCGCATGACCAATGACATCGAAGCGCTGAATCAGCTCGTCACCACCGGCGTCGTCACGCTCCTCTCCAGCCTGATGACGTTGATCGGCGTCGTCGTGATCCTGCTCCTGCTCGACCTCAGGCTGGCCCTGGTCACGTTCCTCACCTTCCCGCTGTTGCTTGTCGCCAGCCTGATCTTCCGGATCGCCTCGCACGGCGCCTACCGCCTGACGAGGGAGCGGATCGCGGCCGTCACCGCCTATCTGCAGGAGACGCTGAGCGGGGTGCGGATCGTCCGCAGCTTCGGCCAGGAGCCGCGCCACGCGGCCGAGATGGACGCCCTCAACGAGGCCAACCGCGACGCCAACATGAGGACCGTCTATCTCAACGCCACCTACTTCCCGGCCGTCGAGCTCCTCTCCGCGGCGGCGACGGCGGCGATCATCCTCTACGGCGGCTCCCAGGCGATCGACAACGCGATCCAGATCGGCGTCATCGTCGCCTTCATCGGGTACCTCCAGGTCTTCTTCGAACCGATCCAGCAGCTCTCCCAGCTCTACACGACATACCAACAGGGGATGGCGGCGCTCGACAAGGTCTTCGAGCTGCTCGACACCGCCCCCGACATGGTCGACGCCCCGGACGCGATCGACCCCGGCCCGCTGCGCGGCGAAATCGACCTGAAGCACGTCTGGTTCACCTACGAGGACGACCCGGCAGCGCGGACGCGGGAGCGAGGGAGCGAGGCCTCCGGTGATCGTCAGCGCGACCGAGCGGGAGCGGAGCAGCTGCCGGCTGATGATCGGGCGGAAGATCTGCCGGCTGATGCCTGGGCGGTCGAGGACGTCGACCTTCATGTGCCTCCCGGTCAGACCCTCGCCCTCGTCGGCGCGACCGGCGCCGGGAAGTCGACCCTGGCCAAGCTCGTCGCCCGCTTCTACGACCCCCAGCGCGGCAGCGTCCTCGTCGACGGCCATGACCTGCGCGGACTGCGCCAGCAGGCCCTCAGGCGGCAGCTCGGGATCGTCCCCCAGGAGGGTTACCTGTTCTCCGGCAGCGTCCGCGAGAACATCGCCTTCGGCCGGCCCGACGCGACGCTGGATGAGATCCAGCAGGCCGCGGCGGCGGTCGGCGCGTCGGCGTTCATCGATGCGCTGCCCGAGGGGATCGAGACCGAGGTCGGCGAGCGCGGCGCCCACCTCTCGGCCGGTCAGCGCCAGCTCGTCGCATTCGCTCGAGCGCTGTTGGCGGAGCCGCGGATCCTGATCCTCGACGAGGCGACGTCGAACGTCGACGTCCGCACCGAGAAGACGATCGAGCGCGGCCTCGAGCGGCTGCTCGCCGGCCGCACCGCGATCGTGATCGCGCACCGCCTCTCGACGATCCGCCGCGCAGGCAAGATCGTCGTCCTCGACGGCGGCCGGATCACCGAGGCCGGCACCCACGACGAGCTGATCGCGGCCGGCGGCGCCTACGCCCGCCTCTACGGCGCCTGGGAAGAGTCCTCAGCTGCCTGAAGGAGGCGGCGCTCTATCCCGGGCCGATGCCGCCCGAGCTGGAGCCCCCGCCCGCTTCTTCGCCGCCGCCGGTCCCGCCGCCGCCGGCTTCGGTGCTGCCGGCGCCTCCGGCGCCGCCGGTTTCGGTTTCGGGCGCGACTTCTTCAGGCGCCGCTTCTTCAGGCGCGGCTTCTTCCGGGGCCGCTTCTTCGACCCCTCCCGATTCCGGTTCCGGTTCCCCTGCCGGCGCCGCCGTCCCCGAGGACGGCGCCGGCGCGCTGGGGGCTTCCGAGCAGTTTTCGAACCCGTATTCTTCGGCCGCCGTCTGGAACGAGGAGAGCGCCGTCGAGGCTTCTGTCTCCGCGGTTTCGAGTGCTTCCGATTCGCCGCGCGCGGCGGCCAGGGCCGCGTTGCTCTGCGCCTGGGAGAGTTCGTCGGCGGCAGCCATGAACTGTTCGTAGCCTTCGGGTTCTTCCGGCGTGCCGAGGACTTTCAGCCGTTCGACCATGCCTTTGTAGAGCTCGGCTTCCTGGGCGACCTGGCTGGCCCCTTCGGTGGCGGTCGAGGACAGCGTCCCGACCGCCGCGTTGACCTCGGCGCAGATCCCGTCGCCCTGCGTGAGCAGGTCCGCCTTGCTCAGGGTCGGCGTAGTCGTCGCCGGTGCCGCGGCGGTCGTTTCCGTCGTTTCGCCGCCGCCCCCGCCGCAGCCCGCGATCAGGAGCGCGGCAGCGGGCAGGGCCGCTACGAGAAGGTGGTAACGCCTCATCCTGGGCCCGACGCTAGCAAAGCCCCCAGATGCGCTCTGTGCAGCGGAATTTCCAGCTGCGGCCCAGGGACTCGAACCCCGACTACCTCGTCCAGAGCGAGGCGTGCTGCCATTACACCAGGCCGCAGGGAGGAATCGCAGGATACCCGGCGCCGGCGGGATCCGGCTCAGGAGCCGATCGAGGAAAGGTCGGTATCGGGGTCGGCGAGGGCATCAACCGAGCCCGATACATCGACCCCGTCGGCGAGCATCCGGCGCGCCTCGGCAAGGTCTTCGGGCCGCTCGACGCTGAGCGCGCCGGCGACCCGGCCGGCCTTCAGGTACCAGACCGAGAACTCGCCGGCGTCGCGGTCCCCGCGCCAGACCTCTCGGTCCCACTCGTAGGCCGGGCCGACGTACTCGAGGCTCGCCCAGTCAGCGAGATCGCTGAAGAAGTAGGGGACGACGTCGTACGCGCTGTCCTCGCCGAGCATGTTCTTGGCGGCGTGCATCCCCTGCTGCATCGCGACGTCCCAGTGCTCGACCCGGATCCGGCTGTCGTGGACGACACTCTCATAGGAGCAGCAGTCGCCGGCGGCGTAGACGCCCTCGAGCGAGGTTTGGAGCTTCGAGTCGCAGGTGATGCCGTTCTCGACGTCGAGCCCCGCCCGCTCGGCGAGCATCGCGTCGGCGCGGACCCCGGCACCGACGACCACCGCGTCGCACTCGATCGCCCGGCCGCTCTTGGTCACCACGGCCCGCACCCGGCCGTCGCCCTCGAAGGCATCGAGCTCCTCGCCGCCGTGGACGGTGACCCCGTGGCCTTCGATCGTCTCCTGAAACCAGCGTCCGGCCTCCTCGCCGAAGGTCCGCGAGAGCGCCACGTCCTCCATCATCACGATCGTGCATTTGACGCCCTTCGCGGTCAACGAGGCCGCGACCTCGGTGCCGATATAGCTGCCGCCGATCAGGACCACGTGCTCGGCGGCCTCGGCGTCGGCGCGGATCGCGTCGGAGTTGCCGAACGCCCGTAAGTAGTGGATCCCCTCGTTCTCGGCGCCCTCGACGCGGAGGATGTTGACCATCGCGCCCGTCCCCAGCAGCGCCTTCCCGAAGGCGATCTCCTCTCCCCCCTGCAGCTTCGCGGTTCGCGCGCCGGCGTCGATCGACATCACGTTGACGCCGCTCATCAGCTCGACCTCGTTCTCCTCATACCAGGAGGCCGGGTTGACGTAGGCGTCCTCGCGCGAGGCCTCGCCGCGCAGGTACTCCTTCGAGAGGGGCGGCCTTTCGTACGGCGGCTCGGGCTCGCGGCCGGCGAGGAGGATCGACCCGTCGGCTCCTCGCTTGCGCAGCTCAGACGCGCAGTTTCCCGACGCCAGGCCGCCCCCGACCAGGAGGAAGTCGACCGAGCGCGCCGTCATCGGGCCCCGTTCTCTCCCGGCCCGAAGAGGTCCTTGAGCTCATCCTCGCGCCCGGGATCGAGGACGGCGAGGACCTCGTCGCCGGCCTCGAGCACGGTGTCGGGCCCCGGCACGAACCCCTTGCCGTCGCGGAGGATCGAGATCAGCAGGCTGCCGTCTGGCATCGAGAGGTCGCCCACCCGGCGGCCGGTCACCCGCGAGTCCTTGCCGAGCAGCATCTCGATGATCTCGAGCTGCTCCTCCTGGAGGTCGAGCAGGTGGACGAGGCCGTACTCGGGCACCTCGTGCTCGAGCAGGCGCAGGATCAGGTCGGTCGCCGAGATCGAGGGCTTCACGCCGAGCAGGTCGAAGTGCGGGCGGTTGCGGGGGTTGTTGACGCGGGCGATGATCTGGCCCACCTCGTACTTCTCGCGCGCGACCTGGCAGATCAGGATGTTGTCCTCGTCATCACCGGTGACGGCGATCACCATGTCGGCACGCTGGACCCCCGCCCGCTCGAGGACCCAGAGCTCGGAGGCGTCGCCGTAGAGGACGTTGTGCTCGAGCTCCTGCTCGACCGTCAGGTAGCGGCGGCGGTTGCTCTCGATCACCGTCACCTCATGCTCCTTTTCGAGCAGCTCGCGGGCCAGGTTCCAACCGACCTTGCCGGCGCCGACGACGATGATGTACATCAGGCGGCTTCCTCGGAGCCGGCCGGGCCGCCGTCGCCATCCCCGCTGAGGACGGCGCTCTCGAGCATCTCGATCGCGACCCTGGTCGGGCAGATGGTGTGCAGCCCCTGCCGCTGGTACCACTCGGCCCGCAGCGGGTCGAGGATCCTGGCGATCACGGTCGGGACCTCGTAGCGGCGCTGGGCGATCTGAGCGATCACGATGTTGGTGTTGTCGCCGTCGGTCGAGGCGATGAAGGCGTCGGCGCGCTCGATCCCCGCCGCGACCAGGGCGTCGGTCTCGAGCCCCGCCCCCACGGTGAACATGCCGCCGAGGTCCTCCCAGCCCTTCTCCAGGCCGACCTCGAGCCGCGTGTGCGACTCCGGGTCCTCGTCGAGGCAGGAGACTTCGTGGCCTTCTCGCAACATTGTCCGGGCAACGGACGAGCCAACTCTCCCGCAGCCCACAATCAGGATGAACACGGCCCTGATACTACGCGTCAGGCGACAGTTTCGGGCGGGGCGGTGAGCAGCACCCGGCAGGGCGCTTTCTTCAGCACGTACTGCGTCGCCGAGCCGATCTCGGCCGGCCGCGCCGCCCCGATGCCGCCCAGCACAGCGCCCCCGCGGACCTTCGTCGGCGGCTCGCCGCCGACGACGATCGCCTCGACGTGCCTGCGGAGCGCCTCTTCGACGATGCCCTTGCCGACGTCCCGTGCCCGCACCAGCTCGGCCGAGACCCTGACGTTCTCGTACTCCTCCCCCACGTCGCGCGCTCGCTCCAGCGCTCGCCTCGCCTCCACCTCGCGACCGTCGGGGAGATCGGCGTCCAGCGGCAGGGTGAGCGGGACCTCGACCACGTAGACGAGCTCCAGCCGCGTCTCCTCGCCCTGCCGAGCGGACTCCTTGGCGGTGGCGGTGGCGAGGCGGCCGGCAGTCGAGACGATGTCGTCGTCGAGCTCGGTTCCGAAGACCGGGACGAGGATGTTTCGGTAGGAGATCTCGAGCGGCCGCTTGGTCAGCGCCCGCTCGGTGACCGAGACCCGCCTGGTCAGCGAGGTGCCCTCGACGACCTTTCGATAGACGACGTAGCAGAACAGCCCGAACGCCATCCAGCCGGCGCCGACCCAGCGGGCGGTGTCGTGGAAGGCGAGGACGCTGAGGAAGGCGAGGCCGGTGAGGATCGCGGCGATGACGACCGGGATCGGGATGCTCGCCCCCCGCCACTCGACGTTCCAGGGGACCCGGAACGGCCGCGGCCGCTCGGGTTCGGTAATCCGCAGCCGCAGGATCGAGAAATGGGCGATCGTGATCGCCAGCGTCGCCCCGAAGGCGTAGATGCTGGCAAGCAGCTTCACGTCGGTCGGCACCACGAGCCCGATCGCGATCAGGCCCGAGATCGCGATCGCGATGTGGGGCGTCGCGTGGCGGGCGTTGAGCTTGCCGAGCCAGCTCGGGATCTGGCGATTGATCGCCAGCGTGTAGATGTGGCGGGAGACACCGAGCATCGCCGTCGTCGCCGCCCAGAACAGGACCGGCGTCGCGACGATCGCGACGATCCAGCGCATCGTGTCGCCCACCCACGACGGTTCAAACGCCGAAACGACCCCGAGGATCGGCTCCTCGACGAACCGTTCCCCGAGCGCGGTGTGGGGGCCGTTCGGCCCGGCGACGACCGGCACCGCCATCAGCGCAATCGCCGCCATCCCGGCGTAGATCAGCGGCACCGCGACCGCCCCGACCGAGACGATCCGCTTCAGGTCCGCGGGCCGGACATCGATGTCGGGCGCCAGGTCGGAGGCGGCCTCGATGCCCGCGTAGGCGAGCATCGCGATGACCGTCGCGTAAATCGCATCCTTCAGGCTCGGGTTCGTGAACAGGTCGAGCTGGTCGGTGAGCCGGTCGGGGTGGAAGACGGCGAGCACGCCGACGACGATCACCGCCAGCTGCAGGGTGACGTCGGCCAGCGCCAGTCCGACGAGCCAGCGTTCGCGGATGCCGCGTCCGGTGACGTTGAAGACGTTCAGCAGGCAGGCGGCGATGATCACCCCGGACGCGATCCCGATCTCCCAGCCCGACTCGCCGAAGCCCGACGAGACCGGCTCCAGGTAGTGCGGGACCGAGATCGCCGCCAGCGCGGCGACGATCAGGTAGTCGATCAGGATCGCCCAGCCGGCGATGAACGCGATCAGCTCGTTGAAGCCATGACGAGCGAAGCTGGACGATCCCCCGCGTTCGCGGATCATCGCCCCGCCCTCGACGTACGTGAGGGTCGCGAGGACGAACAGGAGGCCGGCGACCAGGAAGATCAGCGGGGTCAGGCCGAGCCCGCGGTCGGCGACGACGCCGAGCGCGAAATAGATCGAGAACCCGATCGAGGAGTAGACGGCTACGAACAGCCCCGGAACGCCGAGGCCGCGCTGGAAGAGCGGCTCCAGACGCGAGCGCGGCGGCTCCTCGGCGCCGTTGCCCTCAGCTGGCTGTTCGGGCTCGCTCACCGGCTCTGGGAGCCCATCCGCATCGATACCCAGAGCCTGCCGGCGCCGACGCCGAGGAAGGCGATGCCGAGGAAGACCCCGACAGAGAGCGGCCCGGCGCCGTTCGCCAGGGCGCTGATCAGGATCGCCAGGCCGAGCGCGATCAGTACGAACGAGAAGGCGCGCACCGAGCCACGGTAGATCCGCTCAGGAGTGGACATCGATCCCGATTCTAGGCGGGCACCGGCTGGGTTTCCCCGGCCTGCTGCGCGCCGCGGTCGGAGACCACGATCACCCGGCACGGGCGCTCGGCGAGCACCGTCTGCAGCGTCTTGTCGTAGATGGGGGCCCCGTTGCGGAAGCGGAGCGGGACGACGACGGCGGCGGCGTTGATCAGCTTCGCCTCGTCGGCGATCGAGTAGCCGGCCTGTCCGGGGCGCACCCGCTCGACATGACCCGTCACCCGCTGGCCGCCGATCAGCTTCGCCTGCTCGACCTTGCTCTGCGCCGCCGTTTCCTCCTTACGGAGCTCGGCGTCGAGCGGAAGGTTGGTGGGGACGGTGAGCATCGAGTGGACGTGAATCCCCCGCAGCCGGTTGGAGGCGAGCTTGACCGCGGTCCCGACCGTCTCCTCCGAGAACGGGTCCTCGTCCTCGAACGCGACCAGCACGCTGCGGTACTCGATCTCCTCGACCCCGAGGGGCTCCGGCGTCACCACCTTGACCGTTTCGGTCAGCGGCAGCTTCTGATTGCGGCGATAGAGCATGTAGACGACGATCCCGAGCAGCATCCACCCCGTCCCGACGATCAGCGTCGTCGGGTTGAGCGCCATGACGACGACCCAGGCCGCGAACGTGCCGAGGCCGCCGAGGATCGCCGTCAGCGGCAGCTCCGCGCCGAAGGCTCGGAAGTTGAGCGGCGGCTTCCAGGGCCGCGCCTCGTGGGACTTTCGCCGCCGCAGCTGGATCACCGCCAGGTGGGCGATCGTGAACGAGAGCATCGCTCCGAACGAGTACATCGTCGCCAGGAAGTCGGTCTTGCCCGGCAGCAGGGTGAGGGTGGCGATCCCGGCGAAGATGATGATCGCGATGTAGGGGGTGCGGTATCGCGGGTGGACCTGGCGCAGCTTCTCCGGCAGCTGGCGGTGCTGCCCCATCGAGTAGGTGAGGCGCGAGACGCCGATCAGGCCGGCGTTCGTCGCGATCAGAAGGATCACAGCGGCGAGGACGCCGACGTAGAAGCGGAGGAGTTCGGCCAGCCCCGCGCTCAGGCCGAGGTTCTCGACGATGCCGAGGATCGGGTCGTTGGCGAACTCGCTGCCGAGGGTCGTCGAGTAGTGCCCGGCGGCGTCCTGGGTGACGGGCATCGCCGATAGAGCGACCATCGGGATGAAGAGGTAGAGCCCGAGGACGGCGGCGACGGTGATGCCGACGCTGCGGGGGATCGATCTCGGCGCGTCGCGAGCCTCCTCGGCCATGTTCGAGATCGTCTCGATCCCGGTATAGGCGATCATCCCGACCGCGATTCCGAGCGCGAAGTCGCTCCAGGTGGGGGCGACGCCGAGGTGGACGTTGTCGACGAGGACGCTTGGGCTGAAGACGAGGAAGATTCCGATGCCGACCAGCACGACCTGGGTGGCGAGGTCGGCGATGGCGAGGATCAGGTTCAGTTTGGCCGACTCCTGCGAGCCGCGGATGTTGAGCACGGCCAGGCCGGCGATCAGGACGGCGCCGCCGATGATGTCGCCCGGCCCGTGGCCGAGGGGCTCCCAGAACACGGCCAGGTAGTGGGGCACGAAGTAGGCCGAGATCGCGACCGTGATCGTGTAGTTGAGCATCTGGCCCCAGGCGGCGATGAAGCTGACAAGCTCGTTGAACGCGTGGCGGGCGAAGCTCGAGGAGCCGCCCGCCTCCGGGTACATCACGGTCGCCTCGGCGTAGGTCGCCGCCGTCGCGGCGAAGATCAGCCCCGAGATGACGAAGGCGATCGGAGTCAGGCCAAGCGCGAACGAGGCGGTGACGCCGAGCGCGTAGTAGATCGACGAGCCGACGTTCCCGTAGGCGGCCGAGAAAAGGGCGCCGACGCCGTGGACCCGGCTCAGCGATTCGTCTCTGGGGATGCGCCGGGCCATCTAGGGGGCTCGGGCGCCGATTCGTTCAGGCATTCAGACCGAATATACGTCTGCGGCCGGTGCCCGCCGCAGGTGGGACCCGCCGAGTGCGGCCGGCGTCCCGCAGCCGCAGAGCGCGAGCGCGAGCTGCGAGCTCCTCGCGCAGGAGCTCCAGCACCGCGAGCGCCCCCGCCTCGCCGCCGACGGCGAGGCCCCAGAGGGCCGCCCTCCCGATCAGGACCGCGTCGGCGCCGAGAGCCAGCGCGATCGCGATGTCCACCCCGCGCCGGATGCCGCCGTCGACGAGCACCGGGACCCGTCCGCGGACGGCCTCCACGACCTCGGAGAGCGCCTCGGCGGTCGCCAGGCAGCGGTCAAGCTGGCGGCCGCCGTGATTGGAGACGACCACGCCGGCCGCGCCGTGCTCGACGGCGAGCGCCGCGTCCTCCGCGGTAAGGATCCCCTTGACGAGGACCGGGACCCCCGCCTCGGCGGCCAGCTCCTCGAGCTGGGACCAGTCCAGCGCCGGTTCCATCAGGTCGAAGGTCTCGGCGATCGTCAGCGCCCGGCTCGACCCGAGGGCCGCTTCGACGCTCGGGACGCCGAGCTCCTGCGGGACGGCGAACCCGGTCCGCCGGTCCCGCTCGCGATTGCCGGCGCGCGCCGCATCGACCGTCAGGACGATCGCCTCAAAGCCCGTCGCGACGGCCTCGGCGACGAGCGCCCTGGTGACCCCGGCGTCCCGGAACCGGTAGAGCTGGAACCAGCGCCGTCCGCCGGGGGCCGCCTCCGCGACCTGGCGCGGGCCCATCGTCGCCAGGGTCGAGAGGCACATCACGGTCCCCCCCGACGCCGCGGCCCGCGCCATCGCTGCCTCTCCCTCGTGGTCGACAAGACCCTGGTAGGCGACCGGCGCGACGAGGATCGGGGCGGCCACGCGCCCACCGAGGACCTCGGCCGAGGTATCCCAGTCGCCGATCCCGGCCAGCATCCGTGGCCGCAGCCGCCATCCGCTCCAGGCGGCGACGTTCTCGCGCAGGGTCAGCTCATCGCCCGCCCCGCCCGCGAAGTAGCCGAGCACGCCGGGCTCGAGCCTCTCCGCCGCGGCTCGCTCGTAGTCGAAGACATTGATCAGCTCCTCCCCCACGGTGGCGCGACCCTAGCCGACCGCAGCCGGCGACCGAGTGTGCGGCCCGGGGGATTCGGGTAGCTTCGGCGGATGAAGACAATCGCCCGGACGGGCATGCTCACGGCCGTTCTTGCTGTTCTCGCGCTCGGGATCGCATCCTGCGGCGGCGGCGGCACCACCACGGTCACCGAAGAAAGCCCGGCCGGCGCCGAAGCCGAAGGGGAAATCGAATCGACGCCGCAGGAGAGCGCACCGTCCAGCGGGAACGCCCCGCGGGCGGAAAAAGTGGATATCGAAAACTTCGCCTACAACCCCGACCCGGTCACGATCCAGGAAGGCGGCAAGGTGATCTGGATCAACCGCGACTCGGCGCCGCACACTGCGACGGCCGATGACGGCAGCTTCGACACCGGCGAACTGCAGGAAGGCAAGCTCAAGTCGGAGACCTTCAAGGAAGCCGGGGAATTCACCTACTTCTGTCAGATTCACCCGAACATGCACGGCACGATCCGGGTGGTGCCCGCAGAATGAGCCCGCCCGGCTCCTAGAAGTGGACGATCGGGATGATCAGGATCGCGACGATGTTGGCGACCTTGATCATCGGGTTGATCGCCGGCCCGGCGGTGTCCTTGTAGGGATCGCCGACGGTGTCGCCTGTGACCGAGGCGGCATGGGCCTCTGAGCCCTTGCCGCCGTGGGCGCCGTCCTCGATCAGCTTCTTCGCGTTGTCCCAGGCGCCGCCGCCGGCGGTCATCGAGACCGCGGCGAAGAGCCCGACGACGATCACGCCGATCAGCAGGCCACCGAGCGCGTCGACGCTCAGCAGCCCGACGACGACCGGGACGACGATCGGGATCAGCGACGGCAGGATCATCTCTTTCTGCGCCGCGGCGGTGACGATCGCCACCGTTTTCCCGTACTCGGGTTTTTCGGTCCCCTCCATGATCCCGGGGTGCTCGCGGAACTGTTTGCGCACCTCCTCGACCACCTGGCCGCCGGCGCGGCCGACGGCCTCGATCGCCAACGCGGCGAACAGATAGACCATCATCCCGCCGATGATCAACCCGATCAGAACGGCGGGCGTCGTCAGGTTGAAGAGGCTGTTGAGGTCGAACCCTGGCGGCGCTTCGCCGGCCAGTTCGCTCTTGAATGCCGCGAACAGGACCAGAGCCGCGAGCGCAGCAGACCCGATCGCGTAGCCCTTGGTGACGGCCTTGGTCGTGTTGCCGACCGCGTCGAGCGGGTCCGTGACGGCGCGGACCGCCTCCGGCAGGTCGGCCATCTCGGCGATGCCGCCGGCGTTGTCAGTGATCGGCCCGAAGGCGTCGAGGGCGACGATCAGGCCGCAGAGCGAGAGCTGCGCCATCACCGCGACGCCGATGCCGTAGATCCCCGCCAGCTCGTTGGCGCCGAGTATCGCGAGCGCGATCACGATCGCCGGAGCCGCGGTCGATTGGAACCCCTGGGCGAGCCCCTGGATGATGTTTGTCGCGTGACCGGTCTCCGATGCCTGGGCAATCGTCCTCACCGGCCGGAAGCGGGTCGACGTATAGAATTCGGTGATCGCGAAGAGCAGTGCGGTGACCGCCACCCCGATCACGGCGCAGAGCCAGAGGTCGGTGACGGTGATCGCGTCGGCGCCGGCCTTGAGGCCGAGCCGGACCGGGTCGCTCATCAGCCAGTGGGTGATCGGGTAGAAGGCGGCGATCGAGAGGATGCCGGAGATGATCAGCCCCTGGTAGAGAGCGCCCTCGACGCGGTCGGATTTGGTCCGCACCGAGAGCGCGCCGATGATCGAGGCGATGATCGCGACGCCGCCGATCACCAGCGGGTAGATCGCGACCTCGCGGGCGAATTCGCCGCCGGCACCCGTGAAGGTCAGCACCCCCAGCAGCATCACGGCGACCGAGGTGACCGCGTAGGTCTCGAACAGGTCGGCAGCCATCCCGGCGCAGTCGCCGACGTTGTCGCCGACGTTGTCGGCGATCACAGCCGGGTTGCGCGGATCGTCCTCGGGGATCCCCGCCTCGACCTTGCCGACCAGGTCGGCGCCGACGTCGGCGGCCTTGGTGAAGATGCCGCCGCCGAGACGGGCGAAGACCGAGATCAGCGAGCCGCCGAAACCGAGGCCGACGAGAGCGTCGACCGCCTCCTTGTCGGAGTTGACGGCGCCGGTCAGCACCAGCAGGCCGAAGTAACCGGCGACCCCGAACAGCGCCAGGCCGACGACCAGGAGGCCGGTGACCGAGCCGCCTTTGAAGGCGACGTCGAGCGCCGGCGGGACGCCGCCGCGCGCCGCCTCGGCGACGCGGGAGTTGGCCCGGACCGAGAGGTTCATCCCGATGAACCCGGCCGATCCGGAGAGGATGCCGCCGATCACGAACCCGACCGCCGTCTCCCAGTTCTGGAGGATCAGCAGCAGGATCGCGATCGGGATCGCGACAGCGCCGATGATCGTGTACTGGCGGTTCAGGTAGGCGCGGGCGCCTTCCTGGATGGCGCCTGAGATTTCCTGCATCTGCTCGTTGCCCGGTGAGCGCGAGAGCAGGCTTTTGGTGATCAGCAGTCCGTAAATCACGGCCGCCCCCGCGCATACGAGCGCGACGACGACTCCGTATTCGGTCAGGAAGTCGGTCAAGTTTGTAGTCCTCCGGCTGGGTTTAGCGGCGCGAGAGTCTATAGAGGCGGCAGGCGAAAGGGCGCTACGCCGCCTGTGTGGCGCCGGTGTACGTGCGCCGAGTCTCGGCCACGGAGTCGCGGTAGATGTCCTCGATCGAGGCTCCCGCGTCGAGCGCCTCGCGCGCGCGCTGGGCGCCGTTTCGCTCCGGCAGGTCGATCGCGAGGCCGAGCTGGGACCGGGCGGGCTCGGTGCGGGCGAGGAGCGACTCGAGCGCTGAGCGCGCCTCGACCTCGGCGCCGGCGCGGAAATCGATCTGCTTACCGCTCATGCCGTGCCGGATCGCCCGCCAGAGGTTCTCCTCGATCTCGCGATCGGCCAGCGGCGGGTCCCCTCCTCCCCCTTCGTCGTACTCGATCGCCGCCTGGGCGATACAGGCGGCCATCAGCGCTGCGAGCGCAAACGACTCGTCGCCGCGGGTCTGGGCGTCGCAGATCCGCACCTCCACCGTCCCGAACCTGTGGTGGGGCCGGACGCTCCACCAGAGCTGGGTCGACTCGACGACGGATCTGGTTCGCACCAGCATGTCGACGAACTCGGCGTAGGTATTCCAGTCGACGAACGAGCTGGGAATCCCGCAGCGCGGGAAGGTCCGGGTGAAGATCTCGGTCCGCACCGAGTGAAGGCCGCTGTCGCGGCGGTCGAGAAACACCGAGTTGGCGGACACCGCCAGGAGCAGCGGAAGCTGCTCGCGCAACCGGTCGCAGACGGCGATCGCCCGGTCGGCTCCGCGGATTCCCATGTGCAGGTGGAGGCTCCAGGTGTTGTTGCGCTGCGCGACCCAGCCGAGTTCGTGCCGGAGCCGGTTGTAGTGCGGGGTGTCGATGATCCGCTGGTCGAGGTAGTCGGCCCAGGGGTGGGTGCCGGTCGCGGCAAGCTCCAGCCCCATCCCATCGACCAGCGCGAACAGCCGGTCGCGGCACTCGCGCTGCATCGCAACCGCTTCGGCGAAGCTCTCGGCCCGACCGGAGCGGATCTCGATCTCCGACGCGATCAGCTCTCCCGCCGCCGACTCCGCCAGCACGTCGTCCTCCTGGCAGGCGGCATAGACGTCCTCGAAGCGATGCTCGAGCTCGAGCGTGCGCGGGTCGACGATCGCGAACTCCTCCTCGAGGCCGATCGTGAAATCGGCCGAGGACTCGAAACTCTCCCGGGCGAGGTCGAGGTCCATTGCCGTCAGCGCAGGTCAGGTCAGGTAGAAGTAGAGCGCGTAGAGGAGGTCGACCGCGGGGCTCGACGTGTGGACCGTGACCTCGGGCGGGACCTCGAGCAGCTGCTCGGAGTAGTTGAAGATGATCTTGACCCCGGCCTCGACCAGGCGATCGGCCACCGCCTGCGCCGCTGCGGCCGGCACCGCGAGTACGCCGACGACGACGTCCTGCTCGCTAACGACCTGCTCGAGCTCGCCGAAGTCGCGGACCGGCAGGCCTCCCACCTCGTTGCCGACCAGACCGGGGTCGACGTCGAACATCGCGACGATCCGGAACCCGTGGTCGGCGAAGATGTCGGAGCTGGCGATCGCCTGGCCGAGGTTGCCGGCCCCGAAGAGGGCGATGTTGTGCTGGCCCGCCGTGCGCAGGATCTTGCGGATCTGGGCGACGAGCGAGTCGATGTTGTAGCCGACGCCCCGCTTGCCGAACTTGCCGAAACCGGAGAGGTCGCGGCGGATCTGAGTCGGGTTGATGTGGGTGTAGTCCGAGAGTTCCTGCGAGGAGATCGTCTCTCGCCCCATCTTCCGCGCCTGGGTCAGGACCTGCAGGTAGCGTGAGAGGCGGGCCGCGACGCCGAGCGATAGGCGCTCGCCGTCGACCATCAGGTCCTCAGACACGTCGATTCCCTCCACCGCCCGCTCCATCTACTCCACAGTATCGAGCCGCGCCCGAAGTGCGTCCGCGTCGAGGCGAAGCTCGGAGACCGGCACCCCGCCGACCTCGACGACCGGAATCCGCTCGAGCAACCGCTTGAGGAGCAGATCGTCGCTCTCGATATCGATCTCGCGCAGCTCGAACTCGTAGCCCTCGGCGTGGATCGCGGCGATCTCGGCAACCGCCTCCTCGCAGAGGTGGCAGCCCGGTCGCGAGTAGACGACGACCTCGGTCAAGCGGTCGGGAAGGCGTCGTAGTCGAGGTAGTCCGGGTACGGGCGCGGCTCGGCGAAGCGGGCCGCGGAGCCGATCATCGCGGCGTTGTCGGTGCAGAGCTCGGGCGGGACGAGCTTGAGATGGACGCCGTGCCTCTCGCAGAGCGCTCCCGTCGCCGCGCGAAGCGCGCCGTTGGCGGCAACCCCGCCGCCGAGGGCAACGGCGGACCACTCGCCGGAGCGGAGCGCGCGATCGAGCTTCGCGGTCAGCTGGCCCACCGCGGCCGCCTGGAAGCTCGCCGCGAGGTCGGCCCGGCGCCGATCGACCTCGTCGGAGCCGAGGTCGCGGCAGAGGTAGGCGAGCGCTGTCTTGAGCCCGCTGAAGCTGAAATCGAGACCCGGGTCGCGGCTCATCGCAACCGGTAGCTCGAAGGCCTCGGCGTCGCCGTCGGCGGCGAGGCGCTCGAGTGCGGGCCCGCCCGGGTAGCCGAGCCCGAGCATCCGCGCAACCTTGTCGAAGGCCTCGCCGGCCGCGTCGTCGAGGGTCTGGCCGAGGACCTCGTGGCCGCGGTGATCGCGCACCGCCGCGAGAAGGGTGTGGCCGCCGCTTGCGAGGAGGCAGAGGAACGGGGGCTCGAGCGGGTCGGGCTCGAGGAAGTTGGCAGCCACATGGCCCTGGAGGTGGTCGACCGGGATCAGCGGCAGCCGCCGCGGCGCGGCAATCGCCTTCGCGGTGCTGACCCCGACCAGGAGCGCGCCGATCAGCCCCGGGCCGACCGTGACCGCGACCGCCTCGACCTCGTCGAGGACGGCGTCGGCCTCGTCCAGCGCGGCACCGACGACCGGCACCGCGAGGTCGAGGTGATGACGCGACGCGACCTCCGGGACGACCCCGCCGAACCGCGCGTGCGCCTCCGCCTGCGAGGAGATCGTGTTGGCCAGGATCCGCGGCCCGTCGAGGACCGCCGCGCATGTGTCGTCGCACGACGTCTCAATGGCCAGGATCAATTCCGCCCGCGTGCTCTGCTCCCGCTCACTCGCACTCATCATTCCTGGAAGCCTCGCTCGCTCGCTTCCGCGTCCGCCGCGGGCGAGTGGGTATGGGACCGAGTGGGCGGCAACCCGGCCCCCTCGTGGATGAGCTTGTCGTGACACGAGGTGGTCGGCAACTCGGCCGCCGTGGTCAATCGAGCCACATGATGAGGGCGTCCTCGCCATTGTCCTGGTAGTAGCGGGGGCGGACGCCGGCGGAGCGAAAGCCGAGGCCCTCGTACATAGCTATCGCCTCGCGATTGGAGACCCGCACCTCGAGCGTGGTCGGCAGCTCCCGGGCGGACGTCTCGAACAGCTGAGTGATCAGCCGGGTCGCGATCCCCAGCCGGCGCCGCTCGGGGGCCACGGCGACGTTCATCAGGTGCCAGACGCGGTCGTAGCGGGAGCAGACCAGGTACCCGAGCAGCTCCTCGCCGTCGGTCGCGGCGAGGCAGATTCCCGAGGGCTTCGAGAGCTCGAGGACGAACATCGCCAGCGACCAGGGCGAGGGGAACGAGCGCCGCTCGATCGAGATCACGGCCGGCAGGTCGCTGTAGGCGAGCCGGCGCACCAGCATTTCGCCGCCGGCGCTATTCGGGTGTCTGGATAGTGTCTCGCTCACGCCACAGTTCCGCGTCAGGAGGCCTCAGATAGTTCGGGGCGGCGGGCTCGGCCTCGACTCCAGCCCCGGCCGCCGCCAGCGCGCATATGTGCCGGGCGGCGATCCGGTGGGCGGGGTCGGCGTCCTCTGGAATCTCGACGCCGGGGCCCGCCAGCTCCAGGCGAAATCGTAGCGCGCCGGATCCGGCGCACAGGACGGGCTCACCGAGATCGGCAATCCGATCGGCCAGCTCCCGCGGCGGGCACACGAACGGCTCCCAGAGCCGGCGCCCCTCTCCCGCGAAAGCGGCCGCGAAGACCTCATCGCGGCGCGCGTCCAGCACGGGCACGCGGATCGTGCCGCCGCGACCCTCGAGCCCGCGCCCGAGCGCCTCGAGAGTGCCGACCCCCCGCACCTCGAGGCCGCAGCTGAGCCCCAGCGCCCGGGCCGTCGCGACCCCGACCCGCAGCCCCGTGAAGGAGCCCGGGCCGACGCCCACCGCGATGGCCTCGATCTGCTCCCAGCCGCCCGCCGCCGCCACCGCCCGCTCGACCTCGCCGAGCAGCGCCGTGGTGTGCTGGGGGCCCCCCTTCTCGGAGAGACCGAGCAGCGACTCGTAGAGGACCTCGTCCCCGCTCAGCGCCGCGACCGCGGTGTCCTCCGTCGCCGTGTCGAAGCCGACGGTCGCCAGCGGGTCGATTACCCCTTGACCGTGAAGTCGAACTCGCCGACCTTTTTGCCTTCCACGAACCAGGTCACTTTGTGTTTCCCGGGGATGTTCGAGGTGATCTTGTTGACGTAGAGGGTGCCGGCTTTCGCTTCCTGTTTCGGAGCGCAGAGCTGGCGTTTGGTCGGGAATTTGACGCAGACGGTGTAGAAGACGTCGCTCTTCGTGCTGCGGAAGAAGGCGCCCTTGTCGCGTTTCTTCTGGCACAGGTGCGCCGGTTTGGCGTTCTCGGAGAGGCCGCAGGCGACGTAATGGCGGAAGGCGTCGGCCTGGGCCATCGCAGGCGCGAGGCTCACCAACAGCGCAACTCCCATCAATATCGCCGCCAGCGTCTTCGCTCGCTTCATCTGACGCGCTTCCTCCTCCTCCTCGATTTTCGGCCGTGGCGCCGATGCTACACGGCCCACATGCTCCCGAAACACTGCTATTTGCGGGTGGATGCGCTCGCGACCTCGATCGTGCGGCGATCGCCTCCCTTGTGCGCGAGGCGGACCTCGAGCCTGGTGCGAGCGGCCAGGCGCGGCTCCGCCACCGCCGGCCACTCGACGAAGGTGACGGTGTCGGGATCCAGGTAGTCCTCGAGCAGCGCCGGTTCCTCGCCGTCGATGTCGGCGAGGCGGTAGAGGTCGAGGTGGGATATCGGGACCCTGCCTCGGTAGCGGCGCCCGATCGTGAAGGTCGGCGAGACAACCGGCTCGGAGACCCCGAGCGCCCGGCAGGCGCCGCGGATCAGCGTCGTCTTGCCGGTCCCGACATCGCCCGCGACGATGACGACGTCCCCGGGCCGAAGCTGGGACGCGAGCCGGGCGCCGATCGCCTCGGTCTCCGCTGCGGATTCGCTGGTCACCGGGCTAGCCGAAGAGGTCGAGCTGGTCGGCGGGGGGCTGCGGCGGGCCGGGCACGGGCGCCTCCTCGATTTCCTCCTCCGCCTCCTCGGGCTCGGGTGAGCCAGGGTCGGGACCGGCGAGAAGCGCTGGCAGGGTCGCGAAGTCGCCGCGCAGCGTCTCCTTCACCGCCGGGGTCCGCAGGCCGGCGGCCGGGTGGAAGAGGGGCAGCAGGAAGACGGCGCGCCCGCCGAGGGAGTGCACCTGCGGGGTGCCCCGGACGCGTGTGATTCCCGCCGGGTTACCGCTGAGGAGCTTCGTTGCGAAGTTGCCGAGCGTGCAGACCACCTTCGGCTCGATCAAGCGGACCTGATCGAAGAGGTACGGGCGGCAGGCTTCGATCTCCTCCGCTTGCGGGTCCCGGTTGCCGGGCGGCCGGCTCTTGAGGACGTTCGCGATGAAGACGTCGTCCCGCGCCATCCCGATCCCTTCCAGGAGCTCGTTCAGGAGCTGCCCGGCGCGGCCGACGAACGGAAGCCCCTGGCGGTCCTCCTCGGCCCCTGGCGCCTCGCCGACGAACATCAGGTCGGCGTCGGCGTCGCCGGCGCCGAACACGGCCTTGGTCCGGGTCTCGTGCAGCGGGCACTTCGTGCAGGCCTCGACATCGCGGAAGAGGCCGACGAGCTCGACCCGCCGCGCATCGGCGGTGACACCGCTCACGGCGGCGGCTTCTTCTTTGGTGGTCGGGGCGTTTCCCCCGCGGCCCGCTTCAGCCGGTCCCTCGCCAGGCGCTCCTGGTGGCCGGCTTCGCGCTCGCGACGCCGCGATTCATCGGAGCGCACCGCCCCGCCGCGCGGCTGTCGGCCGGGCGGTGCGACGGCCGACATCAACCGCCTGACGCGCGCCGAGCCGCAGCTCGGGCAGGCAACCTGGGCGGCTTCGCTCGGCATGAGCTCTTCGAACCGATTCCCGCACTCCTCGCACTCGAACTCGTAGATCGGCATGGTCGTGGCTTCTACGGTATCGCCGTCCTCAACTGTCTCCGAATGTCGGCTCGCCGAGGTTTGCCGAGCCCCGAAAGCGGGAAATAATCGGCAGCGGCTATCGATTTGAACCGCTGTGATCGCTGCGAAAGCAGCTTCAGTCCCATGCAGGTTGCGCACTCCGGGATCTGCCCCCGATGTCGGGTCAGGGATGGAGTGTGATCCAGGTGAACTTCGCTGCAGGGGATAGCGAAGACGGCGGGCAGCGCGGGGGGTCTGGGACCCATGATTCACCCCGACAGGGACGCCTGCCTGCACCGGTTCTGGGTGCCCGCTCGCTCAACCCCATCGGCGGCGGGCACCAGAACCCGGGGGCTGTCGATTGGGCCCGATCCGGCGCCCAATTTCACCCGACGCAATAGAGAGGAACAGATGACTCTGACGAAAGCCGAGCGGAGCAAAGCGGCCAAGAAGGCTGCCGCGACCCGCCAAAGGAACAAGGCCAAGGACAGCGGCAAGGACCTCAAGGACGCCGCCGGCGATGCAGTCGACGCCGCAAAGGACCTCGGTGGGGCCGCCGGCAAGGCCGCCAAGGCGGTTTCAAGGCGGGTCCGCTCCTAGCCGGTGATTCTGAAAACGGTCACCGGCAGCCCGAAGCGCCCGAGGACCTTTTCGATCAGCCCGCGCTCCTGCCACCCCGACTCATCGGAGTCCCGTAGGGCGATCAGGATGTGATGCGGGTGAAAGCCGGCAACCGCGTCTTCGAATGCGAGTAGAGGATCATCGGCGCCGACGGCCCCCGCCACAGGCGTTCCGGTTTCCTTGAGGTGGTCGAGCACCGCGCTCAGGCGCTCGTCGGCGACCTCGCGGGTTCTGTCGGTGTCGGAGGCCAGCCAGGCGATCCGCGACGGAAGGGTGGGTGCGACGACCAGGATCTCACTCGCTCCGTCGATCAACAAACGAGGGCCCAACGGGACCTCGGCCAGATCGACCGCCGCGTCCCCGGCGACGACCAGCAATCGTGCCGTGCCGTTGTCGGATCGATCAATGGCGCTCACGGGCCAAGCCTAACCGCTCGCCTCGCGCGCTACGGCTTGAGGGTGACCGTCACCTTCGACCCGGGCGCTAGGGCCTTCCCCGCCTTCGGGCTCTGTTTCCTGACCTTGCCCGTCTTCGGCGTGGCGCCGTTCTTCTTGGTCACCTTGCCGAGCTTGCAGCCGGCCTTAGACAGCTTCTTCTTCGCCGCTTTGAGCTTCTTGCCGGAGAGGTTGGGGACGACGCAATGGGCGGCGGGCGGCGGCGGGGCCGGGGGGCCGACCGCGGGGGGCGTCGCGTATTCGACATCGGCGTTGAAGCCGATCTCGATATTGGCCGACCCGCCACCGAGTGCCTGGGGCGGGTTCCCGGGCAGGAGTTCCGGAACGAAGACTCGGAATTCGCTTCCGGTGGGGGCGATCGCCTCACTCACTTTGGTGCTGCCACCGCCGGGGACGTTCAGCCCGATCGTGTCGCCGGCTCGGACTGGGAGTGACGTCGTGAAGGTGAGGGCTTCGGAGCCGTCGGGAGGAGTCTCGAGAGCGCCGGCGGTCACAGCTTCGTATTTTTCGCCGCCGGCCGGCCTGAGGACGACGAGTTGGAACGGGCCGCCCGTGTGCTGGCCGATCATCCGCCAGCGAACCACGGTCCCGTCTTTGGGCGACGTCGCGTTGGCCCCCGGCTCACCGAGGGTCCGGTTGATGTAGGTGAGTTCGCTGCCGGCGGCGGTCCCGTTGAAGTCGGCAGAGAACGGGCTGCCGACCGTGACCGTCGCCGCCTGCGCGCCGCCACAGAGGGCGAGTGACGCCGCGACCACCACGAACAGGACCGAGACTCTCAAGGCCCGACATCCTATATCGGCCTAGGAGAGCGGCTCCCAGTCCCAGCCGCCCGGCGCCGCCAGGCTCTCCCGCTCGAGGTAGTCCCTGAACCGGCCGAGCTCGGCCGGATCGATCCCGTAGACGTGCTCGGCCTCGGGGAAGCGGCCGGATCGGACCTCCGCCGTGTAGCGGCCCACCCCCTCGACCATCGCATCGTGGACCTCGGCGTAGCGCTTGACGAATTTGGGCGCCCGACCGGTGGTGATCCCGAGCAGGTCGTGGAAGACGAGTACCTGCCCGGCGGTTGCGGGACCGGCGCCGATCCCGATCACCGGGACCTCGAGGCGCTCGACGATCGCCTCGGTGATCGCGGCCGGGACCGCCTCGAAGACGATCGCGAAGCAGCCGACCGACTGCAGGGCGAGCGCGTCCTCGCAGAGTTTGATCGCGCCCTTCAGGTCCTTCCCCTGCGTCTTGTAGCCGCCGAGCGCCGTCGCCGTCTGCGGCGTCAGGCCGACGTGCCCCATCACCGGGATCCCGGCGCGGACGATCGCCCGCGCGCGCTCGACCGAGTTCCCGCCAGCCTCGAGCTTGACCACCTGACATCCCGTCTCCTTGACCAATCGCTGGGCGTTCTGGACCGCGAGCTCGTTGCTCGCCTCGTAGCTGCCCATCGGCATGTCGCCGACCATCAGCGGCGTCGTTAGGCCGCGGCGGACCGCCTTGCCCAGCATCACCATCTCGTCCATCGAGACCGGCTCGGTGCCCGGATACCCGAGGACGACCATCGCCGCGGTGTCGCCGACGAGGACGACATCGACCCCAGCCTCCTCGGCGACCCGCGCCGAGGGGAAGTCGTAGGCGGTGACCATCACGATCGGTTCTCCGGCGGCCTTCATCTCGGCCAGGCGCGGCAGGGTCACCGGCCCGCGCTCAGATTCCTTCCCCTTCCCCACCTCGACATTGAATTCCCTCATGAGAGCAGCACCTCCGGGTTGCTGTCGACGGCGACCGCCCGGTTGGCGTCGTCGACGTGGACGACGACGGGCGAGTAGGCCTCGAGGTCGGCCTCCTCGTAGGCGCCGAATGAGGCGACGATCACCCTGTTCCCCGGCCGGGTCAGGTGGGCGGCGGCGCCGTTGACCTGGATCGTCCCCGACCCCGGCTCGCCATCGATGACGTAGGTCACGAACCGGGCCCCGTTTTCGATGTCCCAGACGTGTACCTGCTCGTTGGTGAGCAGGTCGGCGGCGGCCATCAGCTCGGTGTCGATCGTGATGCTGCCGATGTACTCGACGTCGCAATCGGTCACGGTCGCCCGGTGGATCTTGGACTTGAGCATCTGCCTCTGCATCGTTCTCCTAGATTTGACGTTTTCTTCGGGCCTACGTCCCGATCAGGATGTTGTCGATCAGGCGCGCGCCGCCCACCCGGGCGGCGACGGCGACAAGAACCGGACGCCCGCCCAACTCCTCGACGGGCTCGAGGCTCTCGGGGTCGCGGGCCTCCAGATACTCGGGGTCGATCCCCGCGAGGCGAAGCTCATTCATCCCCGCCTCGAGGCCTGCGGCGAGGGATTCGGCGCGGGCGCCCTCCTCCACCGCGCGGAGGGCGCGGTGGAGCGCAGTCGCCCGCTCGCGGTCGGCGGGCTCGAGATAGGCGTTGCGCGAGCTCATGGCGAGGCCGTCGGGCTCGCGCGCGGTGGGCAGCGCCTCGATTCGGACCGGGAGGTCGAGGTCGCGCGCCATACGACGGATAACGGCGACCTGCTGGCCGTCCTTCTGGCCGAAGTAGGCGACATCCGGCCGCACGACGTTGAAGAGCTTGGCGACGACCGTCGTGACGCCGCGAAAATGACCGCGGCCGCGGCGCCCGGGGTCACCGCAGAGGACGTCTGTCAGGCCCTCGACCTCGACGTGGGTCGCGAAGCCCCCGGGATAGACCTCCTCGACCGAGGGCGCGAAGACGACGTCCACACCGGCCGCCGCCGCAAGCGCGAGGTCGCGCGACTCGTCGCGCGGGTACCGCTCGAGGTCCTCGCCGGGCCCGAACTGGGTCGGGTTGACGAACAGGCTCATGACGACGACCTCGCACCCGGCTCGCGCCGCCTCGAGCAGCGAGACATGCCCGTCGTGCAGGTAGCCCATCGTCGGCACGAGGCCGATCGAGCGCCCCCGCGCCCGCGCGTCGGCGAGGGCATCGCGAAGCTCGCCCTTGCTGCGGGCGACGACGACGCCTTCTTGAGCGCTGGCGGGATTGCTGATCGTCAGGTCCATACGGGTCCATGCCCTTCGGGTCACGGCCTGTTCAGAGAAATTATAGGTGTCGGGTGGGCCGGCTCCCGCTCTGTGACGAATACCCGCAGACGCGACGGAGATGCACGCTCAGCGCCGGAGCGGAACCCTGCCGACCTTTCTCGCCGGCGCCCCGGCGGCGATCGTCCCCGGCGCCAGGTCGTCGGTCACGACCGAGTTGGCGCCGATCACGCAGCGCTCGCCGATCGTCACCCCGCTGGTCACGACGCAGTTGACGCCGAACCAGCAGTTGGCCCCGATCCTCACCGGGCCCTTGCTGGTGAACCCCTGCCACGGGATCGGGACATCGGGGTCCTCGAAGCGATGATCGGCGTCGCCTATGAAGCAGCCGTTGGCAAACATCACGTGGTCGCCGACCTCGATCAGCTCGAGAGCGGCGAACATCGTGTTGCGGTTGAGGAAGCAGCCGGAGCCGATCTCGATCCTTGCCTCTGGAGCGAGGGTGAGCCAGCATCCGGGCTCGAGCAGGGTGCCGTCGCCGATCGTCAGCCGCCCCTCGTCGAGGCCCTCGAGCAGCTCGCCCTCGACCGGCATCCGGACGAAGAATCCGCCCCGCGCCGCGTGGCGTGCGATCCGCAGCCGCCGCATCGGCCGCCGGTTCCGCTCGTACCAGCGCCGCTTGGCCCGCCAGAGTGGCCAGCCCGTCTTCTCGCTCATCGAGAAAGCTTTCCAGACCGGCGCGAATAGACTTCCGCCCGTGAGTGCGGAGCGAGCCAAATGAGCCATATCTGATCCTCGCGCCGCGAGCGAAGCACGAAAGGTGGGAATGGCGAAGCTGCGAGGAGGCATAGACCTCGGGGGGACGAAGATCCAGACCGCGATCGTCGACCCCGCCGGCAAGGTGCTCGGCGAAGCTCGCCAGCAGACCCCGACGGCGGGACGGCCGAGCGACGTCGCCGAGGCGATGGCGACGGCGCTGCGCGAAGCGGCCGATGCGGCGGGCGTAGAGCCGTCCCGGCTCGACGGTGTCGGCGTCGGCTCGCCCGGCGATGCCGACGAGAAGACGGGGGTTGTCTCCGGGGCCCGGAACCTGCCCGGATGGAACGGGAGCTTCCCGCTCGGCGAAACCCTCGCCAAGGCGCTCGAGACAACCGTCAAGGTCGGAAACGACGTCCAGGTCGCCACCGAAGCCGAGTTCCAGCTCGGCGCGGCGCGCGAGTTCTCGAGTCTGATCGGCGTCTTCTGGGGCACCGGGGTCGGCGGCGGCCTGATCCTTGACGGAAAGCCGTGGTTGGGGCGCGGCGCTGCAGGCGAGATCGGCCACGTCGTCGTCAAGCGCGGCGGCGCCAAGTGCCCGTGCGGGCGAAAGGGCTGCCTGGAGGCCTACGCCGGCCGTGGCGCGATGGAAGCCGAGGCCAGGCGCCAGCACTCTGAGGGAGTGAAAACCGATCTCTTCAAGCTGATGGAGAAGCACGAAAGAGAGCGCCTCACCAGCGGGATCTGGGAGCGCGCCCTCGACCAGGGCGACGACCTCGCGGAAAAGCTGATCGAACGGGCGATCGAGGCCCTCGGGACCGGGATCGCCTCGGCCGTGAACCTGATCGACCCCGAGGCCGTGGTCCTCGGCGGCGGCCTCGGGATCCGCTTCGGGACGAGGATGATGGACCCGCTTACGAAGGAGATGGGCAAGCACCTCTTCGTCGACGAACGCCCGCCCGCGGTCCGCGTCGCCTCGCTCGGCGACCTCGGCGGGGCGATCGGCGCCTCGTTGCTCGTCGGCCGTTGACGCTGGAACGGTGCCTAGGCGCGGCCCGAGGCCTGGCGCTGCTGACGTGCCACCGCGTCGACGATCACGGCCAGTAGCAGCACTCCGCCGGTGACCATGTACTTGATCGCCGAGGAGAGTGCGAGAAGATCCATGCCGTTTGAGATCGAGCCGATCACGAGAGCGCCGAGCAGGGCGGTCCAGACTGAGCCGCGGCCTCCGAAGAGGCTGGTGCCGGCGATCACCGGACCGGCGATCGCGAGCAGCAGGAGTTCGTTGCCGCCGGAGTTCTGATTCACCGCCAGCAGCCTCGAGGCGGCCATGACGCCACCGATCGCGGCCATCGTGCCGGCGATCGCGAAGACGGCGATCCGCACCCCGTTGACCCGGATCCCCGCCCGCCGCGCCGCCTCGGAGTTGCCGCCGACGGCGAAGACGTGACGGCCGAAGCCGGTCCGCTTGACCACGAACTCCATCCCAACCACGAAGCCGAGCAGAATCAGCAGCGCCAGCGGCACGCCGCGGTCGGAGTTGAAGACGAGGACGGCGGCGATGGCGACCGCGGCAACGCCGACGAAGCGCACCACCTGCGCCGCGGGACTCTGCCCTGCAAGGCCGGCGGCAATTCGTCTGCGCTCCCCGACGATGAGAACGGCGCCGTAACTGACAAGACCGACGAAGAGGAGGATCCAGCCGACGGTGTCCGAGTAGAAGGTGTTGGCGAGCCCGGTGATTTTGGGGTCGGTGATGTTCAGTGAGCCGGTCGACCCGAGCACCTGTAAGAGCGCCCCCTGCCATGCCAGGAGGCCGGCGAGGGTGACGACGAAGGAGGGGATGCCGAAGCGGGTGAAGAGCGAGCCCTGAAGAAGACCGATCGCGCAACCGACCACCACCGCGGCCCCGATCGCCAGGTATGGGTTCCAGCCGTGCTTGACGTTCAGCACCGCCATGCAGGCCGCCGCGAGGCCGCTGATCGCGCCGACCGAGAGGTCGATCTCGCCGAGCAGGAGCACATAGACGATCCCCACCGAGATCAACCCGATGGCCGTGATCTGGAGGCCGAGATTGGTCAGGTTCTCAGCCGAAAGAAAGCGGCTGTTCTCAAACTGGAAGATCGCCCAGATCAGCGCAAGGCCGATGACCACCCGCAGCGAGGCGAGGTCGCCCTGGATGAGGCGCCGCAGCGTCTCCGCCGGTTTCGGGGCGACGCCTTTGAGATCGCCCTCGACGGCCTCCTTCGCCCGCTCAACCGTCTCGCTCATCGGGGCTCCCCATCCCCGTTGGGATTCTTGCGCTCGGCCTCCTCGTTGTCGCCGAGGCCGGTGATCGCCGCGACGACATGCTCCTCGGTCGTCGCTTCGGCCTGGTAGGTCCCGGCGGCGCGTCCCAGCCGCAGGACGAAGATCCGGTCTGCCACCTCGAAGACGTCGGCGAGGTTGTGACTGATCACGACGACCCCGAGATCGCGTTCTTTGAGTTTTTTGATCAGTTTCAGGACCTGCGCGGTCTGGGCGACGCCGAGCGCCGCCGTCGGCTCGTCGAGCAGCACCACCTTCGGCTCGCCCAACAGCGAGCGGGTCACCGCCACCTGCTGGCGCTGGCCGCCGGAGAGAGTGCCGACCTCGCTGCGCAGGCTGGGGATCGTCACCGCCAGGTTGGAGAGCAGCTCGGCGGTCTGGTGCTCCATGCGCGCCTCGTCGAGCTGGCGAGAGAATTGCCCGATGCCCGGCGAAATCTCCTCGCTGCCGAGGAAGACGTTGGCGACGACGTCGAGGTTGTCACAGAGAGCGAGATCCTGGTAGACGGTCGCGATCCCCAGTTCAGTCGCGTCCTGGGGTCGGGAGATCGAGACTTCATTCCCTTCGAAGCGGATGCTGCCGGAGTCCGCCGAGTGGATCCCGGCGATCGTCTTCACCAGCGTCGACTTGCCGGCGCCGTTGTCGCCGACGAGGCCAACCACCTCGCCGGCGTTGACGGCGAAATCGACCCGGTCCAGAGCCTGGACCGGGCCGAATCGCTTGCTTACGTCCTCCAGCTCGAGGAGTGGAGCGCCGTTACCCATCTCACCCCGAGATCCCGGCTTCTTTGCAGGCCGACGCGTATGCGCTGGTGCAGAGTTCCGAGGCGGTGACGAACCCGCCGGCGACCACCGTGCTCTTGACGTTGTCTTTCGTCACGGCGATTGGTTCGAGTTCCACCGACGGTACTTTGACCTTCCCGTTTTCGACTTCGCCGGTGAGGTGTTCCTGCGGCACTTCTTCGCCTTCGGCGAGGGCGATCGCGATTTCCGCGCTGATCGTGGCCTCGGGTTCAATTTCCTTGTAGACCGTCATGTACTGCTGTCCGGCGAGAATCCGCTGCAGGCCGGCGACGGTCGCGTCCTGACCGGTGACTGGCCTTTCGGCGGGATTGATGCCGGCGCCCTTCATCGCGGCGATCGCGCCACCGCCGGTGTCGTCGTTGGCGGCGTAGATGCCGGCGAAACCGTTATTGCCGAGCGCGGTGATCGCCTGCTGCGCCTCACGCTGGGCGTTTTCGGCGGACCAGCCCGGAGTGTCGTATTCCTTGGCGATTTCGACACCGGCTTTTTCGAACCCGATGTGGGCGCCTTCCTTGAACCCGGCCGCATTCGGGTCGGCTGGATCGCCGTTGATCATGATGATCGGGCCCTTGGGGCTGCCGTCTTCTTTGAGTTTTTTCGACAGCGTTTCGGCCTGGAGTTCGCCGACTTTTTTGTTTTCGTAGGAGACGTAGGCGTTCACTTCGCCGTTTTCGATCAGACGGTCATAGCTGACCACCGGCACCCCTTGAGCCTGGGCCTTTTCGGCGATCGCCGCGGCCGATTTCGAATCCATCGGATCGACGACGAGGACTTCGGCGCCCTGGGTCAGCGCCGATTCCGCCTGGCTCTGCTGTTTTTCGGCGTCGCCGTTGGCGTTCAGATAGATGACTTCACATTCTTCGCACTGTTCTTCAACCGCTTTTTCGAAATCCGGCCTGTCGTCAGATTCGTAGCGTGGGGTTTCGTTTTCCGGCAGCAACAGCGCGATCTTCGTTCCCCCTCCCCCGCCGCTGCTTCCGCAACCGGCGACCAACGCGGCCGCAGCTATCAGCAATGCGAACACAATTAGAGAAACCCGCCTCAACCTGGGAAGAGTGGACATCTATGCATCTCCTTTTTCGGCGCTTCCTGCCCCTGTGCCCACCGTACCCCGATCTGAGACTCTTATGCAAGGCGCGGCCGAGACTATGCAGCGACCGGTTCGCGTCGTTTGCGGGATGTTCGCCTCGGCGCCGCCGGCTCGACGAGGTCGGCGAGGAAGCTGCCGGTGTAGGAGGACTCGACCGCGGCGACTTCCTCCGGGGTGCCGGTCGCGACCACCTCCCCCCCGTGCTCTCCCCCCTCGGGGCCGAGATCGATCAGGCGGTCTGCCGTCTTGATCACGTCGAGGTTGTGCTCGATCACGACCACGGTGTTGCCCGCGTCGACCAACCGCCCGAGGACGTCGAGCAGGCGCTGGACGTCCGCAAAGTGCAGCCCGGTCGTCGGCTCGTCGAGGATGTAGAGGGTGTCGCCGGTCGCGACTTTCGAGAGCTCCGTCGCCAGCTTCACCCGCTGGGCCTCGCCGCCCGAGAGCGTCGTAGCCGGCTGCCCGAGCCGGATGTAGTCGAGGCCGACGTCGTGCAGGGTGCGCAGCCGGCGGGAGATCTTCGGCACGTTCTCGAAGAACTCGACAGCGTCCTCGACCGACATCTCGAGGACGTCGGCGATGCTCTTGCCCTTGAACCGGACCTCGAGCGTCTCGCGGTTGTAGCGCCTGCCGTGGCACTGCTCGCAGGGGACGTAGACGTCGGGCAGGAAGTGCATCTCGATCTTGATCTGGCCGTCGCCGCGGCAGACCTCGCAGCGGCCTCCCTTGACGTTGAAGCTGAAGCGTCCCGGCTTGTAGCCGCGCGCCCGCGCCTCCTGGGTCTGGGCGAAGAGCTGGCGGATGTGGTCGAAGACGCCGGTGTAGGTGGCCGGGTTCGAGCGCGGGGTGCGGCCGATCGGCGACTGGTCGATATTGATGATCTTGTCGATCTGGCTGAGGCCGTCGACCCCGTCGTGGGCCCCCGGCCGGAGCTTCGCCTGGTGCAGACGGTTCGCGACCGAGTGGTGCAGGGTCTCGTTGACCAGGGTCGACTTGCCGGACCCGGAGACGCCGGTGACGCAGCAGAAGACCCCGAGCGGCACGGCGACGTCGATCCCCTTCAGATTGTGTTCGCGGGCGTTGCGGACGAGCAGCGCCCCGCGCGGCTCGCGCCGTTCGGCGGGCACCTCGATCTGGCGCTTTCCGGACAGGTACTGGCCGGTCAGCGAGGAGGCGGTCGCGGCCACCTCGGCCGGCGACCCCTCGGCGATGACGTGGCCGCCGTGTTCGCCGGCGCCTGGCCCGAGGTCGACGAGGTGGTCCGCGGCGAGCATCGTGCCCTCGTCGTGCTCGACGACGATGACGGTGTTGCCGAGGTCACGGAGCCGGTCGAGGGTCGCGATCAGCTTCGCGTTGTCGCGCTGGTGGAGGCCGATCGAGGGCTCGTCAAGCACGTACATGACGCCGACCAGGCTCGACCCGATCTGGGTCGCGAGCCGGATTCGCTGCGCCTCGCCGCCGGAGAGGGTGCGAGCCGAACGCGAGAGCGAGAGGTACCCGATGCCGACGTTCTCGAGGAAGGCGAGCCGTTCGGAGATCTCGCGGACGATGAGCCGCGCGATCGCCCGCTCGGTCTCGGTCAGCTCGAGCGAGCGGATCCACTCCCCCGCCGCCGTCGCCGAGAGGGCGCTGTACTCGGCAATGCTGAGCCCGCCGATCTTGACCGCGAGGCTCTCGGGGCGGAGCCGGGCGCCGCCGCAGTCGGGACAGGGCTGCTCGGCCATGTAGCCCTCGATCCGCTCGCGGTTGGTCTCCGAGTCGGTCTCTTCGTAACGGCGCTGGAGCTGGTTGACGATTCCCTCGAACCGGACCTTGTATGAGCGGCGGCGGCCGAACCGGTTGGTGTAGGTCACCTGGTGGCGTTCGCCGCCGGTCCCGTTGAGGAAGATCTCCCGCTCGGACTTCTTCAATTTCGACCACGGCTTGGTGATGTCGACCCCGTTCTCCTCCGCGACGGCGGCGATCAGCCGCCGCCAGTACGCGGTGACGCCCCGGTTCCAGGGCTGAAGGGCGCCCTCCTCGAGCGAGAGCGTCGGGTCCGGGACGACCAGCTCGGGGTCGATCACCCGCTGGAACCCGAGCCCGTGGCAGCGCTCGCAGGCGCCGTGGGGGGAGTTGAACGAGAAGATCCGCGGCTCGAGCTCGGGGATCGAGGTGCCGCAGCTGAGGCATGCGAACTGCTCGGAGAAGATCATGGTTCCGCCGTCTTCGTCGACGAGCTCGACTTCGACGAGCCCGGCGGCGAGACGGGCCGCGGCCTCGACCGACTCCGAGAGCCGGCGTCGCAGGTCGGGCTTCATCACCAGCCGGTCGACGACGACGGCGATGTCGTGTTTGTACTTCTTGTCGAGGTCGATCTCCTCGTCGAGTCGGCGCAGCTCACCGTCGACCATGACGCGCGAGTAGCCCTCGAGCCGGAGCTGGCCGAGGAGTTTCCCGTACTCGCCTTTGCGCCCGCGGACGACCGGCGCCATGACCATGAATTTGGTCCCCTCCGCGAGGGTCATCAGCCGGTCGACGATCTGCTCCTGGGTCTGGCCGGTGATCTCGGCCCCGCACTCGGGGCAGTGCGGGATACCGATCCGGGCCCAGAGCAGCCGCAGGTAGTCATGGATCTCGGTAACCGTCCCGACGGTCGAGCGCGGGTTCCGCGAAGTCGTCTTCTGGTCGATCGAGATCGCGGGCGAGAGGCCTTCGATCGAGTCGACGTCCGGCTTCTCCATCAGGCCGAGGAACTGGCGCGCGTAGGAGGAGAGCGACTCGACGTAGCGCCGCTGCCCCTCGGCGTAGATCGTGTCGAACGCGAGGCTCGACTTGCCCGAGCCCGAGAGCCCGGTGATCACGATCAGCGCATCGCGCGGCAGCTCGACGTCGATGTCCTTGAGATTGTGCTCACGGGCACCGGAGATGACGATTCGCTCAGAGGCGGGCACCAAACCGATTCTACGCAGGCGAACAGACGTTCCCGTCGGGCCCACCCCTTCTTCCTCGAGGGGGTAAAAACCTCAGCGAACGCACTTTGTCCCGCTATGCGGGAAGAAATGCGTTCGCAAGGGGATATCGCGCGCTTGGCGCGGAGCCAGCACGGGGTGGTGTCCCGCCGCCAACTGCTCGCCATCGGGCACTCCGGGAGCTCGATCGGCCGCATGATTCGTGCCCGCCGGCTCCATCCCTTCCACCGCGGGGTGTACGCGGTCGGCCACACGCGGCTTTCGGCCCACGGCAGATTCATCGCTGCCGTGCTCGCCTGCGGCAGCGGCGCCGTGCTCAGCCATTTCGCCGCGTCGTGGCTATGGGGCCTTTGGCGGACGGCCCCCAAGCGAATCGACGTCACGGTGCCGACCCGGGGGCACTCCCGCGGGTCGATATGCGTCCACCATGCGCCTGCGATCGCGGGAGAGGACCGGGCGGTCCAGGACGGTATTCCGGTCACCGCCCTGCCTCGAACCCTGATCGATCTCGCTCAGGTTGCGCCTCGGCGCCTGCCGCGGGCAATCGAGCGCGCCGAGCAGCTTCGGGTGTTCGGCCTGGACGACGTCGACCGGATGCTCATGCGCTGCCGGCGCCACCCGGGCCGTGGGGTGCTCACCGATGCATTGGCCGAATACCGAGAGCCGGCCTTCACGCGCTCCGAGCTCGAGCGCCAGTTTCTTGGCCTAGTGCGCGAAGCGGGCCTTCCTCAGCCGTCGGTGAACTGCTTCGTCGCCGGTTTCGAGCTCGACGCCTTCTGGGAGGACGAGCGCCTCTGCGTCGAGCTCGATACCTACGAGTTCCACGGCGGCCGGGCCGCCTTCGAGCGAGATCGAGTCAGGGACGAGGAGCTGAAGCTGGCGGGCATCGAGTGCCTGCGCATCACCGGGCGCCGGCTCGACCGGGAGCCCGATGCCTTGATCGAGCGGCTCGGTCGCCTGCTCGCCGCCCGACGACCGAGTGGAAGACGCGGTCAGTAGAGGGCGGTGGCGAGGCGGCGGCGGTACTCGCGCGCGGTCGGGTCGGCCTGGTCGCCATCGCTGAGGATGCCGATCACCGCGCGGCGGATGTCCTCGCGCGTCTGCTCGTCGCCATCCCCGATCGCCTCGAGCAGCGCGTCGAGCGCCGCCTCGCGGTCGCCGCGATCGAGTGCCTCGAACGCAGCGGGCGCGACCTCGGCCTGTTTCAGCTCGATCAGGGAGGCGATCCCGTCGGCGGCGAAATCGCCCCGGTGCGGCTCGAGTGCCTCGAGCGCCTCGTCATCCGCGCCTCGCTCGAGGCGCTTCCGGGCCAGGGCGACGGCGATGTCCGAGCGCCGTGGCTCGAGCTCGGATGCCTCCCGCAGGGACAGCTCGTCGCCGGCCGCCAGCAGCTCGTCCGCCCGCGACGGGACGAGCGAGTCGAAGAACTCCTCGACCCTCGCCTTCGGCACCGCGCCGACGAACTCCGAGGCGACCTCGCCGTCGCGGAAGGCCTTGACGGCGGGTATCCCCTGCACCCCGTAGCGCGCGGAGATCGCCTGGTTGGAGTCGACGTCGACCTTGGCGAGGACGACCTTGCCGCCGCGAGCCGCCTCGGCCGCCTCGAGCGCCGGGCTCAGAGTCCGGCAGGGCCCGCACCACTCGGCCCAGAAGTCGACGACGACAGGCAGCACCCTCGAGCGCTCGATCACCTCGCTCTCGAAGGTCGCTTCGGTGACGTCGATCGGCATCGCTCCAGGTTAGTCGGGTGCGCACCCGCGATCTCGGCTGAGCATCAGGTCCCCGCCCGCATCCCGTCGAGGTCGCGGCGGAGCTCCTTCAGCTCGTCGCGGATCCGAGCCGCCTCCTCGAAGCGAAGGTCGTCGGCGGCGGCAAGCATCTCCTCCTCGAGGGCGACAATCGTCCGCTCGAGCTCGTTCGGGTCCTCGAACTCACCCGCCCGCCTGCCGCGGCGTTTGCGCGGTGCCCGGTCCTCCATCGCCAGGAACTCGGCCATCTCGGAGATCCCCTTGCGGACCGTCTCCGGGGTGATCCCATGCTCCTCGTTGTAGGCGAGCTGGATCGCCCGGCGGCGGTCGGTCTCACGGATCGCCGCCGCCATCGCGTCGGTCTCGCGATCGGCGTACATCAGGACCCTGCCGTTGACGTTGCGGGCGGCGCGGCCGATCGTCTGGACCAGGCTCGTCTCTCCCCGTAGGAAGCCCTCCTTGTCGGCGTCGAGGATCGCCACCAGCGAGACCTCGGGCAGGTCGAGACCCTCGCGCAGCAGGTTGACGCCGACCAGCACGTCGTACTCGCCGAGCCGCAGGTCGCGGACGATCTGAATCCGCTCGAGGGTGTCGATTTCCGAGTGCAGGTAGCGAACCCGGATCCCGTACTCGAGCAGGTACGCGGTCAGGTCCTCGGCCATCTTCTTGGTCAGGGTCGTGACCAGGACGCGGTCGCCGGCGTCGGCGCGGACCCGGATCTCGTTCATCAGGTCGTCGATCTGGTTCTTCGTCTCGCGCACGTCGATCGCAGGGTCGATGATCCCGGTCGGTCGGACGATCTGCTCGACGACCCGGTTCGACTCCGCCTGCTCGAACGGCCCCGGCGTCGCCGAAACCATCACCAGCTGTCTCACCCGTTCGAGGAACTCGTCGAACTTGAGCGGCCGGTTGTCGATCGCCGACGGCAGCCGGAAGCCGTATTCGACAAGGGTCTGCTTGCGCGAGCGGTCTCCCTCGTACATCCCTCCGAGCTGGGGGATCGTCTGGTGGGACTCGTCGACGAAGACGACGAAGTCGTCAGGGAAGTAGTCGATCAGTGTGTGCGGGGGACTGCCGGGCGGCCGGCCGTCGAGGATCCGCGAGTAGTTCTCGATCCCCGAGGTGAACCCGATCTCCTTCAGCATCTCGATGTCGTAGGCGGTCCGCTGCCGCAGCCGGTGCGCCTCGAGCTGCTTGCCCTCAGCCTCGAGCTCGGCCGTGCGGGCGACCAGTTCGGCGCGGATCTCCTCGACCGCGCGCTCCAGGGTCTCGTCTTTGGTCACATAGTGCGACGCGGGCCAGACCGAGACATGGTCGATCTCATCGAGAATCTCGCCGGTCAGCGGGTCGAAGTGCTGGACCCCCTCGATCTCGTCGCCGAAAAGGGCGATGCGGTAGGCCGACTCGGCGTAGGAGGGCATGATCTCGAGGACCTCGCCACGGACGCGGAAGGTGCCGCGCCCCAGCGCCGAGTCGTTGCGCTGGTACTGCATCTTGACCAGCTTGCGGAGGACCTCGTCGCGGTCGATCGTCTCGCCGACCTTGAACAGCTGCATTTTTTCGTTGTAGACCTGGGGCGACCCGATCCCGTAGATGCAGGAGACCGAGGCGACGATGATCACATCGCGGCGGGCGAACAGGGCCGCGGTCGCGGCGTGGCGGAGGCGGTCGATCTCGTCGTTGATCGAGGAGTCCTTCTCGATGTAGAGATCCTGGGCGGGGACGTAGGCCTCGGGCTGGTAGTAGTCGTAGTAGGAGACGAAGTACTCGACCGCGTTCTCGGGGAAGAACTCGCGGAACTCGTTGCAGAGCTGGGCGGCGAGCGTCTTGTTGTGGGCGATCACCAGCGAGGGCCGCTGCACCGCCTCGATTGTCGCCGCCATCGTGAACGTCTTGCCGGTCCCGGTCGCGCCCGAGCAGCGTCTGGAAGCGGTCGCCGGCGCCGAGGCCCTCGGCGAGGCCGGCGATCGCCGTCGGCTGGTCGGCGGTCGGAGTGTAGGCGGGGTTGAGCTTGAACTCGGGCATCGCGGCTTCCGGGCTGACCATAGCGAGCGCCCCTGGCGGCCTTTGCAAGACTGCGCGGCGATGAGCGCGGCAGCGACCGAGCGTCCGTCTCTGAAGATTCGCGAGGGAGCGAAGCGCGAGACCGTGCGATGACGCGCTCGCAGAAAGGGTTGGCCGGGTTCTTCGCCTTCGCCGGGACGATGCACTTCGTGATCCCCCGCAGCTACCGAGCGATGATGCCGCCCTCCCTCCCACTCCACCGCGAGGCGGTGATCGTAAGCGGGTTGGCCGAGATCGCCGGCGGCGCCGCGGTGGTCCCCCGCCGGACCCGGCGGCTCGCCCGCTGGTGGCTCCTCGCGCTGCTGGCCGCCGTGTTCCCGGCCAACATCCACATGGCCCTCAATCCGGAGCAGGTCCGCGGCCTCGACCTCGAACGGATCCCGCGCTGGGCACTGTGGGCCCGACTCCCCCTCCAGCCCCTCTGCGCGCTCTGGGTCTGGCGCGCCACTGCATAAGACGCCGCCTCCTCTGCTCCCGCTCGGGCCAGACGAAACAGATATGGACTGGCCCTCGCTCCCGCGTCCGGGGGCGGCTATGGCAGGAATTGTTCCAGGAGGCCCTGGGCGGGGCCGAGGAAGCCTTCGGCGCTGTTCAGCAGCGAGCGGGCGTTCTGGAGCAGTTCGATCGCCTGGTCGAGCGGGATGTCGCGGACGGTTTCACGGATCGGGCCGGCCACCAGCGGGCTCAGCGCGCCCGCTTTTTCGGCGTCGTTGACCGCTCGCAGCAGACCGGCCCGGACGGCCTTCGCCAGTTCCACTTCGGAGATTTCGTAGCGTTCTGTGAACTTGTCGCGCGCTTCTTCGCTGGCCAGCGCCTGGGCGAGTTCCTCGCGGCTGACCCCGAGCTGGCAGGCGGCGCCGTCGAGCGCCGAGAGGGTGAACTGCTCGGCGATCTGTTCGAGCCCTTCCGGGTTGCGCCATGGGCGGTGCTTGCACGGATTCTGGGTCTTGGCCGGAGCGTATGAGGCGCCTCCGGCGGCGAGGTAGACCCCGACCAGCACCAGCGAGGCCACGACCGCGACCCCGACCAGCATCAGCCCACGCCTTTCGCCGCCCATGTCTACAGATCCACCTTACGGGCGAAGGCGATCGGGACCAGGGCGATCAGGCCGAGAAGGGCGGCGATCCCGAACGAGGGACTGAACGCGTGCGTAGCGCCACGGTTGAGCTGGTCCTGCAGTTCGCTCTTCAGCTGCAGGACGGCTTCGCGGTCCCCCTGGTCTTCGGGGAGCGGTTCGAACGCCGGCCCGATCGTCGGCACTTTGCCCTTCTCTTCGCCGAGCCGGTCCTCGATCCGCTGGGCGAGGTTGATCTTTTCCACCGGCGCGACCTTGGAATCGAGCACGACGGCGGTCGCGGCGTCGATCGCGTCTTCGCGCTGGGTGGCGATGTCGGAGGTGAAGACCGGGGTGAGGATGAGGAGGCCGATCGCGACTCCGGCGTGGCGGGCCGAGATCGTCCAGCCGCCGTGGATCGCCTGCGGCGACCGGCCCTGGAGCGCGGTCTCGGTCAGCGCCGAGAGGACCAGCGCGAGGCCGACCCCGACCAGGGCCTGGGGCGGGATCGTCAGCACCACCTCCGCCTTGGGCAAAAGCGCCAGGCCGCCGAGCCCGCCGGAGACGAGGATCGCCCCGGCGGCGGCGCGCGCGCGCGAGCTCGGGACCGCCGGCTCAAGGCGCGACCCGAGGAAGGCGGCGAGCGGCATCACCGAGACGAGAATCGCGGCGCCGATCGGGGTCAGCCTCCAGCCCTCGATCAACAGCAGCACCAGCAGGAACAGAGCCGCGGCGATCGCCGCCGAGATCATCGCCAGCGCGATGTTGGCGAGCACGTGGGGGCGCCCAGGTCGCCGCAGCTCCGATGCGATGACCCCGGTGGCGGCCTCGTGCCGGGCAACGGCGAGGATCGGAATCCCGGCCAACAGCGCGATCGGGACCTGGAGCAGGAAGATCGACTGCCAGGAGACGAGCTCGGTGACGATCCCGCCGATCGCCGGGCCCAGGGCGGCCCCGGTCGCGCCGGCGATCGCCCAGATCGAGACAGCGCGCCGTTCCGAGCCGACCGTCGCCGGCAGCAGCTCGAGGACCGCCGTCACGGCGGTCGCTCCGCCCAGCGCCTGGATGCAGCGGGCGGCGATCAGGGTGCTGAGCTCGGACGAGGCTCCGCAGGCGAGGCAGGCGCCGGCGAAGACCGCGAGACCGACCGCGGCCGCCCTTCCCGGGCCGACCCGGCGAGCGAGGTGGGCAGCCGGCACCGCCGCGAGCGCCATCACGATGTTGAAAGAGACGAGGACCCAGGTGACGCCGGCGACGCTCGTGTCGAGGTCGCGATAGATCTCCGGCAGGGCCAGGACGACGACCGAGGAGTCGGCCAGCACGAGGCCGACCGCGACGGCGAGCGCCGTCACGCCGGGGCGTCTGGCCTCGCTCAACGCGAATCCTCGCGCTTCGCCCGCCATGCGAAGAGCCGGACGCTTTCCCGCTCCCCGCTCAATATCCCAGCTCCTGGGCGTATTCCCTGCGATAGTCCTGGCGCTTGTCGAGGACCTCTTCGACGTAGTCGCGGGTTTCTTCGATCGGGATGTCGGCGATGCCGATCGAGCTGCCTCCCCATTCTTCGACCGCGGTCGGCCCCGCGTGGTAGGCCGCGAGCGCGGCGATCTCGCTGCCGTCGAACTGATTCAGGAGAGCGGCCAGGTAGTACGTCCCGTAGCGGATGTTGACGTCCGGGTCCGAGAGGTCATTGAGCGTAAAGGTCGTTCCACCGCTCAGTCGCTCGATTTCTTTGGCGGTCGTCGGCGTGATCTGCATCAGTCCCCGCGCCCCCGCCGATGAAGTCTGGTCGCGGAAGCGGGACTCAGCGTAGATGACGGCGGCGATCAACGATGCGTCGACGCCCTTGTCATGAGCCTGCTGGCGAATGATGTCCTCGTGCCTGAGAGGCAGGGTGAATTCCTTGATGAAGTGGCTGAACACCCCGGTGACCCCGAGCACGATCGCCACCAACGCGACAACTCCGGCGCCACCCGCGAGCAACAGGCGCCGCCGCCGCCTCGCTCTGTCCTTCATCCCTTGAGCTTGGCGAGCAGGGTGGACAGCTCGCGCTCGAGGTCCTCGATCGAGCCGTCGTTCTGGACGACGTGATCGGCCCTGGAGGCCTTCTCCTCCTGATCGAGCTGGCGCGCCTCGCGCTCGCCGACGAGGGCATGGCCGCGCGCCTCGGCACGGTCCCGGCGAACCGGGTCGGCGGCGATCACCGCAACCGTCGTGTCGAAGGCGCCGTCCATCCCCGACTCGAACAGAAGCGGCACCTCGACGACCGCGACCGTGGTCTCTTCCGGGAGCGAGTGGAGCCAGCTCCCGATCCGCTCCCGGACCAGGGGATGGATCTGCGACTCGAGCCAGGTGAGCTCCTCGGGGCGGGCGAACACGATCTCGCCGACCCGGGCTCGGTCGACGCCGCCGTCGGGGGCGACCTCCGCTCCCCAGCGCCCGGTCAGGGCCGAGAGCAGAGGCTCGGAGTCCAGCAGCTCGTGGACGACCGCGTCACTGGAGATCGTCTCGGCCCCGAGACGATCGAACGCGGCGAGCGCCTCGGACTTACCGGCGGCGATCCCGCCCGTGAGGCCGATCGTCAGCGGCCGGGCCACAGCCGCCGCTCAGTCCTGCTCGGACTCGCCCTCGTCCGCCGGCTCGCCTTCGGGCTCACCTTCAACGGCTTCTGGCGACTCTCCGCCCTCGGCTTCGCCGTCAACCGCCGGCTCCTCAGCTTCGCTTCCGGGGTCGGCGGGCGCCTCCTCGGCCGCAACCTCAACCTCAGCGGCCGTGGCTTCCGCCTCGGCGGCCGGGGCCTCGTCGTCCGGGGCATCCGCGTCTTCCCCGGGTGGCTCGGAGGATGGCTCTTCGCCCGCAGCGTCGTCCCGCGTGGACAAGGACTCCTCCTCGTCGACAGGACCCGCGGCCGGGGCGTCAACGTCATCGGACTCGGCGGTGATTCCGGCATCCTGAAGCTGTTCGCCAAGGTCGCCCATCGGCATGTTCTCGCCCTCGACCCGCTTGATGCTGAGCGAGAGGCGGCGTCGCTCTTCGTCGATCTCGAGGATCTTGACGTTGAGGACGGTGCCGGGCTCGACCACCTCGCTGGGGCTCTCGACGTGATGGTCGGCGAGCTCGGAGATGTGGACCAGCCCCTCGACCCCGGGCAGGATCTCGACGAAGGCGCCGAACGCGACGACCTTGGTCACCGTGCCCTCGAGGACGTCGCCGGGGCGGTGGGTGCTGATCACCCGCTGCCACGGGTCCTCCTGGGTCTGCTTGAGGCCGAGCGAGATCCGCTGCCGATCGCGGTCGATGTCGAGGACTTTGATCCGCACGGTGTCGCCTATCGCCACCACCTCGGATGGGTGATTGACGTGGCTCCACGAAAGCTCGGAGATGTGGATCAGGCCGTCGATCCCGTCGAGGTCGACGAAGGCGCCGAAGTCGACGATGTTCGAGATCTTGCCCTCGACCACCTGGCCCGGCTGGAGCCGCCCGAGAATCTGCTCGCGGACCTCCTTGCGCTCTTCCTCGAGGACCGCCCGCCGCGAGAGGACCACGTTGTTGCGGCTGCGGTTCAGCTCGATCACTTTGCACTCGAGTTTCTGGCCGAGGAACTCGTCGAGGTTGTGGACGCGCCGGATGTCGACCAGTGACGCGGGCAGGAATCCGCGCACCCCGAGGTCGAGGATCAGGCCGCCCTTGACGACCTCGATCACGCTTCCCTCGACCGGCTCGCCCGACTCGGCCGCGGCCTCGATCCGGCGCCACGCCTTCTCGAAGCGGGCCCGCTTCTTGGAGAGGACGAGGCGGCCCTCGGCGTCCTCCTTGGTCAGGACGAGCGCGTCGACCTCTTCGCCGAGCTCGACCTCTCCGGCCGGGTCGACCGACTTGCGGATCGAGAGCTCGGTCGAGGGGATGACCCCCTCGGCCTTGTAGCCGATGTCGACCAGGACCTCGTCTTTGTCGATCCGCACGACCTTGCCCTTGACGACATCGCCCTCGTCGAAGGCGACCATCGTCGCGGCGTAATTGGGCACGACCTTGCCTTCGACTTCGAGCAGAAGGCCGTTCGAGCCCTCGACGGGCGTTCCGACTGGCGCAGGGGCGGTCAATGTGTCTGTGGGGGACACGGCGGCCAATGATGCCAGAAACAATCCGGCCACCTCAGCATGTGCCGCCTCCTCTCCTCCGTGGGCTGCCACTTCACCCGGCTACCGGGCCGATACCCTCAACTGCATGCCTGTACGTGCGACGAAGCGCGGCGATCAGCGGACGCCGCTCGACGGGGCCCACGACGTTCTGATCTGCGGTGCCAGCTTCGCGGGCCTCGTTCTCGCCCGCGAGCTGGCCGGGAGCGGCGCCTCGGTGCTGGTGATCGACCGCTATGAGATCGGCGAGCGCCAGACCTCCGCCTGCGGCATCCCGACCGATTGGCTGCGGGCCACCGGCCTGCTCGCCGCCGAGCGCCAGCGCTTCGACTCCCTGGTGATTCACACGCCGCACGGCTCGAAGAGGTATCAGCTTCCCTGGAGCTTCTCGACCTTCGACTACCGCGAGCTGTGCGAGCTGGTCTGGAAGGACTGCGACGCCCGCTTCGAGACGGCGAAGGTGAACGGCCGCGCCCGGCCGGCCGGCGGCGACGGCTCGATCGCGGTCGAGACCGACCGCGGCGTCCTCACCTCGAATCTCGTAGTCGATGCGCTCGGGTGGCGGCGGGTGCTGGCGTCCGACCTCTACCAGCCGCCCGACGCCCCGCTCTCGCGCGGCCTCGAGGTCCATCCCGGCGGCAGCGGCGAGGACATGGAGATCTGGATCGACCGCCGCTACGTCCCCGCCGGCTACGGCTGGTCATTTCCTGCGGATGAGGAGCTGCGGATCGGGATCGGCTCCTTCGATCCCCGGTTTCACGTCCGCGAGACGACCGAGCTGCTCGCCGAGGACCTCGGGCGGGACAGGGTCCGATACCAGGGGAACTGGATCCCCCACAAGCTGCGGCCGGCGACCGAGGGCGGGGTCTTCTTCGTCGGCGACTCCGCCGGACACTGCCTGCCGCTGACCGCGGAGGGCATCCGTACCGCCTTCTACTTCGCGATCGCGCTCGGCGGCGAGCTGCGGGCGGTGCTCGACGGCAGCCGCAGCCGCGACGAGGCGACGGCCCGCTACGCCGCCTTCAACGACTCGCATGAGCGGAAGTTCCGCTGGATGCTGCGGGTTCAACGCCTGGTGCCGAGGGTCCCGCCGAGGCTTGTGGGGCCGATCATCCGCCTGCTCGGCTCGAGGCGCTTCGTCGAGTGGTCCTTCAACCACTACCTGCGGATCGCGCCGCCCGAGTTCGCCGCGGCCTCAGCGCACGATCAGAAGCGTCCCGGCGATCAGCAGGGCGACGCCGACGATGCGCCCGGGCGAGAGCGCGACCTGATCGAGGCCAAATAGGCCCAGCCGGTCGATCGCGACCGAGGCGGTGAGCTGGCCGGCGACCGTCGCGGCGGCGACGCCGCCGGCCCCGATCGTCGTCACCGCGATCAGCGCGTTGGCGACGTAGACGGCGCCGAGCAGGCCGCCGAGGAGGTAGTACCAACTCACGTCCCCGACCGAGGTGAGGCCGCCGGCCTTGCCGCTGAGGATCACGATCGCCGCAAGCGCAATGGTCCCGATCGCGAACGAGACAAGGGCGGCGGGCAGGCTACCGGTCTCCCTGCCAAGGCCGGCGTTGATCGGCGCCTGCAGGGCGATCAGGCCCCCGGCGGCCGCGGTGAGCAGGACCGCGACGCCTCTATCCACGGCTTTTGAACCTTTTCCGGGTTTCTTCCGTGATCTCTGGTGAGCTCGTGTGTTGCATGGGTGGGCGCGGCTGCTGAGCGACGCGCCCGCTTCATATCACCAACGCGAACTGCCGATCAACACAAGGAATGCCGCCGCCGCCGACAGAAGTCTTTGCCTCCCGGCTGTTTCTCGGGCCGGCCCTGCGCGCCCAGCCCGACCGGCGCCTCGTGACTCTCGTCCGCGAAGGCTACGAGACGGCCTTCGAGGAGATCGTTCGCCGCTACGGCAGGCCGCTCGCCCGCTACGCGGCCTCGATCGTCGGATCGCGGTCCGAGGACGTCACCCAGGATGCCTTCTCCAAGGCGCTGCTGGCGATGCGCCGCAACGAGAACGAGATCGACCTGCGGCCCTGGCTCTATCGGATCGTCCGCAACACCGCACTCAACGACCTCCGAGACACCCCCCCCACCCCGGAGATCCTCGAGGAGGCGATCGAGGCCGGCCGCGGCACCGCCGCCGAGGCGGAGGAGCGCGAGGAGCTGCGGGAACTGCTCGACAGGCTGCAGGCGCTTCCGGAGCGGCAGCGGGCTGCGATCGTGATGCGCGAGCTCGAAGGCCTGAGCCACGAGGAGATCGCCGCTTCGCTCGGCCTCAGCGGAGGCGGAGCCCGTCAGGTCATCTTCCGCGCTCGTGAGGCGCTGCGCAGCGGCGCCGGGATGCTGCTTCCTCTGCCGCTACTGCGGCTGATGATGGAACACGGCACCGAAGCGACCGCCGGGGCAGGCGCAGGCGCCGGAGCTGCCGGGATGCTCGCCGGCGCCGGGGCAGGCGGCGCCGCAACGGCGCTCAAAGCCGGAGCCGTCGCCGTCATTCTCGCCGGCTCGGTCGGGACCGGGATCGCCCTCCAGCACCAGGACCACGGCGGTGGCGAATCCGCCGACGCGGCGACCCTGAGCAGCGACCAGCGCCCGCGGAACGTATTCGACGTCTCTCTCCGGGCTTCCGCGAGCACCGAGGACCAGGGCAGCGGCAGCGAGGTCGGCGGCAGCGACAGTCATGGCAGCGGGAGCGGAGACGGCAGCGCCCACGGAGGCGACGGGGCAACCTCCGGCCCTCGGGGCGCCGATGGCCACTCGGGCTCGGGCTCGGGCCGGAGCGGGGGCGGCGCCGACGACACCGGGCACGGCGAATCGAGCCCGATCGGCTCGCGGAACGGCGGCCCTGGAAGCACAGGAGCGACATCGGGGCCCGGCGGAGATGACCGCTCCGGCTCCGGCGACCGACTCGGCGGAGGCTCCGGCAGCTCGGGAGGCTCGAGCGGGTCTGGAAGCAGCGGTCGAGGCGACGGGACCGACGACCGCAGCGGCCCCGGGAGCGGTGGAGGCGATGGCGGCGAGAGCCACACCGGGCCTGGCGGCGGCGGCGATGACAACAGCGGGCCGGGCGGCGGTGGCGGCGATGACAACAGCGGGCCTGGCGGCGGTGGCGACTCCCCGGTTGGAGAACCCGTCCCGGCGCCTGAACCGGCGCCGGAAGGCGCCAGCGGCAGCTCGAGCAAGGACTCAGGGGAGCTGGGCTCCGGGTCGGGCTCCCCCGGTTCCGGACCGGGCTCTTCCGACTCCGGATCGGGCTCCTCGGGCTCCGGCCGCGGTAGCGGCGACGGCGGCGACGATAAGCCGCCGCAATCCAGTCCGTGATCTTCTCCCTTCCCTCGGGTTGACGCACTGAGGTCCACAGAAGCGTCGAACCCAAAAGGAGGAATCATGAGAGGACAACGCGGCATACGGGCTCTGCCCGGCAGGCTGCTCCTGGCGGTGGCACTCGGAGCGCTGGCACTGCTCGCCATCCCCGCGGTCGGCCTTGCCGACCACGGCCACCATCACGGCAACAGCGACCCCGCCGGAACGGTGAAATCGTTCGACCAGGAAACCGGGGTGCTGACCATCTCCTTGGCCAAAGGCGGCGACATCGAAGGCCTCGTCAGCGATCGCACGCACGTCCGCTGCGAGAACGAACGCGGCCGCAACGATCAGCGGCACAACCGCCGTCACGGTCACGGCGCCTCCGCGTCGGATTCGGGCCGCGGACACGACGGTGAATCCGGCTCGAACGACAATTCGGGTCCCGGGAACTCCGGCGACGATCGTGGCGAAAACCAGGCCGAAGAGCCGGGCGAGGACAACCACGAAGAAGGCAACGAGCCTGGTGAGGACAACCACGAAGAAGGCAACGAGCCTGGTGAGGACAACCACGGCGAACAGGGCGACAACAACGGCAACGAAGAGCACGGCCACGCCAGCGGCCAGTGCGTCGCCCAGCTGGTCGCGGGAGCGACCGTTCGCAGGGCCGAGCTCGAGCTCGAGAACGGCACGGCGACCTTCGACAAGATCGTCCTGATGCCGGCCCCCGAAGAAATGCAGGAAGCGCCGGCAGGCTGACGGCGTTACTTGGCGTCGAGCCAGTCCGAGCCGACGCCGATGTCGACCTCGAGCGACGGGTCGAGCTGGTAGGCGGCGCACATCTCGCGCCGCACCAGCTCGGCCGCGTCGTCCATCTCCCCCGGCGGGCCCTCGAACAGGAGCTCGTCGTGGATCTGAAGGACGAGTCGGGTCTTGACACCCGCCTCCTCCAGCGCAAGCTGACAGCGGACCATCGCGACCTTGATGATGTCGGCGGCGGTCCCCTGGATGACGGTGTTGACCGCCAGGCGCTCGCCAAGGCGACGCGTGTTGGGATTCCCCGAGCGGAGCTCCGGGATCGGACGGCGCCGCCCCATCAGCGTCCGCACGTAGCCCTCTTCCTGCGCCCGCTCGACCACCTGCTCTCGAAACGCACGGACCGCGGGGAACCGCTCGAGGTAGCGCGCGACGAACTCCTCACCCTCCTTGCGCGGGATGTTGAGGCGGTCGGCGAGTCCGAACCCGGTCAGGCCATAGACGATCCCGAAGTTGACCATCTTCGCCTTCGAGCGCTGGCCGACGTCGACCTCATCGCGCGAGATCCCGAACACCTCTGCCGCGGTGGCGGCGTGGACGTCTTCGCCCGCCGCGAAGATCTCCTTCAGGACCACCTCGTCGGCGACGTGGGCGAGGACCCGCAGCTCGACCTGGCTGTAGTCGGCGGATAGGAGCCGAGCGCCGCGCTCGGCGACGAAGCAGGCGCGCACCGGACGGCCGATCTCGGTCCGGATCGGAATGTTCTGGAGGTTCGGGTTGGTGCTCGAGAGGCGGCCGGTCGTCGTCGAGGCCTGGTTGAAGGTCGTGTGCACCCGTCCCGTGTCGGGGTCGATCAGCTCGGGCAGCGAGTCGAGGTAGGTGCTCTTCAGCTTGCTCAGCTCGCGCCAGCTCTCGATCTTCTCGACGATCGGGTGCTCGTCGCGGATCTGGGCGAGGACGCGGGCATCGGTCGAGAAGCCCGTCTTGCCCCGGCGCTTGCGGGTCAGTTCGAGCTTCTCGAAGAGGACCCGGCCGACCTGCTGCGGAGAGCCGATCGTGAACTCCTCGTCGGCCAGCTCGAAGATCTCGCGTTCGAGGGTCTCGATCCGCTCGCCGAAGCCGGCGCCGACCTCGGCCAGCCGCTCGGCGTCGAGCTTCAGGCCCTCGCGTTCCATCGCGGCGAGCACGTGGACCAGCGGCAGCTCGACCTCGCTGAGCAGCGGCACCAGCTCGAGCTCCTCCAGGCGCGGTCGCTGGGCGTCGGTGAGAGCCGCGACCAGACGCGCCTCCTCGCCGGGATCGAGGCCTGCCTCCGGCTCCTCGCCGAGGGCCAGCTGGCCGTCCCCGGAATCGCCACCGCGGCGCCTCGGTCGCGACGATCCCGATCCCGGCGTCGGCGGCGAGCTCGGTCAGTTCGTAGGTGCGGCGCTGGGGCTCAAGCACGTAGGCGGCGAGCATCGTGTCGTGCTCGAGCTCGAGCTCGACCCCCTCGCGGGCCGCCGCCGCAAGCAGCCCGTGTCGGCCGCCGCCGAGCGACTTCAGGTCGTGGCCGACGATCGGCCGGCCCTCGAGAGCCACGGCGAGCCCGTCGAGGCTCGAGCTGCCGCCGACGATCCGCTCGCCCTGGGCAGCAGCCCAGCGCTCGCCGTCGATCGCCAACGCGACGCCGCCGTCGCGGAGGTCGTCGGGCGTCCCCTCGACCACCTCGACCTCGAGCTCCGTCTCGACCCGGCGTCCCGGGACCGCCTCGTTCTCCTCGAGCCCCTCCTCGAGCCTTTCCATCACCGCCCGCAGCTCGAACTCGCGCATGAACTCGCGCAGGGTGCTGCGGTCGGGCCGGACGCCCATCACCTCGCCGAAGTCGATTCCCGTCTCGACGTCGAACCGCATCGTCGCGAGCTGCTTGGAGATCCGGGCATCGTCGGCGTGCTCGACCAGATTCTCCTTGCGTTTCGCGCCGGATACCCTCTCGACATTGGCGAGGACCTCCTCGAGCGAGCCGAACTCCTGCAACAGCTGGGCGGCGGTCTTGTCGCCGATCCCGGGGACGCCGGGGATGTTGTCGGAGGTGTCGCCTTTGAGCCCGATCAGGTCGGTTACCAGCTCCGGCGGCACCCCGTAGCGCTCGATCACGCCGTCGCGGTCGTAGACCTTGGTCTCGGTGACTCCCCGCGAGGTGGTCATCACCCGGACTCCGTCGCCCACCAGCTGGTAGACGTCGCGGTCGCCGGAGACGACCATCACCGGGATCCCCTCCTCCTGTGCGCGGCGCGCCAGCGTCCCGATCACGTCGTCGGCCTCGTAGCCCTCGGCCCTGACGTTGGTGTATCCGAACGCCTCGATCAGCGGCATCATGTGCGGCCACTGCTCGCGCAGGAGGTCGGGCCGCGGCGGGCGCTGCGCCTTGTAGGGCTCGTACGTCTTATCGCGACCCGACATTCCCGCGTCCCAGGCCGCGATCAAGCCCGCCGGCTTGTGCTCGACGACGATTTTCCCCAGCATCGAGGCGAGCCCGTAGATCGCGTTCGTCGGCCGCCCGTCGGCGGTCGCGATCGACTCCGGCAGCGCGAAGAACGCCCGGTAGGCGAGCGAGTTCCCGTCGAGGAGAAAGAGCTCGTTGCCCTGAGTCGCCGTGTCGGCTGCCATCGCCAACCACTCTATGAGGCGCGGCAGAGCGCCTTTTCGTTCAGAAGGCGCGGAATGGGTGTGAAGGGTTCAGCACGGCTCGTTCCAGAGAAACCCGCGTATGGGTGCCGATAAGTGGGACGTCGGGACGACCGGGGAAATCGACGGATAGGTCGCCGCGCCAGCTGGATCCGCCACCTGGAAGTCGCCGGTACTCGGCCCGGCCATCGAACGGAGCCGGTGGTTCGACGGTTGCGAGCCCGGGTGGGATGACGAACGCGAATGCGCTCGGCGGCGCTGCCACGGCCACCGATCGTGATATTTCCATCCGGCCGCGCTTTTCCCCGATCGACGCATTGAACCTCGCGGGGCGAGTGGGGCTGTTCTTGAAAGCGCTGAATTCCACCCCTTCCCGACCCTTGCCGTGGGCTGTCAGCCGGGCGCCGGGAGAGTGACCCCCGATGCCTTCCGTCGCGCGGGATTCCGAACACACAAGGTTGAGCAGGAGCTTCCCGTAGCCGACAGCCGAGGTCGCATGGGCCTTGCTGAACCCCCCCTCCCCTTCGAACACGATCGGCCCGGCGTAGTGCCCCGAGTCGAAGGGGATCGGCTTCCCGCCGCAATCTGAGCGTTCCGGCCTCGCTTCACCCGAGGGAACGAACTCGACGTCGATCCTCCCCAGGACGCCAAGGTCGGCCTCGATCGAGGTTTCGGTGACCTGGGCGGCGCGGGTCGAATAGATCACCGACGACCGGCGGCTTCCGAGGGAAACGAGAACCGCACTCTGCCCGGTATCTGGATTTCGGAGCCCGAGAACGCTGAGCAGGTATCCATTGCTGGCCTTGAGCTGAAACCCAGGAGGCACAGGCAGCGTTTCCGCCGAGGCCGGCACGGCGGCAGCGAGCACCGCGACCAGCACCGCGAGCACGGCAATCCATGTCCCCCACCCCCGAGTCCCCCGCATGTCGAGCCCATTCTCCTACTTCGACGGCAGCGAGGTGGCGAACTCGGCGCCGGCGTCGACCCAGGCGGCGAGCTCGGAGTCGCTCGCCGTGCCCTCGGCGTCGACGTAGACCATGTTCTTCGCCGGTTTCCCGGTGAAGTCCATCGGGCGGGTATGGGGCTCGGCAAGGGCGCGCTCGGCGTCGGCTGGGTCGAGACGCACCATCAGGTCTTCCTTGATCACCCCGACGGCCATGTTGCCGGCGACCATGAACGCGATCCCGCCGAACATCTTCCTCTCGGTGACTTCCGATCGCGGCCCGAGGAGGTCGCGAACGCGGTCGGCGAGGGCTTCGTCGAAGGTCATTGCCTACAGCGTCGCAGAGCCAGGCGGAGCGAATCTGATTCGATAGCCGACGATGGCCGTAAGCGCCCAGTACAGCGTCACGATCCGGGTCGAGCTCGACGCGCGGCACGAGCCACTCGGGAAACTGACGGCTGCGATCGCCGAGGCCGGCGGCCAGCTGCAGGGCGTCGACCTGGTGCCCGGCGCCGGCGGCGAGGGCAAGCGGGTGCGCGAGTTCACGATCGACGCCCGCGACCGCGAGCACTGGGAGCGGATCCTGCGCGGGATCGGGTCGACCCGCGGCGCCAAGGTCCTCGACTACGTCGACCGCACGATGCAGATGCACCGCGGCGGCAAGATCTCGGTCGAGAACAAGTACCCGCTGAAGACGCGCGATGACCTCTCGATGGCCTACACGCCGGGCGTGGCGCGGGTCTGCGAGGACATCCACGCCGATCGCTCGAAAGCGTTCGAGTACACGATCAAGAAGAACACCGTCGCCGTCGTCTCCGACGGCAGCGCGGTTCTCGGCCTCGGCAACATCGGTCCCGAGGCGGCGATGCCGGTGATGGAGGGCAAGGCGATGCTGTTCAAGGAGTTCGCCGGGGTCGACGCCTTCCCGATCTGCCTCGACACCCAAGACGCCGGCGAGATCATCAAGGCGGTCGAGCTGATCGCGCCGACCTTCGGCGGGATCAACCTCGAGGACATCTCCGCCCCGCGATGCTTCGAGATCGAGGACCGGCTGAAGGAGTCGATCGATATTCCCGTGTTTCACGACGACCAGCACGGCACCGCCGTGGTGACGATGGCGGCGCTCTTCAACGCGCTGAAGATCACCGGCAAGCCGATCGAGCAGCTGCGGGTGCTGGTGGTTGGCCTCGGCGCCGCCGGGGTAGCGGTGACGAAGATGATGCTCGCCTCGGGGGTCACTCACATCGTCGGCTGCGACCGCCAGGGCGCGCTCTCGACATCGCGCGAGGATTACCAGTCGGGGGAAATGACGGAGATCAAGCGCTGGTACGCGGAGCACTCGAATCCCGACCAGATCAGCGGCCAGCCCGACGACGTGATCGAGGGGATGGACCTGTTCGTCGGCCTCTCCGGGCCGGGGATCATCAAGCCCGAGTCGCTGGAGAAGATGAATGACGACGCGATCGTCTTCGCGATGGCGAACCCGAACCCCGAGGTGATGCCCGAGGACGCCGCCCCCTATACGCGGATCATGGCCACCGGGCGCTCCGACTACCCCAACCAGATCAACAACGTCCTCGCCTTCCCGGGGATCTTCCGCGGCGCCCTCGATGCCGGTGCACCCGGCATAACCGAGGAGATGAAGCTCGCGGCGGCCAAGGGAATCGCGATGGCCGTGACCGAGGAGGATCTCTCCGAGGACTACATCATCCCCAGCGTCTTCAACCGCGAAGTGGCCCCGCAGGTGGCGAAGGCCGTGGTCGAGGAGGCCAGGCGCGAGGGCATCGCCCGCTTCAGCGAGGAGACCGGCACCTTCTCGACGGTAGACGTCAGCTCCTCCAAGTGAGAGTCCTTGTCACCGGAGGCAGCGGCTTCATCGGCTCGGCGCTCTGCGACGCGCTGCTGACCCGGGGCGACACCGTCGTCGGCCTCACCCGTGACCCCCAGCGGGCGCGGAGCACCAACCCGACCGTCGTCTGGCACCGCTGGGAGCCGATGCTCGAACGCCCGCCGGCAGACGCATTCGACGGAGTCGACGCGGTCGTCAACCTGCTCGGCGAGCGGATCGACCAGCGCTGGACCGAGGAGTCCAAAGAGCGGATCATGGAGAGCCGGCGTACCGGCACCCACAATCTGATCGGGACGATCGCCGGCCTCGAGCGCAAGCCGGCCGTCCTCGTCAACCAGGCGGCGATCGGGTTCTACGGGGACCGCGGCGAGGCGATCGTCGATGAGTCCTCGGAGCCGGGCGAGGGCTATGACTCCGAGGTCGTCCAGGAGTGGGAACGAGCGGCGCATGAGGTGGACCCGACCGGGGTGCGGCTGGTCATCGTCCGCACCGGGCACGTGCTCGATGCCAAGAACGGGATGCTCGCCGAGCTCCTGACTCCATTCAAGCTCGGCGTCGGTGGCCCGCTCGCGGGCGGCCGGCAGTACGTCTCCTGGATCCACATCGCCGACGAGGTCGGAGTCCTCCTCTTCGCGATCGACAACCAGACGGTGACCGGGCCGATCAACTCGACCGCGCCGAACCCGGTGACCAACCGCGAGTTCTCCCAGGCGATCGGGCGGGCGATCAGCCGCCCCGCGGTGATGCCGGTCCCCGGCCTCGCGCTCGACCTCAAATTCGGCCGCGAGTTCGGTCAGATCCTGCGCGGCGGCCAGCGCGTCCTCCCCCGCCGCGCGCTCGACCTCGGCTACGGGTTCCGCTTCACCGAGATCGACGACGCGCTGGCGGACCTTCTCTAGCCGCCCGCGATCTTTTCGTCGACGACTTCGCGCAGATTGCCGGCGCCGCCCGCGGCCTCGATCGCGGCCAGGAGCCTGTTCATCGCCGCCTCGCCCGACATCCCCGACAGTTGGGCGATCCCCGCCGCTTCGAGGATCGGGCTCGAGAACTTCGTCGCCGCCGCGGTCGCCTCGCCGATGTAGCCGACGGTCGAGGAGTCCTCGGTGGCGCGGCGCGCGTTGGCGCCGATCGCGGCGAGGTCGACCTTCCCCCCGGCGCCCGCCTTGCCGAGGCAGATCGCCCGCACCCGAACCTCACCCGCCCTGCTCCCCTCCCGCGCCAGCTCCCGCTTCGCCCCGGCACAGGCCGGCGCCACCGCGTACACGCTCACGACAGCCCCTTCCTCCACTCCTCCCCCACTTCCACACCCGACCGGAATCACCGCAGCGACCACGAGCGAGAGCAAGGCAACGAGCCGCATCCCCAACCCTCTTCTCAGCCGCCAGCCAGCAAGGAGGCCGGCCTTGGGGGGACGCGAGGAGGGGCGGGGTGTTCCCCCGCGGGAACTTGTGAGCCGCCCCGGCGATGAGCCCTTGCAGGACGACCGATGCGGGTTCCAGCGGGGGGACGCCCCACCCCTTCCCCCATCAACCAAAAAAGACCTCGGCCTCCTCGTAGAGCTCCTTCGGCACAGTCTTCAACTCCGCCGTCGCCTCGCCCAGGGCCACCAACTCGATATCGGTTCCGCGCAGCGCGGTCATCATCCCCCACCGGCCGCCGTCGGCGGCGTCGATCGCGTGCAGGCCGAAGCGGGTGGCGAGGACGCGGTCGAAGGCCGTCGGCGTTCCCCCACGCTGGACGTGGCCGAGCACGGTCGCCCTTGTCTCTTTGCCGGTGCGGGCCTCTATCTCGCCCTCGAGCCAGTGGGCGACGCCTCCGAGGCGCACGTGCCCGAACGCGTCGAGCTTCTCCTCCTGCACCTCCGGAATCCCGCCGACCGGGGTGGCGCCCTCGGAGACGACGACGATCGGCGCGAAGCGCGCGTCGAGGCGGCGCCCGACCAGCTCGCAGACCCGATCGAGGTCGAACGGCTGCTCCGGGATCAGGATCACGTTGGCGCCACCCGCGAGCCCCGCGTGGAAGGCGATCCAGCCGGCGTGGCGCCCCATCACCTCGACGATGAGGACACGGTGGTGGCTGTCGGCGGTCGTGTGGAGGCGGTCGATCGCCTCCATCGCGATATTCACCGCCGTGTCGAAGCCGAACGTGTAGTCGGTTGCGCCGAGATCGTTGTCGATCGTCTTCGGCACGCCCACGATCGGGACGCCGTGCTCGGAATGAAGCCGCGACGCCGCGCCGAGGGTATCCTCGCCGCCGATCGCGATCAGGCCCTCGACCCCTTCGCGCTCGAGGTTCCCGACGAGCTGCTCGGCGTCGCCCTCCTCCTTGAACGGGTTGGTCCGCGAGGAGCCGAGGATCGTCCCCCCGCGCGGCAGGATCCCGCGAACCTCGGGCACGCCGAGGGGACCGCTGTCGGCGTTCAGAGGGCCGTGCCAGCCGTCCCGGTAGCCGACGAACTCGTGGCCCTGAAATTCGACCCCCTTGCGGACGATCGCGCGGATGACAGCGTTGAGGCCGGGACAGTCCCCGCCGCCTGTGAGCACGCCGATCCGCATGCTCCGCAGGTTAGCGGCGGCTACTCGGGCTTCGGCCCGGCGATCTTGATCACCGCGCCGATCAGCAGGATCGTGAAGAAGACCAGGCCTGCGACCGGGCCGCCCTGGCCGATCGAGTAGAAGAACGTGGCGGCGGCGAGCGCCAGAAAGATGGTGACGACCATTCCCATTGCGGCGTGCAGCTTACCCGCCCAATGCGACGCGCGTCTCGCGCAGGAACCGCCCGACCGCGTCGGCTGCGGCGGCGGCCGAGCCGGCCTCCGCGGCGGCCCGGACCAGGCGGCTGCCGATGATCACGCCGTCCGCCTGCTCGCCGACCTTCGCGGCCTGCGCCGGTGTCCCGATGCCGAAGCCGACCGCGACCGGGACCTCGGCGTCGGCCTTCGTCGCGGCGATCAGCTCGGCCAGGCCGGCGGGCAGCTCGTCGCGCTCGCCGGTCGTCCCTACCGTCGAGACGACGTAGACGAAGCCGCGCGCGGCGGCGCAGATGCGGGCACGCCGCTCGGCCGACGTCGTCGGGGCGAGGAGAGGCACGAGGTCGAGCCCGGCGTCGGCGAGCGCCTCGCGGGCCCGATCGCCCTCGCCGAGCGGGAGGTCGGGGACGATTGCGCCGGCTGCGCCGGCGGCGGCTGCACGGCGGGCGAAATCCTCGGCGCCTCCCTTCGCGAGCACCATGTTCGCGTAGACCATCAGCACCACCGGCACCCGCCCGCCGACCGACTCGCAGACCTCGAGCGCGCTCTCCATCGTCGCGCCGGCGCCGAGCGCGGCGGTCGCCGCGGCGTGGATCGTCGGCCCATCGGCGAGCGGGTCCGAGAACGGGATCCCAAGCTCGATCAGGTCGGCCCCGTTATCGACGTAGGAGGCGGCGATCGCGAGCGAGGACTCGTGGTCGGGGAACCCGGCCATCATGTAGGGCATCAACGCGGCGCGGTTCTGGGTTTTGGTCGTTTCGAACGCGTCCGCGATTTTCATAATTCCGCCGCCTCCTCTGCTCTCGCTCGGGCCAGGAGAAACAGAGATGGACTGGCCCTCGCTCCCGCGTCCGGGGGCGGCGGGCCCGCCGTCATCCACCGGTCTGCTCCATCACCTCGGCGAGGTCCTTATCGCCACGGCCGGAGAGGCAGAGGACGTCGTAGCCCTCGCCTCCTCCGTTCTCGAGGAGCCAGGCGATCGCGTGGGCGGACTCGAGCGCGGGGATGATCCCCTCGAGCCGCGCCAGCTCGCCGAAGGCGACGAGCGCGGCCGCGTCGGTGACCGAGTCGTAGGTTGCCCGACCGGTGTCGCGCAGGTGGGCATGCTCGGGGCCGACCCCCGGATAGTCGAGGCCGGCCGAGACCGAGTGGGCCTCGAGGATCTGGCCCTCCTCGTCGGCGATCACCGAGGAGAGCGAACCGTGGAGCACCCCGGTCCGCCCGGCGCCGAGCGAGGCCCCGTGGCGGCCAGTGTCGAGACCCTCCCCCGCTGCCTCGACGCCGACCAGGCCGACCTCGGCGTCCTCGATGAAGGGCGTGAAGATGCCGATCGAGTTGGAGCCTCCGCCGACGCAGGCGATGATCCGCGCCGGCAGCGCGCCCTCGGCCTCGAGAGCCTGCGCCCGGGCCTCGTCGCCGATCACCCGCTGCAGGTCGCGGACGAGGGCCGGGAACGGCGCCGGGCCGACCGCCGAGCCGATCACGTAGTGGGTCGTCTCGACGTTCGCCACCCAGTCGCGAATCGCGGCGCTGACCGCCTCCTTCAGGGTCCGGGCGCCCGCCTCGACCGGCGCGACCTCGGCCCCCAGCAGTCGCATCCGCTCGACGTTCGGGGCCTGGCGGCGGATGTCCTCGGTGCCCATGTAGACGACGCACTCGAGGCCGAGCAGGGCGCAGGCGGTCGCGGTCGCGACCCCGTGCTGGCCGGCCCCGGTCTCGGCGATGATCCGCGGCTTGCCCATCCGCTCGGCGAGCAGGACCTGGCCGACCGCGTTGTTGATCTTGTGGGCGCCGGTGTGGGCGAGGTCCTCGCGCTTCAGGTAAACGCGGCGGCCGGCACGCTCCGAGAGCCGCTCCGCCCGGTAGAGCGGCGTCGGCCGTCCGATGAAGTCTCGGTGCAGGGCCTCGAGGCGCGCCCGGAAGGCCTCGTCCTCGCGCGCCTCGGCCCAGGCTTCGCTCAGCTCGTCGAGTGCCGCGATCAGCGTCTCAGGGACGTAGCGGCCCCCGTAGGCGCCGAATCTCTCCTCGACACTCGCCCGCGTGCTCTGCTCTCGCTCGCTCGCACTCATGATCACCGGTTATCTCGCTCGCTCGCTTACGCGTCCGCCGCGGGCGGTTGCCCCCTTTCAGGTTATTGGCACCGCTTGCGCTGCCTCGAAGAACGCCGTCATCGCGGCGTGGTCCTTGCGGCCGGGCTCGGCCTCGACACCGCTGGCGACGTCGACCGCGTAGGGGCGCGTGACGGCAATCGCCTCGGCGACGTTCTCGGGCCGCAGGCCGCCGGCGACGATCGCCGGGACCTCAGAGCGATGCTCGGACAGCAGGCCCCAGTCGAAGCTCTCGCCACTGCCGCCCCAGAGGCCCTTGCCGCGGCGGTCGAAGAGGTGGAAGTCGGTCCTGATGGGCCTCGGCGGCGTGGATGTCGGCGGCGCTGGCGACGTGGATCGCCTTGATCACCTTGACCCCCGTCCGCCGCGCGATCTCGGCGCAGAACGACGGTCCCTCCTCGCCGTTCAGCTGCACCATCGTCAGACCCTCGTCCTCGACCGCGCCCGCCACCTCGTCGAGCTCCGGGTTGACGAAGACGCCGACGACCTCGCACTTGCGGCGGAACGCAGCGGCGATCGCCACCGCTTCGGCCGGCTCGCAGAAGCGCGGGCTCTTCTCGTAGTGGATCAGCCCGATCGCCCAGGCGCCGAGCCTGACTCCCTCGGCGGCGTCGTCGAGATTGGTGATTCCGCAGAACTTGACTCTCACACGGTGAGAGTACGGGGCGCGCTCAGCGGGCGTTGGATTCGGCCGATTCGACCGAGGAGGGCCGGACGCCGAGGGTCACGGTGAGGGTCTTGTCACCGCCGCCGCGCACGACCTTGACTTCCATCTTTTCGCCGGGCTTGGCCGCGTTGACAAGGTTGACGACGTCTTCCATCCCCGTCACCTTCTTGCCGTTGATTTCGGTGATGATGTCGCCCCCCAGGCGCAGTTCTGCGCCTTCGATCGTCGCCGAGGTGTCGCCACCCTGGATCCCGGCTTCGTCGGCCGGGCCGCCGCTGACGACTTCGGAGACGAGGACGCCTTCGGAGACCGGGAGCTTCAGCGCGTTGACCAGCGCGGGGCTCAGGCTGCCGCCGCTGATGCCGAGGTAGGCGTGCTTGATTTCACCGTGCTCCTCGAGTTCGCGGGCGACTTCGCGGGCCGTGTTGATCGGCACCGCGAACCCGATCCCGACGTTGCCGTCGTTGCCGGTGTTCTGGATCTGGGAGTTGATCCCGATCACCTTGCCCTCTTCGTCGATCAGCGGGCCGCCGGAGTTGCCCGGGTTGATCGCGGCGTCGGTCTGGATCACATGCGAGATCGAGAAGCCATTCGGGGCTTGGATCTGGCGCTGGAGGGCCGAGACGATGCCGCTGGTCACCGTGCGGTCGAGTCCGAACGGGTTCCCGATCGCGACCACGGGGTCGCCGACTTCGACCTTCGATGAGTCACCGAGGGTCAGCGGATGCAGTTCGTCTTCGGGCGCGTTGACCTTGATCAGCGCGACATCGGTGGCCGGGTCGGTCCCGACGACTTCGGCCGTGTACTCCTTGTCGGAGGCGCCGAGTTTCACTTCGATCTTGTCCGCGCCTTCGACCACGTGGGCGTTGGTGACGATGTGGCCGTCGGTGTCGATCACGAACCCGGACCCGGTCGCGGTGCCTCCCCCCTGTTCTTCGGGAAGGCCGAACGGGCTGATTTCCTGGTGGGGCTTCAACTGGGAGCTGATGAAGGTGACTCCCTGGCCATCGCGGCGGTAGATCTGGTTGATCAGGTTGCCGCCGCCTTCTTCGGAGCCGCGATCGGCGATCGGGGCCGCGAGCGGCGCGCTTTCCGTTTCCGAGGTCGAGCTGTCGGCCTTCACCCAGCCGGCCGATAGCGCCAGGCAGAAGAAGAGGGCGACGATTGCGCCGCCGAGGAGGGCGGAGCCGAACGGGGTGCGGATGAAGCCTTTAGCGGTTCTCATGGTGAGGAATCGTGAAGGCGACCGCTGAGACGAGTCTTAAAGCGCTCGAAAGATTCCCTAAAGATGCGAGGCCCGGTGGTGGGCTACGGCAAGCGGTGCTCGCGGGTGCTTTCGTCGAGGCCGGACAACTCGCGGGCCAGCGCTTCAGGGTCCGCGGAGCGCATCAACGCCTCGCCGACCAGAACCGCGTCGACCCCCACCCGCTCGAGCTCCTCGAGCTCCTCGCCGGCCGATATCCCGCTCTCTGCGACGACCGTCTTGCCGGCCGGCACATCGGGCATCAGCTCATAGGTCGTCCCCACGTCGACGGTGCCAACGTCGAGATCGCGGTTGTTGATCCCGATCACCTCGGCGTCGAGGTTCAAAGCCCGTTCGAGCTCGGCGCCGTCGTGGACCTCGACCAGGCAGTCGAGGTCGAGGCCGCGCGCCTCGTCGTAGATTGCGCGCAGCTCGCTGTCGTCCAAGACGCGGGCGATCAGGAGCACCGCGTCGGCGCCGTAGACCGCGGCCTCGTAGAGCTGGTAGGGGTCGACGATGAAGTCCTTGCGGAGGATCGGCAGATCGCAGGCCTCACGGGCGGCGCGGAGATCTTCGAGCGAGCCCCCGAAGCTCTCCTCCTCGGTGAGGATCGAGAGCGCCACGGCGCCGCCGCGCTCGTAGGCCCCCACCTGCTCTGTCAGGTTGGCGGCAGCCGCGATGTCGCCCGCGCTCGGCGAGCGACGCTTGAACTCGGCGATCACCGAAAGGCCGGGGCGGACCAGAGCCTCGTTGAACGGGCGGTCGTGACCGCGGTGTGGCAGCCTCGATTCGAGGTCCGCCTGCGGAGCCTCCCGGCGACGCTGGGCCACCCCGTCCCGCGCCGAGGAGATGAGCTGCTCGATCATTCCCACTGGAAGGGAGAAAGCCTAGTCGGTCGCATCGGCGAGCCCGGCCGTGGTCTCGACCAGGCGCTCGAGCAGCGCCGCCGCCTGACCGTCGTCGATCGCCGTTTCGGCTTTCTCGACGCCCTGGCCAAGGTTCGACGCGAGCCCGCCGACGTAGATTGCGGCGCCCGCGTTGAGGACGACGAGGTCGCGCCGCGGCCCGAGCTCGCCATCGAGCACTGCCTGCGAGGCGGCGGCGTTCTCCTCGGGGGTGCCGCCGGCGACGTCGTCGAGATCGGCGGGGGCGAGCCCGAAATCGTCCGGCTCGACGAACCGCTCCTCGGTCCGTCCATCGGCGACGTCGATCACCCGCGTCCGTGCGGTTATCGAGAGCTCGTCCACCCCGTCCTCGGCGCTGACGACCATCGCCCGCTCGCTGCCGAGGCCGACGAGGGCCTCGGCGATCGTCTCCTGGTAGTGGCGGTCGGAGACGCCGAGCAGCTGGCGTTCGGCGCCGGCGGGATTGGTCAGCGGACCGAGGAAGTTGAAGATCGTCCGCACCCCGAGCGCCTTGCGGGCCGGGATGACGTGGGCCATCGCCGCGTGGTGGCGCGGCGCGTACATGAAACCGAACCCGACCTCGTCGATGCAGCGCCCGACCAGATCCGGGTCGAGCTCGATCTCGACGCCGAGGGCTTCCAGCAGGTCGGCCGAGCCGCACCGGCTCGTCGCCGACCGGTTGCCGTGCTTGGCGACTGCGCAGCCGGCCCCGGCGGCGACCAGGGCGGCGGTCGTCGAGACGTTGAAGGTCGAGGGGCCGCCGCCGGTCCCGGCGGTGTCGACCAGGTCGTCGCGCGAGGTCGAGACCGGCGCCGCCAGCGAGCGCATCGTCCGCGCCAGGCCGACCAGCTCGGGGACCGTCTCGCCCTTCGCCCGCAGCGCGATCAGGAAGGCGGCGGTCTGCACCTCGCTGCTTCGCCCCTCCATGATCTCGGCGAGGACCGCGGCGGCATGGTCGGCGGTCAGATGGTCACCGGCGCAGACCGCGTCGATTGCCCTCGTCAGAACCTCGTTGACGCTCATCCCGCCTCCCGGTTGGGCTTGAGGAAATTCTCCAGCAGATGCTTGCCCTGCGGCGTCAGAACCGACTCCGGATGGAACTGGACGCCCTCGGCGGGGAGCTCACGGTGGCGGGCGCCCATCACGATCTCGCCGAGGCTGGCGCTGAGCTCGAGCTCGTCGGGGAGATCGGGGTCGGCGACCAGCGAGTGGTACCGGCCGGCGACCAGGGGGCTCGGGACCCCCTCGTAGATCGCGCGCCCGTCGTGCTCGATCTCAGCGTCCTTGCCGTGGATCGGCTCGCCCTGCACGGTGCGGCCGCCGAACGCCTCGACCATCGATTGGTGCCCGAGGCAGACGCCGAGGACGGGGTCCCCGCCTCGGCGAAGGCCCGGATCGCCTCGACCGAGATCCCGGCCTCGGCCGGCGTGCAGGGCCCCGGCGAGACGACGAGGCGGTCGGCGCCGCGCTCGAGCAGCTCGGAGACCTCGGCGCGGTCGTTGCGGACGACCTCGAGCGCGGCGCCGAGCTCACCCAGGTACTGGACGAGGTTGTAGGTGAAGCTGTCGTAGTTGTCGATGACGAGGACGCGCATGAGATCAGCGAATAGTCTCCCGGCCGCCACCCGCCCGCGGCGGACGCGGGAGCGAGCTCGCGAGGTCTCCGGTCATGATGAGCGCGAGCGAGCGAGAGCTGAGCACGCCGGCGGAATATTATTCATTCCCAGTCCGGCTGGTTGCAGGCGAGCTCGACGGCGCGGAAGACCGCCTTCGCCTTGTTGACCGACTCGTTGTACTCGTAGGCGGGCTTGGCATCGGCGACGGTGCCGCCGCCCGCCTGGACGTGGATCTCCCCGTCCTTGGCGACGACGGTGCGGATGTGGATCGCGGTGTCGAGGTCGCCGTTCCAGGAGAGGTACCCGATCGCGCCGCCGTAGCCGCAGCGCTTGACCGGCTCGAGCTCGTCGATGATCTGCATCGCGCGGACCTTGGGCGCGCCGGAGAGCGTGCCGGCGGGAAGCGCCGAGCGCAGCACGTCCATCGCGTCGACGCCCTCCCGCAGCGTTCCGGAAACCTGGCTGACGATGTGGAGGACGTGCGAGTAGGTCTCGACGATCATCAGCTCGTCGACCGAGACCGAGCCGTACTCGCAGACCCGGCCGAGGTCGTTGCGGCCGAGGTCGACCAGCATCACGTGCTCGGCCCGCTCCTTCGGGTCGTTGACGAGCCGCTCGGCGAGGCGCCGGTCCTCCTCCTCGTCGCCGCCCCGCGGGTAGGTGCCGGCAATCGGCCGCGTCTCGACACGGCGCCCGCTGACCTTCACCAGCGGCTCGGGTGAGGCGCCGGCAATCTGGAAATCGCCGAACTCGAGGAAGTACATGTAGGGAGACGGGTTGACGGCGCGGAGACCACGGTAGATCGAGAAGGCCTCGACCGGGGCCGGAGCCGAGAAGCGCTGCGAGGGGACGACCTGGAACGCGTCCCCGGCGTAGACGTACTCGACGATCCGCCCGACCGCCGCTTCGAACTCCTCTCGCTCCATGTTCGAGGTGAACCGAGGTGGCTCGGAGATTGCCGGCCGCTCGGGCACCGGGGTGGCGCCGCGCAGCCGGCGGCGGGCCTCGGCGATCGCCTCCGCGGCCCGCCCATAGGCTGCGTCGACCCCGCCGTCCTCCTCGACGAAGGCGCAGGCGATGATCGTCAGCTCATGGCGGAGGTGGTCGAAGACGACCAGCAGGTCGGTGACCATCAGCGCCATGTCGGGCAGCCCGAGCGGGTCTGGGTTCGGCTCGCCCAGTGGCTCGACGGTGCGGACGAGGTCGTAGCCGAAGAAGCCGACGGCGCCGCCGGCGAACGGCGGCAGGCCCTCGACCGGGGCCGGTCGGTAGCGGCCGAGCTGCTCGGCGGCGGCCGCGTAGGGATCGGGCGCCTCCCGCTCTGCGCCGTCGCTGTCCGAGAGGACCCCGTCCGCCCAGCGCAGCACCGAGCGGGGGCCGATCCCTACGAACGAGTAGCGGCCGACCTGCCCCTGCTCGGCGGACTCGAGCAGGAAGCAGGGGGCGCCCTCGGGCTCGCCGGCGCGCAGCTTCAGGAACGCCGAGACCGGCGTCTCGCAGTCGTCGACGAACGTCGCGCGGATCGGGACGACGTTGCCCTGCCCTGCCAGCGTCCGGGCCTCCTCGAGGCTCGGCTCGAGCCGTAGCTCCGAATCAGCCGCGACGGCCATTGAGAACCTCCATCGCGGCAGCCTGCGGCACCTCGCGCGAGGCCAGCAGGACGCTGAGGTGGTAGAGGAGGTCGGCAGCCTCCTCCGCGACGCGCTCGTCGGACTCCTCGCGGGCTGCGCGCGCCACCTCCTCGGCCTCCTCCTCGACCTTCTCGCCGATCAGCTTGGGGTCATCGAGCAGTTGCACGGTGTAGCTGCCCTCGGGCCGCTCGGCGGCGCGGCTGCGAAGGGTGCGCTCGAGCACCGCGAGCGCCTCGTGGGCGACCGGTTCCGGCTCGCCCTCGATCGCCCGGTAGAAGCAGGATCGCTCCCCCGTGTGGCAGGCGGGACCGGTCGGCTCGACGAGGGCGACGATCGCGTCGCCGTCGCAGTCGTAGCGGAGCTCGCGCAGACGCAGGATGTTGCCCGAGGTTTCGCCCTTGCGCCAGATCTCCTCCCGCGAGCGGCTGTAGAAGTGGAGCTCGCCGGTCTCGACGGTGAGGCGCAGCGACTCCTCGCTCGCGTAGGCGAGCGTCAGCACCTCGCCGCTGGCGAAATCCTGCGCGACACACGGCACCAGGCCTCGCTCGTCGAAGGTCAGCTCATCGAACATCCGGCAATCGTAAGCGCCCCCGGACGCGGGAGCGCGGGAGCGAGATCGCCGGGTGTCATTTGCGCGCCCGCGCGGGAGCGGAGGAGGCGCGTTTTGTGGTCCGAGACTCGAGGCCGTCGTAGACCAGCGAGAGGATCTCGCCGAACAGGCCGGGGCCGACGGATGCGGGGTCGACCAGGGCCTCGCAGGCAAGGCCCTCGGCGAGCGCGATGAATGCGGTCGCGAGGTCCTCGGCCGGGAACTCGAGCCGGACGCCGGTAGTCCGGTGGCGCTCCTCGAGAGTCTCGGCGAGCGCCTCCCGCAACGCAGCCTGGCGGACGCGGTAGCGGCGGGCGAGGCGCGCGTCGCGGGTCGCCGCGGCCCAGTATTCCTGCAGGAGAAGCAGCGTCTCCCGCTGGCCGCTGATCAGCTCGGCGAGTCCGGCGCTGACGTCCGGGGCCGTCGGCCGCTCCGCGGGCGCCTTTCGGGTGATTTCCATCAGCGCCCGGGCGGGCCGATCGATCCGCTCCTCGAGCAGGGTCTGGAACAGGTCCTCCTTGCTCTTGAAGTTCCAGTAGAAGGTCCCCTTCGAGAGGCCGGCGGCAGTCACCACCTCCTCGACCGTCGCCGAGCGATAGCCCTTCGCGGCGAATATGCTCGCGGCGGCGTCGAGCAGGCGGGTGCGCGAGTCGTCGCCACCGGTCGAGGCCGGTGGGCGCCCCCGACCCCTGCGGCCACGGGGGGCGGCAGGCTCAGGCGCCATCTCTGGTCACTTCTGTGATATAGACCATACGGTCTATTATGCCCTCTCGAGAGGATCACGAGGCGATCGTGATCGGCGCCGGCGTCGCCGGGCTCTCGGCAGCCGCCGAGCTCGGGCGCCGAGGGGTGAGGGCTCTGGTCCTCGATCGGGCCCAGGATGTGGGCTCGAGCTGGGAACGCCGCTACGACGGGCTTCGCCTCAACACCTTCCGCTGGCACTCCTCCCCGCTTCACAGTCGGATCCCGCGCAGCGCCGGCCGCTGGCCCACGCGCGAGGCGCTCGTCGAGCACCTGCGACGCTACGCCCGCCGCGAGCGGGTCGAGATCGAGTTCGGGATCGACGTCCGGCGAATCGATCGGACATCAACGGGGTACCTGGTCGAGACCTCGGCGGGCGGCCGCGAGGCCCGGTTCGTCGTCGTCGCGACCGGCTACGACCACTCTCCGCGAATCCCAGAGTGGCCCGGCGCGGACGGGTTCGAGGGAGATCTGATCCACGCCCGCGAGTTCCGCAATCCGGCTCCGTTCGCCGGTCGCGACGCGCTGGTCGTGGGGGCCGGCAACACCGGCACCGAGATAGCCGCCCAGCTTGCCGCGGACAGCACCGCGCGGGTCCGGATGGCGGTGAGGACGCCGCCGAACCTGGTGCCGATCGAATTCCTCGGAATCCCGATCACCTACCTGGCGCGGGCCGCCGAGCTCGCGCCGGAGCCGCTCGTCAACCTGATCGGCCGCGGCCTCCGCCGCTACGCGGTCGGGGATCTGACCCCGCATGGCCTGCCGCCCGCTCCCCTCGGGATCGGGACCGAGCTCCGCGTCAAGGGCCTCGGGCCGGTCCTCGACCGCGGGATCGGCGCCGCGCTGAGGAGCGGCCGGGTCGAGGTGGTGCCCGCGGTCGACTCGTTCGAAGGGCCCGATGTCGGGCTCGCCGACGGGCGGCGGATCCAGCCCGAGGTCGTGATCGCCGCGACCGGGTACCGGATGGGCCTCGAGCCCCTGGTCGCCCACCTCGGCGTCCTCCTCCCCTCGGGCAAACCGGCGTGCCAGCGCGGTGAGTCCCACCCGGCCTCGCCGGGCCTCCACTTCAACGGGTACTGGCTGCCGATGTCGGGCGAGCTGCCCGCGATGAGGAGGACCACAAAGCGGATCGGCGCCGAGATCACTCGATCCCGAGCCGGTCGAGCAGCCCCTCGTCGCGCCGCCACCGACTCCGCACGCTGACCTGAAGGTCGAGATGGACCCGGGCGTCCAGCTCGGCTTCGAGCGAGCGACGGGCGGCGCTGCCGATCTCTTCCACCTTCGACCCTCCCTTTCCGATCAGGATTCCCTTCTGGGACTCGCTCTCGACCCAGATCTCGGCCCTGACAATGATCAGGCCGTCGGGGCGCTCGGAGACCTCCCGGACCGAAACCTCAACCGAGTGCGGGATCTCCTCGCGGGTCCGGTTGAGGACCTGCTCGCGGATCAGCTCGGCGAGCATCAGCTCGCTCGACTGGTCGCTGTGCTCCTCCGGCGGGTACAGATAGGGCCCCTCCGGCACCAGCTCCCCGAGCCGCTCGATCAGCTCCGCCAGGCCCTCGCCGCTGCGGGCGCTGACCGGAAAGACCTCGTCGACCCCCTGCAGCTCCGCCGCCGCAGCGAGCACCGGGACGAGCTCGTTCGGGCCCGTGCGGTCGACCTTGTTGACGGCGCAGATCGTGCGGGTCTCGGGGCCGGCGTCGATAAGCGCCTCGGCGATGAAGCGATCGCCGGGCCCGATCCCCTCCTCGCCGTTGACGACCAGCAGGGCGACGTCCGACTCGGCCAGCTCGCGCTCGACCCGCCGCTGCATCCTCTCGGTCAGGACGTCGCGCGGGCGCTGCACGCCCGGGAGGTCGACCAGCACCAGCTGCCACCCGGCCTCGGTGTCGGTGGCGATCCCGCGGATCGCACGGCGGGTCGTCTGCGGCCGCACCGAGACGATCGCGACGTGGCTGCCGACGATCTCGTTGACCAGCGTCGACTTGCCGACGTTCGGCCGCCCGGCAAGACCGATGAAACCTGACCGCCGCCTCCTCTGCTCGCCCCCAATAGCAGCTCGCGCTTCGCTCATTCGCGCTCATCCTCACCGGAGATCTCGCTCATTCGCTGCCGCGCTCGCGTCGCGTCCGGGCGCAGCTCCCCCATGACCTCAGTCTGGAGTTCCAACATCTGGCCCTCGTCAACCTCGTGGTCGTAACCGCAGAGGTGGAGGACGCCGTGGACCACGGCCTCGGTGACGTCGGAGCAGTGCTCGGGACATATCGCGACATCGCCGAGCTCGCGAGGGCCGGCGGTCGGACCGATTCCGTCGAGCGGGAAGGCGAGGACGTCCGTGGGGGCGTCCCTCCCCCGCTGCTCGCGATTCAGCTCCCGGATCCGGTCGGAGTCGACAAGCTCGACCGCGAGGTGACCGTCATCGACGGCGACGGCGGCGAGGGCTGCCGCGACCGGGCCGCGGAGCTCGCCCGGGACGTCGCTCAAGTCAACCGTCATCCGCCGCCGGCGGGTTGCCTCGTCCGGCCTCGGAGTGGCGATCGTAGGCGGCGACGATCCGCTGAACCAGTTTGTGGCGGACGACGTCCTCGCCGCCGAAGTGGACGAAGGAGATGTCCTGGACGTCGTCGAGGATGTCGCGCACGACGATGAGCCCCGAGCGCTGGTCGCTCGGCAGGTCGATCTGGGTGACGTCGCCGGTGACGACCATCCGCGAGTTGAAGCCGAGCCTGGTGAGGAACATCTTCATCTGCTCCGGGCTCGTGTTCTGAGCCTCGTCGAGGATCACGAAGGAGTCGTTGAGGGTGTTGTGGGTGACGAGGAAGTCGTCGGTCACGTAGAGCGAGTCGGCTGCCGCGACCTGGATGCAGACGGTCTCCGTTTCCCCGGCCGGCTCGATCGCGTCGACGAAGCGCATCGGCCGACCGCCCCCATCGCCGCGATACCGGTCGCGCTTTCGCTTGAGGCGAAACGGTTCGATTCCGGCCGGAAGCCGAATGTCCATCACGAACGCGTCGCTGCGATGGTGGACGGGGCGCCCGGCCGCCATGCCGGGCGGGCGCCCGGCCGCTCGCCGCCGCCGCGAGTAGGCGACCCCGCCCAATGACCGCACGAGGTAGGTGACGTGATCGCGGAGGTGTTCGGAGCAGGTCGAGTACTGGATCCGACATGTCCTGCCGCTCTGAGTCACCGGACCGCCATCGCTGTCCAGCAGGCCCTGGAGTAGGGAGACCCTGGTCAGCGAACCGTTGTGGAGGTAGACGTCGGGAACGAACTTCGTCCGCGAGCCTGTGCCGTCGAGGCCGAGCTCCCTGAGAACGGCGGTTACCGGATTGGCGACGATGACCCCTCCTCGGCCTCCGCTTTCGTTGCGCAGGATGTAGTCGTACCCCGCCTTGTGGCGTACCTCGATTCCATCGAGGGCCCGCTCGAGAGCATCCGCCAGCTCTGGGTCCGCTGTGGAGAAGCTCGGAGTCGTTTCGCAGGTCAGGCATCCGTCGCCGAGAAGGAGGCCGAGCGCATACGGGTCGATCGGAACATCGCGGCGGGGGAACTCAGCCGGCGCGCTCAGTACCGGCAGCTCGAATCGGCGCTGATGGGCGCTCCGCAGCCGGCCTGCCATCTCCCGCGTCTGCAGTACGCGCCCCGGGATTCCACGACGGCGATCCGAGGCCGTGAACACATGCCAGAGGTGCTCGCCACAGCAGAGCGTCTTGGCGCCGTCCTGGGCCTGGAGCCGGAATACCTCCCTGCGGCCCCGGGGATATACGCCGAGAACGGGCGTCGGAAGCCCGTCCGACCCGATCACCAGATCGCCGACGCGCAGATCGCCTATCGGCCGGAATCCGGACGGTGTGGCGACCTCGCTGAACACGGGCTGAGCGCGGCCCCGCATGAACGCGAGCGGCGCGACCTCGATCACGCCGCGCTCGAAATAGCCGTTGACGCGGTCGGGGTCGAGCATGTCGTAGAGCGCGTCGAAGAGGGGGCGCAGGTAGGGGTCGACCTTGGCCTGGATGTCGCCCGGCAGGAATCCGAGCCGCTCGCCGGCCTCGACCGCCGGGCGGGTGAGGATGATCCGCTGGACCTCGCGTTCGGCCAGGGCCGCCGCCGCCATCGCCACCGCGAGGAAGGTCTTGCCGGTCCCCGCCGGGCCGATCCCGAACGTGATCGTGTGGCGGCGGATCGAGTCGACGTAGCGTTTCTGGTTCAGCGTCTTCGGCGCCACCCGGGTGTTGCGGTGGCGCCAGACGACGTCCTCGAGGATCTGGGCCGGGCTCTCGTGCGCGTCGAGGGCGCCGGTCACGGCTTCGATCGTCCCCGGCGCGACCTCGTGCCCCTGCTCGATCAGCTCGACCAGCTCGTCGACCACGGTCGCCGCGGTCTGGACGTCGTCCGAGTCCCCGTCAAGGGTGAGGATGTTGCCGCGGAGGTGGAAGTCGACATCGCCGAGGTGACCGCGCAGCGCCCTCAGCACCGCGTCCTCGGACCCCGCCAGCTCGGCGGCGACCGTGTTGTCGAGCGTCAGCTGCCTACGCGCCAAGCTTTTCCCGCACTACCGTGCTGGTCCGCTTCCCGTCGGCGCGGCCGCCGACCTTCGGCATCAGGGCCCCCATCACCTGGCCCATCTGGCGCTGCTCGGTAGCCCCGGTCTCGGCGATCGCCGCCTCGACCATCTCGGCCAGCTCCTCGTCGGAGAGCTGCTCGGGCAGGTAGCCCTCGATCAGCTCCGCCTCATAGCTCTCGGCGGCAGCCTGCTCTTCGCGGCCGGCATCGCGGTAGGCCTCCGCCGCCTCGAGCCGCTTCTTGCGCTCGCGTTGGAGGACCGCGACCTCGTCGCCGTCGCCGAGCTTCGCGTCCTGCTGCAGCGAGTCGACGATCATCCGCAGCGCCGAGGCTCGCGCGCGCTCGCCGGCTTTCATCGCCGTGCGGACGTCCGCCTGGGCCTGCTCAAGTGCACTCATTCCGACCTTTCGCGCTTCACTCGCTGCGCGAGGAAACAGATACGGCTCATTGGGCTCGCTCCGGGCTCATGCGACTAAGGGTAGTCGGCGCCGGGCACGTCGATTCTCTCGACCTCGCCGAGGGGCATCTGCAGGAAGCGGGTCCCCAGCTCGCGGAACGAGTCGACGTCCCCGGTGCAGAGGAACCGGTAGGAGCCCTCGCCGTCGCGGGTTCGGGCGACCCCCGCCGAGTCGAGGGTCCGCTGCACCGCGGCGGCGACCGCGTGGCCGCCGCTGACGAGCCGCACGTCGCGGCCGAGGATCCTCTGCAGCATCGGCGCCACCAGCGGATAGTGGGTGCAGCCGAGGATCAGCGTGTCGACGTCGGCCCGCCGCAATGGCGCGCAGTAGGAGCGCGCCATCTCCATCACCGCCTCGTCGAAGGGCGAGCCGTCCTGGATGAACGGCGCCAGGTCGGGTGCCTCGACCTCGGTCACCTCGAGCGCCCGTCCCTGCGCCTCGAGCGCCCGCCGGTAGGCGCCGCTCTCGACGGTGTTGGGCGTCGCCAGGACGCCGACCCTCGCGCTGGCGGTGATCGCCGCCGCGATCTCCGCCTGCGGCTCGACAACGGGGACGACCTCCACCCCCCGCTTCGCGCCGACCTCGCGGGCGACGTCCTCGCCGATCGCCGTCGCGGTGTTGCAGGCGATCACCAGCAGCTTCGCGCCGTCGTCCAGAAGCATCTCGGCGATCCGGCGGATGCGCTCGCGCAGCATCTCGGTGTCGCGGGTCCCGTAGGGGAACATCGCGGTGTCGCCGAGGTAGACGAAGTCCTCCTCGGGCAGCGAGACCAGGCACTCGTGGAGGACGGTCAACCCGCCGACCCCCGAGTCGAACATCGCGATCGGCAGGGAGGCAGCGCGGCTCAGAGGAACGGCTTGTAGACCATGAAGAAGACGGTGACGACCACGATCACGCCGGCCAGCGTCCCGACCTGGCCGATCCTGGTGCTGACGGCCACGAACTCATCGCTCAGCTCGTCGCCCGACTTGAGGTCTCGTTCGGCCAGCTCCTTCGCCTTCCGGGTCTGCGGCTGGAAGAAGCCGTGCTGGAGGCCGAAGAGGGCGATTATCGCGATGAACCCGACGACGATGAAGGCCTTCCCCGCCTTCCAGTCGCCGGAGGAGAGCAGAAAGAGGCCGGCAAGAAGGAGCACGATCATCCCGGGGTTGACCAGGTAGCGGTCGCATTTCTGGACCCCGGCAAGGATCGCAGGAGTCGCCCGCGGGTACTGCGGCGCGACAGAGAAGAAGAGCGCGTAGCCGAAGGTCGGGCCGAACGCGAGCACGACCGCGAGGATGTGAAGGAAGAGGGCGATCCTGTAGCCCGAGTCGCCGATCGTCGCCAGCATCGGCGCAGAACATACCCCCTACCGGCGACGGAGCAGGAGCGCCGCCCACTCGCCGGCGAGGCGCCGCTCGGCCTCCTCGTAGCCGGAGGCGGCGAACGCAGCGGCGATCTCGTCGAGCTCCGGAGGGAGCAGCCCAGACAACACCAGGGTGCGAGGGAGCGGGGAGGGGCTCTCCGGAGCAACAGCGGAGAGGCTCCGTCGGGCCCTTCCCTGCTCCCCCCGATCGCCCGATAGCTGTCCGGCGACATCCCGCAGGACGGAGGCGGTGAGGTTGGCGACCGTCGTCGGGGCGGGGGGCGGCAGGCTCTCGCGGAGGTTGCGGAGCTCAAAGGCGATCTCGACGCCGTTGGCCGCCGCGTTGGCCGTCGCCGCCTCGATCGAAGGCGCCTCGTGGTCGTAGCCGCGGACGGGGGCCCAGCCGAGCTTGGCGGCGGCGATCGCGAGCAGGCCCGAGCCGGTGCCGAGGTCGGTCAGCGGCCCCTCGGCCTCGCCGCCGGCGGCTAGCTCCAGCAGGAGCTCGAGGCACATCCGGGTCGTCGGGTGGGCGCCGGTCCCGAACGCCCGACCGGGGTCGACGACGACGTCGAGGGCGCCCCTCCGGGGCTCCTCCCAGGACGGCCGCAGCCAGAGGCGGTCGCCGACCAGGATCGGGCGGTGGAAGTCCTGCCAGCGGTCGGCCCAGTCGTCGGGGACCTCGGTCGAGACGACATCGACCAGCCCCTCCCCCGCCGCCGCCTCGATCTCGCCCAGCTCCGGAAGCTCCCCCTCTCCGCCGTAGATCGCGTACTCGACGTAGCCCTGCCCCCGCTCCTCCTCGACCCCGTTGGGCGCCAGCACGGTCAGCTCTGCGAGAACGATCTCCGCCTGCTCCGGCCTGCACCGGACAGCCAGCCTGATCACCAAGCCGCCCCCGGACCGGGGAACGGGATCGGGCCCATCTACTGGAAGGCGCGGCGGACGCGCGAGAAGAAGCTCTCCTCACCCTGGCCGCCCGGGAGGTTCTCGGGGCCGAGCGACTCGGAGAGCTTCTCGGCGATCTCGCGCTGCTCGTCGGTCAGGTCGGTCGGGACGAGCACCCGCACCGCGATGACGAGGTCTCCCGGCGGCCCGCCGTTTGAGCCGGGCAGCCCGTGGCCACGAAGCGCGAACTGGGTGCCGGCCTGGATCCCGGGCGGAAGCTCGATCTCGCGGTCGCCCTCGTGGCTCGGGACCGAGACGGTCGTCCCCAGCATCGCCTCCGGCGCCGAGACTTCGACCTGGTGGATCAGGTCCTGGCCGCGCATCGGCCCGGTCCGAACCTCGAACCCGAAGCCGCGACCGAAGAACGCCTGGAAGATGTCCTCGACCGACGAGAACCCGCCGCCCGGCGGGAAGCCGCCCGAGCGAAGGCCCTCGTGGCCGTAGGCGTCATAGGCCCGGCGTCGCTCGGGGTCGGAGAGGACCTCGTAGGCCTCCGCCGCGTCTTTGAACTTCTCCTCGGCCTCGGGGTCGTGCGCGTTGACGTCGGGGTGGAGCTCGCGCGCGAGTCCGCGGAATGCGCGCTTCACCTCAGTCGAGTCGGCATCACGGCCGACGCCCAGAACGTCGTAATAGTCGCGCGGCATCCCGGGTCGCCTAGCCCTCGAAGACCGTCTCGCAGTAGCGCGACAGCTCCCGAGCCGCGCTGCGCACGGATGAGATCGCGGTGGCGTAGTCCATCCGCAGCGGCCCAACTACCCCGACCGAGCCGAGGTTGCGGTGGGCGAGCCCGTAGTTGGCGCCGACGACGCTGACGCTGCGGAGCTCGGGCTGCGGGTTCTCGTCGCCGATCCAGAGGAACACCGAGCGCTCGTCGAGCGCCGAGCGCAGCATGCCCAGCATGCTCGCCCGCCGCTCGAGCGCGGTCATCAGCTCGTCGGCGCGGGGGAGGTCATCGAGGTGCGCCTCGGAGAGCAGCCGCGAGGCCCCGTCGACGTAGAGGGTGTCGCCGGTGTCCGACTCGAACCCGGTGAAGGCGCCGCCGAGGGCGCCGATGAACTCCGCCTCGACCGGGTCGAGCTCATCGCGGGAAAGGCGGTCGGCGGTCATCCGCGACCCGACTCCCATGCCCGACAGCATCTCGTTCAGGTAGCTCGAGGCCCACTCGACCAGGCCGGGGTCGACGGGCTGATCGAAGTCGAAGACGCGTTTGGCGACTGCGCCTGTCGAGGCGATCGCGATCGCGACCACCCGGGTCGGTTGCAGGCGCAGGACCTCGACCCGGTGAATCGTCGCCGCGAGGCTCGGCGGCGGCGCCGTCACCAGCGCCATCAGGTCGGTGACGCTGGCGAGCGCGGCCGTCGTCTCCCGCAGAGCCTCGTCGATCTCGCGGCGAAGCCGGGTCAGGTGCAGCTCGCCCGCGGGCCTCGCGCTCGGCGTGTCCGACCTCATCAGCGAGTCGACGTAGCGGCGGTAGCCGACATCGGTCGGTACCCGCCCGGCCGAGGTGTGGGGATGGGTCAGAAATCCTGCCGCCTCGAGCGCGGCGAGCTCGGCGCGCACCGTCGAGGACCCCCACTCGACGTCGTGCCGCTCGGCCAGCGGCTTCGACGCCACCGGCCGCCCCGACGCGAGATACGCGTCGACGACCAACCCCAGAATCAGTTCCTGTCGCTTGCTCAGCACAGACACATCTTAGGAATCGAGTCGACGCAGCCGAGAAAGGGGGTCGGGCACCCCTCTCTCGCGCCATCCGGCTTCGCCGGTAGCGCCGCGCTCGAGTAGCGGCATCCGACCCCCACCACCGGGCCGACCGGAACCTCCTAGAGCTGCAGTTCGGCCTCAGCGTTACGGATCGTCTGGTTGTCGCCCTGGGCGGCGACCGTGTCGATTACGACGCGGCCGTCCTCGACCGATTTGACCGTCCCGGTGACGACGATCTCCTGCTCGGGCGCTCCCATGCCGCGGAACTGGACCGAGAGCCGCTTCAGCGCCCGCGGGTCGCCGTGGGCGACCCCGGCGGCATTGGCGCGGGCGACCAGCCCCATCATGTAGAGGCCGTGGAGAATCGTGTCGGGGAGGCCGACGTTCTTCGCGAATTCGCGGTCGATGTGGATCGGGTTGAAATCGCCCGAGGCGCCCGCGTAACGGTGCGGCAGGTACTTGTCCGGGGTCACCCGGAGCTCCGGGATCTGGTCGCCGACGTTCAGCTCCGAGCTCATCTCATACCCCCCTGACGATGTTGGTCCAGGTCCCGCGCACGACCTGGTCGCCGTTCTGGTTGACCGAATTCGTCTCGAAGATGTAGAAGCCCTTGCCGTCTTTCTCGAAGATCTCGAGGGACTTGGCACTGGTCGCGATCTCGTCGCCGACGACAGCCGGCTCGTCCCACTCGAACTCCTGGCCGCCGTGGACCATCGTCGCGAAGTTCATCCCGACCTCGGGGTCGAACATCGCCGGGGCGAGCGCCGGGGCCGCGTAGACGACGACGAACATCGGCGGGGCGACGACGTCGCGGAAACCGGCGGCCATCGCGGCCTCGCGGTCGAAGTGGACGGGATTGTCGATCCCGATCACCCGGGCGTACTCGCCGATCTTCTCCCTGCCGATCTCGTATGTCGTGGCAGGCCATTCCTTGCCCACCGCATCGGTCTTTATCGCCATCGCGGCGGCATCCTACTCATCGATCTCGAGGACGGCGAGGAACGCCTCCTGGGGCACCTCGACCCGGCCGACCTGCTTCATCCGTTTCTTCCCGGCTTTCTGCTTCTTGAGCAGCTTCTGCTTGCGGGTGACGTCGCCGCCGTAGAGCTTCGCCGTGACGTCCTTGCGAAGCGCCTTGACCGTCTCGCGGGCGAGGATCCGCGACCCGATCGCCGCCTGGACCGGGATGTCGAAGAGCTGGCGCGGGATCGTCTTGCGCAGCCGCTCCACCAGGACCTTGCCCTGGTCGTAGGCGAAGTCGCGGTGGACGATGATCGAGAGCGCGTCGACCTTGTCCCCGGCGAGCAGGATGTCGACCTTGACCAGGTCCGAGGCCCGGTTGCCGATCGGCTCGTAATCGAGCGAGGCGTAGCCGCGGGTCGAGGACTTCAGCAGGTCGAAGAAGTCGAGGACGATCTCGGCCAGCGGCAGGTCGTACTGGATCTGGACCCGCTGCGGGCTCAGGTAGTGCATGTCGACGTGGGCGCCGCGCCGTCCCTGGCAGAGCTCCATCACCGCCCCCACGTACTCCGAGGGGCAGATGATCGTCGCCCGTATGTAGGGCTCCTCGATCTCCTCGATCGAGTTGGGGTCGGGAAGCTGGGTGGGGCTGTGGATTTCGACCGTCTCGCCGCCGATCAGGTGGACCACGTAGCGCACGTTCGGCGTCGTCGCGAGCAGGTCGAGGTCGTACTCGCGCTCGAGCCGCTCGCGGACGATCTCCATGTGGAGCAGGCCGAGGAAGCCGCAGCGGAACCCGAACCCGAGCGCGTCGGACGTCTCCGGCTCATAGGAGAGCGCGGCGTCGTTGAGGGCGAGCTTGTCGAGCGCGTCGCGGAGGTCTTCGTAGCGGTCCGTGTCGATCGGGAAAAGGCCGCAGAACACCATCGGGCGGACCTCGCGGTAGCCCTCGAGCGGCCCGGCGGCCTGGCGATCGCGCGCGGTCAGCGTGTCGCCGACGCGAAGCTTGGCGACGTCCTTGATCCCGGTGATCAGGTAGCCGACGTCGCCGGCCTCCATCCCGGAGACGGCCGTCATCGCCGGGCGGAAGAAGCCGATGTCGTCGATGTCGGCCTCGGTCCGGTTCTGCATCGCGATGATCCGCTCGCCCTTGCGGAAGGACCCGTCGACCATCCGCACGTAGGCGACGACGCCCCGATACTGGTCGAACTCGGAGTCGAAGATCAGGGCGCGGGGCGGCGCCGAGAGGTCGCCGGCCGGCGGCGGGATCCGTTCGACGATCGCCTCGAGCACGTCGGCGACCCCCTCCCCGGTCTTGGCCGAGATCGGGATCGCGTCGCCCGCGTCGCCGCCGAGCAGGTCGGCGATCTCCGCCGCGACTCGCTCGGGCTCTGCTCCCGGCAGGTCGACCTTGTTGATGACCGGGATCAGCTCGAGGCCGTTCTCGATCGCCAGGTAGGTGTTGGCGACCGTCTGGGCCTCGACCCCCTGGGCGGCGTCGACGACGAGGAGCGCCCCCTCGCAGGCCGCGAGCGAGCGCGAGACCTCATAGGAGAAGTCGACGTGGCCCGGCGTGTCGATCAGGTGCAGGTGGTAGGCCTGCCCGTCGGAGGCGCGGTACTCGACCCTCACCGCCTGCGCCTTGATCGTGATCCCACGCTCGCGCTCGAGGTCCATCGAGTCGAGGACCTGGGCCCGCATCTTCTTCGGGTCGACGGAGCCGGTGATCTCGAGGATCCGGTCGGCGAGCGTCGACTTGCCGTGGTCGATATGGGCGATGATCGAGAAATTGCGGATGTGGTCCATCGGCGGGCCAGTATGGCGACTCGGCTCAGCAGGCCGAGGGGTCCAGCGGTCCGGTGAGCTTGAAGACGACAGTCGGCGGGCGGCGGAGGATGACCCTCGCGCCGGGCCCTTCGGTCCAGCGGGCCGAGGCCGGGTACGGCGGGAGACCAGGTTCGATCCGGTCGCGGCTGGCGACGACGTATTCGTAGTCGCCGGCATCGATCAGCCGCCGCCACTCGCGACACGTGGCCGGCGCGACGAAGCCGCCGTCGGGCTCGTGGCGGCCGACGAACTCGACCCGGTTCGAGAGGTCGGTGCCGAACAGCGGATACTGGCGGGTGCTGGTCGTCGCGATCCGCTCGCCGGAGACCGAGCTCGTCGCGGCGAACACCGCATTCAGGCCTGGGGCTGCGAACGTCGGGTTCCTGTACCGGTTCTCCAGATAGTGGCGCTGGACCGGGTAGCCGATCGCGATTGCCACGAGAATTGCTACGGCGGCAAGGGGGGCGCGGGGGATCTCCCGCCCCGACAAGCGCCGACCTAATGAGGTCGGCGCTTCGAGTATCCGCCGGTTCGGGAGACCCCCCGCACCCCTCCCTCGAAGCAGGTCTCGGGACCCGATCCGAAGGCGCTCCGCTACTCCCGGTAGCCCGATCGGGAGGAGGGCCATGCCGAGGATGAGTGCCGGGGCGAGGTAGCGGAGGCCGGATTCGAAGCCACGGGGCATGCCGTCCGGGCCGGAGGCGGAGGTCGGGGCGATGAGCCAGGCGAGCGCCGCCGCCAGGCCGACCGCGCCCACGACCCTGACGTAAGGCGTGGAACGTGGCCCGAGGGCGAGGAGAAGGCCGGCGAGGGCGAGGGCGCCAAGCAGTGGCCAGAAGATGGTGAGGCCGTGGTGCAGGCCCGGAAGGAACCATTCCGACCAGACCGAGCCGTCGGTCAGGTAGCCGAGGACGCTGTGCCCTTCGCGGCCGCCGAGCGCCTGTTCCGGCCCCGGCAGCGAGATCGGGCCGACGTCGGTGAACCAGGGCAGCGGGTTGCCGGTGTGGGCGAGGTTGCGGAGGTACCAGTAGCCGCCGCCCGCGAGCGCGGCGAGGCCGCCGAGGCCGAGGGCCCGCCATCTCCCGCCGGTGGGAGATGCGAGCGCGATCCCGGCCACCAGCGCGGCGGCCGGGAGGAGGTAGTTCAGCTTGGTCCCGGCGGCGAGGCCCGCGGCGAGGCCCACAATGATCAGGGCGCCATCGGAGAGCCCGCGCCCTCCGGGTTCGGTGGACGCGGCGTTGAGCGTGATCGCGATCGCAGCGAGGAGGAAGAAGATCGCGACGATGTCGTTGCGCGCTTCGCCGGCCTGGTCGGCGAGCAGCGGCGCGATCAGGATCAGGCCGCCGAGCAGGACCGAGAAGGCGCCGACCCGGTACGGCCTGCCGATGCACCAGAGGGCGAACAGGCAGCCGATCAACCAGCCCAGGTTCAGCAGCGGCGAGATCAGGTCGCGATCGAAGGCGAGCATCCCGACGGCGTGGAAGATTTCGGCGTTGTCGGGGTAGAACCAGGCGAGGAACTGCGGCGCGATGAAATGCAGGTCCCAGGTGTTCCCGCTCTGGTAGAAGCCCGCCGCGAACGGGCCGTGGTACCAGGTGGAGTCGAAGCCGGTCATGCCGGTGCTGAGCGAGTCGCGGACGCCGGGGATGAACAGAAGCACCGCGATCAGGCCGATGAGGGCCGCCACGAGGGCCTGGATCTGGGAGCTCTGGTCCGGGGGTCCTGTCACCGGGTGAGGGGGGGTCTGCGGGTCAAGCTGTCCTCGACCCCCCTCACCCGATGCCACCCCCGGGAGAAGCCGCCACAGACCGACCCCGACAACAGCCACAACCGCCAGATATGGAAGTGGGGCGAACCACCCGAACGTTCCCAGGAGCTCGGCGGGCCAGATCAGGAGGGCGGTGGAGATGACCGATGTGGCGAGGTGGGCGGGGGCGCCGTCGAGCTCCGGCAGAAGGCGGGCGCGGGCGGCGGTGGCGCCGAGCCAGGCGGAGGTGGCGAGGAGGGCGAGGGCGGCGACGCCGAGCAGGTAGGGGCCGGGCCCGAGCATCTAGCCGCGGCGGAGAAGCCGCATCACCTGCGCCAGCTCGGCGATCCTCAGCAGCTTCGCGGCGGCGACGTAGGTGAGGCCGCCGAGCGCGAGGCCGCTGCCGAGCGAGATGACCTGGCCGAGGAGGCCGCGCCCGAGCGCCTGGTCGAGCACGTCCCAGATGCCGTAGCTGACCGCCGCCAGGGCCGCCGACGCGACGACGATCCTCACCGCCGCGTCGAGCAGGCGGCCGAGTTCCAGCCCGTGCAGAATCAGACGCAGGATCACCATCTGGGCGGCGACGCTCGCCGCCGTCGCGATCGCGGTCGCGGCGACGATGCCGCCGACGCCGAGGTGGTAGAGCGCGAGCGCAGCCAGTGCCGTGACGGCAAGGTTTGCGGTCGCGATCGAGGTCGGCACCCAGGGCCGCTGGAGGCTGAAGAAGGTCCGGGTCAGTAGCAGGAAGAGGCCGTTCGTCGGCAGCGAGAAGGCGAACCAGAACAGGGCGGTCGCGACCAGCGTCGTCTGCCCGGCGGTGAACTCGCCGCGTTCGTAGACGAGCCGGATCATCGGTTCGGAGAGGACGAGGATCGCGGCGGCGGCCGGAATCAGTACGAACAGGATCTGGCGCATCCCGTTCGCCATCGTCGCCCGTAGGTCCTCGGTCGCCCCCCGCGCCGCGAACCGGGCAAGGGTCGGGAAGAGCACCGTCGCGATCGCGACCGAGAAGATGCCCTGCGGCAGCTGGTAGATCCGGAACGCTTTGTCGATCGCCGCCGGCGCCTCGTCGCTCACGAGGCTGCCGAAGAGGCTGTTGATGATCAGATTGAAGTTGATCAGCCCGAGGCTGATCGTCACCGGCAGCATCAGCAGCAGGACGCGGCGGACATCGGGATTGCGCCATTCGAAGCTCCAGCGGAACCTGAAAGGCGTGTTGCGGAGGTCGAATGCCGGGATCGTCAGCTGGACGATGGTCCCGGCGACGATGCCGATCGCGTAGGCGTAGATCCTGTCCTGCCCGTGGAATTTCGGGACGAGGACGATCAGCGCCAGGATGATCGTCAGGTTCCAGAAGAGCGGTGAGATCGCGAATGCGCCGAACCGGTCGTAGCTGTTGAGGATTCCGACAACGACTCCGCTCACCCCGAGCAGGATCAGGATCGGGAACAGGATCTGCGAGAGGGTGATGGTGAGGCTGAGGATCTCTCCCGAGAAACCGGGAGCGACGAGCGGCATGATCACCGGCGCCAGCAGGACGAAGAAGACTGTGATCGTGCCGAGCACCAGGGTCACCATCAGCAGCAGGGTCGAGGCCATGCGGAAGGCCTCGCGGTAGTTCCCCTTCTCCAACTGCTCGGTGAAGATCGGGACGAACGCGGGCTGCAGCGCCGCGTCGGCGAAGAGAGCGCGGACGAGGTTGGGGACCTGGAAGGCGATCGTGAACGCCGAGACCGGCCCGTTCACCCCGTAGTAGCCGGCGGCGACGACCTCTCGCACGAGGCCGGCGATCCGCGAGGCCGCGGTCGCGACCGAGAAGAATGCCGTCGAGCGGGCGATGCGCCCGGCCTGGCGCCCCGGCGAGGGGTCAGAGGTCGGTTCCTCGCCGGGATCGAACGCCTCGGCGGCGCGGACGGCGGCATCGGAGGCGACATCGGCGTCCTCGCGATCCGGTGGGTGGGGTGACTCGGGCCTCTCCAAGCTGGGTCTCAGTCGCTATAGTCGGCGGCCGCCCGGAGCCGCCCAGACGCCGCTGCAGGCACGCGAATCATGGCCAACATAGCCTCACAGAAGAAGCGGATCCTACGCAGCAGCCGCGAGCGGGATGAGAACCGGCTGCTGACGAGCACCGTCAAGACCCACTTCCGTCGCCTCGAGAGCGCGGTCGAGGGGGGCGATGCCGCAACGGTCCAGGCCGAGCACCGCTCGCTGGTCTCGCGGATCGACAAGGCGGTCCAGAAAGGCGCCATGCATCGCAACACGGGGGCCCGCAAGAAGGCCCGCGCCGCCCGCATCGCCGCCGGCAGCTAGTCAGGCCGCGACTCCCGCCGCCCGCCGTAGCGCCAGGGTCAGCGCCAGCTCGTCGCCGTACTCGGCGCCCCCTCGGCACCAGACCTCGAGATCGGCGAGCGCGATCGTCGCCTCGCGAAGGCCCTCGACGCTCGCCTCCTCGAGCCGGCGGACGAGCTGCTTTGCCGCGTAGGGATGCATCCCGAGCCCGGCTTCGACCTGCTTTGTCGGGACCCCCTCCTCCAAACGGGCGGCGGCGGTGCATGCCTTGCGCAGCCTCGAGGCGAGCCCGTAGATCAGGCCGGTGACGTTCTCGCCCTGGCAGATCAGGCGCTCGGCGATCGCCAGCGCCAGCTCGGAGTCGCGTTCCAGCAGGGCGTCGGAGAGCGCCCACACAGCGGACTCGGAGGTGTCGGAGACCATCGCGTCGAGGTCGGCGGCCGTGACCTCGCCGCCCTCGCCCGCCCAGAGGGCAAGGCGCTCGAGCTCGTTGTGGAGGCGCACCGAGCCGGTTCCCATCCTCTCGACCAAGAGCCGCGCCGCCGCGGGCTCGAGTCGAAAGCCGAGGCGCTCGGCCTCGGCGACGAGCATGCGCGGCATGTCCCGCGCCCGCGGCTCCTCGAACTCGTGCAGCTCGCCACCGGCCGCGCCGACGGCCTTGGCCAGCTTCGCCGGCGTTTTGCCGCGGGCGATGAGGACGAGGGTGAGGTCGGGTGGGAGGTCTGCCAGCGCACCGGCGACCGCCTCCAGCTGGCGCTCGCGCCAGCGCTCGACCCCGTCGGCGAGCAGATAGCGGCGCGAGCTCGTCAGCGACATCGCCGGGAGCGCCGCGAGCAGCGCCTCGTGATCCGGTGCGCCGGCGCCCTCGCGCGGCTCGAAGATCTCGAGCGCTGCCGCTCCTCCCTCGCGCTCGGCTCGCGACCGCAGCCGGGCCCGGGTCGCGTCGATCTTGGCCGTGTCGGTTCCAGCGATCAGATAGAGGGGGCCCATCTCGGACGGCATTCAGGCGAGTCTAGGGGAGGTGGGGGCGCCCCCCGCCGGGACTCGCTCGCTGTGCTCGCTCTGAGTATCCGTCCCTTCGGGGGACGCCCCCACCTCCCGCCGGCCCTCCAGGTATGTCGATGGTGATGGTCCCCTCCAAATCGGTGCGGAGGACGGGGACGTGGTGTTGGGCGAGGGTTGCGAGGGTTGAGGGGGTCGGGTGGCCGAACGGGTTGCCGGCGCCGACCGAGATCAGCGCCAGGTGAGGGTGGGTCCGATCGAGGAGGTCGTCGAGGCCGGCGTCGGCGCTGCCGTGGTGGGCGACCTTGAGGACGTCGATCGGGCCGGGATCGAGCGGGACGGCCTCGGCCTCCGCGTCCGCGGTCAGGAGCATCGAGAAGCCGCGCCAGCGGGCGACGGCGACGACCGCGAGCTGGTTCGGGTCCTCCCCCTGATGGGAATCGCCGAGGAGCTCGGGCGGCGGCCAGATCACATCGAGCCGCAACCCGCCCGATCGGACCTCCGATCCGGCCGCGATCTGTCCGGTCCGCGCGCCGCCCTCTCGAGCGAGGCGGAGCGGTTCGCCGCCGATGACCGCGTAGAGCACCCGCGCGACCGGGACCGATGCGAGCAATTCAGCCTCGGCTCCGTCGTGGTCCGACTGGTCGTGGGTGAGGATCAGTGCTCCGAGCCGGTCGACCCCGGCGTCTTCGAGCTGGGCCGCGATCCGGTCGCCCGGGGGCCCGGTATCGACGAGGACGGCCGGCGCCGCCGCCGGCTGGAGCAGGATCGAGTCGCCCTGGCCGACGTCGAGCATCGAGACCCTTAAGCCGTCGATCGCTGCAGCGCGCCCCTCGCCGCCACCGCCCCCGAGAAGTGCCCAGGTGAGGAGCGCGATGGCCGCGATGGCCAGGGCCGACTGCAGCCGGCGCGGAGATCGGGGCCGGGCAGGAAGCTCGCGCCGCCGTCTCCTCGCCTCGATCCGCCGCCACCGCCCGAGCCGGTGGGCCGCCAGCGCCGTGGCGAGGATCGCCGCGTAGGAGCCGAGAAGGCCGGCGAGGCCGATCCTGACCTCGAAGTAGGCCCAGCTTGGGCGGCCGCACCAGGCCGCGACCTGGGCGATGTAGGCGAGGAGCGGCGCGTTGATGACGTTGATCGGCCCGACCGGGAGGCCCGGAACCTGCCCGGCCGCCGCCGCCAGCATCCCCAGCCACATCGCAGGCGCGACCGCCGGCAGGGCGAGCAGGTTCGCGGCCAGGGTGGTGGTCGAGATCGCGCCGAAGTGGAAGGCGATCAGCGGCGCGGTGGCGAGCGTCGCCGCGATCGTCAGCGCCCCTCCCTCGGCCAGGGCGCCGGCGATGCCCCTCGACCCGATCCGCGTCGCGATCGCCCGCCGCAGAGGTGCCGCGAGGAGCAGGATGCCGACGACGGCGGCAAAGCTGAGCTGCCAACCGATGTCCTCGGCGATGCGCGGCTCGACCGCCAGGGTGACGATCGCCGCGACAGCCAATCCGTAGAGGCGAGAGGCGCGCCTCCCGGACAGTGTCGCCAGAACCGTCAGCGCTCCCATCACCCCCGCCCGCTGAATGGAGGGGCCGGCGCCGGTCAGCGGGACGTAGACCGCGATCAGCGCCAGGACCCAGACGAGCCTCGCGCGGAGCGGGATCCCGAGCGCGCCGAGGACCGGCATCGCCAGCAGGGCGAGCAGCGCGACGTTCTGACCCGAGACCGCGAGCAGGTGGCTGAGGCCGGAGCGACGGAAGTCTTCGACGGTCTGGGGGTCGATGCGATCGTCCTCGCCGAGCACGAACCCCCGTGCGAGCTCGGCCTCGCGTGACGGCATCCCCGCTCCCAGGGCCGCGTCTGCCCGGGCCCCGATCTCGCCGGTATGGGCGATCGCGAGGCCCACGATGAGGGCCACGCCGAGCAGCAGGGGCAGTGGCGGCCGGCCGCTCGCCACGGACCCTCAGGGCTGGAGGCGGGAGCGCAGCGACTTCATCGTCGCCGGCCCGATCCCGCTGACGTCGTCGAGCTGCTCGACCGAGGCGAGGCCGCCCTGCGCATCGCGGTATTCGATGATTTTCTGCGCCGTCACGGGGCCGATTCCGTCGATCGTTTCGAGCTGTTCGACGGTCGCCGAGCCGAGCCCGATCGGCCCGCTTGCCGCGCCCGGCGCGGCGCCGGCGGCGGCAGCAGCAGCCGATCCACGTGTCGGAACGACGATCTGCTGGCCGTCGGTCAGCCGGGCGGCGCGGTTGATCGCTTCGAGGTCGGCACCCGCCTCGGCCCCGCCTGCGCGCTGCATCGCGTCGATCACCCGCGCTCCGCCCGGCATCCGGTAGACGCCGGGCCGGCGCACTGCTCCGGAGACGTCGACGACGATCTCGCCGCCGCCGCTGCCGACGCTGAGCCCGGCGCTGCCGGAGCTCCCCTCCCCCACCCCGACGTCGGCAGTCGCCGAGCCGGAGTCGGCCCGCAGCGCCCGCACGCCGACCAGGAGGAGGGCGACGGCGACCGCGCCGTAGACGAGTAGCTGGGAGCGGCTCAGCTCGGGCACCGGCCAAGGGTGCGCCTCCACGGCGCGCAGGTGGCGCGCTCAGATGAACAATTCGGCTACAGGTCTTCGTCGTCGTCGAAGCCAGTCACTTCGGCGAGCTCGTTCTCGTAGAGCTCCTGCATCGAGACCGGCGGCGAGGCGGCGGTGACGTAGACGAGGTCGACGTCGCCGTCGTTCTCGATCCCGTGATCGGTGGCCGGGGGGATCAGGACGAGGTCGCCGACGCCGACCTTCTCGCGGTCGCCCGCGACGACCATCGTCCCCGAGCCGCTGACGACGACGTAGATCTGCTCCGCGTTCTCGTGGGAGTGGGAGGTTTGGTGGGCACCTGGCGGAACCTCGACCCAGGTGGCGACGAGATTGCGGGACCCAAGCTCCCCGGCATCCATGAGGATGTGCGAACGGAGGCGATGGCGCTCCTGGACCGGTGCCTCTGAGAGCCGCCTGACAAGCACGCGCGCTTTCTACCAGAAATCAGCTCGCGGCCCGTGGCGCTCCGTTGCGCGACGACTCAGCGGACCACCAGGTTGACCAGCTTGCCGGGGACGACTATCTCCTTGACGACCTCCTTGCCGTCGAGGTGGCGACGCACCTTCTCGCTCTCGCGGGCGAGCGCCAGGAGCTCCGCCTCCGGCGCCTCGGCGGCGGCCTCGATCCGGTCGCGGAGCTTGCCGTTCACCTGGACGATGAGGGTCACGGTGTCGCGCGAGAGGAGCTCGGGGTCGGCCTCCGGCCAGGGCTGCTCCCAGACCCGGCCGCCCTCTAGCCGCTCCCAGACCTCGGCCCCCAGATGTGGCGCGAAGGGGAAGATCAAGGACGCGGCGGTCGCCGTCGCGAAGCGGACCGCGGCGACCCCGGAGGGGTCGGAGTAGAGCCCGTCCTTGACTCGGTAGGCGTCGTTGACGAGCTCCATCACGGCGGCGATCGCCGTGTTGAACTGGAAGCCGCGCTCGAAGTCGCGGGTCGCCTTGTCGATCGCCCAGTGGGCCTTGGCGAGGAGCTCGCGGGCCTCGCCGCCGGCACCGGGGTCGAGCCCGCCGGCCTCCTTCGCCTCGACCTCCTCGCAGAGCCGCCAGAGGCGCGCGAGGAAGCGGTTGACGCCCTCGACCCCCTCGTCGGACCAGTCGCCGCCGCGCTCCGGCGGCCCCATGAAGCAGATGTAGGTGCGGGTGGTGTCGGCTCCGTAGCGCTCGACGTACTCGGCGGGGCTGACGGTGTTGCCCCGCGACTTCGACATCTTCGCCCCATCGCGCGTGATCATCCCCTGCGCGAAGAGGTTTGCGAACGGCTCCTCGGTCTCGAGGTGGCCCATGTCGGCCAGCGCCTTGGTGAAGAAGCGCGCGTACATCAGGTGCAGGATCGCGTGCTCGACCCCGCCGATGTACTGGTCGACGGGCAGCCAGTGGGCGGCGACCGCCGGGTCCCAGGCCGCCTCCTCGTTGCCGGGATCGAGGTAGCGGATGAAGTACCAGGAGGAGTCGACGAAGGTGTCCATCGTGTCGGTCTCGCGGCGAGCGGGCCCGCCGCAGCGGTGGCACTCGGTCGCGACCCAGTCCTCGGCGGCGGCCAACGGGCTGCGCCCCTTCGGCGCGTAATCGTCGACCTCGGGCAGCTCGACCGGGAGCTGGTCCTCGGGGACCGGGACGACGCCGCACTGATCGCAGTAGACGACCGGTATCGGCGCGCCCCAGTAGCGCTGGCGCGAGACGAGCCAGTCGCGGAGCCGGTAGTTGACCGATTGGTGGCCGCGGCCCTCCGCGGCGAGCCACTCGACGATCTCCGAGTAGGCCTCGCGATTGTGCTTCCCGCTGAATTGGCGGCCGGAGTTGGTCATCGGCCCGTCGCCTGGGTAGGGCAGCCCCTCGTCGTCGCGCGCCGTCTCCTCGTCGACGCCCTCGATCACCCGCCTCAGCGGGAGGTCGAACGCCTGCGCGAACTCGTAGTCGCGCCCGTCGTGGGCGGGGACGGCCATGATCGCCCCGGTTCCGTACTCCATCAGCACGTAGTCGGCGACGAACATCGGGATCTCCTCGCCGTTGACCGGGTTGACGACGCTCCGCCCGAGCGGGACGCCGGTCTTCTCGCGGTCCTCGGCGCCGCGCTCCTCCGCCGACTCGCGGGCGACCCGGTTGACGTAGGCGCGGACCGCCTCCTCGGCGGGGGTGCCGGCGACGAGGCGCTCGAGGTCGGGATGCTCGGGCGCGAGGACGAAGAAGGTCGCGCCGAAGAGCGTGTCCGGGCGGGTCGTGAAGACGGGGAAGTCGAGCTCGAGCTCCCCTTCCTGACATCGAAAGACGACCTCCGCCCCCTCGGAGCGGCCGATCCAGTTGCGCTGCATCGTCACCACGTGCTCCGGCCAGGACTCGACCCGGTCGAAGTCGGCGAGCAGGCGGTCGGCGTACTCGGTGATGCGGAAGAACCACTGCTCGAGCTTTCGCTGCTCGACCGGGGTTCCGCAGCGCTCGCAGCGGCCGTCGATGACCTGCTCGTTGGCGAGGACGGTCGCGTCCTTCGGGCACCACTGGACGGGCGCCTCGGTCCGGTAGGCGAGGCCGCGCTCGAACAGCTGCAGGAATATCCACTGGGTCCAGCGGTAGTACTCGGGTGTGTGGGTGCCGAGCTCGCGCGACCAGTCGATCGATATGCCCCACTCGCGGAACTGGCGCCGGAAGGAGTCGATCGAGCGCTCGGTCGCCTCGCGCGGCGGCTCGCCTGTCTTGATCGCGTTGTTCTCGGCCGGCAGCCCGAAGGCGTCGTAGCCCATCGGGTGGATCACCTCATACCCGTGGCGGCGGCGGAAATGGGCGATCGCGTCGCCGACCGCGTAGCACTTGAGGTGGCCCACGTGCGGCTCGCCCGAGGGGTACGGAAGCATCTCCAGCACGTAGCTCTTCGGCTTTGCAGGGGTCGAACCCCGGACTACCGGGGTTGGCGACCTCCCAGGTCCGCTCGTCGGCCCAGACCTTCTGCCACTTCGCCTCGATCGCCTTCGGCTCGTATCCGCTCACAAGGTTGATCCTATGGAGAACCGATTAGCGAGCATTCTGAATAATCCGCCGCCTCCTCCGCTACCCGTCCGGGGCGGCGGCAACGCGGCATATCGGCGCCGCTCGCAGAGAATCAGATCGTGATGCTCGCTAATTGGTTCTTCCAGGGGACCGCGTCAGACGACCGGTGAGACGGTTTCGAGGATGTGAGGCCAGACGTAGACCTCGATCGTCGCCGAGAGGATCAGGACCGGAATCGCGATCGCGACCGTGATCATCGTCGCGGCGAGGAGCTGGTTCCACTCGCCGCGTCGGCTCGCGATCAGCCAGGCGGCGAGCGGCAGGAAGAGGGCGGTCAGCTCCGGGATCGCGTGCGGGAGGACCGTCAGGATCAGGACCAGGTGCGAGACGTCGAACTGGTAGGAGATCGTCGAGCACTGGAAGCCGAGGAAGAAGGCCTGCGTGCAGAGCGAGAAAAGGGTGACCGCGCAGACGAAGAGGATCGCGAACTCGGACGCCTTGACATGGATCCAGCGCGAGATCCCGCTCCGCTGCTCGGCCGCGATCGGCATCGAGGCGCCGGCGATGAAGCCGGCGACGCAGGCGAATCCGTGAAGCGCGAGCACCAGCGAGTTTCGCCAGAGGATCGGCAGCAGGTCGGTTGGCTGCGACGGCTTGGTCAGGCTCGAGATGTGGACCGGAGTCAGGTCCGGCGTCAGCTTGCCGGCGACGAACCAGACGGCGATGAGAAGGCAGAGGGCGATCGAGACGCTGAGGGCCACCCAACCGCGCAGAACCGCCCAGCGATCCTCCCGCCAGGTCCCGAGCGTCTCGCGGGTGTCCTGCATGCCGTGCGAGAAGACGTGGCTGTTCGCGACGTTCACCCGTCCCTCATCGGCAGATGGCGGTCGCGCTTGAGACCGGCGCGACTCAGTGGTCGGGCACCGTCGGGCCGCGCAGCGCCTGGATCAGGCCCCAGAGCGAGACCCCCGCCCAGAAGGTCTCGAGAAGGAGGAAGCCCCAGAGGCCTTCGACGAGGGCCAGGACACCGAGGATCAACGAGCCGACGACGTTGAGCAGGAGGTAGGTGGCCGAGTGCTGGCTCATCGCGCCGAACTGCGCCGCGGCGTAGGCAACGAGGATGAAGAGAGCGCCGACGACCTGAACCAGCTGGCCCATGGACTGAGGCTAGTGGCTACTCGTCGAGCTCACGCGGGACGATGCCGATCCGCAGCTCGCGGCCGCCGCGGTCGACGCGGAGCTCGAGCTCGTTGCCGATCCGCTCGCCGACCATCAGCCGCTGGAGGTCGCCGACATCGGCAAGCGCCTCGCCGTCGATCCCGACGATCAGGTCACCGGGACGGAGGCCTGCCTCGGCGGCCGGGCTGTCCTCGACGACCTCGACGATCTCGATCCCCTGGTCCTGGCCGGCCTCGGCGGCGAGCCGTGGCGGCAGGGGGCGGGAGCCTCCGGCGACGCCGATGTAGGCGCGCCGCACCCGTCCCTCGCCGATCAGTTCGGAGACGATCCGCCGCGTCGCGGCGTTGATCGGGACCGCGAGGCCGAGGCCGACCCCGGCGACGGCGGTGTTGATCCCGATCACCCGAGCCAGGCCGTCGCCCAGGGCGCCACCGGAGTTGCCCGGGTTGAGCGCGGCATCGGTCTGGATCACGTTCTCGATCAGGCGCGTCGCGGAGCGAGAGCGTGTCGGGAGGGAGCGGCCGAGGGCCGAGACGACGCCGGCGGTGACCGAGCCGCTGAACCCGTTCGGGCTGCCGATCGCCACGACCAGCTGCCCGACTCGCAGCTGCTCGGCGTCGCCGAGGGTCGCCGGGGTCAGGTCGCGGCCCTCGGCGCGCAGCACGGCGAGGTCGGAGAGCGCGTCGGCGCCGATCACCTCGAACTTGAAGTCGCGGCCGTCGGGGAACGAGGCGGTCCCGTTGCCCTCGGTCTCGGCGACCACGTGGGCGGCGCTGAGCATGAAGCCGTCGGCGCTGATCGCGACGCCGCTGCCGGCGCCGACCCTGCGGCGGCCGCGCGGGGTGCGGCGCGAGACCGCGAGGTGGGCGACGGACGGGCCGAGCCTCTCGGCGACCCCGGAGACCGTCCGCGAGTAGGCATCGAATGCCTCCGAGTCGGGCAGGTGCTCGCTCTGCGGGTTGGCCTCGTATGCGCGGCGCCGGAGTCTGAAGTTGAGTCGATCAGACGAAGATTCCCCATTTCGCTGACGTTAGCAACGGGGTCGCGCCGGCCCGCTCAGTCGAGGCTCGAGAGCGCCGTCGCGACCGGCGAAGCCCAGGGTGGTGACTAGGCCGGCGATGCGGCCTGATTGGCGCGTCGCGTCGGGGATCATCGAGTCGATCAGCATCACGAGGAGGGCGCCGGCGGCAAAGCCGTCGATCGCGGCGCGGAGGTCGCCCGAGGTGACGTCGGCGAGACCGTAGCCGAGAACCGTCGAGAGGGCGCAGATGGCGGCGACGACGAACCAGAGCCGGATGACGCGACGGCGCGGCTCGCCGGCTTCGTCCATGGCGGTGGCCGAGCCGATCGCCTCGGGCAGGTTGGAGACGAAGATCGCGACGAGCAGGCCGAGGCCGACCGCCTTGCCTCCGGCCAGGCCGATTCCGAGGACCAGCTGCTCGGGGATTCCGTCGAGGAAGGCGCCCAATGCGAGCGCGATTCCGGGGTCGTCGGCCTGGGCTCTGCCCCGGCGCCCACCGCCGCGGGAGAAGTGGGCGTCGATTCTCCCGTCGAGGAAGAAGAAGGCGAAGGCGCCGAGGCCGAGGCCGAGCGCGGTGGAGCGGATGCTGCCGACCGCGATGCCTTCCGAGGCGAGCTCGAAGCTGATCGCGCTGATCAGCGCCCCGGCCCCGAAGGCAAGCACGTACCCGACCTGGCGCTCGGGCCAGCGGCGAGCGTAGGCGAGGAGGGCGCCGATGACGAGCGAGGACGCCGCGAGCGTGCACCATCCCAGCGCCGCGGCCACTCAGGTCACCGTGGGCGGCGATGGCGGTGGCGGGCCCAACCACGCGTATGGCCGGCCGCGGCGACGGATGAGGATCGTCTGTCCCGAGGCGGCACGCTCCATGTAGTAACCGAACCGGTTGCGGAACTCATGGGCCCCGACCTCATTGGATCGAGAGGCATCTGTTGCCTCGTCAGTGGAGCTGAGGGGGCTCGAACCCCTGACCTCGTCGCTGCCAGCGACGCGCTCTTCCAGCTGAGCTACAGCCCCGGGAAACTCAAAATCGGTGGCCCAGTTTAGCGCCGCTCGTTGGCCGTTTTGCGGTTCGCCGATGCGCAGGTTGACCATCGTCTGGCCCGAGAAAGCGGCGATCGGCAGGAGATAGCAGCGGTCGAGCGATTCGCAATAGATCGCGATCGCGTCGATCTCCTTCTCGTCGTAGGTGGACTTCACGTAGCCGCGAGTGGGCGAGTGATACGAGGAGCTGATCCGCGCATGAATGACGTCGCCCTTCCTACTGCCCCATTTGCACTGCACTCGGAGGATCCGAGCTCCGAGATCAAGTGCCAGGTCGTAGCGCCCATGCTCGGTCAGTGGCTTCAGTACCTGCAACCCAAGGCGCACGGCTTCCTTGGCGATCGCCAGCTCGGCGATGCTGCCCTTGTCGCTGGTGCGCGCCACCGACGTAGGTTCGCCGCCAGTCGGGAACGAATCAACACCGGAGGTTGGCGAGACTAAAAACAGGGACGCTACGCGGCGCGCTGATCGGGGCCCGGGTCCTCATCGAGGTCGAGGATCAGGCTGTCGTCGGCGGTGCGTCGGACCTGGAAGTCCATCGGGGCGCTCTCTTCGAGCTCGCGCAGCAGGTCGATCGGGTGCTCGAGGTTCATCGAGAGGGTCGCGCGGCCCTCGGAGAAGCGCTCGACCGAGATGTCGGCGGCCCCGAGCCTGCTGATCGCGTCCTCGATCCCGACCAGCTGGGAGAAGTCGCCGAGCGGCCCGATCTCGAGTTTCATCCGCCCCTCGAAGAGCTCGCTCCCATTCGAGGCGGCCGGTGCGGCCTCCTCGACCTCGGCGTTGGCGTCGACGAGCTCCTGGGCGCGCCGGCTCACGTCGACCGCCTCGCGCAGGGCCTTCATCCGGATCCGGGTCGCCTGCCCTCGGGCCTGGGAGTGGATCTCGTCGATATGCGAGGCGACGGCCTCGAGCGAGGTGATGCTCCGCTCGTGCCGCTCGTTCGCCTCGCGCAGCTTCTCGCCGAGGAAGCGGATCTCACGCTCGCGCTCGATCACCATCCCCGAGAGATCGGCCGCCTCCCGTTCGACGCGCCCGGCCGTCTCGGTCGCCTCGCGCCAGCGCTCCAATGCGTCCGCGGCCTTCTCCTGAAGGTTCGCGATCCGCTCTTCCCGGTCACCGATCGCCGCGTCGACGTCGCTGCGGCGATAACCGAAAAGGGCCCTCTTGAAGCCGCCCATGCGGCGCAAGGTAGGGGCCCCCTCGGACGGCATTACTCAACCGACGAACGTGTGTTCGCAGGGCCGTCTCAGGCGCTGGCGGCGGACCGCTCCTCGGCCTCGCCGAAACCCAGCTCGAGCCGGGGCGCCTCGTGCCACAGATCCTCGAGCGCGTAGCGGCGGCGGGCGTCCTCGGTGAAGACGTGAAGCACCGAGTCGAGGTAGTCCAGCACCACCCACCCGGCGGCGCCGTCGCCCTCGACCCCGCCCGGCAGCAGGCCCAGCTCGCCCTTCAGGCGCAGCCTCACCTCGTCGACTATGGCGCGGGCCTGACGCTCGTTGCGCGCCGTGCAGATCGCCAGGTAGTCGGTGTAGGAGACGAGCCCGCGCATGTCGAGGGCGACGATCTCACTCGCCCCTTTCGAGTCGGCGATCTCGCCCAGCCGCCGCGCGAGCGCCTCCGAGTCGAACCCACTTGCTCGCTCCGCGCTCACGGTCCGTACACGTCCTTCTCCTCGATGAAGCGGGCGACCGGCTCGGGCACCAGGTAGCGCAGCGGCCGGCCGGCCGCGGCCCGCTCGCGGACGACCGAGGACGAGACGCCGAACTCGGGCATCTCGAGCATCGTCGCCCGGTCGGCGGCGCCGAGGCTCCGCATCACCGCGGCCACATCCGGGTCGGAGACGCCGGCCCTGCGCGCGACGGCGAGCCGCGCCATCTCCACCACGCGCTCCGGCTCCTTCCAGCTCTCGAGGCCGACCGCGGCGTCCGCCCCCATCACGAACACCAGCTCCCTGTCGCCCTTTTCGCTCCCAAGTCGTTCCAAGGTCTCATACGTGTAGGACGGCCCCTCGCGTTCGGTCTCGAGCGTCGAGACGCTGAACCTGGAATCGTCGGCCGCCGCCAGCCTCGTCATCGCCAGCCGCTGCTCACGGCCCGGATCGTCGGCGATCCTCTTGTGCGGAGCCTCTCCCGTCGGCATCAGGATCACCTCCTCGAGCCCGAGCTGCCAGAGCGCCTCCTGGGCGAGCGCGAGGTGGCCCAGGTGCGGCGGGTTGAACGCCGAGCCGAGGATCCCGACGCCAGCCGGCGCGGGACTACCCACGCACCTGGCCGTCGCCGTGGACGACGTACTTGTAGGTGGTCAGCTCGCGAAGGCCGATCGGGCCGCGCGCATGGAGCTTCTGGGTCGAGTTCCCGATCTCGGCCCCCATACCGAACTCGAACCCGTCGGTGAAACGGGTCGAGGCGTTCGTGTAGACGACGGCGGCGTCGACGCCGTCGCTGAACCGCGCGGCGGCCTCCTCCGAGCCGGTCACGATCGCCTCCGAGTGGCGGGTGCCGAACCGGTTTACGTGCTCGATCGCTTCGTCCAGCGAGTCGACGACCCCGACCGCAAGCTTCAGGTCGAGGAACTCCTTTCCCCAATCCCCGGGCTCTGCGTCCCCGACCTCGACTTCTCCGGCGACCTCCCTCGCGCGCTCATCGCCGACCAGCTCGACACCCGCGTCGCGGAGCTCGGCGAGCGCGCCGGGCAGGAACTCGCCCGCCACCGCGGCGTCGACCAGCAGCGTCTCGGCCGCGTTGCAGACCCCGGGCCGCTGGACCTTCGCGTTGAGAACGATCCTCCGCGCCATCTCGAGGTCGGCGTCGGTGTGGACGTAGACATGGCAGTTCCCGGCAGCGGCGTAGATCACCGGCACCGTCGCGACATCCATCAGCGCCGCCTTCAGCCCTTCTCCGCCGCGCGGGATCAGCAGGTCGATCAGGCCGTCCTGGGTGGCCAGCTCGGCCAGATCCTGATGGCCGCCGCCGGCGAGCAGCACGACCGCGTCCTGCGGCAGACCCGCCTCGGCGAGCGCCTCACGGACGATGGCCGCCAGCGCCCCGTTGGTGCGCTCGGCGTAGTGGGAGCCGCGCAGGACGATCGCGTTTCCGCTCTTGATCGTGAGCGCCGCGCAGTCGACGGTCACGTTCGGACGCGCCTCATAGACGACGGCGACGACCCCGAGCGGCACCCGCAGCTTTCGCAGGCTCAGATCGCCGGCGACCGTTTTCGCTTCCAGCTCCTCGCCGATCGGATCGGGGAGCGCCGCGATCGCGCGCACGCCCTCGGCCATCGCCTCGATTCGCCCCTCGTCCAGGTTGAGCCGGTCGCGCAGCGCCGCCGTCAGCCCCGCCGCCCGCTCGTCGGCGAGGTCGGCGGCATTCGCCTCGAGCACGTCGGTCGCCCGCTCCCCGAGCAGCCGCGCCGTCGCCTCGAGGGCCGCATCCTTGGCTCCCGTCGACGCACTCGCCAGCACGCGAGAGGCCGCACGAGCCGCTTCACAGCTTTCGCTGGTGGAGATCGTGGTCGTCGCCATCGGCTTAAGGGTAACTGGCGGTGTTGGCGTGCCTGTTTCGAAGCGCGGCGCTACCGGCGCAGCCGGACAGCGCGAGAAACAGGCACCCAACGGCGCCGCTTCGTCAACTAGAGCAGAACAAACCGATCGCGGTGAATCGCCTCGTCGGCCGCGTGCGGGAGCCGCTCGCGGACGGCGTCGCTCTTCAGTCCCGCGACCTGGCCCAGCTCACGCGCCGAGTACTCGACGATCCCCTTTCCGAGCACCGAGCCGTCGACCGCGACCTCGATCGCGTCGCCGGCCTCGAACTCGCCCTCGACCGCCGTGATCCCGACCGGCAGCAGACTCGACCCGCGCTCGCGCAGGACCCGCGCTGCGCCCTCGTCGACCATCACCCGGCCCCGCGCCGGCTTCGCGTACTTGAGCCAGAGCTTGAAGCTCGACGCCTTCCCGGCCTGGGCGGCGAAGCGCGTGCCGACCGCCTCGCCCGCGGCGGCCGCGGACAGCGAGCCGGGCCGCGTGCCGTCGCAGATCACGCTCGGGATGCCGGCCTCGCTCGCCATCTCAGCGGCCGCGACCTTGCTCCGCATCCCGCCCGAGCCGAAGGCGGAGGTCCGGTCGCCGATTTCCGCCACCCCCTCGAGCGCGGAGAAGTCGTCCACCTCGGCGATCCGATCCGCACCTCGTTCGGCGCTCGGGTCGGCGCTGTGGAGGCCGTCGACGTTGGAGAGCAGGACCAGCAGCCGCGCGTCGAGCAGGATCGCGACCTGGGCCGCGAGGAAGTCGTTGTCGCCGAAGCTGATCTCGTCGGTCGCGGTCGTGTCGTTCTCGTTGACGACGGGGACCACCCCCCACTCGATCAGCCGCCGCAGCGTCTGACGCGCGTTCAGGTAGTTCGTGCGAGCGCCGATGTCGGCCGCCGTCAGCAACACCTGGGCGGCGTGCGTCCCGTGCTCGGAGAGGCGCGCCTCGTAGGCCCGGAACAGGTCGCCCTGGCCGACCGCCGATGCCGCCTGCAGCTCGTCCATGGCCCTCGGGCGCGCCCCCAGCTCCAGCAGCCGGATTCCGCGCGCGATCGCCCCCGAGGTGACCATCACGACCCGCTCCCCTCCCTGCTCGAGCGCAGCGACCTGCTCACAGACCGAGTCGAGGACGTCGACGCGCAGCTCGCCGTCATCGGCGGCGACTATCGAGGAGCCGAGCTTGACCAGGAGCGTCATCGCCGCCCAGTCTAGGCAGCCTATATATGGAGCTCGAACTCGTGCTCGCCGACGCGGATGTCGTCGCCCGCCTCGAAGCCGGCGGCGCGGAGGGCCGCGATGACGCCGATCTCGTTCAGGCGCTGCTCGAGGTAGGCCAGCGCCTCCTCGTTTGCGAGGTCGTGGCGCTCGAAGAGCAGCTCGACCCCCCGCCCGAGCACCCGGAAGCCGCCGTCCTCTTCGCGCTCGACCGAGTAGCCCCCCTCGCCGGCGGGGCGGTAGACCCGATGCTCGGCCTCGAACTCGGATGGGGGGGCCTCGCCCTCCGGCCTGAGCCCGACCTCCTCCGGAAGCTCGACCAGGATCCGGTGGCGGAGCTCGTGGAGGCCCTTCCCGGTGGCGGAGGAGACGGCCATCACCCCCAGGGCGCCGTCGCCCACCCGCTCCCGCCACTGGCCGAGCGCCGCTGCGACCTCGTCCTCGGCGAGCAGGTCGCACTTGGAGAGGACGATCAGCTCCGGCAGGGCGTCGAGGCCGGCGCCGTAGGAGGCGAGCTCGTTGCGGACCGCGGCGTGGTTGGCGACAGGGTCCCCTTCGACCGGCGCCAGGTCGACGAGGTGGACGAGCATCGCGCAGCGCTCGACGTGGGCGAGGAACTCGTGTCCCAGGCCGGCGCCCTCCGAGGCCCCCTCGATCAGGCCGGGGATGTCTGCGAGGACGGCCTGGCGGTCCTCGTCCTCGATCGTGCCCAGCACCGGGTTGATCGTCGTGAACGGGTACTCGGCGACCTTCGGCGAGGCGCGCGTCAGCCTCCCGAGCAGCGAGGACTTGCCGGCGTTCGGCAGCCCGATCAGGCCCGCGTCGGCCAGCAGCTTCAGCCGCAGCTCGATCCAACCCTCCTGCCCGCCTGTGCCCCGCTCGGCGAACCGGGGCGCCTGCCGGGTCGAGTTCGCGAACCTGCGGTTGCCGTGCCCGCCGCGGCCGCCGTGGGCGACGACGGCCCGCTGGCCCGCCTCGAGGAGGTCTACCCTGCTGCCGTCGACAGCCTCGGCCATCGTCCCCGCCGGCACGGCGATCTCGCGGTCCTCGCCGCGGGCGCCATGGCGGTTCCCCCCTTCGCCATTCCCGCCGCGACCGGCCCGGAGGTGCTTGCTGCCCCGCAGCGCGCCGAGGTCCCGTCGCGAGGGGTCGCAGACCAGCACGACGTCGCCGCCATGACCGCCGTCGCCGCCGTCGGGGCCGCCGCGCGGCACGTGGGCCTCGCGGCGAAAGCTCACCGAGCCGTTGCCGCCGGAGCCCGCCTCGACCCGGATCTTCGCGCGATCGTCCATCGCTACACAGTCTCTCGATTTCGCCCGCGCCGATGGCCCTGTGAGAAGGTTCGACCGTGAACGGGGACCGGCGCGGGTGTTGATCGGGTGGACGCTCGAGTGATGCCATCTCGCACCATCGCGGTCACGATCCTGGCCCTCGCCGCCCTTCTGGCGACAGGCACCGCGCCTGCGGCGCAGGCGAGTCGGAGCGCCGCCGCCCTGGCCAGGCGACTCGGGCCCGGGGTGAGGGTCTCCGCCCATGCCGAGGTCGGAACCGAGATCACTTTCATCGGCACAGACCCGGGCAAGGCGATCCCGCTCCGGGCCTCGACGCCGGACGCGGCCGCGCTCGAAGCAGGGCGCCGATTCGGTGCCAGCTTCGGCCTCGGGCCGGGCGCCGCGCTGCGGGTCGGCCAGGTGGAAGCGCTCCGCGACGGGCGCTCGGCGGCGCACCTGCGGCAGACGATCGACGGGATCCCGGTCCTCGGCGGCGAACTGGCGGTCGACCTCGACCCGGCCGGGAACCTGCTCGCGATCGGCGGCGAGCTGGAGCCCGAGGCTGCAATCGACCCGACGCCCGCGGTCAGCTCAGCGGCTGCGGCCGAAACCGCGGTCGCCGCGGTCGCCAAGGACTCCGGCGTCCCCGCCTCGCAGCTTTCGGCCACCAGACCGGAGCTCTCGGTCTACGACCCCAGGATCCTCGGCGGCCCCGGCATCTCGCTGCCGCGAACGGTGTGGCGGATGGAGGTCCGCGACGTCGCCGACCCGGTGGCGATCCGCAACCTGGTCCTGGTCGACGCCGGACTTGGCAATGTCGCGCTCGACTTCAGCGAGATCGAGGGCGCGAAGAACCGGATCGTCTGCAACGCCGAATCCGAACCCAAGCTCGTCCCCTGCATCGAACCGGAAGCCGAACTGCTCGAGGGGGACGACCCGACGCTGGCGGCCCCCGAAGCCGCCACCGCCTACGACCTGACCGGCGATCTCTACGACTTCTACAAGGAAAAGTTCGGCCGCGACAGCATCGACGGCGCCGGGATGTCGCTGGTCTCGACCGTCGAGTACTGCGAACCCTCGGAATGCCCGTTCGAAAACGCGTTCTGGAACGGCGAACAGATGGTCTACGGCGCCGGCCTCGTCACCGACGACATCACCGGCCACGAGCTCACCCACGGCGTCGACGCCGCCGAGTCGAACCTCTTCTACTACTACCAATCGGGTGCCCTCGACGAGGCGATCGCCGACATCTTCGGCGAGCTCTTCGACCTCTCCCTGCCGGAATACTCGGGCCATACCGATGCCCCCGCCGACCGCTGGAAGATCGGCGAGGACTCGAGCCTCGGCGCGATCCGCGACATGTCCGACCCTCCGGCCTTCGGGCAGCCGGACAGGACGGGGTCCGGAGAATGGTTCTTCGACCCCGAAACCGATTTTGAAAAAGGCGACAACGGCGGCGTCCACGAGAACAGCGGGGTCGGCGGCAAGGCGACGTTCCTGATGACCGACGGCGGAACCTTCAACGGCCAGACGATCACCGGCCTCGGGATCGAAAAGACCCTCCAGATCAACTACGACGTCGCCGCCAACATGCTCACCTCGGCCGCCGACTACCAGGACTTCGGCAATGACCTCGAACAGGCCTGCTCCGACCTCGTCGGCGAGCACGAAATCACCAGCGCCGACTGCGAACAGGTGCAGAAGACCGTGCTGGCGACCGAAATGGAGACGCCGCCGGCGAAAGCGACCCCGGCCACGGCGAGCCTCTGCGCTCCCGGCCACTCCGCGGTCCCGGTCTTCTCCGACGACCTCGAGAACACCGCGAGCGGCAACTGGGCCGCGCACGCGATCAAAGGCCCGAACGCCTTCTTCTATCCCCAGGTGCCCAACCCGCTCGAATTCGACGCGACCTACGCCCGCAGCGGCACGAAGAACATCTGGGGATTCGACAACGGCGGTGTCTCGGACTCGACGATCGCGATGACGACCGGCGTCACCGTCCCGAGCGGGGGGCGGATGCATTTCGACCACGCCCACGGCTTCGAGACCGGCGAAGGGCAGACGTTCGACGGCGGCGTCATCGAATACAGCACCGACAACGGCAAAACATGGACCGACGCCGGCAGCCTGATCGATGCCGGCGACGCCTACGGGGGGACGATCTTCGAAGGCTCCGGCAACCCGCTCGCCGGCCGGCCGGCCTTCGTCGGCGACAGCGCCGGGTACGGCTCGACCCGCCTAAACCTGGCCTCGCTGGCCGGCAAACAGGTCCGGTTCCGGTTCCGGATCGGCAGCGACGAAGCCCAGCAAGACTACGGCTGGTTCATCGACAACGTCGAGATCTACAGCTGCGAAGGGGAAGAAAACAATCCTCCTCCACCACCTCCACCACCACCACCGCCGCCGGCCGCCTCCTCGCCCGCCGCCGCGAGCGCGACCCCGGCCGCGCCGGGCCCGGGCCCCGACCCGTGTGCCTCAGCCCACGCGGCGCTGGTCAGGGCCCAGGCGAAGGTGGCGAAGCTGCGGCAGAGGCTGCGGGCGATGCGGCCGCCGACGGACGCGGCGCGAAACGGCGTCCGCAGAGCGACGGCGAACGTCCGCCGAAAGCGCGCCGCCGCCCGCCGCGCCTGCCCGCACTAGCTCGCGCGAACGGCCCTCCGGGCTGCGGAAGGAGGGGGAGGCACCCGCCCCCTCCCACCTAATCCTGGAGGACCGAGATCGTGCGGCCACGGCGCGAGGGCCGGAACTCGACCGTCCCCTTGCGGGTGGCGAAGATCGTGTGGTCGCGCCCGAGGCCGGTCCCCTCGCCGGGGCGGAAGCGGGTTCCGCGCTGGCGGACGATGATCTCGCCGCCGGTCACCTTCTGGCCCGCGAAGACCTTGACCCCGAGCATGTTCGGGTTCGATTCACGGCCGTTTCGGCTTGAGCCGAGTCCTTTCTTATGAGCCATCGTCAGCGTCCTTTTTAGCAGCGGGGGCTTTCTCGGCTTTCGCTTTTCTCTCCGCCGGTTTCCTGGTCAGGAGTTTGAGCTCGGTCACCTCGAGCCGGGTCAGCTCCGAGCGGTGCCCGGCGCGCCGGCGGTAGCCCTTCTTCGGCTTGTATTTGAAGACCTTGATCTTCGGGCCGCGCAGGTGCTCGGCGACGGTTGCCTCGACCTTCACCTTCTCGAGCTCCTTCGGCTCGGCGATGACGTCTTTGTCGCGGAACAGGACGGGGCGCAGGGCGACCTTCTCGCCCTGCTCCGCGCTGAGGCGGTCGACGAGCACCGACGTGCCCTTCTCGACCCGGTACTGCTTGCCACCGCTCTCTATGACCGCGTACGTGCTCATTCGTCCTTGCCGCTCTGAGTTGAGCGCGACCTACCGCGACCTCCGCGGCGGTCACGACCGCTACTGCGCGAGGCGGCGGATTCTAGCTGGGAGTCGTCCTCATCGCCTCCGGCTCCGTTCGACTGAGCGTCCCCGCTCGGCAGCGAGGCAACGGCCGAGGAGCGCGCGACGCTCTCGATCCGGACCAGTTTGCGCTCGCCGACGTAGCGGCCGCCGCCGCTGACGCTGATGATGTAGGAGTCGATCCGGGCCACAGCGTCATCGGCGTTGTACATGTGCGGCTCCTCGATCCGGACCAGCACCTCCTCGCCGACCTTGAACGGCAGCGCCCGCTCCTCGATCTCGGCGATGGTGCCCGATTCGACCAGGTCGAAGGTCTCGATCGGGAGCGCGTCGCCGCCCTCGAAGTGGAACTGCTTGCCGGTTTCCTCCTCGAGCTCGCCGAGGCCGCTTTCGCGGCTCATCAGCTCGGCGGCCACTTTCGGGTTGACCCGCATCAGGAAGGCATCGCCGTCCTCGACGGCGATCTCCCGCATCTTCCGCAGGCCGTCGAGGGCCACGGTCTCGGCCGAGAGCACGACCCCCTCGCCGTCGCATGTCGGGCACGGCGCGGTGAGGATCTCGCGCACGCCGTCGGTGATGTTCTGCCGCGTCATCTCGACCAGGCCGAGCGGCGAGACCTCGACGACGTAGCTCTTCGACTTGTCGGCGTCGAGCGCTTTGCGCAGGGTCTTCAGGACTTTGTCGCGGTTTTTCGCCCGCGCCATGTCGATGAAGTCGATGACGATGATGCCGCCGATGTCGCGCAGCCGCAGCTGCCGGACGACCTCCTCCGCCGCCTCGGTGTTGACGCGGGTGATCGTCTCCTCGAGCCCGCCTTTGCCGCGCCCGGTGAAGCTGCCGCTGTTGATGTCGATCACGGTCAGCGCCTCGGCGTAGTCGATCACCAGGTAACCGCCCGAGGGCAGGTCGACGCGGCGATCGAGGGTCGACTCGATCTCCCTGTCGACGCCCCATTTCTCGAGCAGCGGCTTCTTGCCCTCGTAGAGCTCGACTTTCTCGACCAGCTCCGGAGCGGTGCGCTGGAAGAACCCGGTGACCCGTTCGAACTGCTTCGGGGAGTCGATGATCGCCGTTTCGAAATCGATCAGGAAGACGTCGCGGAGGACGCGGACCGGAAGGTCCGCCTCCTGGAAGACCAGGCCGGGGGCCTTTGTCTGCTCGGTGCGGCGCTCCAGCACCTCGTTCAGCTTGTGTAGGTACCCGATCTCCCGCACGAAGTCGTTTTTTTTCGCTCCGTGGGCGGCGGTGCGGACGATCAGCCCTCCCGGCCCTTTGTATGTGCGGTCGACCATCTTGCGCAGGCGATCGCGCTCCGATTCGGTCAGCCGCCGGCTGACGCCGACGCCGCTGCCCTGCGGCGCGTAGACCAGATAGCGGCCGGCGATCGAGACGTTCATCGAGAGCCGGGCGCCCTTCGACTTCAGCGGGTCCTTGACGACCTGGACCATGATCTCCTGGCCGGATTTGAGCAGCTCGCTGATCCGCCGGCCGCTTCCGCGACCCCGCTTGGGGGCCTGCTCGCCGCTCGGCAGGACGATCTCGTCGACGTGGAGGAACCCGTTGCGCTCGAGGCCGATGTCGACGAACGCCGCCTCCATGCCGGGCAGGACGTTGTCGACCTTGCCCTTGTAGATATTGCCGACGATCGAACGCCGGCTGCGGCGCTCAATGTAGAGCTCCGCAACGTTTGGTTTGCCGCCTTTCGTCTTCGACTCGAGGACGGCCACACGTGTCTCGCCGCGATCGGCGGACACCAGAATTGTTTTTTTCATTTCCTTTGACTCAGTTCAGTAGGTACGCATCGCCGGCTCCCACACGGTCACCAGGCGAACCTGCCTTTCTGACTGAGGCGTGCTTGGACGTGGATGCTCTGCAGCACTCCGATCGCGAGAAAGGTCGCGATCACGGAGGAACCTCCGTAGCTCAGGAGTGGCAGGGGGATTCCCGTGATCGGCATGATCCCGAGATTCATCCCCACGTTGACGAAGACCTGGAAGAGGAGCATGGCGGCGATTCCGCCGGCCACGAGGATCCCATACGAGTTCTTCGAGAGCGTCACGATCCGCAGCGCCCGCCAGATCAGCAGGGCGTATAGGGATAGGACCAACGCGGCGCCTGCGAACCCGTAGCGCTCACCGATCACCGCAAAGATGAAATCGGTGTGACGCTCGGGGACGAAGTCGAGCCGCGTCTGTGTTGCGCTGTTGCCACGCCCGGTCTCCTGACCGGCGCCGATGGCGATTCGCGCCTGATTCTGCTGGTAGCCGGCGTCGCTCGGGTCCTCACTGGGTGTGAAGAACGAGGTAAGCCTCTGTTGCTGATACCCCTTCAGGATCGGCATCCCGAGCTTGGGAGCGCCGACGAGGACGATTGCGACTGAGACTGCCAGCACGCCGAGGATTGCGGCGAGGTGCGTCCAGCGGACGCCCCCCACGTACATCACGGCGAGGGTGATCACCCCGAGCACCAGTGAGGTGCCGAGGTCCGGCTGCAGGAAAACGAGAGCAGCCGGGGCGAGGCCGAGGCAGAGGTAGCGCACCGTGCGCTGCCACGGCGAGCCCCGCCGGGCGCCATCGATGACAAAACCGGCAAGCGCAAGAATGAGCAGGAGCTTGCCGAGCTCCGATGGCTGGAAACTGAAGAGGGGAAATTCGAAGGAACGGCGCGAGCCGCGCGCGGCGAAGCCGAAGACGAAGATGAGCGAGACGCTCGCGCAGAGCAGCGTGTAGATGCCGACCCGGATCTCGCGGAAGCGGGAGTAGTCGATCCTCGAGATCAGATACATGCCCACCAGGCCCATCAGCGCGTAGAGCGCCTGGCGATCGGTGTAGTAGCCCGGGCTGCCGGGCACGTCCTGTGCGGTCGCGTGATCGAGCGTGTAGACCGAGACCGCGACCAGCGCGATCGCCGAGAGCCCGAGCGCGAAGTCCATGTAGGGCAGGCCGAGGCGCTCGGCGATGCCCGGGCGGACCGCAAACGGCTCCGGGCGGGTGCGGCGGGCTCTGGTGGCGTACATCAGTGTCTTCTTCTTCTTCGGAGGAGGGACCTTCGGAAAGTTCCTTGGCGAGCAATGCTTCCAGGATCTGCCGCGCGGCGGGCGCGGCGGCTTCGACGCCGAACCCGCCTTCCTCCATCGTCACGAAGGTGATGTAGCGCGGATTCGGGTACGGCGCCAGCACCCCGTACCAGGACTGGTCAGGGTACGGGGGGCGCTGCGCGGTGCCGGTCTTGCCCGCGACCGGGATCGGGAAGTTGCAGAAGACGGAGCACGAGGTCCCGCCCCCGTTCTGAGCGGCGTCGTGCATCCCTTCGAGGATGTCTTCCTGATAGGTGGCGTCCATCTTGACGTGGCGCCGGGGCTTGGGGTCGATTTCCTTCAGCACCCGGCCGGCCGCGTCGTCGACCTGCAGCCCGACGTGGGGGGTCACGACCGTGCCGCCGTTGGCGATCGCCGCGTAGGCGACGGCCATCTGCAGCGGGTTGGTCTGGAGGTCGCCCTGGCCGGTGGCCAGCTGGACGTTGTCGCCGGCCGACCACGGCCGTTCGGTTTCGCCTTCCTTGTAGAGCTGGTCCCGCCACTGCTGGGAGGGGAGCAGCCCTTCGGTGGCGCCCGGCAGGTCGATGCCGGTCGGCCTCCCGATCCCGAGCTCGTGCGCCCAGTGCTGGAGGTCGCCGGTGTTCCACATCCGCAGCCCGAGCGTGTAGAAGAAGACGTCGGATGAGACTTCGATCGCCGAGACGAGGCTGACCGAGCCGTTCGCCGCTTCTCCCGCGTTGGTGAAGACCTGTTCGCCGACGACCAGCTGACCCGGATCGTAGATGACTTCTTCGGGCGTCAGGTTGCCGGATTCGAGCGCGGCGATCGCGGTGATCGGCTTGAAGGTCGAGCCGGTCGGATAGAGGCCGGCGATCGCGCGATCGGTCAGCGGCGCCAGGATTTCGTCCCGGTACAAGGCGTTCACCTGCTGCTGGGTCATCGGTTTGGTGAAGACCGACGGTTCGTAGGTCGGGTAGGAGCCCATCGCGAGGATTTCACCGTTGTGGACGTCCATCGTGATGAAGGCGCCGCGCAGCCCCCTCGACGCCATCGCCGCTTCGCCCGCTTCCTGGACCGGGGTGTCGAGCGAGAGCTTCAGGTTGTCGCCTGGGACCGGCGGCTGCGACAGCAGCTGCCCGTTCGGGGTCGGCTGCCCGAACGCGTCGACCTGGATTTTGGTCAGTCCCGCCTTGCCGCGGAGGAAGGGGTCGTAGGTGTACTCGACTCCGTCCTGTCCGATTTCGTCGCCGGGCTCGAGGGCCTTGTACTGGGGTTCCTTGAGCTGTTCTTCGTTGATCTCGCCGACCTGGCCGAGGATGTGGGCGGCCAGGGTCCCATCCGGGTAGTTGCGGACGAAGACCCGCTGCACCGTGACCCCCGGGAAGAGATGCTGGTTCTCCTGCATGTAGTAGACGAGGTAGTGGCCAACGTCCTGCCGCAGAGTCACCGGGGCGCCGGGCGAGGTCACCACCCCTTCGTGGATCGTCTTCTTGATCCGGTGGGGCGTCGAGTGGGTGAGTTCGGCGAGCTGGGCGAGCTCGGCCTGCCGTCGCTTCAGCTCGGGCGGCAGCTTGTTGGGGTCGATCTGGATCGCGAGGCTGGTGCGATTGTCGACCAGAACCTTGCCATTGCGATCGAGGATCGACCCGCGCGGCGCGCTGACCCGGAACTCACGGGTCCTGTTGTTCCTCGCCTGGGCGAGGTATTCCTTCCCGTTCAGGATCTGGAGGAACCAGAGGCGAAAGAAGAGGACGATGAAGAGGGCGAGGGCGATGCCGCCGAACAGAGCCAACCGCACCGCAAGGCGGTTGTTCATCTGCGGCCCGCGCTCGTCTGACCTCAGATACATGAGCTAGGCCCCCAGCACCGTCGGCTGTCGCCGGCGCTCGACCCGGGGCTCCTCGACGAGCGCGGAGCGAAGGGCGAAGCGCATCCCGTAGTAGAGGGGCCAGCCGAGGAAGAAGGCGTAGATGCCCTTCAGCGCCATGTCGCGCAGCACCAGCTCGCTGATCGGCGCGTCGATGCCGAGCGTCAGTTCGACCAGCGCGAACCCGGCCTCGGCGAGAAGGGTGAAGCCCATGCAGAGGAGCGGCGGAACCAGGGCGCTTCGGATTTCGAACCGTTCGCGGAACAGCCCGGCGACGTAGCCGACGCCGAGCAGGACCAGCGAGGTGACCCCGAGCGTCCCGGCGACCAGGCAGTCGACGAGGAACCCAACCGCGAAGCCGGTGACGGCGCCGGCCATGCTGCCGCCGAGCAGGCCGAGGACGACGACGAACGCCGGCAGGATGTCAGGGCTTGTCTCGAGGAATGTCACGCGTGAGAAGAAGGACAGCTGGAGCAGGACAACCAGGATCGCGATCGCGACGAGGCGGGCAAGGATCTTCGGGGTCACGATCACTAGCGGGGCCCCCCGGTGAGCACCTGCACGAGGTCGAGGTTTGCCAGGTCGGCGAATGGTCGCACGTGGACCTGCTGGCTTGCCTCCTGCTCGAGAACCGAGGCCTTGGTGACCTCCCCGACCGGGATCCCGGGCGGGAACAGCGAGGCCAGGCCCTGGGCCCGCCAGCCGGAGGTGACGACAGTCTGGCCGACTCCGACGGTCTTGGTCGAGTTGATGAAGTCGAGGACGAGATCCTGGGGATCGCCGACCGAGGGCCGGATCACGCCCTGGACGCCCAGCGGCAAGACCTTGGCCGAGACCGCGCTCGCGTGGTCGGTGATCAGCTGGACCTGGGCGGAGTTCGGCTGCACCGCGGAGATCTCGCCGACGAGGCCGTCGCCGCTGATCACCGGGTCGTCGACGACCGCGCCGTCGCCGCTGCCGACGTCGATTGCGACCGAGGAGTGCCAGACGGTCGGCGAGCGGGCGATGACCCGCCCGGTCACCGGTTCGAATTCCGAGGTCGCGATCACGGGGTCGCGGTCGAGTTCCAGCAGCTTGCGCAGCTGGCCGTTCTCCTGGATCGCCTCCTGGCCGGCTACCGCCTGAGTCCTTGCCTGTTCCAGTTCTTCGGAAAGGCGGCTGTTTTCGCCGCGGGCTTCGAAGGTCTTATCGAACCAGTCGACAAGGTCGCGGGCCGGCTTCAGCGCCCGGTTGGCGACGCCCTCGAGCGGGCTGAAGATCGTGCTGACGCCGTCCTGGATGCTGCCCGACCCGTGCCCGTAGGAGATCGTCAGGAGCAGGAAGCTGCCGAGTATGAGAAGCGTCAGTACCGCCCTACGGCGGCGAACTTGCTTGCGATACACGAGGTGGCCCTAACTCAGTTGTTTGTCGGTGACCGCTAGGCATAGCGTGCGGCACCCGAGTTCATCTTGCTGGCGCGATGGATCGCCTCAAACTCCTCCAACGAGATGCCGGAGCCGACCGCCACGCACGTGAGCGGTGACTCTGCCAGTTGGCACGGCATCTGGCACTCGTCCCTAAGCCGTTGTTCGAGCCCTTGCAGGAGGGCGCCGCCCCCCGCCAGGGTGATTCCCCTGTCCATGATGTCGCCGGCGAGCTCCGGCGGCGTGCGGTCGAGGGTGTCCTTCACGGCGTCGATGATGTGACCGATCGGTTCCTCGAGGGCCTCACGAACCTCAGCCGAGCCGAGGGTGATCGTTTTCGGCAGGCCGGAGACGAGGTCACGCCCGCGGATCTCGACCTCGACCTCCTCTGAGAGCGGCGACGCCGAGCCGGCCTCGAGCTTGACCTCCTCGGCCGTCTGGGTGCCGATCGCCAGTTTGTAGGTCTGTTTGCAGTGCTGGACGATCGCCTCATCGAGCTCGTCGCCCCCGACCCTGATCGATTGCGAGACGACGATCCCGCCGAGCGAGATCACCGCGACCTCGGTGGTGCCGCCGCCGACGTCGACGATCATCGACCCGGTCGGCTCGGCGACCGGGAGGCCGGCGCCGATCGCCGCCGCCATCGGCTCCTCGATCAGGAACGCCTTCCGCGCCCCGGCCGAGAGACATGCCTCCTCAACCGCCCGCTTCTCGACCCCGGTCACCCCGGACGGGACGCAGACGACGACCCGCGGATGGGCGAAGCGGTTGGAGTGGACGCGCTTGATGAAGTGCCGCAGCATCTGCTCGGTGACGTCGAAGTCCGCGATCACACCGTCCTTCAACGGCCGGATCGCGGTGATCGTCCCCGGCGTGCGCCCCAGCATTCGCTTCGCTTCGACGCCCACCGCGTGGACCTGGCCGTTGCGCGAGTCGATCGCCACCACCGACGGCTCCGAGAGCACGATGCCGCGGCCACGCACGTATACGAGGGTGTTGGCCGTGCCGAGGTCGACGGCCATGTCGCGGCCACCAAGACCGGTGAGATTGCTGAATAGACCCATTCGGTGAAGGAGAAGCTTCGGGCAATCATCCCAGATGCTTCTTAAATGCCCTGCAGCTCAGCCCAGCCGAAACAATTCCGGCGCGAGCTCGAACAGCAGCCCGACCGGCAAACCGACCACATTCGAGACGCTTCCCTCGATCCGCGCGACGAGCGTCGACCCGAGTGTCTGGATCGCGTAGCCGCCCGATCGCCCCCGCCACTCGCCGAACTCGACGTAGCGCTCCTTCTCGGCGTCGCCGAGCTCGCGGAACTCGACCGTCGTCCGCTCGAGGCCCGAGCGCTCCTCGCCCTCGGCCAGCACCACCAGTCCGCTGACCACCTCGTGGGCGCGCCCAGAGAGCAGGTCGAGGTAGCTCCTTGCGGCCTCGGCGTCGGCCGGTTTTCCGAGCGCCCGCCCGTCGATTGCGACATCGGTGTCGCAGGCGATCACGAGCCCGGCGGCCTCGGCGGCACGCGCCTTGCGGCGGGCGTTCTCGACGACCTCGACGTCGGGGTCTCCCCCGCTCAGCTCCTCGACCCCGGGGACGACGACCTCGAAGGAGACGCCGAGCTTCTCGAGGATCTCCCGGCGCTGGGGCGAGCCGGATGCTAGGACAGCTCGGGGAACCAGATCCCGATCTCGCGCTCCGCCGACTCGTCGGAGTCGGACCCGTGGACCATGTTGTATGTCACCTCGAGCGCGAAGTCGCCGCGGATCGAGCCCGTGGCGGCCTCGACCGGGTTGGTGGCGCCGATCACCTGGCGCGCGGCCGGCACGGCTTCCGCCCCCTCGAGGACCATCGCGACCAGGGGCCCGCCGGTGATGAAGTTGACGAGCTCTCCGAAGAACGGCTTCTCGGAGTGCTCGGCGTAGTGGGAGTTCGCGATTACCTCGTCGGCCTGCATCAGCTTCAGCGCCTTTATCCGCAGCCCCTTGCGCTCGAAACGTGCGATCACCTCGCCGCTGAGGGCGCGCTGGAAAGCATCAGGCTTGACGAGGATCAGGGTCCGGCTCACGTTCTGTGCTCCTTTGCGTTCGTTGCTGGGACGGCGGTCCCTGACTGGCGCCGGCCGCGGGCTCTTTCGCGGCGGGGGCTTTTTTCCGCCTCGCGGCGGCGGGCTGGCGTTTCTGGGACGTCGAGCGTTTGGCGGTCCGCTCGCGGGAGCGGACCGGCGTCTCGCAATAGGGGCACAGTGACCAGCGTGGATCGACGGGCTTGCCGCAGCTCTGGCACGGGTTCTTGAGGCGGCGCTGACAATTGGGACAGCGCAGATATGTCCTCTCGATCGGGAACTCGCACTGCGGGCAGGAACTCTCCTCGAGCTGCCGGACCCGCAGCTCGGCGGCTTTGATCTCGAGCTCGCGCTCATGCGCGTCCTCGAGGAACTCCGGCGGCCGCAGGATCGCGTAGACGGCGGTCCCGATGTAGGGGATGAAGGAGGCGATCGTCGCGCAGGCGACGAGGAAGGGGTCGGAGACGCGGCGGCGGGCGTCGAGGAAGGTGAAGACGATCAGCGCCAGCCAGACGACGACCAGCATTAGGATGAACAGGTTGACGACCAGGTTGAGGCCGTCGTTGCTGATGCCGAAGATCGCTGGGGTCATGGTCTGGGGCTCGCCGGAGGGGGCGGTGAGTCTACTTCGCCACGTGCACCGCTAACCCTGTCCAAAACTAGAGAAACAGCCTGCCGAAGAGGAATCCGAGGCCGAAGAAGATGAGGATCACGGCCGCCACCACGGCGGCGACCAGGGCCATCATCGACAGCAGTTCGCTGCCGGCGCTCTTAGAGCTCATGCAAAGTCACGCATGAATCGTCGCACGTTCGGCTCAGTAGCTGGTTCTGGCCTGCCCCAAGCCGACTTCGATGTCACGTTCGCGGAGCTCGCCGAGCACGGATTCGACCTTGGCGATCGACATTCCCCGGTGGAGCGAACGGATCTTCCGGTCGAGCTGCCTGGGACCGATTGACACCTCGTCTTCCGTCGCACCGCCCCCGCAGCCTGACGCGGCGACGAAGCCGAATCCAGCGATGAAAACAGCCAAAACTGGCGTCAGCCTGCCCACGGCGGGAGCTTAAATCGCAGCGGACCACGGATGGAGCCTCGACCTCTATTCCTCCCGTGTGACTTTCCGTCGCTATTCGAGGGAAACTCACACTGGAAGCCGGGCCGGGGTCAGCCCGCGAGGGCGGCCCGGGCCGGCGCCAGCAGGTAATGCGAGCCGGTGACGAGGAGGGTGCCGCCGGCCGCCTCGGCGAGCTGCCGCGACCTTGCGAGGGCCTCGGCCAGGCGCGGCTCGGCCTCGGCCTCGAGGCCGGCGGAGCGAGAGATCCGGGCCAGGTCCGTGGCCGGATGCGAGGAGGCGCCGGGCCGGCCCTGCGAGTGCAGCGTCTCGGCCGGGATCTCGGTGCAGACGACCCGATCGAGAACGGGCGCCAGGGCGGCGACCGCCCCGGCCGCGTCCTTGTCGGAGAGCATCGCCAGACAGGCAGTCACGGCCCCCGGCCCCGCGACCTCGGGCAGCGCCTCGGCGAGCGCCGCCGCCGCGTCGACGTTGTGGGCGGCGTCGAGGTAGGTCGGCGGCTCCTCGGCGACGAGCTCGAGCCGCCCGGGGACGCTGACCCCGGCGGCGACCGCGGCGACGAGCGCGGGGTCGAGAGGGCCGTGGAACGCCATGGCCGCGGCCATGGCGAGGGCGAGATTGCGGCGCTGGAACCGGCCCCGGGCCCGCAGGGCGATCCCCTCGCCTGGGTCCTCGGGCGCCAGCACCAGCTCCGCCCCACGCTCGGCGGCGGTCCGCTCGGCCTGCCCGCGAACGGGGTCGGAGACCCGGCCCAGGACGAGGGTCGTGTGGTCGCGCAGGACGGCGAGCTTCTCGGCGGCGATCTGCTCCTCGGTATCCCCCAGCCACTCGGTGTGGTCGAGGCCGACCGAGGTCAGCACCGTCACCCGCGAGGGAATCGTGTTCGTCGCGTCGAGCCTCCCCCCGAGCCCGGCCTCGATCACGCCGACGTCGACACGGGCGGCCGCGAAGGCGAGGAAGCCGGCGGCGGTCGCGACCTCGAACTGGGTCACCGCTTCACCGAGGCTGCGGCCTACGACCTCGGCCCCCTCCGCCGCCCGCCCGACCGCGGCGGCGAACTCCTCCGGCCCGATCTCGGCCCCGCGGATCAGGATCCGTTCCGACCAGCGCTCGAGGTGCGGGGAGACCATCGCCCCGGCGCTGACACCATGGGCCCCGAGCAGGGCCGCGGTCATCCTCGTCACCGAGGACTTGCCGTTGGTGCCGACCACGTGGATCGACGCGAAGCGGTGCTGGGGCATCCCCAGCAGGGCGTTCAGACGGTGCATCCGCTCGAGCCCGAGCCTCCACCCGATCGGCTCGAGCGAGTCGAGGTAGGCCTCGGGGTCGACCGCCGTTATTCGGACAGCTCCTGCAGCTCGGCGCTGTAGCGGTCGAGCTTCTCGCGCTCCTCCTCGACCACCTCGGCCGGGGCGTTGGCGACGAAGCGCTCGTTGGCGAGTTTGCCCTCGGACCTGGCGACCTCGCCGCGAAGCTCCTCGCGGCGCGCCTCGACGCGGGCACGGATGGCGACGGCGTCGATCGCGGCCGACTCGAGGACCCGCACGGGGCCGACCGCCGCCACCTGCTCTCCCTCATTCCCGGCGAACTCGAAGCGGGCGAGGCGGCCGACGAACTCCGCCGGCTCGACTCCCTCGGCGCTGGCCGGGAGCACCGTCGCCGCCGGCGCCTCGACCAGGTCGCGCCACGCTCGCAGCCTGCGCGTCAGCTCGATTCCCGTCGCGACCTCCTCCTCGGCGGCTGGGTCGATCAGCGACTCATCGGGCGTCGGGAACTCGTGGACCGCGAGGTGGCCGCGGCGCCCCGGGTGGTAGGACCAGATCTCCTCGGTGACGAACGGCATCATCGGGTGCAGCAGCGCGAGGACGCGCTCCAGGACCCAGAGCAGGTTCGCCGAGACCTCATCCTCGCCCTCGTAGAGGCGGGGCTTGACCATCTCCAGGTACCAGTCGCAGAGCTCGGACCAGAAGAACGCGTAGGCCCCTGGGCCGCGTGAGCGAAGTCGTAGGCCTCGAGCCTCTCGGTGACCGAGGCGATCGTCCGCTCCAGCCGCGACAGGATCCACCGGTCCTCGGGCGTCACCGGGCTCGGCATCCCTGACCCTGATTTGCAATTCAGCAGGATCAGGCGGCTCGCGTTCCAGAGCTTGTTCGTGAGGTCGGCCCCCTGCTGGACCTTGGCGTCGGAGAAGCGGACGTCCTGGGTCGAGGACATCGCCAGCAGCCCGAAGCGGAGCGCGTCGGCGCCGTGGTTGTCGATCTCATCGAGCGGGTCGACCCCGGTCCCGAGGCTCTTCGACATCCGCCGCCCGTCGCGCGCCTGGATCACCGAGTGGACGTAGACGTCGCGGAACGGGACGTCACCGGGGAACTCGATCCCCATCATGATCATCCGCGCCACCCAGAGGAAGAGAATCTCGCGCGCGGTGGTGAGAAAGCTGGTCGGGTAGAAGGCGCGCAGCTCCCGCGTCTCGTCGGGCCAGCCGAGCGTCGCAAACGGCCAGATCGCCGAGCTGAACCAGGTGTCGAGGACGTCCTCCTCCTGACGCAGCTCGCCGCCGCAGGCGCCGCAACGCTCGGGCGGCTCCTCGGCGACGAACGTCTCCTCGCACGCGTCGCAGTACCAGACCGGGATCCGGTGCCCCCACCAGAGCTGGCGCGAGATGCACCAGGGCCGGATCTCGCCCATCCAGTCGAGGTAGACCCGCTTCCACCGCGAGGGGACGATCCTGACCGCATCGCTCTCGACGGCCTCGATCGCCGGCGCCGCCAGCTCGTCCATCCGGCAGAACCACTGCAGCGAGATCAGCGGCTCGATCCGCTCACCGGAGCGATGGGAGAACGGGACCGAGTGGACGTAGGCCTCCTCGGCCCGGATCGCTCCCTCCTCGCGGAGCGCCGCGACCACCTTCTCCTGGGCCTCGGCGACGGTGAGGCCGGCGAAGCGCTCTCCCGCCTCATCGGTCATCCGGCCGTCGGGTCCGATGACGCCGATCTCCTCGAGCCCGTGGGCACGTCCGATCTCGAAGTCGTTGACGTCGTGGCCCGGCGTGATCTTCAGAGCCCCGGTGCCGAACTCGGGGTCGACGTGGTCATCGGCGATGATCGGCAGCCGCCTCCCGACCAGCGGCAGCAGGCAGTGGCCGCCGACGAGGTCGGCGTAGCGATCGTCGCCCGGGTTGACGGCTACGGCGGTGTCGGCGAGCATCGTCTCGGGGCGGACCGTCGCCACCGTCAGCACGCGGTCGGAGCCCTCGATCGGGTACTCGATCGAGTAGAGGACGTCCTCCACCTCGCGGTTCTCCACCTCGAGATCGGAGATCGCCGAGTGGGTTCCCGGGTCCCAGTTGACCATGTAGTTGTCGCGGTAGATGTAGCCCTTGTCGAAGAGCTGCTTGAAGACCCGGTAGACGGCGCGGACGTAGCCGGAGTCGAGGGTGAAGCGCTCGCGCTCGTAGTCGCAGGAGGCGCCGAGGCGCTTGTACTGCTCGACGATCTGCGCCCCGTACTCCTCTTTCCACGCCCAGACCCGCTTGACGAACGCCTCGCGGCCGAGCTCCCGGCGCGACGTGCCCTCGGCGCGGAGCATTTTCTCGACCACCGCCTGGGTCGCGATCCCGGCATGGTCGGTGCCGAGGATCCAGAGGGTGTTGCGGCCGCGCATCCGGCTCATCCGCACCAGCGTGTCCTGCATCGACCCGTTCAGCGCATGCCCCATGTGGAGGGCCCCGGTCACGTTCGGCGGCGGGATCGCCACCGAGAAGTTCTCCTCCGGCGTCCCCTCGGCCGCCGGGTGGAAATAGCCGCCGTCAAGCCACTCGGCGAGGACTCGCCGCTCGACCTCCGCAGGCTCGTAGCGGGTCCTCGCTTCCAGCGCCTCTCGCCGCTCTTCGCTCACGAGCGGCGAGTTTAGTTCTAGGCGGTTTCCTCGCTCAGCTCGTCGTCGTCGGCCTTGCCGATGTCCTGGTGCGCGGCCTCGGTCACCAGAGTCGGGCGGCGGCCCTGCGCGATCGTCTCTTTGGTGACGACGCACTTCGTCACATCCCGGCGCGAGGGAAGCTCGAACTGGACGTCGAGCAGGGTCTCCTCGAGGATCGAGCGCAGCCCGCGGGCGCCGGTCTCGCGCTCGAGCGCCCGATCCGCGATCGCCTCGAGGCTGTCCTCGGCGAAGACGAGCTCGATGTCGTCGAACTCGAAGAAGCGCTGGAACTGACGGGTCAGCGCGTGCTTGGGCTCGGTCAGGATCGTGATCAGATCATCGCGGGTCAGCTGGTGGATCGCGGCGACGACCGGCAGGCGGCCGATGAACTCGGGGATCAGGCCGTACTCGATCAGGTCCTCGGGAAGTACCTGCTCGAACCACTCGCCGGTGTCGTCGAAGTCGTGCGAGACGATCGCCGCGCCGAACCCGACACCTCGCTGGTCGACCCGGCGCTCGATCACCTTGTCGAGCTCGGCGAAGGAGCCGCCGCAGACGAAGAGGATGTTGGTCGTGTCGATCGTCAGGAACTCCTGGTGGGGGTGCTTGCGGCCGCCCTGGGGCGGGACCGAGGCGGTGGTCCCCTCGAGGATCTTCAGAAGCGCCTGCTGCACCCCTTCGCCGGAGACGTCGCGGGTGATCGACGGGTTGTCGGCTTTGCGCGCGATCTTGTCGATCTCGTCGATGTAGATGATTCCGGTTTCGGCCTTCTTGACGTCGTAGTCGGCGGCCTGGATCAGCTTCAGGAGAATGTTCTCGACGTCCTCGCCGACGTACCCGGCCTCGGTCAGAGCGGTGGCGTCGGCGATTGCGAAGGGGACGTTGAGGATCCGGGCGAGGGTCTGGGCGAGCAGCGTCTTGCCGCATCCGGTCGGGCCGAGCAGCAGGATGTTCGACTTCTGAAGCTCGACGTCGGAGTCCTCGTCCTGGGCGATCTGGACCCGCTTGTAGTGGTTGTAGACGGCGACCGAGAGGGCTCGCTTCGCCGCCTCCTGGCCGACGACGTACTCCTGGAGGACCTCGTGGATCTCCCGCGGTTTGGGCAGGTTCTCGAGTTCGAGGGCGGCCGGCGGCGAGAGCTCCTCGTCGATGATCTCGTTGCAGAGGTCGATGCACTCATCGCAGATGTAGACGCCGGGCCCGGCGATCAGCTTCTTGACCTGGCGCTGCGACTTCCCGCAGAAGCTGCAGAGGAGTTGCTCGTTGGAATCGGTCGGGCGTGCCAGCGGGATCTCCTCCTTGCGGGGACGGTAGGGGTCTACCGGCTTCGCGCGCCCACGCAGTTTAGACGGGCTCGCGATCCGGCCTCCGGTTTGCAGGGATTACGTCATCCCGGCCGCGGTCCCTCCCCGTGAGCGCAAACGCCCAGGCTCCCCTATCGTGCGAGGAGATGGCGACGATCGAGCCGATCAGCGCGGAGCAGTTCGAGACGCTGCTGCCGATGATCGCCGCCTACCAGCGCTTCTACGAAGTCGACGACATCGATGGGGAGCGGAACCGCGCGTTCTTCTCGCGCTTCATCGACCCCAGCGAGGACGGGACCCTGATCGGCGCCTGGGACGACGGACGGCTGCTCGGATACGCGTGCCTCTACTGGCACAAGAGCTCACTCGCCGCCGCCGACACGGTGCTGATGAACGACCTCTTCGTCGACGCCGATGCCCGCGGCCAGGGGGTCGGCCGGGCCCTGATCGAGGCCTCCGCCGAGATCGCACGCGCACGCGGGGCCCACAGCCTCGAGTGGTCGACCGCGCCCGATAACCACACCGCGCAACTGCTCTACGACACGACGGGGGCCGGGCGCAGCGAATGGGTCGAGTACGAGCTGCCGGTCGACGGTTCGTGAGCGTCGAGTTCGAGGCGCGGGACCCCGACGACCCGCTGGTCCTCGAGCTCTACGCCGACTTCATCCGCGAGACCGACACCGAGCTCGGCCTCGATGTCGTCGAGTCCGAGCTGGCCGCCGGCCCGCCCCGCGACCTGACCCCGCCCGACGGGTCGATGCTCCTCGCACTGCGCGGCGGCGAGCCCGCCGCGATCGGCGGCGTCCGCCACCTCGACACCGACGTGGCCGAGGTGAAGAGCATGTACGTGGTGCCCGAGCACCGCGGCGCCGGGCTCGCCGGCCACGATGTTGCGCAGGCTCGAGGCGATCGCGCGCGACCGCGGCTGTCTCGCGACCAGGCTCGACACCTCCGCCTACCTGACCCCGGCGGTCGCCCTCTATCGCTCCTGCGGATATCGCGAGGTGCCCGACTACAACGGCAATCCCAAAGCCGATCTCTGGTTCGAACGTAGGTCAAACGTCCAGGAGTGATCAGACCTTCTTAATCAATTCCGCGCCCGACCGATACCGGTTTTCGACGACAAACGGAGGTGGGAAATGTCGAAGGGGACAGTGGAAGAGTTGGTACTGAACGCGGTTCAGCCGAGAATGCGCCTCGGTGAGAGGGCCGTGGGCCTGGTCCGGGTCGACTCCGGTCCCTGGCTCTACCTGGCGCTGGTGCTCGTCGCCGCCGCCTTCGCGCTGTTCGTCAACCACGCTCAGGAATTCGCGATCATGTCGCTGCTGCTCGCCGCTCTCAGCGCCCTGCGGGTCAAGGGCTACGCGATGGTCCTGACCGACGAGGCTCTCTACGTCGTCAACCTCCGCGGCAGGTCCGTGGGCACGGTCGAGACGATCCGGCCGCTGGTCGCGGTCGGGTTCGAGCGCAACCTTCTCCGGATGGAGCTCGACGGCAGGCCGTTCTGGCTGCATCCGCTCTACCTCGGCGGCGACGCCGATAACTTCGAGCGCCGCCTCCGCGCCGCGTCGACCGGCATCGCGATCGCCTACTGAACAGCGTCCCAGCGCGTCAGCGCCGGCGCCGGGTCGATCGGCCGGCCGCGGACGTGGATCTCGAAGTGGAGATGGCAGCCGACGGTCCGGGCGTTCCCGGTGTCTCCCACCGCCCCCACCCGCTCGCCGGCCCAGACCCGCTCGCCGCGGCGGACCGCCGCCGGCCGGCGCATGTGCGCGTAGAAGTAGCTGCGGTGCTCGCCGTCGCCGTGGATCAGCAGGTAGTTCCCGTATAGCACCGGGTCGAACCCGCGCCGCAGGACCCGTCCGGTGCGGACCGCGACCAGGCCGGCGCCGCAGGGGGCGACGAGGTCGAACCCTTCGTGGGTCCGGCCGCCGGTTCGCGGCGCCCCGAATTCTCCGATCGCGCCGCGCGTCCAGTGCGGCCCCAGCACCGGGAAGACGTGACCTCGGTAGGAGACGCCACCGCTGCGCGGCTGGGCAATCGAGGGAGGGGTGACGAGCGCCAGCGCCGATAGGGCGAGCACCGCGGCGGAGCAGAGGAGCTGACGCGGGGTACTGCTCAGTGGTGCTCGATCACGCGGTCGACGAGGTTGTACTCCTTCGCCTCTTCCGCGCTCATGAAGTAATCGCGATCGGTGTCGTTCGTGACCTTCTCGAACGGCTGCCCGGTGTGTTTGGCGAGAATCTCGTCGAGGCGGCGGCGGACGTCGATGATCTCTTTGGCGTGGATCTCGATGTCGGTCGCCTGGCCTTCGAACCCGGATGAGACCTGGTGGATCAGGATCTTCGAGTTCGGCAGAGACATCCGCTTGCCCGCGGCCCCCCCGGCCAGCAACAGGGCGCCCATGCTCATCGCGATCCCGACGCAGATCGTCTGCACATCGGGCTTGATGAACTGCATCGTGTCGTAGATTGCGAGCCCGGCGTAGACGGAGCCGCCGGGCGAGTTGATGTAAAGGCTGATGTCCTTGTCCGGGTCCTCGGACTCGAGGTGGAGGAGCTGGGCGACGATCAGGTTCGCGATGTCCTCGGTCACGGGGGTGCCGAGGAAGACGATCCGCTCGCCGAGCAGGCGTGAGTAGATGTCGAACGCGCGCTCGCCGCGCGAGGTCTGCTCGACGACCATCGGTACCAGTGGGCTCATGTTTTGCACTCTATAGAAGCCGACCGGCGGCCTCGCGCGCTCAGTCTGAGCCCGGCGTCCAGAGCGATCCCGCCGCCTCGCGCTCCTTCTCCGGCGTCCAGATCTTCTCCCGCGCCTCGGCCTGCTCGACCGGGATCGGCTTCGCGCTCTCGGCGACGAGGTCGATCGCCTTGCGGAAGCTGATGTCCTCGCCGACCATCTCGTCGCGGCCATTCTCGCGGAGGCGCTTCAGCAGCTTCTCCGGAGTCGTCCGCTCGTGTTCGGCGGGGTGGGCCAGCGCCTCGAGCAGCTCCTCCTCCGTCGCTTCGATGTCCTCGGCCTCGACGATGGCGGCGAGGACCGCCTCGCGCCGCAGCTCGCGCTCGGCGTCGGGCTTCGTTTCCTCGATCACCTCGTCGCGCGTTTTGCCCTGCATCTGCAGGTAGGAGTCGGGGCTCATCCCGCGCCCTGCCAGCTGCCGTTCGACCCGGCCCCAGCGTTCCGCGGCGCGGTCGGCGACCAGCTCGTCGGGAAGCTCGATCGTCGCCTGATCGGCGGCGGCGTCGATCGCGGCGACCCGGAAGTCCTGCTCGATCCGCGAGTCGACGACCTCCGCGAGTTTCTTGCGGATGTCGGCGCGCAGCTCCTCGAGGGTGTCGAACTCGGAGGCCTCGGAGGCGAAATCGTCGTCGAGGTCGGGCAGGATCTTCTCCCGGACCTCCTTCACCTCGACCGCGAAGACCGCGTCTTCGCCGGCGAGCTGCTCGGCCTGGTAGTCGTCGGGGAAGCTGACCTCGACCTGTCGCGACTCCCCCGGGGTGGCGCCGCGCAGCTGCTCCTCGAAACCCTCGATCAGCTGGCCGCTGCCTAGCTCGAGCAGGTAGTCGTCGGCCTTGCCTCCCTCGAATGCCTTGCCGTCGAGGAGGCCCTCGAAGTCGATCAGGAGGACGTCGCCCTCGGCGGCAGAGCGATCGACCGGCTCCAGCCTGGCGAAGCTTTCGCGGACACGCTCGATCTCGCGCTCGATCATCTCCTCCGGCGGTTCAGGTTCCGCCCGTCCGACCTCGAGACCCCTGTACTCGCCGAGCTTCGCCTCCGGGCGCACCCCGATCTCGAACTTGAAGCCGAGTGGCTCCCCCTCGGCATCCGGCGCGGAGACGATCTCGATGTCGGGATCGCCAACCGGGCTGAGCCCGGCGTCGAGCAGCGCCTCTTCGTACCACTCGGGCAATGACTCCCTGACAGCCTCCTCGAACACGGCGCCGAACCCAAGCCGTTGGACGACCAGCGAGGGCGGCGCCTTGCCCTTGCGGAATCCTGGCAGCCGCATCTCCCGTGCGAGACTCCGCGCGGCCCGCTGAATGCCGCGGCCGACGTCCTCGGCCGCGACCTCGACCTCGACTCGGGCCCTCGATCCAGGCAGCTCGGTGACGGTCGTCTCCATGCTGAGTGACCCTAGATGATCGTTTGCGGCAGCCTCGCCCTCACGAGTGCGGGCGGCGGCCGAGAAGACCGCGGCGGAGGGCAACGGAGAAGTCGACGGCGAATGCCAGCCCGCGCCCGACCGGGCCGGTGACGACCCACGCCCTGGCCCTATTCACGGGGATCCCTTCCCCCCGCGAGCAGTCTCCGCTCGAGCAGGGCGCCGTGGCCGGCGGCCACCGCCCGCTGGGCGCGCCGCTCGTCGAGGTCGATGCCGTGCGCTTCGGCCAGCTCCAGCAGGTGCTGCTTCTCGGTTCCTTCGCGGGCGAGCTCGAAGAAGGTCCAGGCCAGCACGCCGAGGGCGAGGAACGTCCCCTCGACCATCATGATCGCCCCCGCGGTGCTCTGGTCGGCCAGCGGCGTGATGTGCCAGTAGCGCTCCCCTGAGCCGTAGATCGGGTAGAGCACCGTGCCCGACCACATCAGGACGTTGCCGAGGATCGCGCCGGTGAAGCGGACCGCGATCACGTACCCGATCTTCCAGCCCGTGCTGAACCATTCCGGCTTCGGCAACGGCCCGAACACCGGCATCCACATCAGGCAGCCGAAGAAGATGAAGGCGGTGTGCTCGAGCGCATGGATCGGCGCCGTCCCGTAGGCGTCCTGGTAGATCGAGGGCAGGTGCCAGAAGAAGAGGTTCGCCGCCCACAGCGGCAGCGCGACCGCGGGGTGGGTCAGCACCTGGAGGCGGTTGAAGACGCGGATCGCGAGAATCGGCTGCAGGAGAGAGCGGGTCAGGCCGAGGACGAGCAGCAGCGTCGCGATGTCGCCCAGCAGCAGGTGCTCCACCATGTGGGCGATCACGAGCTCGTCGGAGATGTGCCCGACCGGGCTGAAGAGGGCGATCGCGATCACCGCCAGCGCGGAGCCGAAGCAGACCTGGCGCCAGGTCGGGACCGTCCTTCCGTCCCAGTGGAGGACCATCACCCGGTGCCAGTAGAGGATGCCGGCGATCGTGATCGGGATCACCTCGATCGGGACGAAGGCACCGGCGACGTGGGCGAGCGGCGCAATCACGGTTTTCAGCGTAGCGGCGCGCTTTTCGCCTTCGTCGCCCGCCCCGTTGGTAGCTTGGCCTGGCCGTGGACCTCATAGACGCACAGTTCCCACCGATCGGCAGCTACGGGTTCCTCTCCGACTGCCACACCGGTGCCCTCGTCTCATACGCGGGCCCGGTCGAGTGGCTCTGCCTCCCCCGCTTCGACTCGCCGAGCGTCTTCGGTTCGCTCCTCGACCGCGACGCCGGCCGCTTCAAGCTCGGCCCGCGCGGGGTGGTCGTCCCGATCAGCCGCCGCTACGAGCCGGGCACCCTCGTCATCGAGACCACCTGGGTGACGGACACCGGCTGGGTCGTGATCCACGACGCCTTGACGATCGGCGACTGGGCCGAGCAGGGGCCGGGCTCGCGGCCGCGGACCGAGCACGAGGCCGATCACTCGCTGCTGCGGATGATGACCTGCATCGACGGCGAGGTCGAGATGGAGATGGAGTGCCTCCCCCGCTTCGCCTACGGTGCCGAGGCAGCGGATTGGAGCGGAGGGGACCTTGGCGAAGCGACGGCCCGCGGGCCCGACGGGACCGAGCTGCTGCTGACCAGCGACATGCACATCTCCCTCGACGGGGGAGCGGCGAAGGGGACGATGAGACTGCGCGAGGACGAGAGCGGGTTCTGCGCGCTGACCTGGGGCGAGCACGATATCGACGGCCCCCGGAGCGCCCCGGAGGCGCTCGAGCGGCTCGACTCGACCGAAGAATTCTGGCGCCAGTGGCTGCGCGCGGGCAGCTTTCCCGACCACCCGTGGCGCATCCACCTGCAGCGCTCGGCGCTGGTGCTCAAGGGCCTCACCTACGCGCCGAGCGGGGCGATCGTCGCGGCGCCGACCACCTCGCTGCCGGAGACGCCCGGCGGCGAACGGAACTGGGACTACCGCTACACCTGGATCCGCGACTCGACCTTCAGCCTCTGGGCGCTGCACACGCTCGGCTTCGACGACGAGGCGCGGGCGTTTATGAAATTCGTGCTCGAGGTCTGCCGTAGGGACCCGAACCTGCAGATCATGTACGGGATCGGCGGCGAGAAGGACTTGGCCGAGAGCACCCTCGATCATCTCGGGGGGTACGGCGGGGCGCGGCCGGTGCGGATCGGCAACGGCGCCTACGACCAGCACCAGAACGATGTCTGGGGAGCGCTGCTCGACTCGATCTACCTTCATGAAAAAGCGCTGCGCGGCGCCGGCACCCCTGCCGACCGTCAGCTGATCGGGGAACAGGTGGAGGCGGCGATCACGGCCTGGCCGAACCCCGACCAGGGGATCTGGGAGGCACGGGGCGAGCCCCAGCACTACGTCTCCTCGAAGCTGATGATCTGGGTCGCGGTCGACCGCGGCGCCCGGCTGGCCCCTGCGGTCGGGCGAGAGGACCTCGCCGAGCGCTGGCGGCGTATCGCCGATGAAGTGCGGGAGGAGATCCTCGAGCGCGGGGTCCGCGACGGGGTCTTCCGCCAGCACTACGAGACCGATGCCCTCGACGCGTCGACGCTTCTGATTCCCCTCCTCCGCTTCCTGCCGCCGGACGACCCCCGGGTGAGGGACACCGTCGACGCGATCGCCGAGGACCTGAGCAAGGACGGCCTCGTCCTCCGCTACAAGGTCGACGAAACCGACGACGGCCTCAAGGGCGAAGAGGGGACCTTCCTGATCTGCTCGTTCTGGCTCGTCTCGGCGCTCTCGGAGATCGGCGAGGCGGAGCGGGCGCGGGCCCTCTGCGAGCGCCTGCTCGAGTCCGCCGGCTGGCTCGACCTCTTCGCCGAGGAGCTCGATGCCCGCAGCGGCCGTCATCTGGGCAACTTTCCCCAGGCCTTCACCCACCTGGCACTGATCAACGCTGTCTCCCACGTGATCGCCGACGAGCAGCGCACCGACGGCGGCCTGACCGCGGTCTTCAGCGAGATGGGCGGCGTTCGCGAGGGGATCTAGTCGGGAGGCCGCGCGAAATGGCAGCCGAGGAGGAACGGGGCAGCGGTCAGGTCGAAGCGCCCTCGTCCGCCTCGAACAGCTTGCCGGCTCGAATCCGCTCCGCCATCGCGTTCGATTCCTCGCGGTAGACCTTGCCGTCCTCGAACTCGATCACCGGGTACTTTCGCTGGCCCGAGACCTGCTCGAGCTGATCGCGCTTTCCGGAGGAGACCGGCCCCTTCACGAGCTCGTACTCGATCCCGCCTTCGTCGAGGGCCTTCTGCACTTTCCAGCAGGGGTGGGCGCCGATCTTGACCCAGGTCAGCGAACAGCGGTAGAGCTTGACGGCCACGCTCCGACCCTAACCGATATCGACAGGCTCGCCGATCGGCAGCCAGCGGACGCTTTCGCGGACCTCCCGCGGGGCGCGCGCGAGCTCGGCCTCGATCTCGTCCCGGCCCTGGCGGAAGTGCTTCCAGCCCTCGTAGTGGATCGGAATCGTCACCCGCGGCCGCAGCAGGCCGCACAGCTCAACTGCCTGCGACGCGGTCATCGTGTAGTGGACCGGGCCCGAGATCGGGAACCTGACGCCGCCCAGGTGGATCAGCGCCGTGTCGACGTCGAGCCGGTCCGCGACCTCCCGCACACCGTCGAAGAGGACGGTATCGCCCGAGATCCAGAGGACTCCCCCACTCTGTCCCTCCCAGGCGAGCGAGAACCCGATCACCTCGCCGACGATCGGGTGGCTCAGCGGCGGGCCGTGGCGGCACGGGGTCGCCGTCACCTCGATCGCGGGCCGCCCGTCGGCCTCGAGTTTGGCGCTCTCCCAGGCCGCCAGGCCGCGGGAGTTGCCCGCGAGCCGGCGGGCGCCAGGGACGGTGGTGATGACCGAGCCGGCCGACGGCAGCAGCTCCCGCCCCGCCCGGTCGAGGTTGTCCTCGTGGTGGTCGTGACTGAGCAGGACCGCGTCGATCGGGCCGAGGTCGCCGGCCGCGAACGCCGGGCCTGCGAGCTTCTTCGAGCCGGTGCCCCAGCCGAACCTGTAGCTGCCGCCCGCCGGGTCGAAGGTCGGGTCGGTGAGCAGCCGCCAGCCGCCGACCTCGATCAAGACGGTCGGCCCGCCGATGTGGGTGACCCGGACCTCGCTCACGTCTCCTCCATCCCCGCGGTTCCGAATTCGCTAGCCGCCGGACGTGCGGCGATCGTGGGAGAGCGAGTAGGCCCGTGGCCTGAAGCGGAGCACGGGATCGTCTGAAAGCTCGATCCCGTCTGTGAGCCGGGTCGGGTCGAAGACGTAATCGTCGCCCTCGTCGCCGGGCCCGGTCACCTCGAGGACGCCGACGACCACCCGGTCGCGGTCCTCGGGCCACACCGACGAGGGGTCATGCGGGTCGTCGTCCGGCCCGGCGACCTGGACCTCGAGCTCGAAGCGGACGGGGCCTTCGGCGAGGCGCGCCTCGAGCTCCTCGCGCAGGTAGTCGCGCCCGAGGCTCTTCGCCTCCCCCCGCCCGAGGGGCGCGAGAGAGACGGTCGGCTTCCATGTGTAGCGGACGAACCGCTCGCCACCATCGGCGTCGACCCATTTGAAGGCGTGAAGGGCGTAGTAGGGGATCGCGGCGTAGCTGGGCGGTGGCTTCAGCAGGGAGAGGTTCTCCCTCAGCGTCCCGATCGCGCCGGGGTTGCGGGCCAGGAACAGCGGCATCTTCAGCGCCGAGGAGACACCGGGCTTCGAGAGGCGGATGAACTCGATGAACGGGCCGGGGCCCTTGAACGGGAACCGCCGCAGGGACTGCGAGGAGATGTCCGTCCGCGAGCCGTCCGGCAGATTGAAGGTGACGGCGAGACCGCGGACGTCGGGCGCGTAGTCGGGCTGGTTCGGGTCGCCCCCTCCGTTGGAGAAGCGGGCCGTCACCGCTACCGGGTCGCCCCGCATATGGGCCGCCCTGGTCAAACCGGCCGCCTCGGGAGTCGCCGTGAACGTCCCCGTGTAGACGCTTCCCTTCGCGTGCAGGGCACGACGCCCGGCGTGAACGCCGAATTTGCCGTCGATGGCCTCGATCGCGTCCTCGGGCGCGCTCACCGAACCAGCCTAACCCCAATCCGGGGTACGGTATGGCCGTGGACGACGAGCGAGCAAGGGAGCTGCTTGCGCGGGAGCGGGAGCAGGTGGAGGCCGGCCTGGCCGCGCTCACCCGCGATGGGCCCGAAGAGGGCGACGAACGGATCGAGCCCGGCGACGTCGACTCCGAGGGCCTCTACCAGGACGAGCTCGACGCCGGGATGGAGCAGGACCTGAAGGCGAGGCTCACAGCGGTCGAGCGAGCCGAGGCGAGGCTCGAGGCCGGCACCTATGGCTTCTCCACTACCAGCGGCGAGCCGATCCCGGACGAGCGGCTCGAGGCTCAGCCGACGGCGGAACTGACGGTCGAGGAGGAGGAGCGGCGCCCGCGATCGGAGTGAGCGAGAGCTACTGCTCGTAGCCCTCGACGACGTCGGAGCCTCGCGGGGAGGTGTCGTCGGTGCCGAGCCCGAACTCCTCGTGGCCTTTGCGCTGGCGCAGCAGGTCCCAGCAGGTGTCGAGTTCGACCTTCAGCTCCTCGAGGCGTGCGTGGCGCTCGGCGTCGGGACCGGAGTCGACTGCTGCGTCGGCCAGCCGGCGCTCCTCGGCGACGAGCTCCTGGATCCGGTCCTGGATGCCCTGGTCGTCCATCGCCGTCACGATAGCGCCGCGCGGAGGAGGTTGCGGGGTGCGAGCAGGCGCAGCGGCGTCGCTTCGCGGGCGACGACCGCCTCGATCGCCCTCATCGTGGCCGGGCTGCGCGGGCCGGCGCGGTAATAGAGGCGCTCGAACGGGTTCGACGGCCGACCGGTCGAGAAGTCGCAGATCTGCAGGTGGTGGAGGCCGAGCCGCCGCAGGTGGGCGCGCCGGTACCGATCCAGGGCCCGGTCGAGGTCACCGCCCTCGAGGAGCGGGGCCGCGGTCTCTTCGGCGAGCCACTCGGCGCTCTGGAACGCCCAGCCGCACCCGATCCCCCAGAACGGGTCGCCGCACAGGGCCGCGTCGCCGACGAACGCGATCCCGGGACGGGCGGCGGGCCGGATCGAGTTGGTGAGCTCGAGCCTCCCCAGCAGCTTCGACTCCCGCCGCGCGGCGGCGAACCCGGGGGCGTCGGGCAGCGAGCGGGCCATCCTCATGTATGCGCCCTCGCGATCGGCGCGGAACTCGGCGGCGCGGTCGCGGTGCGGGGCGACGAGGACGACGGTAAGCCCGTCCTCGTTCGGGAACGAGTAGGCGCAGTCCGGTTCGAGCATCCAGGTCCGCGATCGCGTGTCGGCAGGCTCGAGGCCGCTCCAGTAGGCCCAGTAGAAGAAGCGGCTGTTGGACCTGACCCGGGCGGGGACGCGCGCGTGCCGGGCCAGGCCCGAGTCGTGACCGTCGGCGGCGATGGTGAGCGGCGCTTCGATCTCGCGCCCGCCGCCGTCGGCGGCGGCGATCGTCACCCCCCGCGGACGGTCGCCTCCGCGCAGGCCGGTCGCGGTCCATCCGGTGAGCAGGTCGACGCCGTCGGTCTCCGCGGCCAGCCGGCGGAGGATCGGGTCGAGGCTGCGCCTGGTGATGCTGTATCCGTAGGGCCCGTCGCCCTCGCTCACCATCCAGCCGCCGTGGCGGGTCCAGATGTCGACGCTGTTGTGGAGCGCCCCGCGGCGGTCGAGCAGCGGCGCGAGGCCGAGCCGCTCGATCGTAGGCGTCGCGCTGGGCTGGACGTAGTGGGTGCAGACGGTCTTGTAGGCGTCGATGTCCGGCCTGCGCTCGATCAGGGCGACCCTGGCGCCGCGCTGGGCGAAGAGGCGGGCGGCGCTGCAGCCGGCGACGCTGGCGCCGACGACGGCGACGTCGTAGCTCTCGGCGCTCACCGCCGGCCGAGGCGGACCTGCAGGCGCTGAAGGGCGGCGATCGCGCGCTCGGGCCGGCTTCCCGCCGGCGGCAGGATGCCGAGCTGGCGGACGAGGTCGTTGAGGTCGTAGAAGGCTCGGTAGCGCGAAATCCGACCGCCCTCCATCGTCCAGAGGTCGACCCCGTCGATGTGGAAGCGGGCGCCGGTCGGCGCGAAGCCGGGCGGGTCGATCTGGCCTCGCATCGTTCCCTCCATGCTCCACGCCCAGGCGATCCGGTCGCCCTCGACGGAGAGATGCGGCGAGTCCGGCTCGGGGAAATACAGGTCGGGGAAGGCGCGAAAACTCGTCCGCATGAAATCCTGGACGGCGGCGACCCCGACGGCCGGCTCGGTCAGGGCGGGGTCGGCCCAGACGATGTCCGCGGTGACGAGCTCGGCGATCAGGTCGGTGTCGCACGCGTTCCAGGCAGCCCGATAGCGCTCGAGGAACTCGGCGAGGTCGAGGTCGCTGTCGGTCGCCTGAATCGCGATCGGGCGAGGTTATTCGAGGGCTGTCGGCTTCGCAACGGCAGGCGTCATCAGCGCCACCGGGAGCGCCAGCCCCGCGGCGCGCCGCAGGGTCGCGATTCGGCGGCCGGGCTGGACCGCGTCGCGGACCTCGCTGACCCGGTCGCCGAGGGTGGCGACCGTGGCGTCGAGATCGGGGGCGACCATGGCCACGCCCCAGAAGAACGCCGGGTGGTCTCCCCCGGCCCGCTCGATCGCCTCGGGCGGCTCCTGGACGACCTCGAGCACGACGGCCCCGAGACGGAAGAACGCCTGCCGCGGCGCCCCCGCCGGCGTCGGCTCCTCGCGGATCCGGCGCAGGTCGAGGCCGGCGCCCACGAGCGCGGCGACGGTCCGCTCGAGCTCGGGGCTGATCGCGACGACGTGATCGAGCCCGGTGATGCCGTTCTGGTGGGCCGGCGCGGCCTCCGGCGGCGGCCGGTCCGAGCGCGCCGTCTGGAGACCGTCGAGCACGGCGCCGGCGTCGATCCCGCGCAGCGACCAACCGGACAGCCCGCTGCCTGGTCCGTCGGCCGCGAGGCCGATACGGGTGTCGCCGATGACGCAGACGCCGCCGTCGAGGTCGAATCCGAGCGCCTCCCAGGCGCCTGGAGAGTCGACCACGGTCAGCTCGTCGATCGTCACGGCCACGGCGACAAGCTAGCTCGTCGGGGGCGCTGTTTCGCCGCCGTCACCGCGGGTAGCGCCGGTGAGGAGAACGATCGAAGGAGGAGACATGGCTGAGATCGTCAGTGAAGTGATGACACCCGACCCCGCCTGCGTCCGACCGGAGGACCTCCTGATCGACGCGGCCCGGGCGATGAGGCAGGGTGACTTCGGCTCGGTGGTCGTCGTCCAGAACGGCGGCGACGTCCGCGGCATCCTCACCGACCGCGACATCGTGGTCAGGGCGATCGCCGAGGGCAAGGACCCGGCGACCACCGAAGTCCGCGAGGCGTTCACGACCGAACCGACCACCCTGACCCCGAACGAGAGCCTCGACGACGCCGTGAACACGCTGCGCGAGTCGCACGTGCGGAGGCTTCCCGTCGTCCGGGGGACGGAGGTCGTCGGAATCGTCTCGATCGGCGACCTTGCCCTGGCGCGCGACGAGAGGTCGGCGCTGGCCGACATCAGCGCCGCCGCCCCCAATCACTGACAGGCCCCGCTACTCGCCCGCGGTGGGACGGCGCCCCCCATCCCGTCCCGCCGCGGCGAGGGGCCTGCTGAGGGCGTCGAGCACCTGGTCGGCGAGCTGCGAGCCGTCCTGCGGCCGCAGCGGCGTTGCGTTGACCCGGAGGACGATCCCGTACTCGTCGATCTCCTCGAGGCCGACGTGGGGCGGGTAGCGGGTCGGGACCGTGATCGAGGCGCGCAGCTGCTCCTCGATCCGGGCGGGGCTGGCGCCGTCGCCGAAGCGGACCCGGACGTCGAGCCTGTCGGGCTCGCGCAGGGGGACGATGACCAGCGTGAGGAGGACGGCATTCGGGACCCGGAGCCGGTGCGCTCCCTGGGCGAGGGTCGTGTAGAAGAGGCCGAGCGAGCTCACCGTCCCCTCAAGAGAGCCCGCGAGGGCGCCGCCCACAAGGCGCACCCGCTGGCCGACGCGAAACGGCCTCGTCCCCTGGAGGACGATGCCGGCCAGGACGTTGCCGATCGTCTGCTGGGCGGCGAGGCCGAGGACGATCGCGGTGAAGGCGCCGCCGACGGCGAGTGTCCCCGTCGTCACGCCGGCGATCCGGAGGGCGACGATGACGACGACCCCCAGCGAGACCAACCTGACCAGGAACCCGACGGTGCCCGCGACGGCGGGATCGAGCCGGCGGTAGAAGGCCGGCGAGAGCAGCGCCCCGAGCCAGGTCGCCGCGGCGGAGCCGGCGATCACGAGGACGACGACGGTCGAGACCTGGATCCAGGCCTCATATCCGGGCGCCAGCTCGGCCCGCCGCCCGTAGGCGACGAGCACGGCGGCGATGATCAGCAGCGCCGCGAGCAACCCTCTTCGCGACGCCTTCCCGGCGATCGGCTCGAGCTCCTCGCCGAGCCCGGCCGAGTTCCAGGCGTCGGTGCGCGTCTCGAACAGATCCGGGCGGAACCGGCGGCGAAACGGGAGCATCGATGCGACCTACCCGGCTTGCCCGGGCCTAACCGTGGGTCACGGGGGCGTACTCGCCGCCGCGCAGGCGCTTCACCCGCCCGTCGGCGACCGCCTCGCGGAGCGCGGCGTGGAACCGGCCCGGCCCCCAGTAGCGAGCGCCGACGCGGCGACCGAGCTCACGCCTGTTGGCGCTGCCGTGATCGTGGAGGGCGCGGTCGATCATGTCCACTTCTCGCTGCATCGCGACCCTCGGCAGCGGCGCCGAGACGGGCATCCCCGGAGAGGTCGCGACGCGCCCGAAAGCGGGCCGCGGCGGCCTCGCCGGCGGGTGGCGGGGCTCGGTCTCTCCCTTTCCTTCCCCATCGCCACCGTCGCCCTCCGCGGTCAGCGGTTCGGCGACATCCTCGAGCTGCTCCTGCTCGGCGCTGACCCCGAACAGGACCTCCGCGATTCCACCGATCGCCATCACTGCTGCGCCGATGAAGAACCCGATCGCAACCTGGCTTTCGCTCCCCGACGCGATCAAGTGCCCGAAGAGGAGCGGCCCGGCGATGCCGCCGGCGGCGGTGCCCGCCGCGTAGAAGAAGGCGATCGAGAGCGCCCGGGTCTCCATCGGGAAGATCTCGCTGACCGTTAGATAGGCGGAGCTGGCGCCGGCGGAGGCGATGAAGAAGATCGCGAGGACGAAGGCCATGAACGACCAGGTCGTGAGACTGCCCTGGAGCAGGAACACGCCGAGGGCGGCGGTGACCAGCGCCGAGAGAAGGTATGTGGCGCTGACCATCGGTTTGCGCCCAACGGTGTCGAAGAAGCGGCCGAGGGTCAGCGGGCCGAGGAAGTTGGAGAAGGCGAATAGCGCAATGTAGAGCGGAACCGTCCCCGAGGAGACTTCGAAGAATTCGCTGAGCAGCGTCCCGAGGTCGAAGGTCACGGCGTTGTAAAGGAATGCCTGCCCGACGAAAAGCGCCAGCCCGAGCACGGTGCGGCGGGGATAGGTGGAGAACGCGGTACGGGCGATCTCCCCGAACCGGATCCTTTTGCGGGGCCGGATCGTGATCGATTCCCCCGGATCGTCAAGTTCCTGGCCGGTCTCCTCCTCGACCTCGCGCTCGATCTGGCCGACGATCTCGTCGGCCTCCTCTCCGCGGCCGTGGATGAACAGCCAGCGCGGGCTCTCCGGGACGTGGCGACGGACGAGGAGGATGCCGATTCCGAGCGCGGCGCCGATGCCGAAGGCCATGCGCCAGCCGAAGTCGGCGGCGAACAGGGCCGTGTCGAGCAGGGGGACGGCGAGCAGCGCACCGCCGGCGGCCCCGAGCCAGTAGCTGCCGTTGATGATCAGGTCGACGCGGCCCCGGACCCGGGCTGGGATCAGCTCGTCGATGGCCGAGTTGATCGCCGCGTACTCACCGCCGATCCCGGCGCCGGTGAAGAACCGGGCGGCAAAGAAGTACCAAGGAGCGAACGAGAAGGCGGTGGCCACCGTCGCGAGGATGTAGACGCCGAGGGTGACGAGGAACAGCCGCTTGCGGCCAAACCGGTCGGTGAGCTGCCCGAAGAAGAGCGCTCCGATGCAGGCGCCCCCGACGTAGAACGCCGCCGCGGTTCCGATCTGGCTCGGGTCGAGGGTGAGGCCGCTCCCCTTTTCGGTGAGGCGGCTGGCGATGCTGCCAATGATCGTCACCTCGAGGCCGTCGAGAATCCAGACGGCCCCGAGGCCGATCACGATCATCCAGTGGAACTGGGACCACGGCAACCGGTCGAGGCGGCCGGGGACATCCGTCTCGACCGTTTCGGCCCTGGGCTCGGCGGCCATCGGAGGCAGCCCCCTCAGTATCCGGAGTCTGTCGGCTCGCGGCGGTCTTCGATCGTGATGTCGCGCCGGGACCGCCTCGACGCCATCGACTGCTGTACGAAGCCGAGGACCAGCCCGGCCGCGCCGGCGATCATCAGGATCAGGCCGACGATGTCGATGTCCACGTGCGCGAGGTGAGGGTTGGTCGCGAAGTAGAGGATCGCGCCGACGACGACGAGGAATATCGAGGCTCCGATTGTCATGGCGCGGTGGGTACCCGGCCCGGTCTCAGCGAAACGTTTGAGGAGACCTGATTGGTCGATGTTCATTTGTCCGCTTTGGAGCAAGGAGGTTTGGCCCGTAGGACAATTGGGGTATGTCTCCAGGCGTGGCGAAAGGGACGGCATCAGGTACGAAGCAGAGGACGCGCCGACGGCGCGCGCCCTCGCTCGCGCGCACCGTCGAGGCACTGCGATCGATCCGCAGCGGCCGCGAGGCGCCGCGCCCCGGCCGCACCGCGCCGAGGCGAGCGGCCTAGCCGCCGGCGGCCAACTCGTCCAGCGAGCGGCCGCTGAGCACCGACTCGGGGCGCTCGGCGGTCACGTCAGACCCCGGGCGGGCGTCGTCGTCGCGGCGCTTGATCAGAAGCCATTGCGCCTTGTCACCGGGCCGCGTCCGCTGCAGGGCGAAGCCTCCCTGGAGCTTGTCGCCGTGGAGGACGAAGACCGCATGCCCGCGCTCCAGGGCCTCGGGCCACGGCACCCTCCCTCCCTGCTCATAGCGGCCCCGGTCCCAGACGATCACGTGGCCCTCGCCGGCCGAGCCCTCGAACTCGTTGTGGGACATCTCGTGGTCCTCGACCTCGACCGCGAGCCGTTTCGTCGCCGGGTCCATCGACGGGCCCTTGGGGACCGCCCACGACTTCATCACGCCGCCGACCTCGAGGCGGAGGTCGAAGTGGTGGGCTGTCGCCGCATGCTCCTGGACCACGAACGCACCGGCGCTGACGCCGCGGATCGCGAACTGCTCGTGGCCCTCGACCTTGACCCGCTCGACCTCGATCGCCTCGACCTTCGCCCCCGCGGGCCCCTCTCCGAGGAACTCGATCAGCTCCTCGACCGCGGGCCCGGCGCCCTCGGCATGGACCAGGATGCCGTCCCCGTCGTGCCGGACCCAGCCCATCACCCCCAGGTCCCGCGCGCGCCGGACGGCCTCGTCCCGGAGCCCGACCCCCTGGACGGCCCCGCTGACGGTCACCCGGGCTGCGCTGGTGTCGTCGCCGCCTGCCACGGCTGGACCGTAGCGCCGCGCTCGGCCCGCATCAGCAGGACCGGGACCGTCGCTCCCTTCAGGACCCGCTCCGAGACCGAGCCGAGCAGCGCCCGGTGGACCCGGCTGTGGCCGTGGGACCCCATCACCACGAGGTCGTACGTCCCCTCCTCGACGCGCTGGAGGATCGCCGCCGCGGGGTCGCCGTGCTCGAGCCGGGAGGTGACGCCAATGTCATCGGGCACGGCCTCGACCGCCTCCCGCAACAGCGAGTCGTGGACCTCGGTCAGGTCCGGCGGCGGCGCCACCCCGGCGCCGGTCGGGACCGGCGGCCGCGGCACCACGGAGTGCAGCGTCAGGAGCGCGTTCTGGTCGCGGGCGAGGGTGACGGTGTGGCGCAGCGCCGCCTCCGCGTCGGGCGAGCCGTCGAGGGCGACGAGGATGTTCCGGTAGCAGCTCATGACTCCGCCGCCAGCGGCCTCGCCGGGCCGGGTTGGACCGCGGGGCGCGGCGGCTTCGGGACCGCGATGCTGGCCAGCGCCGCGATCAGGCAGGCCCCGGCCGAGAGGGTGAAGGCGAGGGTGAAGCCGTGCTCGGCCGGCAGCCCGGCGGCGATCACCGTCCCGGCGATCAGGCTGGCGCCCACCTGGCCCCCGACCGAGCCGCCGAGCGTCCGCATCACGGTGTTCATCCCGGTCGCGACCGCGGTCTGGCTCGGCGGCACGGCCTCGACGATCAGGTTCGCAAGAGAGGCGAAAGCAAGGCCGATGCCCACCCCCAGGAGCCCCGTCGAGACGTAGATGTCGACCGGTTGGTGGTGGGCGGCGGCGGCGAGGGTGAAGGCCCCCGCGGTCGTCAGCGAGCCGGCGATCAGCGTCACCCGCGATCCGACCCTTCCCGCGAGCCAGCCGGCGATCGGGCTGACGATCAGCATCGCCAGGGTGCATGGCAGCAGGAAGAGGCCGGCCTCCGTGACCGAGGCGCCGAATCCGTATCCGGCGCTGGCCGGCGTCTCGGTGAACTCCGGGAAGAGGATGAACGAGCTGTACATGCCGGCGCCGACGAGGAAGGCGGCGGCGTTCACGGTCCATACCCCGCGCACCCGCATCATCGCCATGTCGACGAGCGGCTCCCTGGTGCGGCTCTCCACCCGGACCCAGATAAGGAGGACGAGGAGCGCAACGACGATCAGCGCGATCACCCGCGGGTCTCCCCACCCCCAGGAGGCCGTCTGGGAGATCCCGAGGAGCATCAGCACGACCCAGGCGGTCAGCAGCGCGGCCCCGGTCCAGTCGACCCGGCCGGGGGACTTCACCGGCGATTCGGGGACGAAGAAGATCGTCGCCAGAGTGGCGCCGACGACCGGGATCAGGGGAAACCAGAACAGCCAGTGGTAGTCGAAGGTGTCGATGATCGGCCCGGCGAGGATGATCCCGAGCCCGCCGCCGATGCCGAGGATCGCCGAGATCATCGCGATCCCCTGCGCCGCCCGGTCGCGCGGGAACTCGTCGCGGATGATGCCGAAGGCCAGCGGGAAGATCGCCCCGCCCGACCCCTGGATCACCCGCGCCAGGATCAGGACGCCGATCGAGCTCGCGAGCGCGGCCAGCAGGACGCCGAAGGAGAGGATCGCCAAAGATGCGACCAGCGTCCGCTCCTTGCCGAACATGTCGCCGAGGCGGCCGATGATCGGGGTCAGGACCGAGGCGCTCAGCAGGTAGCCGGTCAGAAGCCAGGCGGTCGAGGTCGCCGACGCGTGGAGGTCGGCCTGGATCTCCGGCAGGGCCGGAGCGACCGCCGATTGCAGCAACGCGTAGGAGGCGCCGGCGAGGGCGAGGACCGCGAAGGTGACGCCGTAATGCTGTCTCTCGGGGTGCCCGGTGGTATTGTCAGCAATTGATGACATCGAGCGGTGACAACACTAGCACCGCCGCGGTCCGCCGCCCCCACGACTCCGAGGCGAGCCGAGAGGCGCTTCTGCGGACCGCCAGGGAGCTATTCGACGAGGTCGGCTACGAGCGGGCGACCACCCGCGAGATCGGCGAGCGGGCGGGCGTGGACCCGGCCCTGATCGCCCGCTACTTCGACTCCAAGGAGGGTCTCTTCCTCGCCGCGATCGCCGAGCCCGGCGAGAGCGAGGAGGAGATCGATGGCGACCCCCGCGCCCTGGTCGAGCTGCTGCTGCGGCGCTGGGACGAGCGTGGCCATAGCCCGATCAGCCGCGCCCTCGCCAGCCCGACCCTCACCGACGATGCCCGTGAGCGCACCCGGGCCATCATCCGCGACCGGGTCCTCTCCCCCGCGATCAGGGAGCTGGGCGCCCGCGATGTCCCCTCCCCGGAGCTGCGCGCCGAGCTCCTCGTCGCGCTCGCGCTCGGGATCGCGGTGACCCGCTCCAACGGCACTCTCGAGGCGCTGGAGCAGGCCGACCTCGACGAAGTGATCGAGGCCCTGGCGCCGCTCCTCGCTGCGCTCTAGGCGAAGCGCGCTTCGGCCCGCGCCCGCCGCTTCGCCGCCTCGACCTCGCGGTCCTTCGGCGGCGCCGAGGTGACGAGCCGGTCGAGGAGCTCGGCCGAGACCTCGGCGACCGCCGCCACGGCCTCCTCGAACGCCTCGGCGTTGGCCTGCGAGGGCTTGTTGAAGCCGCTGATCTTGCGCACGTACTGAAGCGCGGCGGCGTTCACCTCATCCTCGCCGGCCGGAGGGTCAAAGTTGTAGAGGGTCCTGATGTTTCTGCACATGACCCGATGCTATGTCAGGCCGCATCTCCGCGCCGCTCAGAGCAGGGCCTGCTGGCGCGTCGACCAGGCCGGGTCGGGGTCCTCGCCACCGACCGTCCGGCGCTCGAGGTCGAGGAGCGCCTGCTTGCGCTGAAGGCCGCCGCCGTACCCGGTCAGAGATCCGTCGGCGCCGATCACCCGGTGACAGGGGACGACGATCGGGGTCGGGGTCCGCCCGACCGCGGACCCGACGAGGCGGGCCCGTTTGTAGGGCTCGAGCCCGTCCGGGTAGGCGCTGGGCTCGATCCGGCCCGCGAGCTCGCCGTAGCTGACCGTCGCCCCGTAGGGGATCTCCAGCAGCAGGCCCCAGACGATCCGCTGCAGCGGCCGGCCCCGCAGGTCGAGCTCGAGGTCGAAGCCCCGCAGATCGCCGGCGAAGTAGCGATCGAGCTGGTCGGTCACCTCCGGCAGCTCGATCCGGGCGCCCTCGTCGAGCCGCGGCGAGCGGCCGGGGAAGTGCACCCCGCGGAGCCCGGCCGGGCCCGCGATCAAGGTCAGCGGGCCCAGCGGCCCCTCGTACACGTTCCAACCCGTATCCATGCTCATACCCTAGAAACGCCGCCAGTCGCGGAATCGTGAGATGGGGGTGGAAGGCCCCGCCACGCCTCCTCCGCCGCGACGTCCTGAACCCCGCCCGCGATTCGCACGTACACCCTGCCGAATCGCGAATCCAGTCCAAAACCTGATCCAGGAGGAGCGCAGATGAAAAAGGGCTACCTGGCGGTCATCGCCTTTGCTGTGCTCGGTGCGTTGGTCGTGGCCGGCTGCGGCAGCAGCAACAGTGAAACGACGGGCGAAACGTCCAGCGGAGGGAGCACCGAAAGCGCCAGCAGCGGGGCCGCCTACGGAGGTGGCGAAACGTCCAGCTCGACCACGAGCGGGGAAAGCATGGGCGGGACGACATTCGTCTCGACCGGGAAGGGCGGCGACCTCGGTCAGGTCATCGTCAACTCCGAAGGCATGACCCTCTACGACTTCCACAAGGACAAGGGAACGACGTCCTCCTGCTATGGGGGTTGCGAAAAAGCATGGCCTCCGGCGACCGCTTCGGGCGAACCGTCGGCCAAGGGCGGAGCCCAGGCCTCGATGCTCGGAACGACCGAACGCAAAGACGGGACGATGCAGGTGACCTACAACGGCCACCCGCTCTACACGTTCATCGAAGACAAAAAGCCGGGAGAAGCGAACGGCAACGACGCCAAGGCCTTCGGCGGTCAGTGGTACGCGCTGATGCCGAACGGCGAAGAGACCCCGGGCTGAGTCAGCCGGACAGCTTCTTCTTCAGGGTCAGGGTCTTCGTCTGACTTCCGCCGCTGCCCCCGAGCGGCGTGAAGCCGACGGAGGCCTTGACCTTTGCCTTGCCCTTCTTGGCCAGCGCCTTCTTCGCCTTCCCCCTGGCCTTGACCAGGAGCTTGACTGTCGCGACAGAGGAGCCTTTCGTGGTCTTCTTCTGCTTGACGACCTTCTTGCCGGAGAGGCTCAGGGTGCCGGCCCCGGGCACCTGGACTGAGATCGTCGCGGTGCCCTTCTTGGCGTTGACCTTGACCTTCCCGAGCTTGAAGACACCCACCGGGGCGCTCGCCTGCGAGGTCGAGCCGGCGTGGTTCGTCGCCGTGCTCTGGCAGGTGTAGTCGCCCACGGCCGTTGCCTTCAGCGTCGCGGTCGTCGCGCCGGGGACCGGCTGACCGCCCGTCAGCCACTGGATCGCGGTGCTCTGCGGCGCGCGGTAGAGGAACGACTCGAGCAGGTCCGAAGCCCAGGTCGCGGGGACGCAGGTGAGGGTCGAGCCCGGCTTCGAGGCGCCGCTCGCAACCGGCGCCGCTCCCGGGCTCGGTGCTTTCAGCAGGATCGGGAAGTCCCATTCTTCGTCTCCGATCCCGCTCGTGTCGAGGTCGGCGCCCCCGGTTCCGCCCGTGCTCGCAAAGGAGATCTTGCCGGGTTCGTTGGCCCAGTAGACCCGGCCGGCCGTCGGGTCGACGGCAACCCCGAACGGTTCCTGGATCGTCGCCCCCGTCGTCGGGAGGTCGCCGCCCCCGGTGCCGTTCAGGTTGGCGTAGGAGATCCCGCCGGGTTCGTAGTTGCTCCAATAGATCCGCCCGGCCGCGGAGTCGATTGCGACGCCGGCGGGTTCGTTGACGGTCGCGCCCGCCGTGTTCAGATCGCCGCCGCCGCCGCCAGAGAGGCTCGCGAAGGAGATGCCGTTCCTGTTCGGCCAGTAGATCCTGCCGGTGCTCGGATCGACGGCGACCCCGTACGGTTCGTCGACGGTCGCGCCGGTGGTATCAAGGTCTCCCCCTCCGCTTCCGTCGAGGTTGGCGTAGGAGATCTTGTTCAGTCGGCTGTTCGCCCAGTAGACGCGGCCGAGCGCGGGGTCGATTGCGATGCCGATGAGGAAGCTCGGCGGGTATTCCACCGACGCCCCGGCCGTGTTCAGTTCGCCCCCGCCCCCACCCGAGAGGTTGGCGAAGTGGACTCTGGGAGGTTCAGCGCTGACCCAGTAGATCTTCCCCGCGGCGGAGTCGATCGTGAGGCCGTTGACTCCGGACGCTTTCGCGCCGGTGACGTCGAGTGTTCCCGTCCCCCCGCCGGCGAGATTCGCGAACGGGATCGTGCCGCCGCCGAAGTTGCCCCAGTAGACGGTGTCCGCGGCGCGCGCGGACGACGCCACGGAGAGGAGTAGGGCGCCGGCGAGGGCGAGTAGGACTGGGAAAAGGCGACTCTTGGCGTGCGTGAGGTGGTTCATCGGGGGGACGGTATCGAGGTTGCCGGTCGGCCGATCCGGCCGTCCGTCAAACTGTCCGCATGAGCGTCGAGACCGCTGAGGCACCGGCCGTCGCCGCGGCGGCCACGGTCCCCGACGACCATGTCATCGTCCTCTTCGGGGCGACCGGCGACCTCGCGAGGCGGAAGCTCCTGCCGGGGATGTTCCACCTCGCCGAGGCCGGGCTGATGCCGGACCGCTTCGTCATCGTCGGCGTTTCCCGCAGCGAGATGGCCGACGACGAGTTCGCCTCCCTCGCGCGCGAGGCCGTGGAGAACTGCGGGCCCGGGCCGGTCACGGACTCCTCGTGGGAGCGCTTCGCCGCCTCGCTGCGGTTCGCGAACCTCGGCGACAGCCTCGACGATCTTCGCGACGCGGTTCGGAGCGCCGAGGACGAGCTGGACGGAGAGGCCCGGCTGCTTCACTATCTCTCGCTGCCGCCGAGCGCCCACGCCGGGGTCATAAAAGGGCTGGGAGCGGCGGGGCTCGCGCCCCGGTCCCGGATCATCCTCGAGAAGCCATTCGGCACCGACCTGGTCTCGGCCCGTTCGCTCGACGCCCTCCTCCACGAGGTGTTCGACGAGAAGCAGATCTTTCGCATCGACCACTACCTCGGCCGGGACGCGGTCCAGAACCTGCTCGCGATGAGGTTCGCGAACGGGATGTACGAGCCGGTCTGGAACCGCAACCACATCAGCCACGTCCAGATCGACGTCCCGGAGACCCTCGGGATCGGGATGCGGGCCTCCTTCTACGAGCAGACGGGCGCCATCCGCGACATGGTGGTCACCCATCTCTTCCAGGTGCTCGGCTTCGTCGCGATGGAGCCGCCGAACGAGCTCAGCTCGAAATCGTTGATGGCCGAGCGCCAGAAGGTCTTCGACGCGATGCTTCCGATCGACCCGGACCTCGCCGTCCGCGGCCAGTACGACGGATACCGGGAGGAAGACGGAGTGGCGCCCGACTCCGACACCGAGACCTACGTCGCGCTGACCGCATTCGTCGACAACTGGCGCTGGGCCGGCGTGCCCTTCTACCTGAGGACGGGCAAGCGGCTGGCCCAGTCACGCCACGTTCTGACGGTCTCGTTCAGCAAGCCCCCGCGCCGGATGTTCCCGATCGACACCAGGCATTTCGCCGATAGCTTCGGCTGCGACCACCTGACATTCGAGCTCGGCGACCCGGGCAGCATCTCGGCCAGCTTCCTCGCCAAGCTGCCGGGCCCGACGCTGCGGCTCGGGCAGGCCCACATGCGGTTCAGCTACAGCGACGGATTCGGCGGCGCCGAGCAGAGGCTCGACGCCTACGAGCGCCTGATCCACGACGTGATGGTCGGCCACCGCACCTTCTTCACGACCTCCGAAGGTGTCGAGCGCCTCTGGGAGGTGGCCGAACCGCTGCTGCAGAATCCTCCCCCGCTCGAGAACTACGAGCAGGGATCCTGGGGCCCGGAGTCCTCCGGCGAGATGATCTCGCCCCACCACTGGCACCTCCCCAGCGGCCACGTCTAGACCGCGGTCACCGGGCTTTCGGCTCGGCCCCAGACCTCGTCCAGGAACGTTGCCAGCTCACCGGTCAACCGTCCCGGCGTCAGCCGCCACTCAAGGATCGAGGTCGCTTCCAGCAGGCGGGCGCGGGGCAGCTCCTCGATCAGCATCCCGGCGTCGCTGAACGGGTGCACCGGGTCGCGCGGGTGGCCGATGACGAGGGTCGGCTGCTCGATCCTGCGCCGCTCCTCGCGGTGGGGAGCGGACTCGCCGAGCAGCAGGCCCTCGAGCACGGCGCCGGAGGGTCCGGGCCGCTGCCGGACCAGGTCGAGCCCGAGGTCGACCAGGTGAAAGCTGCGCGGGAGCGCGGAGGTCACCCGGGAGACAAGCTCGAACGCCGGCCTGGCGAACCGGAGGCCGAGGAGGAGCGGGCCGAAGGTCGCTACGACCGCCGGCAGGGCGTTGTCGAGGACCGGCATCTCGACGAACAGGGCGAGCGCGCGCTCCGATTCGCTGACCGCCAGCTCGAGGGCGACGTTGGCCCCGAGGGAGGTTCCGCCGACCACCGCCTCCGGCGCCTCGAGGTGGTCGAGGAGGGCCGCGACCTGACGGGCGAACAGCGGCATCGAGTACAGGCGCAGGTCCTCGGGCCGGTCGGAGCGGCCGTGGCCGAGGAGGTCGACGCAGACGACGCGGTTCCCCCGCCGGGCCAGCTCCGGCGCCAGCCCCTCGTACATCCGACGGCTCATCAGCAATCCATGGACGAGGACCAGGAGCCGGTCTCCATCTCCGTAGGACTCGTACTCGATCCGGTGGCCCTCGTAGAGCAGGTCGCCCTTCATGGGGATATGTAATACAAGAGACTCAGCCGATCGTCTGAAAGGAGCGTCGCCGTGGGATTCGACCAGTATCACGAGCCGCCCGAGGAGCTTCCGGAGGAGACCCGGACGTTCGCCAGGCTCTGCGCCTCCGTGACCGAGGAGGCGGAAGCGATCGGGTGGTATGAGCAGCGCCTCGCGGTGGAGTCGGACCCGGAGGCCCTCGCGATCATGAAGGACGCCCAGGGCGAGGAGTTCAAGCACTTCTCGATGGACCTCGAGTTCCTCCTGCGCCGAACCCCCCTCTGGCGCGAGATCGCCCGCGGCATCCTCTTCCAGGAGGGCGACGTGGTCGAGCACGGCGAGGAGTCGGAGGCCGAGGCGACCGGGGAGGCGGCGGCAGAGGGGCGCGGCCCTTGCCGGGACCGAGGCGCTCGGCATCGGCAGCCTCCGGGGAAGCCCCCGATGAGCCACCTGCTGCGCGGGCAGGCGCCGATCACCGACCGGGGGTGGCGGCTGCTGGACGATGAGGCGCGCGAGCGCCTGCGCCCCGCCCTGGCGGCACGCCGGCTCGTCGACTTCGACGGGCCCCACGGCTGGGACTTCTCGGCCTCCAACCTCGGCCGCTCCGAGGAGCTCCCCGATGCCCCCTGGGAGGGAGTCGCCGCCCGGCGCCGGCGGGTCCAGAGCCTGGTCGAGCTGCGGGCCGAGTTCTCCGTCTCCCGCTCCGAGCTCGAAGACGCGGAGCGCGGGGCGCCCGACATCGACCTCGGAGAGCTCGACGGCGCCGCAATGAGGATCGCGAGCGCCGAGAACGCCGCCGTCTTCCACGGCTGGGAGCCGGCTTCGATCACCGGGATGGTCGCCGCCTCGACCAACGACGCGATCGCCCTCGGCGAGGATTGCGATCGCTACCCGGCCCACGTCGCGAGGGCGGTCGACGCGCTGCGCGGCGTCGGCGTCGACGGCCCCTACGGTCTGGCCCTGGGGCCCGAGCCCCACACCCGGGTCCTCGAGACCGCCGAGCACGGCGGATACCCGCTCTTCGAGCACCTCCGCGAGATCCTCGGCGGCCCCATCGTCTGGGCCCCGGCGGTCGACGGCGGCGCGGTGCTCAGCCTCCGCGGCGGCGATTTCCTCTTCGACTCCGGCCAGGACCTCTCGATCGGCTACGCGAGCCACGACGCGAGCTCGGTCGAGCTCTACCTCGAGGAGAGCTTCAGCTTCCGCGTGGCGACCCCGGAGGCCGTGGTCGGCCTCGCTCCCTGACCGAGGCGTATCGATGGCGGACTACGTGATCGTCGGGGCAGGGTCGGCCGGCTGCACGCTCGCCGCCCGGCTCAGCGAAGACCCCGCGGTGAGCGTGACCCTGATCGAGGCCGGCGGCCGCGACCGCAATCTCAACATCAAGATCCCGGCCGCTTTCGCGAACCAGTTCCGCACCAAGCTCGACTGGGACTTCAACACCGAGCCCGAGCCGCACTGTGACGGCCGCTCCCTCTACATGCCCCGCGGGAAGGGCCTCGGCGGCTCGAGCTCGATGAACGCGATGCTCTACGTGCGCGGGCACCCGCTCGACTACGAGCGCTGGGTGCGGGAGGGCGCGCCGGGCTGGGGCTGGGAGGACGTCAGGCCCTATTTCCTCAAGGCCGAGGACAACGAGCGCGGAGCCTCCGAGCACCACGCCGTCGGCGGCCCGCTCCGGGTCGAGGACGAGCGCTCGCCGCGGAAGCTGACGGGACGCTTCCTCGCCGCCTGCGAGGAGGCCGGGATCCCGCGCGTCGACGACTACAACGGTCACGAGCAGGACGGCGCCGCGCTGGTCCAGGTCACCCAGCGGCGCGGGAGGCGGTGGAGCACCGCCGATGCCTATCTGCGGCCCGCGCTGGGCCGTCCCAACCTCGAACTGATCACCGGCGTCCAGGCGCTGGGGCTCGAGCTCGAGGGCGGCCGCGCGAGGGGCATCCGCTACGCGGGCCGCCGCGGCAGGGAGAGCGTGGCGCGGGCCGAGGTCGAGGTGATCCTCGCCGCCGGCACGCTCGCCTCGCCCCAGCTCCTGATGCTCTCCGGGATCGGCCCCGCCGATCAGCTGCGTGAGCTCGGGATCGCCGCGAGCGTCGATCTTCCGGGCGTCGGCGGAAACCTCCAGGACCATCCCTACCTGTCCTCGGTCTGGGACGTCCCCGGAGGTGGCTCACTCACCGAGGGGGAAAGCCCACGGGCGATGCTCGAGTGGGCGCTCCGCCGCACCGGCCCGCTGACCTCGTCGGTCGCCGAGGCGTTCGCCTTCGTCCGCAGCCGACGCGGCCTTGCCCAGCCCGACCTCCAGTTCCACTTCGCGCCGACCTACTTCGTCAACCACGGCTTCGAGGAATACGACGGCCACGCCGCGACGCTGGGGCCGGTGCTGGTCGCGCCGCGGAGCCGGGGCCTGCTGCGGCTGCGCTCGGCCGACCCGACCGACGCGCCGCGGATCCTCACGAACACCCTGGCCGAGCCCGAGGACGTGGAGGCGCTCGTCGCGGGGACGAGGCTGGCGAGGGAGATCGCCGCAACCACGCCGCTGGCCGAGGTGTTCGGCCGTCGCCTGCACCCCGAGGAAGGGGTCGACACCGACGAGGACCTGGTCGCCGACCTTCGCCGCCGCGTCGACCTCCTCTACCACCCCATTGGGACCTGCAGGATGGGGACCGGAGAGGATGCGGTCGTCGACCCGGAGCTTCGGGTACGGGGAGTGGATGGACTGCGCGTCGTCGACGCCTCGGTGATGCCCTCGATTCCGAGCGGCAACACGAACGCCCCGACGATCATGGTCGCCGAGCGGGCCGCCGACCTGATCGCCGCCTGAGCCGCTCAGGCGGTGAGCACGCCGAGGAGGATCAGGATCGCCAGGAACCCGCATACCATCCCGATTGCGACGCCTGTCATATAGATCGGCATCGGCGATTCGAGCAGCGGTGTCAATGAGCGTCGGGGAATCTGCGCCTTCATCTCGCACCTCCTCTGTCGGTTCCTACGGGGTTAGCTGACGGGCTTGCGGCCGATACCGCTAGGGCCGGATCACCGGCCCACTCGCCCCAACTTCGTGGGTCCCCCGTCCGCCATCGCACGTGCGAGGCGGCTCGGAATTTGAGCGCTCAACCTAGCAGCCGCACTGGCGGATCCCTGAGCAGGCGACGACCCGTTCGAAGACGGCGCCCGACGGTCAGCGTCCGTAGCCCGGCGCCGGTGGCGGGCCACCCTCGACGTTGACCGCGCCCGCCTGACCGGCCGGCGCCGCGACGCTGGCGCGCGCGGCATGCCGGTGCTTGGAGGCCGGGCGGAAGAACTTGATCGGGATGGTCTTCGTCGTCCCCGTGCTGGCGCCGTCGGGGACGAAGGTGAGCCGCAGTTTGTAGGAGCCGGGAGCGAGCCCCTTCGGCACCTCCAGCTTGAACCCGAAGGTGCCCGCTTTGGCGAGCACGCCGGCGCCCTTCGAGACGACTTTGGGCCCTTTGCTGAGGGCGGCCTGGAAGGCACCTGGGCCGCTCGCGACGAGCGAGAGGAGGATCGGCGTCGGCTTCTTTCCAAGCTTGTGCTTCTTCGGCGCGACCACGTTGAGCGCGCCCAGGCTTGCCCGCTGGACGCCCAGCTTTTCGCCGATCGCGGCGGCCGCCGGCGCTTTGTTGGTGACGGTGCCTTCTCCGCCGACCCCGCCCTGGTTCTTGACCACCACATCGACCGCGGCCGATCCTTCGTTGCCGGCCCCATCGTGTCCCGTCACCTGAACGTGGTAGGTGCCGGGACTGCCGTAGGTGTGGGTGATGTTGGGGCCCTGTTTGGCTGCGGTGTTGTCGCCGAAGTCCCAGGTGAACGGCCCCGAGAGGCCGGACAGCGGGTCGCTGCCGGAAGCGCTGAAGGTCACCAGGTCACCCGTCGCGGGGGTCGTGTCGCTTGCGGTGATTCCGATCGCCGGCGGGCCGCGGTCGAGGATCACGCTGCCGCAGGAGTTCTCGGCGAGGTTCGCGGAATCGGCGGTCCATTCCGTGCCTGTGGCCGGGTTGACGAACTGGTTGACGTGGGTCGGGAACATCGCCAGGGCTTCATTGGCGTTCGGGTCGGGGTCGGGGATCGACTGGTCGGCGGCGGTCGCGCACAGGTAGACGGGGCCGTCGGCTTCGGCGCTGAGGTTGAAGGTGCAGTCGAACGAGTTCGACTTCGGCGTCCCCGGCGAGGACAGGCGCGGCGTGTTCACGTGACTGCAGTTCGGGTCGTAGTTATGGACGTCGGAGTCGGTGCACGGCCGGTCGCGACGGGCGCAGACGTACACCGCCGCGCCATCGCCGCCGGCGAACCACGGCTGGCTCATCGCGTCGCTGTATTCGATGTGCATCGGCACCTGCGGGTTGTTCGTGTAGGTGGCGGTGCCGGCCGCGTACACCGTCAGGACGGGCTGGTTCAGGTCGATCAGGGTGCTGGAGTGACACAGTTCGGCCGGGCATGGATAGAGGCCGATTTCGTCGATGTATTCGCTCGGATAGGTGGCGACGAGGGTGCCGTCGGGCAGCGAGTTCTCGGTCTGCGAGAAGGTGCCGGTTTGTCCGGCCGTGTAGTAGGTCGTGGGGGACGGTATGCAGCCCCTTTCGAACGAGGTGCTGTTCCGGTACACGGTTATGCAGTACCGGACGTTGGCGCTGTCGCTGTTCCAGTCGAAGAAGAACGAGTTCGTCGGCGTGTTCGTCACCGGCGGCTCCCCGCCCTGACTGGAGTGGAATACGGCGCTGCTGGAAGCCGGGACGACCAACGCCACGGCGATCGGCACGACTGCGAGAGGGAAACTCCACTTGCAGCTTCGAGGACTCAATTTCGCACCCGATCGCAGCCTAGCCCCTTCGACGGCGGCATTCTGCGATCTGGACGCGTGTTTCGCGCTACCCCGACTCGCGCGGCTCGAGGATCACGATCGGGATCTCACGATCCCCCGCGTTGGCCTTGAAGAATTCGTAGCCGGGATAGAAGGCGACGAAGCCGGGCCAGAGGCGCTCCCGCTCCTCCCCGGTCGCCGCCCTTGCGGTGACCTCCCGCGTCTCCGGGCCGATCTGGATCGTCGTCTCCGGGTGCGCCATCAGGTTGTGGAACCAGGCAGGGTTGGTCGGCTGCCCCCCCTTTGAGGCGGCGACGACGATCGAGTCCCCGTCGGCGTGGTACATCGCCGGCGAGGTTCGCCTCCGGCCGCTCCTCGCCCCGACGTGGTCGATGAGGACGATCTGCGCTCCGGGCCACCCCGGCAGGTGGCCTGCGAGCCTGCCGCCGGAGCGGCGATAGACGGCGACGTGGATCTTGGTCAGGCGCCGCCCGAGGTAGAAGCCGTGCTTGTTCCCGAACTGCGAGGTCGCCGCCGTGAAGCGGCCGAACAGCGAGGGCGAGCTCCGGTCTGGTCCGTCCATCCGACGCTCAGGTTACACTATGTTCCCAGGTGCATGCTGTTACCTCAACACCTAGACCGACGCGCCTGACCCGCGCGGAGCGGCAACGGCTGACGCGGGAGCAGCTGCTGGCCTCCGCCCGCGAGGTCTTCGAAGAGCGGGGATACGCCGAGAGCTCGCTGGAGGAGATCGCCGACCGCGCCGGCTACACGCGCAAGGCGGTGTACTCCAACTTCTCCGGCAAGGCGGAGATGCTGCTCGAGATAGTCGAGCGCCGCTTCCAGGCCCACATCGCCCAGGTCGAGTCGATCATCGGCGAGGGCCCCGCCGACCGACAGGCCGCCGACCTCGGCTCTGTCTTCAGCGCCTACTTCGGCCGCGAACGCGCCTGGGAGCAGCTATTCCATGAATTCTGCTCGGTCGCGGCCCGCGACGAGAGGATCGGCAGGCGCTTCCGGGCCAGGTTCAGGGAAGCGAAAGGCGCGATCACCGAGCTCGTGAAAAGGGAGATCGAGAACGCCGGGGTGGAGCTCGCGATGCCGGTGGATCGGTTCGTCGACGGGATCTTCGCCCTCTTCAGCGGGATCTCGCTCGAAAAGCTGATCGACCCGCGGGCGACGGACGATGCCCTCTTCGGGGAGATGCTCGGCCTGATCGCCGCCGGCGCGCTCGCTCGCTGAAGCTGGACGAGGCTATGCGCCGCGGTGGCGACGCGTGGCCTTCGTCCCGCAGCTTGTCTTCGCCGAGACCTGCTGGGACTTCCAGTTGTCAAGCACCGGTACCGCCGTGAACAACGTGGTACCAGTCTGAGAAACTCGCGCGGGGGCCATGTAGGGTCGGATATCCCTCAAGCGGCATAGGAGGACCATCCGTGTCAGGGAGCACGTTGCGTCGATATCGCCGGCGTCTGGCCCAGGCCGGCACCGTCTCGCTTTTCCTTGTTGCGGCCCTTCCCGCGAGCGGCGTGGCCGACGCGACCGATGACGGCGATGCCGCAACCGGCGTCTTTCACGCATTCGGCCCGGGGACACGGGGCGCTTCAGCGGGGCGTGGGACCGCTCGCGAGAACCTGAAACGACACCGGGCCAAGAAGCACAGAAGGAAGCGGGTGGGCGTGCGGCTCGGGGGGCCCCGGGGGAAGCCGGCGACAGGCTCGATCCAAAACGTCTTCCGCGTCCAGCCCCAGTCGCCGGCATTCGTATCGCGTCTCGGAAAGGTCGAGGTGGCCCGTCGCGAGATCGTCGTCGAGGTCGCTCCCGATGCCTCCACGGGCCAGGTCAACCAGATGCTGACATCGGTACGAGGGGGAGTCGTCGCGGCGGTCAAGGGCGCCAGGTTGCTGCTGGTCGCCATCCCCGATCCGGGGAGAGTCCGCACCCTGAAGCAGATCGTCGGGCGAGTCTCGCGAATGAAGGGAGTGGCATCCGCGGATGTGAGCGTGATGGCGAGCCCCGATGACGTTCCGCAGCGGGTTGCCGCGCCGCCCTCGAGCTCCCAGAGGAAGGCGCTCAGCCACCTGCTGGCCAGCGGTGTCAGCGCGGCGTGGAACGCGCGCGGCGCCGCCAGTTCGGCGTCCGCCCCGACCGTCGTGATCGGAGACGACTTCGGCAACGGGCCGCTCTCCCACCACGTGAACGCGTCCTATGACCCCCACAGGATCGACCGGCCGCGGCCCGGACTGCCGGGACACGATCATGGCTATCACGTGACCGGAATCGTGTTCGGCGACCTCGCCAACGACGGCACCCCGGCGGGACTGGTGACCGGGGTCTTCCCGCTGCGCGGCCAGCTCGTGCCGGTCGATGCGCTCAACGACTCTTCGCTGACCGCCGACGCGCTCAAGTTCACCCAGGCGATCGACGCGGTCCACGGAAGGGTCGTCCTCAATACGAGCCTCGGCTTCAACGCCGGCCTCGATGACGACAGCCTGCGCCCGATGGCGGTCGAGTGGATCGACCTCGTCCGTGAAAAGGGGCTCGAGGGGCGGGTGCTCCACGCGACGTCTGCCGGAAACGATGGCGCCTCCGGCGGCCTGGCACGCGCGGGCAGCGTCTGGTCCGCGGCCGCCATCCGCGGCGATCTGCGCGACGAAAACGGCACACCGATTCCCCCCCTCCAGAACACGCTCTCGGTCGAGAACGTCCAGGAGACAGCGGATTCCTCCGGCCTGGCCTGCCTCAACCCGACCTCGAATTCGGGCGGGTCGGTCGCGGCACCCGGCAAGAACGTGTACTCATTCGACCGGCGCGGCCGTCCGCTGAACCTGACCGGCACCAGCCAGGCCAGCCCGGTGATCGCGGGAGTGGCGACATACCTCTGGTCGATCGCCCCGGACCTGACGCCGCAGCAGGTGAAGACGGCCATCGTCGCCAATCCGGCGGCTCCCGCCGCCGGCTGCGCGCGCCCGGCCGCGCCCGCGCTCGATGCCTACCGCGCCGTCCTCTCCCTGGACCAGCCCGGCCCCCCGACCCCTGCCGGCTCGCCGGTGCGGATGGCGATCCTCGACGTCAACAACGACCATCGCTACACCGAGGCGGACCTTCAGTCATTCGTCGGGCAGGTCAAACGGACCCGGGCGGCGAAACTCGACTGGTCCCGCTTCGACCTGAACGGCGACGGGTTCACCGGTGGCCCGCGGACGACGGCGTTCGACCTCGACCGCACCGGGTCGGTGCGAGCCGGTGCAAGCCCCCTCGGAGACGTGACCCTGGCGGGTGCGACATTCCACGAGAGCAGCGCCTCCGATGAGGACGTCCTCTGTTACTACACCTACTCTGCGCTCTACACGGGGGATCCCAAACGGCGCGAACAGCTCCTGCCCCCTGAAGCGGAGTGCGGGATTCCCACCGACCCCGCCCAGGTCGACGAAAACTGCACCGCGACCTCGGCGTTCGGACAGCCGGCGACGATCATGGGCACGTCAGGCGATGACAAACTCCACGGGACGGCGGGGAACGACGTGATAGTCGCCGGCGCCGGCAACGACTCGATCGAGGGCCTCGAAGGCAACGACCTCATCTGCGGCGGGTCGGGTGACGATCAGATACGAGGGGGCCTTGAACGTGCCGAGAGCGATGAAATAAAACCAGGCGTGCGGATCAACAGCGGCAACGACCAGCTCGACGGCGGCGCCGGGACCGACCGGGTGCATGGCACCGGCGGAGACGACAGGGTCTTCGGCGGGCCGGGCGACGAAGACGCCGTCCTCGGTGGAAGCCCCGGCAGCGATTTCATGGATGGCGGCCCGGGCGTCGAAGACTCCTGCTTCCGGGCCGAGATTCCAATCGACCCGCCGGGAGTCGATTCGTTCGGGCCCGGCTGCGAGAACGTCTTCAACTTCTAGAGCTCGCGGGAGCGCTCAGCAGGCCGCTGTCGCCGGCGGCGCCGGCGAACCGCACACAGGCATTCGGGTTTACCCCGATTCCCGCGCGCCTTGCCGGCGCTAGGTTCACGTCGATGGCTGAGCAGCTCAGCATGCTGGACACGATGTTCCTCGAGCTCGAGCAGGCTGACGACGCCGCCCACATGCACATCGGCGCGGCGCTCATCTTCGACCCGCTCCCCGGCGGCGGGACGCCGGACACAGAGGAGCTCGGCGACCACCTGCGCGGGCGGGCGGCGATGATGCCGCGCTTCGCCCAGCGGCTCTCCAGCCCGCACGCCGGCCCGCTCCGGTGGCTGACCTGGGAGCAGGTGGAGGGGTACGACCCCGAGGCACATCTTCGTCGCGCGACGCTGCCGCCGCCGGGAGGCGAGGCCGAGCTGCACCAGTGGCTCGGGGACTTCTGGTCGCATCGCCTCGACCGCCACCGGCCGCTCTGGGAAATGATGCTGCTCGACGGGCTCGAGGGCGGGCGCTGGGCGCTTGTCACGAAGACACACCACTGCCTCGTCGATGGCGTGGGCTCGGTCGACATCGGAAACGTTCTGCTCGATTCCTCCCCGGACCCGGCGGCGCCCCTTCCACAGCCGCTGCCGGACAACGAGGTGGCGGAGGAGAACGGCCAGGGCCGTTTCTGGCTTTCGCCCGGCCTCGTGGCGCGCGGGGCGCGCGCCGGTGTCGGCGCGGCGCTGCACCCACGTGAATCCTTCGATCGGGCGCGAGCGGCGCTGGAGTTGATCGCGCGCGATGAGGTGATCGGGGCGCCGCACTCGAGCCTCAACGGGCCGATGAGTGGCACGCGGCATTTTGCCACTGTCCGGTTCGACCTCGCCGACATCAAGGAGACGAAGACGCGCCTCGGTGGCACCGTCAACGACGTCGTGCTGGCGCTCTGCGCCGGGGGCCTGCGACACCTGCTGCTATCCCGTGGCGACCCCATGGAGGAGGGAGACCTGCGCGCCCAGGTGCCGGTGAACATCCGCTCCCAGGACAAGGAGCATGCGCTCGGCAATGAGCTGACCTCGCTGTTCGTCGAGCTCCCCGTGACCGAGGAGGACCCGATCGCCCGCTACCGCCGGGTCGTCGAGCGGGCCGAACAGCTCAAGGGCGGCTCCCAACGCACCGGCGGCAAGACGATCGTCGACCTCGCCGACATGGGGCCGCCGCTCGCCGGCGCCCTCCTCGCGCGGTCCATGTTCGGCGGCACCCGGATGTTCAATCTGACCGTCACCAACGTCCGCGCCTCGGAGGAGCGGATGTACGCGCTCGGCGCACCCCTGGTCGAGGTCCTTCCCCTCGTGCCGCTTTTCGCCGGCCACAGGATTGGCATCGCGGTCGTCACGTACGCCGGTCAGATGGTCTTCGGCCTCAACGCCGACCGTGTGGCGGCGCCGGACATCGAGGTCCTGGTAGAGGGAATCGAGCGCTCCCTTGCCGAGCTCCGCGCTCCTTGAGGGTGGACGGCGGATCGGAGCAGCGACGACACTACGGGGATGGGATCAGAATTTGCCGCCAACGCGGCCACGGCGGTTTCGTCGCTCATTGCCTACGAGCGAGAGATCCTCCCGCTCGTGCGCGGCGAGTTGGACCGCTGGCGGCTGCGTGCTTTGGCCATTCCCGACCCCCTCCTGCGAGCCGGTGCGATCTCGGCCCTGCAAACGAATGGCCGAAACCCCGAAGCCACGGCGGTCTTCGCGATCCTGGCCCCGCCGGCGCGTCGAGCCGAGGCGCTGCAGGCGATAGCGCCTTTGCAGATCGCGATCGACTATCTGGACTCGATCGGCGAGGAGCGGGTAGGCGATCCACTGGCGGATGGCCTTGCACTGCACGCGGCGATCTGTGACGCCGTTTCTCCCGGAACCAAGCCAGGCGACTATTACGTTCATCACCCACAGCGCGAGGACGGCGGCTACCTGGATGCCTTGGTAGGCGCCTGCCAAGACGCGGTGGCGCAACTGCCCGCCTCCGAGCGGATGCTGCCGCTGCTCCGGCGCAGCGCCAACCGCTGCGGCGAGGGACAGAGCTACACACATGCCGCGGCGCGGGCCGGCGCAGACGAGCTCGAGGCGTGGGCGGGCCGGCATGAGGCCGCGCCGGGATACCTCTGGTGGGAGCTGGCAGCCGGGGCTTGCTCTTCTGTGGCGACCCACGCCCTGATCGCCGCCGCGGCCGACCCTAGGACGACGGCCGATGAGGCGGCCCAGATCGATGCGGCCTATTTCCCTCCGATCGGGGCACTGACCGTGCTGCTCGACGACCTGATCGACCGCGAGGACGACCTCGAGGCCGGTGAGCACAACTACCTGAGCTACTTCGTCGACAGCGAGCAGGCGGCGAATCGGATCGGCCTGCTCGCCGGCCGTGCCAAAGCAGCCGTCGCGCATCTGCCCCACGCGCGCAGACACCGCGCCATCCTCGCCGGGGTCGCCGGCTACTACCTGAGCGCTCCCAGCGCCGACAGTGGATACGCTCGGCCGATCAGGGGGCGTCTGTTCGAATCACTCGACCCGACCGTGCGGTTGATCATGGTCGCGATGCGCCTGCGCCGCCATGGATGAACGCCAGGTCCCCGTCCACGTCGCCATCATCACCGATGGCAACGGGCGCTGGGCGAAGGCGCGCGGGCTGCCGGTGGCCGCGGGACACCGAGCCGGCGCGGAGAACGTGCGAGCGAGACTGCGCGACGCCGTGGACCTCGGGATCGGGGAGCTCACCGTCTACGCCCTCTCGACCGAGAACTGGGCCCGCCCCCAGACGGAGGTCAACGATCTGATCGATCTGATTTCGGAGTACATCGACCGGGTCACGCCTGAACTCCACGCCGAGAACGTGCGCCTGCGCTTCATCGGCGAGCGCGGCAATCCGGTTCCACCGGGCCTTGCGGAGCGGATGCAGTGGGCCGATGAGTTGACCGCCGCCAATGATCTGATCACCCTCTTCGTTCCCTTCAACTACAGCGGGCGGGCTGAGATCCTGCGCGCGGCCCGTGCGTTCGAGGGGACGACCGAGGAGGAATTCCGGGCCGGCCTCTATGCGCCCGATATGAACGACCCCGAGCTGCTGATACGAACAGGCGGCGAGAGGCGCCTGTCCAACTATCTCCTCTGGCAGGTGGCCGATTCGGAGCTCGTCTTCTCCGATGAGCTCTGGCCGGACTTTTCGCGCGTCTCCTTCGAGGAGGCGATCGCGGAATGCCGCCGGCGAGAGAAACGTCGGCGGTCGGATGGCACCGGGCCATGGCCGGCCCGGCAAATGCACCGAGAGAGAAGGTAAGCAGGGGGCCGGGCGCCGTGGGCTGGGAAGAGCCCCGATAGGCGACCGGCCACTCCCTCCTCCACCACGACTCGCCCAGGGACCCGGGAAAGGACCCCGAACGGGCGCGCAGTGGGTACCGCTGTGGCGCCTCCCGGCACAGGAATCCGGGCTGGCCCCGCTGCCACCCTAGGTGGGGGTGGCATGTTCCCCGAGCCAGGGGGACCCGAGGAAGTCTTGCTCTCCGCTAATTAGTACATCACTCAACCGCGAAAGTCAACAGTCTGGCCCTGACATCGTGGTCAAGCGCAGAAATCAAATAAAACTTCTTTCTACCGCGATCGGGTGAAATTTCAGGCGTGCGAAATCATCTCAGTCGAAGCGGGAGAACTTGAAGCGGCAGTAGTTGAAGCCGTAGGCGATCACCACGTCGTTGGCGAGATTGCCGTTGTGGACGAAGAGCACGGCGTTGTGCTGATAGCGGGTGATGCGCTCCGCGCGCAGAGCTGCGGCCGCGCGAGCCAGATAGGACTTCTGGAGCTTCAGGAACCCGAACCACTTGGCAAGATGCCCCGCGTCCTGCAGCGGGCGCGGAACGGCCGAGATCCTGTGCACGGTCCCGTCGAAGATCGCCGCGGCCCTGCCAAGCTTTCCCGCCGCAACGGCGAGGCGTTCGGCTTGAACGTCTGAGCGCACGCCCCGAACCGCTTGCTGGGTCGCTTCGACGCCTGGCCTGCAGATCGACTCCAGGCGGTTGACGTATTCGGCGCGGTCCGGCCCGACCGCGGCGCCGGCCGATGCGCCCAGCGCCATCACAGCCAGCAACATCGCGCTCACCAATCGGCGCACGCGAAGGCCGCCCGCTCGAAGGAATGTTTCACGCACCCGTATCGCCCGAAGAAGCTCCATGGAGGTCAAAACGCGGCAGCACCCGCTGAAGAGCGGTCGGGACATGCCAGACCCGATCGCCCAGCAATAGCATCAGCGCCGGCAACAGGACGATCCGGACCACCGTAGCGTCCAGCAGGATCGCGACCGTGAGCCCCACGCCGAGCTGGCTCACAGTGGCGATCGGCGCGCCGGCGAAGGAGATGAAGACGGCCGCCATGATCGCCGCCGCACCGGTGATCACCCCGGCGGTCTTCTCGAGGCCGAAAGCGATTGCGGTCGCGTTGTCGGCGCCGGCATCGCGCCGTTCGCGCATGCGGACGAGAAGAAATACCGCGTAGTCGATCGAGAGGCCGAACGTGACCCCGAAGATCCCCGCCGCGCCGACCGTGTCGATATAGCTGTGACCGCCCAGCGGGTAGCCCGCGGGGATCTTGCAGATGAGGCTGACGACGCCGACCGCAGCGGCCACCGAGGCGAGGTTGAGGCAGACCGCCAGCCCGGCCAGTAGCGGCGCGCGGAGGACCGCGACCAACATCAGGAAGGTGATCAGGACGATCGCGCCGATCACCAGCGGCAGCCGCGACTTGGTTGCGGAGCCGTAGTCGTTGAGGATCGCGGCGCCTCCGCTGACGCCCGTCACCAGGTTGCCTTCCCGCGACAGGCGCTGGGCTTCGTCGTCGAGGAGCTCGCCCGTTGCCCGAGAGCCGGCGGTGTTGAAGGGGTCGGTGGAGACGACGAGCAGTCGCGCGGCCTGTCCGCCCCGTCCCACATTGACCGCCTCGCCCGCAAGGCCGCGGGGAACAGGTGGTGCGCCGTCGATCGCCGAGAGGACGAAGTAACCGGAGTCGAAGAGATGGGGCGAGCGACGACGCAATTCGCGGGCGCCGCGGACGAGAGGACCGGCGACGGCGCTGACGCGTACCCCCGCCCGCCCGAGCCCGCGCTGCAGGGCGTGCGAGCGGCTGTAGCCGCTCGAAAGCCCGCGCTGCAACGCCCCGGCGCCACCGTTCAAGGCGGCAAGCCCAGTGGAGAGGCGATGTGCCGCAGAGCTGAGCTGCTCGAGGCCTCCCTTCAGTTCTTCACCCTTGCCCGCGAGGTGCCGGGTCCCATTTTCGAGCCGGGTGCCGCCGGCAGCGAGCTGTTTGAGGGCACCGTGCAGCTGGATCGCGACTTCGCGCATGCTCCTCACCTTGTCGCGCTCGGACGCAAGCACCCGGGCGAGCAGTCGCTCCTGCTTGGCCATCCCTCTCAGCGATGGATCGCTGCGAGCCGCCGCTTCCAGTTCGTTGGCGACACGGCGCGCTCGTCGCAGCGCCTTGTTTCGAAGACTGGGAACCAGGGCGTGAAGTTCGACTTCCAGGGCCAGGCCCGCATTCGACGCTTCTCGCTGACCGGCTGCCAACCGGCCGCTGCCGGTCGCGAGCCGTCCCAGCGCCTCGCTGGCGCGGGATCCGCCGGCGGCGGCTCGTTCGAGGCCGCCGGCAAGCAGGCCGGCACCGGCACCGGCCCGTTCGGAGCCCAGGCCGAGCAGGCCGCTGCCCCTCGCCGCGCGCGAGAGGCCGGCCCGCAGGCGGGCCACGGCGGCAGCGGCGCGGCGCAGGCCGGGACCGAGGTCGGAAAGCCCGCTGGGGCCGGCGGGCCCATTGGACGCAAGGCGGCTGCCAAGATCGCGAAGCGGCCGGACTGCCCGCTCGATCGGAGCCGGGCCGATCACCGCCCGCACCTCAGGGCGGGCTGCGATGCGACGCTGAGCACGGACCAGCAGCGCGAGCCGATGCTGGGTCGTGATCGGGCCGTGTCGGGCCGCGACGACGATCTCGAAGGGAGCCTCCCAGCCGGGGCCGACGGCGCGGTCGATCGCTTCGGCGCTTTGACGAGCCGGGCTTGACTTGGGCAGCTCGTTGACTCCCGGAGCGCCGGTGTTGAAGGCGAGGGCCGGCGCAGCGAGTAGCAGCAGCGGCACCGCGATCAGCGCGACGGCCAGGGCCGGGCGGCGCAGCGCGGCGTCGGCCATGGCCGCGACCCGGGATCGGCCCCCGGCAGGGGCGCGCTTGCCGATCGCGCCCATGTTGATCCGCTCCCCCAGGAGCGCCAGGAGCGCGGGCAGTGCGACCCAGGCGATCGCCACGCTTATCGGTGTGACGACCACAAGAGCGGTGGCCAGCGAGAGGAGCAGCGAACCCGGCTGCAGGAAGGAGGAGAGGAGAATCGAGGTGAAGAGGGTTGCGCCCGCGAACAGCGTGGTGCGGCCCGCCGTGCGCCTTGTGGTCAATGCCGCCTGCCATGGCGAGGCTCCGCCCGCCAGCTCGTCACGAAAGCGGGAGACGATGAACAGCGAGTAGTCGACCCCGAGGGCCAGGCCCATCATCGTGCAGACGACCACCGAGAGGGCTTCGACCGTCATCACCGAGTCGAGCAGCACGAGGATGCCGCGACCCGCGAAGACCGTGAGCGCGCCGAATGCCAGCGGGATCGCAGCCGCCATCAGCGAGCGGAAGACGAGCAGGAGGACGATCAGCAGAAGCGGCGCCGCGATGATCTCGGCGCGCTCGGTCGCTCTCAGTGATTCCTTCTGCAGGGCCCGCGAGACGCTGGCGTAGCCGGACTGGATCGCTTCGAGCGGCGGATGGACCCGTTCCGTGAGGGTGCGTTCGAGCGCAGGCACGGTGTCGCGCATGGCGACGTCGAGCGGTATGTGGTAGTCGAGCAGGATGATCGCCCGGCCCGGGCCGGGACGCAGATAGGCGACGGAGCCGCGGTCCCAGGGGGAGATCGCGGTCAACCGCGGATCGCGACGCAGCGCCCGGACCAGCGCCGGGCCCTGCCGTTCGATCGCTCCGCGCGGTCCCCGTAGCAGGACCGCGAACGGCGAGGAGTCCCCGAAGTGCTCTTCGGCGAGAGCCTGGCCGCGGGCGGAGTTGGTGCCCGGCACTATCAGCGAGGTTGGCTCGAGCCTGTCTTCGACGCCGAGTCCGGCGATGGCGAGAGCCCCGCAACAGATCAGGACGACGATGAGGCCGACGACGGCCGTGCGAAGCCTCGCCTCACCCGTACTCCCCCCCATGGCAATCCCAGTCTACGTCGCCTAGCGCGAAAGCTCAGCAGATTTGCGCAATTTGGGGCTATGCGGCGTCGCACTGGCCGGTCGCTCCGCACGGCACGTGCGCACCGTTTCCACGTTGTAGTCGGGACGATTTTCGATGCTGAAGGTGGCCCGGGCCAACGAGAGGAGGCCCGATGTGAACCGCGGCGGCAGCGGACAGGAGGCGCGGAGGTAGCTGTGGGTGCGACCGAGGTAGCGAAAATGGCGGGCGACGACCATGTTGAAGTGAGCGAAATGAGGCCACGGCCCGACGTTGCGCGGGACGACGCTGACGAGAACTGTGGCAAAAGGCCCCGACTGGCGACGGACATGGAAGGGGAGGACGAAGGAAACCGGTGGATTGGGTGAGTAGGCGAGGACCCAGATCGCGGTTTGGCCCTTGCTGGTCTTGCCGTTGAACGCAAGCAGTTGGAAATGAAGCCCGAACGCGGGCTGAGACGGTAGGAAGACGCGCGAGTAGAGGCTTCCCGTGCCGACTATGGCGGCTCCACAGGCCGCGACGGCGTGGCGAGTGTCAAGCGCGCGCAGACGGGCCCGGGAACAGACCGCCAGCCCTTCGGTGTCGAGGACGCCCCGGTAGGCGAGTTCGAGGCGGATCTTCTTGACGCGGGGCAGCGGAACCGAGTCCGACGTCTGGATTCCGGCCTGGAGACGCACCGAGACAGGGGTCGAGTGGTCGCGGGGAAGGGTGCGCGGCGAAATCCCGCCCCGCAGGTAGACGATCAGGCTGCCGAACTGGGCGCGCTCGCCGTGGACGGGCGCCGCGAGGACGCCGATCGCGACGACAAGAACGCCTGAGATGAGGGCTCGCCGGTTGCCCTTGCCGCGCACCAAGCGCGTGGCTCCACTAAGGGCAGCCCGGACGGATCGGCCTGGCAGCTTGTACATCCTTGTATTCCCTGTTCGCCCACCCGCAAGGGAAGGGCAATCAGGATGTTAGCGCTGCGGGGCGTGGCCTCGCCGGCATTCTGCGCCGGCGGGAACGCTCACGATCTGCACCTTGTCGTTCTGGCCGACCAGTCTGACCCGGGCACTCTGCGGCTCATGGCAGAGATTTTCGCTGTTTTCGAGCAGCCCCCTCTGGCCTCCCTTGAGATCCAGGCGGACTCGCGAGATCGGGACGTCGGGGAGGTCCTCGAAGTTCGCCCGAAGGCGTTCGTGAACGGAACTGACCTTCGCGACGAGATCGATCCGGACCTGTCCGCGAAGCGCGATCACCAGGTCCGGCAGGCGATGGACCGAGCTGCGAATGAGCACCGGTCCTTCGAGCGGCTTTTCGAGCAGGGGGCTCTCGGCGATCGCGTGTCCTATCACCGATCCCCTGGGGCAGTCTTCGGCTGCGAACTCCACGCCCGTGCACGGCCCGTTGATGTGGGCGTCGTCGAGAAACTCCGAGTGCGGGAGAACGACAACCACACTGGCGATGTTGGCCTCCCCGGGGCCGGCGTTCAAGGTGGCATGGAGTGCCGGATCCTTGGCGCGCCGGGTGCCACCGGAGAACCGCAGCGCCAGCTTCGGGCTGAACGGCAGGGTCCCGCAGTTGGCGACCTGGAAGTGCGAGGCGGGTTGCGCGATCGCTCCTTCGCTGCCTGCAATCTGCGCTCTTACTGAAAAGGCGTCGCAATTGGTCGGGTTGATCGCGAAGTTGGGTCGGTCCAGATGGACGCGGATCGAGCGGGTCCGCAGCGGGATGCCTTCGATGATCTGTGGCAGGGGATCGGAGACCGCCGTCACCTGGGCGGTCGCCGGATTCACCTCGATCGCGGCGCGGACCGCGACGTTGCCGAGGTCATAGGGCCCGGAGACCGCCGGTATGACAGCAAGAAGGCTCAGTGGCGCGCCCTTGTATGGCCCTGCGAGGTAGACCCTGCCCGACACGTAGACGGGATGGGTTCCGGCGCCTGCGCCTGCAGTCGCGATGCCGACCTGGCTGGCGGGTGGGCACGCGGGCGAGTCGAGCTCGGCGAACCCGGAGTAGAACGGATTGGAGAGCCGGTCGATCGCCGACTCGGGACAGTACGGAACTCCCCTGAGCGTTGCGGTGAACCCCGGCGGGGTCGACACCGTCAGTCCGGTGAGGTTCTGGTCTCCGTTCTTGCGGCGAACTTCCACCGCGAAGGGAGCGTGGGCGCCGGGAGTCTTGTTGGCCGACGCGGCTTCGAAGCCGGGCGAGAAGGGGCGCGTCGAGCCCGGGCATGGCGCTCCTTCGGGCCCGCTGTCGATGGTGAAGTACTGGGTTGAGACCACGGGCCCGAGACTCGAGTCCCACGGGGTGAAGGTGCTGGAGACCGGATAGGTACCGCACCGGGTCGGGGTTCCCAGCGAGCCGCGCTCGGAGCCGAAGATGTGCAGGTTGAAGTCCGTGAGGGGGCTTTGCGGCAGTTCGTTGAAGTTGACCGTGAGCTGCCCTGTCCGGGAGTTGGAAATGGCGGTCCCGACCAGCTTGATGTGGGTGGCGAAGCCGTTGGCGAGCAGGAGGATCCTGTACCTGTCGCCGGGCAGCGGCGCGCCCAGGTAGACGAAGCCGGGCAGCGGCCCGGGCAGCGCCGAGCTGTCGATCGTCAGGCTGCCGATCTTGGCGAACTCCGGGCAGCTTCCTTCTTCCTGCGTCCCGAACTTGGCTTCGGCATCCGAGCAGGCGACCTTTCCGTCGGCTGCGTTGGAGTTGATCGAGAAGCCCTCGGGGAGGGTCACGGAGGCGCCGCGGAGCTCGGTCGGCGACGGAATCGTCGGGCTCAGGTCCTGGGGCACTTCGAGGTTCACCTCGATGCCCGAAGCCGAGTCGGCCTCGGTCGTGGTCGGCTGCGCGTAGAGGCTCGGGTTGAAGGCGAGCTGGTCGCAGCCGATCATCTTCGGCCAGGAGTCTTCGGCGGTGGTCACGCCGCCGTCATAGGAAACGACTTCCAGCCGTGAGGAGTGGGCCGAGTCGCAGTTCGTCGGATCCTGGAGGAATGGGGTCAGCGGGCTGTGCGACGGTTCCGGCGGCAGTTTCTGACCGCACGGTTTGTAGATCGTGCTGGGGTCGAAGATGCTGCTTTCGGCGCCGAACGCGTCGCAAAGATTGTCGGTGTAGGCGGTTTCGCCTTTGCCCTGCGGGTTTTCTTCGGGGTTGAGGCGCAGCGGGTCGTGGATCGGGTCGGCGGGCACCCCCCAGATGTCCTGCTGGAAGCTCTGCAGCGGGAAGAGACCGTGGTAGATCGAGGTGGCGGCCGCGTCGAGCCCGTAGTCGCTGCCGGTACGGGACGAGAGGACCGTGAACTGAGGCACGCCGAAGAGGAAGATCTTGAACCCCAGGAGCCCGGCGTCATCGGGCGGCGGAATCAGGTTGTAGACGGCCGAGTTGAACGGCGATGCCGTTGGTCGGGTTTACATTGACGATCCCGACCTGCGAATCGATCGGGCACTCGTTGGCCGAGAACTCGGCGATCGAGCACTGCGGGGTCGCGTGGGGGTTGCCGATGAACCCCGGCGGGAAGTGGACGATGGCGTCTTTGACGTCCTCGCAGTTGCAGGCGCTCTGGCTGTGCTGGAGCACCCGGTTTTCGACTTCGAAGTAGATCTCGACGTCGGGGTGGCCGCCCGCCTGCACGTTGCCGGGGCTCGACGCGAAGACTGAGATCGGGGTGTCGGCGGAGGCGTGATCGGCGCCGGCGAATGCCAAGCATGCGCAGGCCAGAGCCAGGACGAACAGGCCCGCCCTTCCCAGGCAGACAAATCGAATTCGGATCTCCCCCCTGATGCTTCAAGGATCGCATGTCCCCCGCGCCGGCGGGGCGAATCCGAACAGCTGTTCGGCGATCGCGACACCAGTAGCCCGCCTGCGCCCAGCGGAGGATGTCAGTTCCGCGGCTCGATCCTCCAGCGGTACTGCGGGGCATCGCTGATGCCACCGCATCCGAGGTCGTTGACCCGCACCGCGAAACGAGTGGCGACCTGGCCGCAGGTGCCGAACCCGAAGCGGTGATCTGCACGGAGCGAACGGATGGGCGTCGAGCCTGCACTCGAACTCCAGCGCCGGCGCCCGTACCCGCGAACCGGAATACCGCGGACCGCCTCCGCGTCAGCCGTGCCGGGTGGCGGGAGATGAGAAGCCCGGAGTTTCCGTGGGTGGCTGAGGCCCGGTCGCGGGCGGGACTCCTTCCCCTTCGAGCGTCGCAAACTGCTGACCGCCGACGGCGCTGTCGAGAATGCCGAGGTCGCCGCTGAGCCTGACCGAGAATGGTGGGCGCGAAGGCCACCTCGGAGGTGCAGCTGTCCTTGGGCAGAAGGACCACAGTCGGCGTGCAGGTCCCGCCGACGAGCCGGAATTGGTCTGCATTGGAAGTGTTCGTGATTCGTGAGGACGACGTTGTGGATCGTCACGTTTGCTTCCGCCTTCGTTGGTGAGGGTCACCGTCTTCGGCGGCAGAGGGACCGGCCCCGATCGGGAGCGGCAGGAACGTGAGCACCGGCGGTGTCACCGCAATGGTTCGGGCGGTTCCGACCATCCGCGCCTCGGCGTTGACGTTGTTTTCCTTGCATTCGTCCAATTCGTTGCAGTGTTTGCCGAAGGGAGCAGCGACCGTTAGCGTCGCCCCACTTGTAGCCCGGAAGCTGGGGACTGAAGGCCACGTCTATCGCGCAGCTCGCCCCGACCGCCAACGTGCCGAGGCATTCGTTGGATGTGATCTTGAATATTTCGGGGTCGCCGGTTTGCTGCGGGACTCCACGCGAGGGAGACGAAATTGACGTTGAGGGCGAATTCGCCGGTGTTCGTCAGGATGAAGGTCTTCGACGGTGACGGACCGGTCGCGGGCACCCTCGGGCTGAATTCATAGAAGGTCGGGGTCGGAATTCCATGCTGGCCGGAGCGGCGATGCTTGCCTGGGCCTGGGTTGCGAGCAGCACCGTGAGGGAGGCGGCGACGATCGCCACGCGCTGGCACGACCTGGAGAGCCTACTCGGGTCCGAGTGGCTCATCGTCCCGTGCTATCCCGGGGGCCTGCTGTGCGGGGCCGCCCGCTTGGCCCTGCGATTCCCACAGGCAGTTGTCATGCGCAGGTTCTGCTTCGTCGTCTTCCCGTTCTGGGCGGTCATTTCGACGGTCGAGACCACGGGGGCGGCGCAGAGGCTGCGGGTATTGGTGAAGTAACCCTTCTTGCCACCGAAGAGGCTGAGGTGGAAGTGCCCGATCGGTACATCGGGAACGACCGGAACGGTCGTTTTCAGGCGGCCTCCTTGGACCGAGGACGAGATCGCTTCCGGCATGACGGTGACCTGGCCGCCGAGGATGAAGACGACATGCGGCAGTTTGCCGTAGCCCGAGACGGCGTAGGCCAGTCCGGTGAGCGGTTGGTCGAGCAGCGGGGTCCTGGTCGAAGCCGTGCCGATCGGCTGCCGACCCGCGCAGTGTTCTCTTTCGAGCTGGATTCTCGAGCAGATGTTCCCGAGATGACCCTGGTCGATCTCGTAGGCCTTTGGCAGGGTGACCGAGACCGTCTTGATGTTCGCGTCGCCCGGGCGCGTGGTGAGGTCGAATTGCAGGGCCGGGTTCTGGCTGCGGGCCGTCGCTTTGCGACCGAGCTGTCGCATCGCTCATCCTCGGCTTGAAGGGAAGCGCAAAGCAGTTGACGGCGTTGAACGGCGAGGAGAAGGCGGCGCCGGTTCCCTGATCCCCGATTCCCTGCGATGCGACTGAGAACGGTGAGCAGTTGGTCGGGTTGATCATGAAGTTCGGCCTATCGATACTGACCTGGATCGACCGCATCCTGATCGGAACCCCGCCGATGACCGAGGGCACGACTTCGGAATCGGCGATCACATGGGCGTCCTGCTGGTCGACGCGGATTCCGACCCGCACCACCACCGTTCCGTAGTCATAGGGGCCGGCAAGCGCAGGTGTGATCGCGACCAGCGACAGCGGCGCCCCTTTGAATGGGCCCGCGAGGTAAATCGACGCCGACGGCGTGGAACGGATGGCTCCCGGGTCCGGCGGCGACGTTCGTCGTGCCGATCTGCGAGCCGGCGGGACAACTGGGCGCGGCCTGCTCGGCCCGGCCCGGCCGGTTAGCCGCCGCGGTGATCGCCACCTCCGAGCAGTAAGCGAGGCCGCGCAGGTTCGCGGTCAGGCCGGGTGGCATCGTGAAGTTGAGCTTGCCCAGGAACTGGTCGCCGTCTTCGCGATCGAGCTTCAGCGTGAAGCCGCTGTAGGCGCCGGCGACCGGATTCGAGGTGCCGGCAACGAGGTTCGGGTGGAAGGGTCTGACCTGCCCCGGGCAGGTCGAGCCGTGCGGCCCCGTTTCGAGGCTGAACACCTGGGTCGATTCCTGTTCGGCGAGAGACGTGTTCCAGGGATAGAAGACGCCCTTGGTCGAGTAGATGCCGCATCTCGTCGGAGTCGCCATCAGGCCCCGGTCGGACGAGAAGAGGTGCAGCTGGAAGTCGTCGAACGGGACCTGCGGGAGACCTTCGAAATAGGCGGTCAGCTGGCCGGTCACGGGGTCGGGTTTGACGGAGCCGACGAGCTTTGCATGTATCCCGAAGCCGGTGGCGATCTCGAACAGGCGGTACTGGTCCCCCGGCTTCGGTTCACCGATGTAGACCGCGCCTTCGAGGCGGCCGTTGAGCGCCTGGGAGCCGATCGAGAAGGTGCCGATCTTCGCCTGGTCGGGGCAGTGGGCTGGCCCCTCGGAGTCGAAATTCGCCTGCGCGTCGGTGCACATCGTCTGGCCGTCGGCGGCATCGGGGTTGATCGTGAAGCCTTCCGGCAGCGTGACGACGGCTTTCCTCAGCTCCGAGGGAGACGCCGCGAAGCCGAGGAATTGGGGGGCGCTCAGATCGATGTTGAGACCCGACGGCGCGTCCGTTTCGGCAGTGGTCGGGCTCGAGTAGAGCACCGGAGTGAACACCTCGAGGTCACATGCGGTCGTTTCCGGGTATTCGGATTCGGAGCGCGAGAGGTGTCCCGGGTCCTGGTAGGTTTCGACCTCGAGCACGGTCCTCAGTGCTTTTCCGGTGCAGTTCGTCGGATTGTCGGTGAGCGGGTGCGGGGGGATGCTCGAGGGGATCGGTGTCCCGAGGCAGCCGGTGCTCGCCAGGCCCGGGCAATTGGACGGCGCCCCTGGCGCCCCTTCCGGGAAGCGGTCGGAGTCGTGAGTGGAGAGCGCCGGGAAGCCCCAGATGCTGAAGCGGGCGCCCGCCAACGGTGTCAGCTGGGTGATGTTGGACACCGTGAACGTGAGCCCGTAGTCGGACTCGGTGCGAACGGTCACAGGGATGTCGATCGGGATGTTCAGGGTCGGCACGATGAAGGCCAGGAGCCCGGTCAGTTCGCCGACCGGTTCGAGGACGAAGATCGGAGCCGTCCCGAGAAGGAAGTTGGGGTCACCTTCGTAGCTGGCATAGACCGTGATCAGGCCGACCTGCGAGTTCGACGGACAGCGATCGAGGGCGAACGACGAAGGGGTGCACTCGGTGACCGCATTCGGGTTCCCGAAGATTCCTTCCGGGGCCTGGAAGGTCACGTTTCTCGCGACTTCCGGCTCCGCCGGGATCGGCGAGCGTGAAGGAGGCGGAGAGGTCGGGGTGGCCGCCCGCGTGCTGGCTGGAGATCATCACGTGTTTGGCGGTCGCCAGCGGCCCTGAGATCGTTCCCCAGACCGTGATGTAGTCGCCGATCGTGATATCGCTCAGCCTCGGGATGCGCACCGCCCGATTGATGTAGGTCGTCGACGAGGAGGCTTCGACGGTGTCGATTTCACCTTCCGGCGTTTCGATTTCGAAGCTTTCGTTGCTCGGCGGGCCCAGGGCGTAGCCGGTCGCGACGACTTCCCCAAGCCCTTCGGGAAGCGGCAGGGTGCTGGTTTCGAGCGCATTCGTTTTGAATGATTCGATCGCCTGGGTCGCGTGTGCCGGCACGGCGAGAGCGGCGACGGCGAGAAGGCTCGCGGACGATCGAGATGGCGAAGCTTCATGAACGGTCTAGCCATGGCGCCGAGCTCCGCGGTGACGTTTGCGTCCGGTGATTGTGCGCGTGGCGCTTGCGAACGCATTTGCCATGCTTCCGGACTGAGCCCTTCTTGCACGCGCCGGCGGGCTGGTTCCCGCCGGGGTGGTCGCGACGCTCTTGATGTTGGGCGGCGGCGGTTGCGACGTGCCGGGTCCGTGGCACTCGTCCGACGCCCGGCATTGAGGATCGGGGAACACGAACGGGAAGCCCCCGAGTGAGCGTGCGTCATAGAGTTTCACCGTGTTTCCGTTTTCGTCCTGTTCGACCAGTTTGTCGCGAGTGAAGAAGTAGGCGTCGGTGCCGTCGGAGCTGATCCCGAAGAGCCGTGCGGCGAATGGGCTGCTGCCACTGGAGATGAGCTCGACGCAGCCAATGCTTGTATTCGCAGCGTGGAGCGCCGTTGCCGAAGTCATAGCCCGGCGGCTGCCACTCATAGGCGTCTTCCTTTTCGTTCAGGTCACGATCGACAAGGCCCTCGGTCGAGTTGAAGAAGAGGCGCCCGTCGTTGGAGAGGCCGAGCCCGTTGGGAGGCAGGGACGCTTCGCCGGTGGCCTGCTGCCCAGTCGAACTGCACGAGGCGCATTCGACGCCGTTGCTCGAGTCGTAGCGATAGACCTCGCGATGGATGGCGCCGGAGTCGTAGCCGGTCAGAGGAAGCGTCGAGATGAACGCCGCGTCGTCACCGGACGGGTCGACCTGGATGTCGGCGGTCTGCCGATCGCCGGGCGTGCTGACGCTGTCGATGACCAGCGGGTTGTCAGTCTGGGGGTCGGACGGCCTCCTCGCCGGGCCCAGCGTCACCGCGTTGCCCGCACCGGGGTTCGACATGTCGACCGTGCCGGAGTCGGCGGCGAGGCTTGTCGAGCGCGGCGGTGTGAGGCTGCCGATGCCGCTTGCGGAGCCGACCTGATTGCCCGACGGATCGAACTCGGAGACCTGCGTCCCTTCGTCGACGTAGACGTGTTCGTCGCTGACGTCGAGGGCGACGCCGTATGAGGGATGGGCGTCGAGCTGTTTGATGTGGTTCGCTTCGCCGAAGAGGGCTATTTCGGGGTGGTAGACCTCGGTCGTCCCCTTGCGTTCGGCCTGGCCCCCACCGTTGACGACGTAGGCAGTGCCGGCCGAGTCGACGGCGATTCCCTCCGGTTCGGGGGAGTTTTCGCTCACGTTGTCGATGCCGATGATTTCGCCTGTCGGCGAATTGATGATGATGTAGCCGAGATAGGAGGCGGTGTAGACGTTGCCGGTTGCCGGATCGACCGAGACGCCGAGCGGGAAGAAAGATTCGATCGTCGCGAGGTGTTCGCCCGACGACGAGTATTTCTCGATGTTGAACTGGCCCCCTTCCGAGTCGATTTCCGGCACGTAGATGTCTCGGTAGGAGGGGCTCGAGGGATCGTTGTCAACGGCGATCTGGGTCGGCCAGTCAAAGAACCCGAGCATCCCCGAGACGCCGATCTTGCCGTTTTTCCCGAAGCTCAAATCGGGGATGCCGGAGGCGTTGAATTTGTAGATGTTCCCCTGGCCGATCTGGGTGCCGGCGTCGAGGACGTAGATCGCGCCCGTGGAGTGATCGATTGCAACTCCGGTCGGGTTCGCAGAATGTGCCGAAACCCGCGCACAAAGGGGTGGTTCACGAGCGGTAGCGGTGCGTTCGAGCTCGACTCGAGCGTGGCGACGAACCGCGGCGTTGAGCCCGGGTCCGCCACGTAGAGGTTGGGGGCATTCTGGACGCCGTTCCCAGAGCCGTCGAGCTTCTCCGGTGAGAGGAAGAAGATGGTGCCGGTGCCGGATGCAACGCCACCACCGCCACCGCCGGCCGCGACGACGCTGCAGTTTTCTTCGTCGGCGGTCGTGTTCCAGATTTCATTGATCGTGTTCCCCGAGGGTTCGCACGAGTCGGTGTTTCCGGTGCCTTCGGTGCCAACGGAGACAAGGCGGAGGGTGACCGTCCCCTGAGGGCTGACGTCAGCCGCGTAGATGTCCGCGCTGTTGTCCGAGTCGGCCGGAAGCAGCTGATCCGAGGTTGTGAAAAAGACTGTGGATCCGTCGTTCGTCATGCCGTCGTAGAGGGCGCCGGTGCTGGTTCCCGGGGTGAGGTCGATCGTGTGGTCCGCATCTCCGATGTTCATGTAGAGATGCCAGAACTTGTCGTTCTCCCGATTCGGAGACGAGGTTGCCGATCACGATCCGGGAGCCGTCGGCGGAGATGTCGAGCTCGCCGACGCCTGGGCCGGTCATCGTTTCGCCGCCCGGCGTCTTTGAGACGACCTGGGTCACCTTCGTCGAGAGGTTGCGATCGTAGATCGATACCTCGCCTTCGTTGCCGTCAGGCTCGAGGCGAGATGTGGACCCGAAGACGAAGTGGGTTCCGTCGGCGGAGAGGTGCTTGCCGACGAAGCCGGCGGGTTCGGCGCCCGGATCCGAGATCGAGCCTGCCATCCCCTGTTCGAGCCGGCCGGTCGGTAGGTGGATCGGGTTCCGCCTGCTGCCGTCTTCGAAACACGGCGAGCAGATTTCCGGGCCGCCGAAAGCGAGGGTGTCGAGACTGGCGTCGGCGTCGAGGACCGAGGAGCTGAAGGGTTTCGTCGAGGGCGTCCCGTTCGCCGGGATTCCGACGTATTCGGTCGTCCAACCATTCGGCCCGCGCGTCGTCACGTACGGGTCCACCCCACGATTCGTCGGGATTCCTACGCCGGGTATGCCGCCGTCATGGACGCCGTACAGCACCCGGGGTTCGCCCGACCCGCTCTGCGCGTCGGGGTAGTTGGCGAACGGCTTCTGCCCCGCTACCAGGCTCGACTCCACGTCGTAGCCCCCCGAGTTGGCAGCCGAGACGAGCTCGTAGGCGCGGCAGTCGCTGAGCAGCGAGGTCCCCGTCTGCTGGCGGACATGCGCATTCGGGCACTGCATCGTTGACTTCCCGCTGGAATGGGAAGGTGATGAAGGTGTTGTCGAAGTCGGCTACACCTTGCCCGGCCAGATTCGTTCCGATCGCCCGGAAGTGGTACAGGGTGCCTGCTTCCAGCCCGGTGATGACGGCGCTCGCGGCCTGGAGGTCCTTGCTCATCCCGATTCCGACGTTCGGCGAGAGCTCACCGCCGCGCCGGCGAATCCCGGGTGCCCCGCCGTGAGATTCGCCTGGTATTCGGCATCGGATGAGGTATTCGAAGCTCAGCTGCGTGTCGCCGCCGTTCGGATTGATTTCACCGTGGAGGCGAGCCCGGTCCGCGTGCACTTCGGTGGCCGAGTCCCCGACCACCGTCGGGATGCCGGGAAGCGTGGTGAAGACCCGATCGCCACCGACGCTCGTGTTGCTGGCCCCGGGGCCGTTCTTCGCGACGACGCGGTAGTGGTAGGTGCTGAACGGCGCCAGCCCGCTCAGGTGTGAGGACAGTCCTTCCTGGGTCCCATCGGCGGGTGAGGTCATCGAGTCCGGCGTCTGCTGCCCATACGCGGCGGTCTCTCCCCATTCGAAGTAGTAGTGGGTCTGTTCCCCGTTGCCGACGAACGAGGCATTGAGCTCGGCCGCGTCTTCGGCCAGTTCGGTCGCGGGTTCGGTGGTCAGGCCAAGCGCGTCGCTCGGAGTGTAGGTCTGGTCTTCGCCGTACTTGACCCCGTTTGCGTCGAGGGCGACCACCCGGTAGTGGTAGGTGGTGCCGGTGGTGAGGGCCGAGAGGGCGGCGCTCACATCGGTGGTTGCGCTGAAGTGGGTGGCGGGCTGACAGGGCAGTTCGCCGCCGCTGTATCCGTTTGTCGTCCCATATTCGAAGCGGCAGCCGGTGACTTCGCCGCCGCCGTTCGGGTCGATCGTCGCACCGAGCGTGCCGGCCGTCGTCGTCGGGTTCGACACGGGGTGATAGGTGACGGTGGGTACGGGTGCCGTCGGGCCGAAGATATGGATCTTTCCCGGATGCCGGCACGTAGGCGTAGCCATCGTTGTTGACAGCCGCGCCCGCTTCGGGCTGAAACGATTCGCCGACTTCCCGTTTCAGCGTCCCCAGATAGTTTCCGGATGAGTCGTATTCCCGCACCCCTCCGGTTTCGGTTTCGGGGTCGTAGTTGTATTCCGAGATCAGGACGTTCCCGTTCGTCGGATCGATTCCGACGCCGCCGGAGCCGGGGTAGCCCTGCTGCGCCCTGGGCGCCGGGAAAGAGCGTAGGTAGAGTCCCGCTCGATTCGAACTCGTCGATCTCGTGTTTTCCGTCGTCGGTGACGTAGATATTGCCCTTGTTGTCGACCGTTACGTAGGACACCTGCGAGAACTGACCCGACGGGGTTCCCTCCAATTTGCTGCCTTCGATGTAGCTCGCGGTCGCAGGGAAATCCACCCGTCGCTGGCTTGCGTCGAACGCCTCGATGTCATCCTCGGGATTCGTCAGCGAGAGGTAGACGCGGCCCTTCGAGAACGTGTCCGAGTTGTCGATCCCGATATGGAGGTCGGGCAGGCAGTTGAAGCAGGTGTTCGCCCCATTGATCTTTGTCCAGCTATGGGTGTAGCAGTAGGTTTCGCCCCGGATCGCAAGTTCTTTGCACGTCGTTGCTGCGCTGTGGGGAGCGAAGATGTAGACCTGCCGGCCGTTCGACTGGGAGACGAAGAGTTCGTCCGTCGCCTGGTCGACAGCGCCGGTCAGGTCGAGGATGTAGAAGCTGAACGAGGAGAACGTGTTCGGAGTGGAGAGCGGGGTCTGGGAGGGATAGGCGTTGAATTTGTAGAGGCCGTTCGGGCCCGGTCCCGGTTTGGAGGATCCACCGTTGGTGGTCACCCACACGTTCTGGTGGGCATCGAGCGAGACGCTGGACGGGGTGCTGAATGGCGACATGGCCGAGTCGAAGGTACGGCTCGCGAAAGCTGAGCTCGCGGTGAGCGCGAGGGCGCAGAGCGCGCCGCAGAGTGAGACGGCGCCGAGCGTCAGATCCGCCTCCAGGCGCGTCCGCGCAAGGTCCGTGTCTCCATCTTCGTCGTCATCGCCTAGCGCCCCCCTTCGCCCGTTTTGCGTGGCGCTTGTGAGCCGCGCCCTTGCTGCAGGGCGATCCGGATCGCGGTGTGCGCGGCGATGTCCTTGCCGTTCTGGCCCGCCATCTTCACTGCCGCGTACCGTGAGGCGGCGCAGAGGTTTTCGTCGTTTTCCATCAGGCCCTTGTTGCCGCCCATGAGGTGGAGTGAGAATTCGGTCACCGGCGCATCGGGGACGGTCTGGAAGGTGGTGCGAATCCGTTCGTGGACGGTGTCGATCTTGCCGTCGAGGACGATGTCGATCTGGCCGTTCAGGGCCGCGACGATGTCAGGCAGACCGCTCTTGTTTTCCGGGGCGGAGCGCAGGTAGACGGGGCCTTCGAGCGGCTTTTCGAGCAGCGGGGTCCTGGCCTTTGCGGAGCCGATGATCGACCCCGGCGGGCATGCGTTCGCCGCGAACTGGACCCGCGTGCAGGGGCTCTGGATGTGGGCGTTGTCGATCAGCTCCGAGTGCGGGAAGCGTTACCGCGGTGCGGGCGATGTTGGATTCACCCGGCTGGGCGGTCAGGGTCGCGGTGAGCGATGGGTTTTGGGTCCGCTTCGTTCCACCGGAGAACCTGAAGGCCAGCCTCGGACCGAACGGAAGAGTCCCGCAGTTGGCGACCTGGAACTTCTGCGCCAGGCCGGCCCCTGACCCTTCGGCCCCGAAGATCTGCGCGGTGGTGGACAGCGCGGAGCAGTTGGTCGGGTTGAGCGTAAACCCGCTCCGGTCGAGGTTGACCCTCAGCGAGCGCAGCCGGATCGGGATCCCCTGGATGATCTGCGGCAGCGGATCGGAGACGGCCGTGATGTGTGCGTCGGTGGGGTCGACGTGGAGGGCCGTCCTGACGACCACGTTGCCGAGGTCGTAGGGGCCGGAGACGGCCGGAACGATCGCCACCAGGCTGAGCTGCGCTCCCCTGTAGGGCCCGGCGAGATAGACCCGGCCGGGAACATAGAGCGGATGGGTCCCCGCGCCGACTCCCGCCATGGCGGTGCCGATCTGCGACGAGCCGGGGCAGCTCGGGTCTTCATCTCTGCCTGGCCGGAGTAGTCGGTGTTCGCCGCGTGGGCAATCTGAGCGTCCGAGCAGTACGCGACGCCCGCGAGCGTGGCAGAGAGGCCGGCGGGCGTCTGGACGTTCAGCGCCGCGACGAGTCTGGTCCCCGTCGGGACGGGTCACTTCCAGCGAGAACGGCGCGTGCGGCCCGGGCGTGTGGTTCGACGACCCGGCCTGGAATCCCGGTTTGAACGGGCGGGGGCCGGAGGGACAGGGCGACCCGAAGGGCCCGCTGGTGAGGGTGAAGAATTGGCTGGAGGTTCGGGGAGCGAGGGCGGAGTCCCACGGAGTGAAGGTGCTGGTCACCGGGTAGGTGCCACAGCGGGTGGGCGTTGCCAGCAGCCCGCGTTCGGAGCCGAAGATGTGCAGGTTGAAGGCTGTGAGGGGGCTCTGCGGCAGTTCGTTGAAGGTGAGCGTGAGCTGGCCGGTCTGCGGGTCCGGCGTGGCAGTCCCGGCGAGCTTGATGTGGGTGGCGAAGCCGTTGGCGACCAGGAAGACGCGGTAACGATTGCCGGGCAGCGGTTCCCCGAGGTAGACGAAGCCGGGCAGCGGGGCGGGCAGGGCGGAGCTGTCGATTTCGAGGCTGCCGACCTTGGAGAACTCGGGGCATTCGGCTTCGCGTTCGGTGCCGAAGTGGGCGTCGGCATCCGAGCAGGCTGTCTTGCCATCGGCTGCGTTGGGATTGATCGAGAAGCCCTCGGGGAGGGTCACGGAGTCGCGCCGCGGAGCTCGGTCGGCGACGGAATCGTCGGGCTCAGGTCCTGGGGCACTTCGAGATTCACCTCGATGCCCGAAGCCGAGTCGGCCTCGGCCGTGGTCGGCTGCGCGTAGAGGCTCGGGTTGAAGGCGAGCTGGTCGCAGCCGATCATCTTCGGCCAGGAGTCTTCGGCGGTGGTCACGCCGCCGTCATAGGAAACGACTTCCAGCCGCGAGGAGTGGGCCGAGTCGCAGTTCGTCGGATCCTGGAGGAATGGGGTCAGCGGGCTGTGCGACGGTTCCGGCGGGAGTTTCTGACCGCACGGTTTGTAGATCGTGCTGGGGTCGAAGATGCTGCTTTCGGCGCCGAACGCGTCGCAGAGATTGTCGGTGTAGGCGGTTTCGCCTTTGCCCTGCGGGTTTTCTTCGGGGTTGAGGCGCAGCGGGTCGTGGATCGGGTCGGCGGGCACCCCCCAGATGTCCTGCTGGAAGCTCTGCAGCGGGAAGAGACCGTGGTAGATCGAGGTGGCGGCCGCGTCGAGCCCGTAGTCGCTGCCGGTACGGGACGAGAGGACCGTGAACTGAGGCACGCCGAAGAGGAAGATCTTGAACCCCAGGAGCCCGGCGTCATCGGGCGGCGGAATCAGGTTGTAGACGGCCGAGTTGAACGGCGATGCCGTTGGTGGCGATGATGTTGACGATCCCGACCTGCGAATCGAACGGGCATTGGTTGGCCGAGAACTCGGCGATCGAGCACTGCGGGGTCGCGTGGGGGTTGCCGATGAACCCGGCGGGAAGTGGACGATGGCGTCTTTGACGTCCTCGCAGTTGCAGGCGCTCTGGCTGTGCTGGAGCACCCGGTTTTCGACTTCGAAGTAGATCTCGACATCAGGGTGTCCTCCCGCCGCACGTTGCTGGGGGTCGACGCGAAGACCGAGATCGGGGTGTCGGCCTGCGCGCCGGCTGCGAACAGGACGAGGGTCGCCGCGCAGGAGCAGCGCCGGCATGGCCAGCCGGAGCACGGTCTCAGAACGGGCCGGTTTCAACCTGAGCCTCCCCGTGATTGGCGCGCCGCGTGGCGCAGGCCGTGCTTCCTGTGATGAGCCTTGCGCTGTCTCTTTCGTTTTTGATGTTTGGCAGCGTGGGAGGTGGCATGGGCGTTGCCGCCGGCGAGCCCGGCCCCGGTTTCGTTCTGGATCGCCGGCGGAGGCGAACTGCCGGCGCCGTGGCACTCGTCGGCGGCTTCGCACGGCGGTGGAGGCGCCGGCGCGGGGAACCCACCTGCCACCCGGGCGTCATAGAACTTGAGGAAGAGGCCGTTGTGGTCCTGGCTGGTCAACGTGTCGAAGGTCGAGAAGTAGATGTCTCGCCCGTCTGCACTGATCCCGTCCAACCCCGGCTGGCCGAGGACGGAGGCCAGGAGGCTGTGCGATGACCGTGGTCTCGCCGGTGCCGGTGGTGATCAGCTGGGCACGCCCGTCGACGTACTCGTAGACGTCCTGGGCTTCGTTCGTGTCTGCGTGGACAAGTGCGTCGTCGGTGGTGAACACTGCGCGCCCGTCGTTGGACATGAAGAGCCCGCTCTGGCTGGCGACGACGTTTGAAACCGGCGGAGCTCCACTGGGAATGCAGGAGGCGCAGGTGATCGTGCGGGCCGCGGGGTCGTACAGATACATCTCCGAGTGGCCCGCGTTGTCGTACTGGAGCACCTGGCTGCCCGGTCACGAACGCCATGTGGGTGTCTTTGGGACTCACCTGCATCCGGGCAATCGGCGTGGAAGCTGCAATGGATTTCGCCGATGCCTTCGACCAATGGCGATATGCAGAAGTCCTTTGGATCCAGCGCCGCCACGAACTGGGCCTTGCCGTTGCGATAGACGTAGAGGTTCTCTTTGTTGGGAACTCCGCGCGAGCCGTCGAGCTGCTCCGGCGAGAAGAAGTAGATGTCGCCGTTTTCTGAGGCGATCGCGTTGTCGGATCGGCAGTTGCCGCCGGCGTTGCCTTCCAGCTGGCAGTACTGACATGACGTTCCAGGTGACGACGTCGCAGTTTTTGCTCATCGATTCGCCGAGGCCGTCGTAAAGCTGGCCTTGCAGGCATCGGTCTGACCGGGTTCTCCAGGGTTGCCGGGGTTATCTCCCTTCGAGACCAGGACCAAGGGCTTGCCTTCCTTTTCGCCGTTTTCCGACCACATGTAGAGGTCGACGCTGCCGTCGTGGTCTTCGCCCGTCAGCTGATCGGGAGTGGTGAAGTAGACCTTGGTGGCGTCAGACGTCATGTCGACGTAGGAGACCGGGTGGCCCTGCGAGACGTCGTAGGTGACCGAGCCCGCGACGCGCATGTAGAGGTGAAGCGGGTAGCTCGGGCAGTGCAGGGCGCCGCCAAAGGTGTCGCCGCAGGGAGGCACGCCGCAGTTGGCGAGACCGCAGGGCCCGACAGCTCCCGACCCCATGAGGATGTGCGAGCCATCGCTCGACACGCCTGGGAATCTGGAGCGGGTCGCCGGCATGGTCGGTGGGCTCGGACGGGATCGCTGTCCCATCGGGTGTGAGGGACGCGACCGAAACGGTGCTCGTTTCGGTGTTGTTGTCGTAGACCGACCCTGGGGGCGAGAGGTTGCCTCCCGGCGCAAACAGGTTCCACGCGGTGGAGAAGACGAAGTGACTCAGGTCGGAGGAGGCGCTTACTTCGCCCGGACAGAAGTTTTCGTAGACGTCCCCCCGGAACGAGCCGCCACCGCCGTTTCCGAGGATGTCCATGCAATCGAGCGAGTGGACCCCGCCCGGGTTGACCCCGCCTTCGACCGCATAGGGATTGAGCCCGGTCGGGACCGAGCCGAGATTCGTCGGCAGCCGATCGAGGAAGCTGCCGTCCGCGCTCCACTCGTACGGCGCGTTGGAGGCGATCGGAGTCGGATTCCTGCTGTGGCCTTCCTGGCTGCCCAGCTTCCAGTCGAGGAACCGATTCATGCCGGGATCGGTGAGGACGTTGTTCTGGATGAAGTCCGGGCCGGAGGACCCATTCGAGAGGCTCGTGCCGTAGCCGAGGAATTTCGGACCGCCCTGCCCCCATAGCCCCTGGGGCGGGCCGCCGTCGACGGCCGCTTCACTCGACGGCAGGCCGACGTATCGGGTGATCCAGCCTCGATCGGTGCGGGTCGCGACGTAGAGATCGCCGTTCCCGTCGATCGGACTGCCGCCGGAGCCGGGAATGATCGAGAAGAGCCCCGTGAACGCAAGCCGCGACGGGGACGAGGCATAGCCGGTGTTCGGGCCGCCGGAGAAGAGCTGGGTGCCGTTGGCGTCCCCCGGGGAGACCAGCTCGTAGGCACGACAGTCCGGGAGGTAGTCCGTTTTCGTCTGCTGGCGGACATTCTCGTTCGGGCACGGCGGCGGGTAGAAGTTGAAGGTGTGGTCTTCGGAGACGGTGACTCCGCCTTCTTCTTTCCCTTCGACCGAGTTGTCGGTGATCAGCCGATAGTGATACGCGGCGTGGGGAATCAGCCCCGTCAGCTGTGCGGTGATTTCGTGATCGGTGGTCGAGGCCGGGAGCGTTCCCGAGACCGTTTCTCCGTAGGTCTTGGAGGTTCCGTATTCGAAGACGTACGTGGTCGGCAACCCGTTGGGATTGACCTGGGCGATCAGTTCGGCCGAGGTTGCGGTGACGTCTTCAGCGAGCAGCCCGTCGATCGCGGGCGGCGACGTCGTCGTGAACGTTTCATCCCCGCCCACCGCGGTCGCCCCGGCGGTGTTGGTGACGACGAGCCGGTAGTGCTGGTGGGTGCCCGGCGAGAGGTTGGTGACCGTCGCCTGGACGTCAATCGGGCTCGAGCTCGAGTAGTTCGGGGGAATCGCCGGCGAGCAGGGCAGCGAGTACCCGTATGTCTTGTCGTATCCGTATTCGAATTGGCAATCGCTGATTTCGCCGCGGTTCGCCGGATCGATGTGGCCGGTCATGGTCGCGCTCGAGGCGGTCACGTTCGTCGCTGCTTGAGTGGTGGCGATCGGGCGCACATCGGCGAAGACGGCGATGTCGTTCTTTTCCGGTTCCGAGGTGCTGGAGTTGACGACATAGACGGTGTGATTCCCGTGGTTCACATCCACGCCCTTGAGGTGGATTTCGCAGCCGAAGGGATTCCCGTAGCCGCCTGGAATGCACCGTTCGGCGCCCGGGGTCAGTTCGCCTTCGCCAAACGTGTCGAGCGGTTCGCAGGTGCCGCTCACGGGTTCGCAGTCGCCGCTGTAGTGATCGATCCGGATCCCGTGGGGTTCCACTTCCCCTCCGCTCCGGGTTTCGACGGCCTCGTAGATTTCTTCGGTCGGCGAGTCGACCGCAAACCCCGAGGCGGGCCAATCCGTGGTGACCGGATATTGGTTCCCTTCCCCGCCGGTGCCCGGTTTGAGGATGCTGACCCAGACCGACGGCTGAGTTCCGAAGCTGCCGAAGGGGCTTTCGATGTAGAACAGTTCTCCGCTCGGGTTGACCTTCAGCCAGCCGGGACTCGAGAACGCGTCACTGATGAATTCACCGCTCTGGGTGTACAGCCTGACGTTGTCGCCGTAGCGACGGCCTCCGACAAAGAGGGTGCCGTTTTCGTGACAGGTCCCGACCCGAGGCGCGGTCGGCGTCTGGCAGCCGGCGCCGACCGCGAGGCCGAAGATCGGGCCGAATTTGGGCAGCCTGGGGTCGTCGGAGCCGTCCTTCTGGCCGGCCACCCCCCACCCGCTGATGACATGGCCTGACGAATCGAGCTTGGTGACCTGGTTGTCGCCGGTGTCGCCGACGTAGACGTCGCCTTCGCCGAAGGGGTAATTGTCGACGGCGAGATAGGTCGGTTGTTCGTAGGCGCCTGGGCTTTCGGCCGCGGTCGCCCGCCTGGCAGACATCACCCGGATGGCCGGCGGCCGGGCATACGTTGGCTTCGGAGGCTCGACCGGAGGTTTCACCGGCCGTTTTGTTGACTCCCTTGCCGAACATGAAGAGGAAGTTCCCTTCGGCGTCCAGCTTCTCGACACGGTGGTGGGCAGGATCGGTGACGTAGACATCGCCCGATTCCTGATCGACTGCGACATCGGTCGGTTCGGAGATCGGGTATGGGTCCGGGGGCGTCGAGGTCGCCGAGCCGAAGGTCGTCTGGAATGCGTGGCTGACGTTCGCCGCTGCCGGCGCGACGCCGAGCGTCAGCACGCCGACGATGGCGGCGAGCAGCGCGATACCCGCAGCTGGAATCAGGCGGTGTCGATCAGCCACGACCGGCCCTCTTGCCGTGACGGTGCGTTCGGTGCTTGTGGTGTTTCTTCTTCACGCATTTCCCATGGCGTTTGACGAAACCGGTGCGGCAGGCCGCCGGTTCTTTCGCCGGCGCCGGCTGCGGCTCAGAGGCCGTCGTGAATTCCTGCTCGGCGCTGTCCGCGATCCCGATCGCGTTGCTCGCGACGATGCGGAAGTGGTAGGTCGTGCCGGGGAGAAGGCCGGAGATCGCCGTGCTCGCGGTGTGGATCGAATCGTCGGCACCGATCGACGGGCTCTCGGAGGTGCTCACGCCGAAGGCTGCGGTACGCCCGTACTCGAAGTGATAGGTCGTGGGCATGAAGCCCGGTCTTATTCGAGCGCTGAGCGTCGCCCCGGTGGGCGTGATGTCCGACGCCGATGCGGCGGCCACCGCCGGCCGATCCGGGGTCGAGAAAGTCTCGTCGGGCCCGGCCGTCGATCCGTTGAGATTCGTCGCCAGGACCCGATAGTGGTATGTCCTGCCCGGCGCGAGTTCGGTCACTTCGGCGCCGACGGAATGATCGACGTTGTCTTCGCCGATCGAGGTGCTGCTCGGCGTCTGCGAGCCATAGGTGGTGTCGGTGCCGTACTGGAAGCGGTAGACCGTCGGAGACTGATTGGGGTTTATTTCGGCGCTCAACGTCGCAGATGTGGGCGTGACCCCTCCCGAGGATGTTCCATCGACGGACGGCACATCGGTCGGAGTCGGAGTGAACCCGCGTTCTTCCCCATAGCTGACCAATCCTTCGCCGTCAGCCCGCGAGGCCATCAGGCGGTAGTGATAGGTGTTGAACGGCGTCAGGTTGGTGAGCCTGGCGCTGACGTCGGTGGGTGCGGAGATCGGCGCCGCGGGCGTGCACGGCGTGGTGACCGAGTAGGTCCACCCGTTGCCGTCGTATCTCGTTTCGGCCGTCAGAGTGGCGCCCGCCGGGGCCAGGCCTGAGCCGTCGGCCGACATCGGCGGGATATTGAGGTCTGAGAATTTCCCGGTGAATTCGACCTCGAACAGGCCTTCTTCGAATTCGGCCACGTGGACGCCGCCCGTGCCGATGGTCGAGAGCTGGTTGAGACGGAATTCGATGGTGTCGGCCTCGAAGAAGCTGTGTTCGAACTGGATCGGCACGGTCGTCTGACCTTCAAACGTGAGGGTGAACGTGCCTTCCTTGGTGTTTTCCGAGAATTTAAGGATCTGCACCTCATCGCGCACAGGCCCTTCCAGGTATTCGAATTCGCAGCTGTCGATCGTCCCCCCAAGCGGGTCGACATGGCCGGTCATCGTCCCCGCGGTCGGTTCGATTTCGGTGGCCGGTCCCGTGGTCACATCCGGGAGCGGCATCGGCGAGAAGACCGCGACATTGTCCTTGCCCTTGTCCGCCGCGTAGAGGAGGTGGCTCGAAGGGCGACTGGCAAGACCGGCGGCAAAGCCCAGCTGGCCGCTGCCGAAGCTGTCGGTCGGCTTGCAGCCGACATCCGGATCCGCGCATGCTCCCGCTGCGAAGCGGTCGATGTGCCCGCCCTGGGCGACAAAGAGATCGTGCGTGGCACGATCGAAGGTGAGGCCCGAGTTGACGAGTTCGATGTTGACCGGCTTGTAGACGCCCTCGGTGTTGTAGATCGAGGCCGTGGGGCTCGAGTACGTGACCCCATCGCCATTGGCCGTCGTCTCATACCAGTTGTCGTCCGGCCCGACTTCGATTCCGGACCCGGCCGGGGTTCCAAGCTGGAGTCGCTCCCCTCCGAACCATTCGCCGTTGGTCGGGTACTGCTTCCTGGACAGTCCGTCCTGGCTGAAGACGGTCCAGTTGTATGGGGCGCTGTCGGTGAGGACGTAGAGATTGCCGACCGGGTCGACTGAGATTCCGCCGATCGTGCCTTCGCGGACCGGGAACTGGATCTCACCGCCGTTGCCCCAGCTCGCGATCAGATTGCCGGAGGAGTCGAACTTCTGGACGATCCTGTCGCCGCCGTCAGCGACATAGACGTCACCCCCGGACGGACCGTTGGAGTTGTCGACCTCGATGAACTTTGGTTCAGAGAGCTGACCGGGAGCCGTTCCGGGCGATCCGGCCTGGCAGCCGCTGCTGCAGACGCCGATCCCGGCGCCGCCGACATCGGCGCCGAATGCGCGGATGAAATCTCCGCCGGAAGAGAACTGGTCGACGCGGTGGTTGCCGCTGTCGGCGACATAGATGTCGCCGGAGCCGTTGTTGACGGCGACATCGAGCGGTTCCTTGAGCTGGCCGTCTCCCGAGCCGAGCGAGCCGAAATCGGAGGAGTAGCGGTAATGGCCGACCGTCGCGAAGACGGGAGCCGGGAGGCTGTTCCCGCCTTCGGCGTTGGCGGCGACGAGCCGATATTTGTATTCCAGCCCCGGGCTGAGCCCGGTCACCGTGGCGCTGACGTCGGTTGGGCTGTTCGAAGGGGTCGGCGAGCATGGAACCTGCGTCGCACTGTTCCACGGATGCGATTCGCCGTTTTCCGCGAACTGGTAGAGGCTCAGATATTCGAATCGGCATTCCGTTATCGGCCCCCCTCCTTCGCCCGTCGCCGGATCGACGTGCCCGCTGAGCGTCGCGCTTGTCGTCGTCTCGCCCGAAGCTGCGTTGACGGAGACGTCGGGCACGATCACCGGTTTGAAGACCTGAACCTGACTGTATTGGCTGACGTAGAGATAGCCGGTTTCCTGGTCTATCGTCACCCCATCCGGGTAGCCGAGGTATTCCGAGCCGACGTCAGCCCGAGTTAGCTGCGGGGGGATAAAGTTTCCGTTGGCATCGAAGACGTTCACCAGGTAGTGAAAGTCGGCGACAAAGACATGGCCCGTCGAGTCTTCGACGCCGGCACTGACGAGACAGCAGCCGGTGTAGGGAGGCGAGAAGTTCCCATCGGGCGTTTCCGAGGCAGCACCATTCGGGAGCTGGCCTCCGTCCCAGGTACTGACGTAGGAGTTCGACGGCCCGAACTGGAAGATCCGATTCGGGCCCTCCCAGCTCGAGACGTACACATTGCCCGCCGAGCTGACGGCGATCCCGCTAGCGTAGGCGCCGCCCCCGTCGTAGAGCCCTTCGGGTTTGTCGGTGATTTCAGTGACGAGTTCGCCTTCTTCGTTGAAGATGTCGATCACTTCGTGCCCGGCGTCCAGGACGTAGAGATCGTGCGTCGCCTGGTCGACGGCGATGCCGAAGCCGCTGTATTGACCCGTGGACGGAGAGAACGATTTCGCCGCTGTTTCCAGGCCCGCCAGCTGGCCGTTCGCGGTCGGTTCCGTGTCGCCGAATTCGTTGATCAGCGTGCCGCCCGCGTCGAACTTGTCGATCACAGCATGCGATCTGTCGGCGACGTAGACATCGCCGGTGCTGTTGTCGGCGGCGACGGCGACCACCCCTGCTCCGAATGAGCCCTGGAGGGTCGTGTCGCCGTTCCAGCGTTCCGGGGTTTCGTCCGTAACCGCACTGAAGTCGTAGACCGCTCCGCGGCCGCTGTCGGCGACGTAGATGTGGTGGTTCTTGTCGCTGACCGCCACCGAGTCCGGGCGCAGCGTGGAGAATTCCCGGGGAGTCCAGGTTTCGTTATCCGGATAGTTGGGGGGGAGCAGAGCGAAGGGCTGATACTTCTTCGCCGCGAGGGCTTGGGAGGGGAGGCACAGGAGGCCGACGCCAAGAAGGGCAAGGAGTGCGAGGCCCAGTCGCGCCGGAACGACAGAGCTGCCCGCTCCGCGGTGAGCGGGCACGGCGGTGCCGGAGGCCGATGCCCTCGACTCGCGTCTCACGTTCCTCTCTCTCCCCTCTCCAGCGGCCCCCCTGAGCTCACGATACCTCGCAAGCCCTGCCGGGCCAATGCCTTTCTCCTCCGCAGCTTCGCTGCGGGCTTCCGTTCCCCGTACAAACGATTCGCTTCCCGGAAGCCGGGCATAACTAGAACATAGTCCAACCCTGATGTCAAGAGCAGCTGGCGAACCCCGCATAAATATTAGAAATTTGCCTCTACGATGCTCTACCGTAAAGAGCAGCCAATGACAGTCAGGGAATTACCGCCGAGAAAGCCGAAATTCCGCCAATCGGAGCGACCCAGAGGTCTGGATATGGTGCCGCTCCGGATGGTGGAGACGCCGTGGGGAGACTCCAGGCTGCTGAGCGAGAAGACGCTGCCCCCGGGCCGGGGCACGACTGCCGCTGAAGCGGAGCAGAACCACCGTGAACGCCTCTACGGGGCGATGGTGGCGAACGTCGCCGAAAAGGGCTACGAGGCCACGACGATCGAGGACCTGGTCGAGGTCTCCGGGGTGTCGCGCAGTGCGTTCTACAAGCATTTCAGCGACAAACAGGCTTGCTTCTTGGCGGCGATCGAGGCGCTCGTCGAGCCGGCGCTGGAAAGCGCGTCGAAGACCCTGTTGCCAGACGGGGAGGCGCCGAGCGACCCGCAACTCACGAAGAATGCGTTCGAAGAGCTGATCAGGGGGATCGCCGCGCAGCCGGCGGCGGCGGCGATGTGCATTGTCGAGGTCTACGCCGGCGGGCGCGAGGCGCTCGCGCTGCTCGACCGCGTAACCGATTCCCTTGAGGCGCTGGCGATGCCGATCCTTGAGGCGATGGGGCGCGAAGGGATGCCAACAGAGATGGTGCGGGCACTGATCGGCGGGGTGCAGAAGGTGATGCACAAGTACCTCTACCGCGACCAGCCCGAGCAGCTGGGGGAGCTGGCGCCGCAGCTCTGGGATTGGTTCCTGCTCTACCCCCCGCCTCCGGGGCCGCTGCGCGGGCCCCGGCGGCGCGTCCTGCGGCCGCTGCCCTTCGAGGAGCGGCAGGCCGCGTCCAATCCGTCGGAGCGGCTGCTGCGGGGGCTTGCTGCGGCCGTCGCGGAGAAGGGCTATCCGGAAACGACGATCGCCGACATCATCGAGCGTGCCGGGACCTCCTACCGGGCCTTCTATGAGCTCTTCGAGAGCAAGGAAGATGCGGTCGTGGCGGCCCTCGACGTCGGCTCGCTGCAGATGCTGGCGGCCGCGCTCCCGGCCTTCAGGATCGCCAAGGATTGGCCTGATGCCGTCCGGGCCACGCAGGAGGGAATGTTCCTCTACGGCGTGCAGGAGCCCGAGTACGCGCGGCTGGGGGCGGTCGAGATGTACGCGGCGGGCAAACGGGCCCTCGAGCAACGTGAGCGGGTGACCGAACAGATGGAGGCTCTGCTTGCGGCGGGCTATGAGCTTTCCCCGGATGTCCCGCCGATCACCGCCGAGGCGATCGGCGGGGCGCTCTACGCGCTCTTCTACGACCACGTGAAGCAGAAGGGACCCGAGCGGCTGGCGGAGCTGGTGCCGTGGGCCGTCTACGTCACGCTGACTCCGTTCGTGGGCGCCGAGGAGGCCTACGCGGTCGCCACCGGCGGCGGTGAGAGCGCCTGAGCTTAGAGGCGAATCCCTCGATGAACCCGGCGTCGGAGCTCGGCAGAGGGAGGGACGAGAAGGTGGTGATCGTCACCGGCGCCTCACAGGGCATCGGCGCGGGTATCGCGAGCGCATACCGTGAGCTCGGCTATGGCGTGATCGCGACCGCACGCTCGATCGCGCCGTCGACCGACCCAGGGATCGTTGCCGTGCCGGGCGACATCGCCGACCCCGCCACCGCCGAGCGAATAGTGAACGAGGCGATCAGACGCTTTGGGCGGATCGACACTTTGATCAACAACGCCGGTATCTTCATCGGCAAGCCTTTCACGGACTACACACTCGAGGACTTCAACGCCCTGATCGCCGTCAACCTCCGGGGCTTCTTCAACATCACGAGGCGAGCGATAGGCCACATGCTCGATCATGGCGCCGGGCATATCGTCAACCTTTCGACGACGCTGGTCGAGCACGCGGACAGCACGAGGCCCTCCGCGCTGCAATCTCTCACCAAGGGCGGATTGATCGCGGTCACCAGATCGCTCGCGATCGAGTACGCCTCACACGGAGTGCGGGTGAACGCCGTTTCGCTGGGGGTCATCGAGACGCCGGTGCACGACAGGGAAGAGGTGAGAAGAGCTCCTACGCCGGGTTGGGCGCATTGCACCCCCTCGGTCGGGTCGGCGAGATCGAGGATGTGGTCGGTGGAATCCTCTATCTCGAGTCGGCGCCTTTCGTGACCGGAGAGATCCTGCACATCGACGGCGGCCAAAGCGCAGGACACTGACCCTGGGGCTCACCCAGGCGGTCAGGACGGTGGACGCCAACCCCTGTCCAGGGTCGTCTGGCCCACCTCGATGATGTAGCCGTCGGGGTCACGGACGTAGCAGCGGATCTCGGTCTCGTGCTCCTTTGGCGGCGTCAGGAATTCAGCGCCCCGCGCGCTCCACTCCTCATACACGGCCTTGATGTCGGCAACGCGGATGTTCAGGAAGCTGCTGACCCGGTCGGGGTCGGGCGGGGTCTCGAGCGTGACGGTCGGCTTGTCATCGGTCGGCCCGCCTCCACCGTTCATGATGATCCAGCTGTTGGCCAGCGCGACGTACGTCACCTCGTCACCGGCCTCGCCCGAGATGACCGTCCTGCCGCCGAGCACCTCGGTGTAGAAACTGCGGGAACGCTCGACATCGTCTGAGACGATGAAGTGGGCCAAGACCATCTCTTCGTTGATGTTGCTCATGATGACCTCCGTTGTTGGAATCGCGTCAATCTGAGCCTCCCCGCTCACCCCTCGAGCCTAAGCGCTACCGACCGCTCGCAAGACGAGATTTCCCGTTGCGGTCCGCTCGCCTCTAGCCTGTTCGGATCGTCTCTCCCATGCACAAGCCGATCCTGATCGTCTTGGCGGTCGCGGCGACTCTTTCGATCCTCGGCGCGACGGCATCGGCTCAAGGCCCGGGTTGGAGCGGCGGGTGCCGTCATGGCTCGCCCGGCGTGACACGGACGAGCGCCACGTGTGGGGCGATAATCGTCGACGGGCGGGCGATCGCACCGCCGAGCGCGCCGGCGCCGGTGAGGGCGGTGATCGCCGCAGCGAACCGGATCGACGGCAAGCCCTACGTCTGGGGAGGCGGGCACCTGCGCTGGTGGACGAAGGGATATGACTGCTCCGGCGCGGTCAGCTACGCCCTGCACGGCGCCGGGCTGCTCGAAGAGACGCTGGTCTCCGGGGAGCTCGCGTACTGGGGCGAAGGCGGGACAGGTCGCTGGATCACCGTCTACGCCGACGACCGCCACACCTACATGGTGATCGCGGGCCTGCGCTTCGATACCCGCGACGACCCGGCGGGAGTGAGCGGCCCGCGCTGGCACGAATCGATGGTCGACTCGCATCGATTCGCCACCCGCCACCCGCCTGGTCTATAGGCCTGCCCGAAGAATGCGGGTACCTTCTCTCTCGATCGCGATTCTGGCACTCGCATGGGGGGCCGGCTCGCTCGCGACCCCCAGGGGAAACGGGGAGGCGGGGGCCACAGCGTCCGCGGCCGGCAGGCCCGCGATCCATCGCTGGCTGATCCCCTTCGGGCACAAACGCAAGCGCGAGATGGCCGCCTACTCGTTGCGCCACTACGGTCGCGCGACCTGGCGACTGCGTCATCCCCATGTGATCGTCGAGCACGTCTCGGAGACGAGCAGCGTGGCCGCGGTCTACAACACGTTCGCCCCCGACGTCCCCGACGTCGAGCTGCACGAACTGCCCAACGTCTGCTCGCACTTCGTCATCTCTGCCTCCGGCCGCATCTTCCAGCTCGTCAACCTGAGGACACGCTGCCGCCACACCGTCGGCCTCAACTGGACGGCGATCGGTATCGAGCACGCGGGCTTCGCGGATTCCGACGTCCTCGGCGACCGCCGCCAGATGCACGCCTCGCTGCGCCTCACCCAGTACCTGCGCTGCCGCTTCGGCATCGGAGTGCACGACGTGATCGGCCACGCCGAGAGCCTCAGCTCGCCCTACCACCATGAGCTCGTTCCCAGCCTCCGCCACCAGACCCACGGGGACTGGCGGCACGGGTCGATGCGGGTCTACCGTCGCCGCCTGCGCCGTCTGGGACGCTGCTAGTCGGTGATCATGGAGGCCTCTCGTCAACAGCAACAGCTGCCACCGCCTCTTCCGGGCGAGGACGCGGCGGCCAGACGCGCCGAGCATTCCATCCCTCCCCCGGACGGCTCAGAACCGAGTCAATCTCGCCGCCTGGCCAAGCCCGTCCTCATCGGCCTCGTCGGAGTGGCCGTATCGATGGCAATTCCGATCCTGATCGTGATCGTCCTGGCCATCGTGGCCCAGCTGATCATCAGCCACTGATCCGGCCGCACATGAAATTGCGGCAGGCCCGGCAGAGGATGCCCGCTCTGTAGCCTGAATACGGTTTCTCACCGATGGCGCGGCGAACTCGAAGGCGGCGACGCAGGTCGCATGGACATCACTGGAGGCTGCTGGTTGCGGGCGGCATCCTCCTCGTGCTGCTCCTGGCCGGCGGCACCGTCGCCGCGACCTGGGCGATCGGCGTCTACAACTCCGCGCCGCCGCTCTCCAGCCTGAAGCCGGTGCAGCACGGAAGCTCCTCGGCGATCTTCGCGGCGGACGGCTCGCTGATCGGCTACATCCGCGCCAGCACCATCCGCCAGCCGGTTCCCGCGCGCGCCCTCCCGCAGGACCTCAAGAACGCCACCGTGGCGATCGAGGACAAGGGCTTCTTCGACCACGGGGCGATCGACCCGGCGTCGATCGCCCGCGCTGCCTGGAAGGACCTGCTGGCAGGCGGCAAGCCGGTCCAGGGCGCCTCGACCATCACCCAGCAGCTCGTCCGCAACCTCTATATCCGCAACCCCGAACAGACGCTCGAACGAAAGCTGAAGGAAATCCGCCTCGCCTTCGAATTGGAGGACGCGCACTCCAAGCGCTGGATCCTCACCCAGTACCTGAACACCGCCCCGTATGGCACGGTGGAAGGTGAGACGGCGGTTGGGGCGGAAGCCGCAGCGCAGACGTACTACGGCGAGCCCGCCAAGGACCTGAGCCTGACCAAGGCGGCCCTGATCGCCGGCCTCCCGCAGGCGCCCTCCGAATACAACCCGTTCCTCGACCCCAGGGCCGCCCTCGAACGCCGCAACGAGGTGCTGGAAGCGATGGAGGACCAGGGGTACATCAGCAACAGCAGGTACCGCACGGCGATCCAGAGGGGCCTGGGGCTGAACCCAGGCCACAAGTACCAGGTGATTCGCGACCCGTTCCTCTTCGACCTGGTCCAGCAGGAGCTGATCGACAAGTACGGCATCAACACCGTCCGCTACGGGGGCCTCAAGGCCTACACGACGATCAACCCCGAACTCCAGGAACTCGCGCAGACCGCGGTCGACTCCTGCTCAGTCTGCTATCCCGAAGGCGGGCCGGCGGCGGCGCTGGCCTCGGTCGACCCCTCCAACGGCGAGATAGTCGCGCTCGCCTCCACCCCCGGATCTGCCGAAGAAAGCCAGTTCAACTATGCCTGGCAGGCCCACCGGCAGCCCGGCTCCTCCTTCAAGACCTTTGTCCTGACCACCGCGATCAAGCAGGGGATCGACCCCTACTCGACGTACTACGACGGCACCTCGCCGAAGACGCTGCAGATCCCGGGCGGGGGCACCTGGACCGTCCACAACGCCGAGCCGGGCGGGGGGACGATGTCGCTCGCCAGCGCCACCTGGGACTCGGTCAACGCCGTCTTCGCCCAGCTCGACCTTGACGTCGGCCCCGAAAACGTCACGCACACGGCCCATCAGATGGGGATCATCTCGCCGCTCGAATCGGTGCCCGCCGAGGCGATCGGCGGGCTGCGTGTCGGCGTCACCCCGCTGGAAATGGCCTCGGCGTACGCAACGCTCGCCGATGGCGGCATCCGCCATCGACCCACGGCGATCGGCCGCGTCGAATTCCCGAGCGGCAAGGTCGACGAACCCAACCCCGACACGGGCGAGCGCGTCATCAGCGAGGGTGATGCATACGACGTCACCAAACTCCTCGAGGGCGTGATCACCCAGGGCACGGGCGCCGGCTACACCTCGATGGGCTGCTCCGCGGCGGCGGGCAAGACCGGCACCTCGGAGGGGCTCTCCGACGCCTGGTTCGTCGGCTACACGCCGCTCTTCTCGACGGCGGTTTGGGTCGGGCACCCGCAGTCCCGGGAAGAGACCGGCTTCGGCGGTCCGACGGCGGGGCCGATCTGGCGCTCCTTCATGGAACAGGCGGTCAACGGCAACTGCCCCGAATTCGGGGTGCCGTCCAGCCTCCCCGAACTCTCCGGGCTGCAGTCAGAACACACCTCCGGCTCCTCCTCGGCGAGCAGCGAAAACGAAGGCGAATACGAATACGAAGAACTCGAACCGGAAGCGAGCGGCGGCGAAAAGGAAGGCAACAAGGCGAGCGGCAACGAACCGAGCGCGACCCCGGAAGCGAGCCCCGCGCCCACGCCCGAACCGGCCCCCGCTCCCCGCACCCTCCCCCTCAGGGGGCGTCGGCGGTGGCGTCGCCGCCCCGTGAATCAAGAGATTCGCCGCGGGGATACCACACAACGGGGCCGCCGGCGGATCAGTCGTCGTAGGTGTCGACCTCGAAGGAGGAGAAGCCGTGGTCCGCGTTGGTGTTACCGACGCCGAAGTTGAAGCCGACCCCGGGCGCACCGTTCTCATGGACATCGTCGCTGACGGAGATCAGCTCGACGCCGTTGACGATTCCCTTGAGGACATTGCCCTCGATCGTCGCCTCGACCACGTCGCCGTCCTTGACTCCGTAGTCCGAGCCGACCAGCCGCTTCAGCGAGGTCCAATCACCGATCGCGCCATTCCAGCGGACGATCTCGGCGTAGCCCTCGTCGGTCTTAAGGCACCGAAAGAAGACCTCGTAGCCGGTGCAGTTGTTGGGCTCGATCACGGTGCGGAGGCGAATCTGGACCTCCTGGAAGTACTCGGCGGTCGGGTTCTTGCTGTAGACGGTCGCCTTGCCGTGCTGGTTCTTTCCCCACTCGCCTGAGAGGACGGCGGTCGGGTCGTCGTAGTCGCCGACCGGGTCGGCGTCGTCCTCCCCTAGATTGCCCTGCTCGGCGCGCTTCTCGGCGACGTCCATTCGCGAGGGCGCCCCGTAGACGACGCCACCCTTGGTCATCACGTCGGTCCAGTCGATCCCGTCGGCTTTGCCGTTGACCCACATCCCGTCCTCTGAGATCGGGTCCTCATCGAGCGGGAAATCCGTGCTGTACGACCTCACCGGTACGCGGTCCGTCATGACTGCTCCTCTCGGGATGTGACGATCTCAGGGACAACTGGTCTGATCAGCAGCTATGTATATCAGAGGGCATGTCAGCTGTGGAGAGGGAGCCCGTCGACGCCCACCGCCAGCGATTCCATCGTCCCCTTTTCGCCCTCGACCACATAGATTCGCCCGTCCCCGCCGAAGGCGACGTTGGTCGGCGAGCGGCCCGGCAGATTGATCCGCCGTTCGACCGATCCGTCCGGTTCGAGGACAGTGATGTCGCCCTGCCCGAACACCGTCACCCACAGCCGGCCGTCATCGCTGAAGGCCATCCCGTCGGGGCCGCGCATCCCACCCTCGGTGTAATCGGGGTCGCGGACATTGCCGAACACCTCCCGCTCGCCGACCACCGCTCCGTCCTCGATCCGGTAGCGGAAGATGTCGGCGGTGAACGTCTCATTGACGTAGAGACGGCCGTCGGGCCCCCAGGCGATCCCATTTGTGAACTGGATGCCCCGGTCGAGGATCCTAGCCTCGCCCCTGCCCGGGTCGAAGCGGATCAGCTTGCCGTCCGCGGTCACGTCCTCCCAATCCTCTCGCACTTCATTCGCCACCACGTCGGCGAGGAGATCTTCGACAAGCAGCCCCGAGTCGGTCACGTACAGCGCGCCGTCGGGCCCGACGCAGAGGTCGTTCGGCCACAGCAGCGCCTCCCCCTCGACCTCGCTCAGAACGCGGGTGGGCTCGCTGCCGAGCTCGAGCCGGAAGACACCGGGGTTGATCGACTCGGCGACCCAGACGACACCGTCAGCGGTCATCGCCAGGCCGTTGGGGCGGCCGGTCTTGCCGTGGGGCTTGCGAGTGCCGTCTGCCAGCACCTGGGTCACGGTCCCGCGACGGGGATCGAGCTCGACCACGAGCCAGGTCCCGTCGTCGAGGAGCAGTGGCCCCTCCGGCAGCGATAGGTCCTCGCAGACCAACCGGCGGTCCATGTCCAGCGGCGGAACGTTCATGCGGCCCCCTCGGGAAGGATCTGGCCCCCGTCTAGAACCAGAGTTTGTCCAGTGATGTAGCCGGCCTCCTCGGAGGCCAGAAAGCGAACGGCCCAGCCCAGCTCCTCGGGCTCCGCCAACCTGCCCATCGGAATCGCGCGCAGGATCCAGTCCATGTACTCCTTGTCCAGGCCTTCGACCACGGGCGTGCGGACGTTCCCCGGGAGGATCGCGTTGATCGTGATCTGGGCCCCGACCACCTCGAGGGCGAGGCCGCGCATCAACCCCAGCATCGCCGCCTTCGAGGCGCCGTAGACCGAGTAGCCCTCGGCTCCGACGTGGTTGCCGGTGATCGAGGAGCTGAGGACGACCCGCCCGTAGCGCCGCTCCCGCATCGACGGCAGGCAGGCCTGGATCGAGTGCAGGGCGCCCTTCAGGTTCAGGTCCATGATCCGGTCGACGAACTCGTCGTCGATCGCCTCGACCCGCGCGCTCGGATAGACGCCGGCGTTGGCGCAGAGGATGTCGATTCCCTCCCAGCGCTCGATCACCGCCGCCGCCATCCGGTCCGCCGAGGCGCGGTCGACGACGTCTACCTCGACCGCGAGAGCCTCCAGCCCCTCCGATTGCAGATTCGCGACCAGGCCCTCGGCCCGTGCGGCATCGACATCGGCGATCGCGACCCTCGCCTCCTCGCGAGCGAGGACCGTCGCGATCCCCTCCCCGACGCCGCTGGCCCCACCGGTGACGACGGCGACCCGCCCCTCGAGGCTCTTCACGGCGCCGTCCCCGTCGTTTCCGTGCCGTAGCGGCCGAGGATCGGCCAGACGTCGATCACACTCTCGTCTTCGGTCACGTAGTAGCAGTCGTAGAAATTGACGGTGGTCGGTGAGTACCCGGGCATCAGTTTGAGCGTGTCGCCGACCGCCATCGCCGAGGCGTCCTCGAGCTCAATCGCGACGTGCTCCTCGTGGATGAAGTACTCGCCATGTTCGAACCGGATCGCCCCGGCAACCCCGACCAGCTCGGGCGGGGTGCGGTCGATCCCGATCGACTTGCGCCCGCAGTCGAGCACTGCCATTGCGCCGCTCTTCGACGTGATCGTCGCCAGAACCGTGAGCGCGGGGTCGAAGCCGGGCACGAGATTGCGGTGGAAGGCGTCGGAGAAGATGTAGGAGCCGGCGTGGATCTCGGTGATCCGCGGATTGGCCCCGGTGATGTCCCAGGTGCCGAGCCCGCCGGCGGCGACGATCTCTGTCGGCAGCCCGCGGGCGAGGAACTCGTCGGCGAGCCCGATCAGCATCGCGTTCGCCGCCTGCGCCTTGCGGACCCGTTCAGCGCGGTCGGGCTCGAGCATGCAGTGGCCCTCGTAGCCGAACGGACCACGCAGCCGCAGGCCCGGCAGGCGCTCGACCCGCTCGGCGAGCTCGACCGCCTCGGTCACGCTCCGGGCGCCGGCACGATGGAGCCCGACGTCGAGCTCGACCAGGATTCCGACCTCGCTCCCCGCCCTCGTCGCGGCGGCCGAGATACGTTCGATGTTGCCGCTGTCGTCGACGAGGGCGATGACGCTGCCGAGCGTCGCCAGCCGGGCCAGCTCGGCCTCCTTGCGCGGGCCGACCACCTGATTCGCAATCAGGATGTCGCCGATACCGGCCTCCAGCATCGCTGTCGCCTCCCACACCGTCGCCGTGGTCAGGCCGATCGCGCCGGCCTCAAGTTGCATCCGACCCAGGATCGGGCTCTTGTGGATCTTCGCGTGCGGTCGCAGGGCGGCGGGAACCGTCTCCATCCGGGTCCGCATCTCCTCGATGTTGGCCCGGACCTTCGGCAGGTCGAGTAACAGCGCCGGGGTCGGCACGTCGCGCAGCGGCGCGCCGATCAGCTGGCGGGGGTTGGTGAGGTCCGTGGTCGGCGCCATCGTTCGCCTCAGTCGGCCTTCCCCCCGGCGGCCGCCGGGGCCTCCGCCAGGGCCTGTTTGGGGAGGATGTGACAGGCGGAGAGATGCCCACCGCCGGCCGAGGGGATCTCGACCTCGGGCGGCTCGACCCGCGTGCAGATGTCCTCCGCAATCGGGCAGCGGGTGCGGAACCTACAGCCGCTCGGGATCGAGTAGGCGGAGGGCGTCTCCGAGCGGACCGCGGGCTTGCGGGCCCGGCTGCCGTCGATCTGGGGGTGGGCCTCCAGCAGTGCCTGGGTATAGGGATGGCGGGGGTTGGAGAAGACCTCGGCGGTCAGCCCGGTCTCGACGATCCGGCCAAGGTAGATGATCGCCACCCGGTCCGCGAGGCGCGAGATCACCGCCAGCTGGTGGGCGATGAAGATCATCGTCAGCCCGAGGTCGCTGCGGATTTCCTCGAGCAGGGAAAGGAGCTGGGCCTGGATCGAGACGTCGAGGGCGCTGACCGCCTCGTCCGCGATCAGGAGTCTCGGTTTCACTGCCAGCGAGCGCGCGATCGCCACCCGCTGGCGCTGGCCACCGGAGAACTCGTGCGGATAGCGGCGGATTGCATCCTTTCCGATCCCGACCCTCTCCAAGAGCTCGGCGGCGTAGGCCTCTTCCTCTCCCTTCTCGATCAAACCGTGCACCCGGGCCGGCTCGGCGACCGCGGAGCCGATCCGAATCCGCGGGTTGAGCGAGGTGTAGGGGTCCTGGTAGACCATTTGCATGTCGCGCCGCAGCTTCCTCAACTGGGCGCCGGCGGCAGCCAGCACATCGGTGCCATCGAAGCTGACCGAGCCGAGGTCGGGCTCGTGGAGGCGGACGATGCAGCGCGCGAGGGTCGACTTGCCGCTACCGGACTCGCCGACGACGCCGAGCGTCTCCCCCGGCGCGACGACGATGTCGACGCCGTCGAGCGCGGTCAGGACCGCCGGCTCGCGCTTTCGCCACCTGTCGATCGGCGTGCGCTTGTCTGCGAACCGCTTTGTCAGGTCGGAGACGACGAGGAGCGGCTCAACGGGGCTCATGCCGCGGCACCGACGAACGGACAGGCCGACCCGTGCTCACGGAGGCCCGCGTCGAGGGTCACCGGGATCGAGTCGCACTCGGGCCGACGGAACTCGCAGCGTGGCGAGAACGGGCAGCCCGGCGGCAGCTTGGCGAGGTTCGGGGGCTGGCCAGGGATCGGCGCCGGCGGCATCTTCTCCGAGACCTCGAGCGAGGGCATCGCCTCGATCAGCCCGCGGGTGTAAGGGTGGCGCGGGCTGCGCATCACCGCCTCATCGAGGCCGGCCTCCAGCATCCGGCCGGCGTACATCACGACGACCTCGTCGCATGTCTCGGAAATCACCCCGAGGTCGTGCGAGACGAGCACGATCGCCATCCCGTCCTCGGCCTGGAACTCGGTCAGCAGCGCGAGGATCTGCTCCTGGGTGGTCACATCGAGCGCTGTGGTCGGCTCGTCGGCCAGCAGCAATCGGGGACGGGTCGAAATCGCGATCGCGATCATCACCCGCTGGCGCATGCCGCCGCTGAGCTCGTGTGGATAGGAGGCCAGCCGCCGCTCGGGCGAGGGCACGCCGACCCGGTCGAGCAGCTCGATCGCTCGGGCACGCGCCTCCGGCTTGCCGAGCCCACCGCGCCGGCGGAGGGTCTCGGTGATCTGGTCGCCGACGGTGAAGACGGGATTCAGGCAGGCGGTCGGGTCCTGGAAGATCATCGAGATCTCGGTCCCGCGCAGGCTCGCGAGGCGGCTCTTGGAGGCGCCCATCAGGTCCTCGCCCATCCAGCGGATCTCCCCGGAGAGGACCTCGCCGGGGTACGGAACCAGGCCCAGCAGCGAGCGCAGGGTGACGCTCTTGCCGCAGCCCGACTCGCCGACGAGGCCGACCGTACGGCCGGCGGCGACCTGGAGGTTGATCCCGTCGGCCGCCAGCAGCAGGCCCTCGCCGGCAGGGAACCCGATCGTCAGGTCGCGGACGTCGAGAAGGTCTATGTCGCTCTCGCTCATCCCCCGCCTCCGCCGGTGAGGGTGAAGTCGCGCCCGAAGCGATCGGCGATGCCGTCGCCGATCAGGCTGAAGCCGACGCCGACGAGGACGATGACAAGGCCCGGCAGGGTCGCCACCCACCAGGCGGTCAGGAGGACGTCGCGGCCTTCGGCGACCAGCGCTCCCCACTCCGGCGAGGGTGGCGTCGCCCCGAGGCCGAGGTAGGACAGCGATGAGAGCAGGAGGATGTTGAGGACGATGTCGGCCATCGAGAAGACGATGCTCGCCCGCAGCACGTTTGGCAAGGCATGGCGGAAGACGATCCGCGGCGTCGAGTAGCCGAGGGTCTGGGCGGCGAGGATGTACTCGCGCTGACGCTCGACCAGCATCTCGCCCCGGGTCAGCCTCGCGTAGAGCGCCCAGCCGACGGCGAAGACACCGATGTATGCACCCTTGAGGCCGGGGCCGACGATCGTCACGATCGCCAAGATCAGGACGATGAAGGGGAAGGCGACGACCGTGTCGACGAGGCGGTTGACGAGGGTGTCGACCCAGCCGCCGCGGTATCCGGCGATCGCCCCGACAAGTGCCCCGAGCACGAACGGGACCAGTGTGGTGATGATCGCGAAGGTGAGGTCGATCCTGCCGCCGTAGACGACCCGGGTGAGGATGTCGCGGCCGAGCGTGTCGGTGCCGAAGGGGTGCTGCATCGAGGGCGATTCGAGCGCATGGGCCAGATCCTGTTGGTTCGGATCGGCGAAGCCGAGAAGCGGGCCCGCGAACGAGATGAAGGCGATCGCGGTGACGATCGCGATCCCGATCCAGAGGGTCACCGTCGCCCAGCGCCGCTCGCTCGCCGCCCGGCGACGTAGTCGGGCGGCGGCGACCTTGCCGAGCGGGCCGGGCAGCTTCCCCTCGAGGGCGTCGGCGGAGGCCTCCGCGCTCACTGGAGCCTCACCCGCGGGTCGAGCCAGGCATAGATCAGGTCGGTGAAGAGGTTGATCGCCACCACGGCGACGCCGAAGACCAGGGTCAGCGCCTGGACGGTCGGATAGTCGCGACTGACGATCGCGGTGACAAGCGCACTCCCCAGCCCGGGCAGGGCGAAGACGTTTTCGATGATCACCAGCCCCGAGATCAGGAAGCCGATGTTGAGGCCGAGGACCGTTACGGTCGAAACCAGGGAATTGCGCAGCACGTGCTTGAAGATGATCCGCCGCTCGTTCAGCCCCCGCGCCCTGGCCGCCTCGACGTACTCGGTCCCGAGCGTCTCGATGATCCCGACCCGCAGCGTCCGCAGGAGGATCGGGGCGAGGTAGAGCCCTACCGTGATCGCCGGCAGGGTGAGGCTCTTCAGGTGGCCGGTGAACCCTTCACCGTAGCCGGACGTCGGGAAGATTCCGAGGTCGAGGCTGAAGAAGAGGATCAGGAGCAGCCCGAGCAGGAACGAGGGCATCGCGAAGGTCAGGGTCGAGAACAGCCGGATGCCGTGGTCGGCCGGCCGGTTGCGGCGCAGCGCCGAGACGACCGCGAGCGGAACCGCGATCACGATCGAGATCACGACGGAGTAGAGGAGCAGATAGAAGCTGACGGGGATCCGCTCGGTGAGGATCGAGCCGACCCCGGTCTTCTGGTTGATCGATTCGCCAAATTCGAGGTGGACGGCGCCGGTGATGAAGTCCAGGTACTGGCTCGGCAGCGAGCGGTCGAGCCCAAGCTGTTCGTTCAGTGTCGCAACCGATTTCGGGGTTGCCCGCGAACCGAGAATAATTCTCGCGGGATCACCCGGGACCAGGTGGATCAGGAGAAACGCCGCCAGGCTGATCCCGATCAGGACCGGGATCGCCTGGACTACGCGTCTCAGCAGGTATGCACCCACCGCCTACTGTTCCAGCCACACCTGCCGCAGCGGCCACCAGCCGATCGGGTAGGTCTGGAAGTCCTTCACTTCGTCGCGGACGGCTGTTACCGACTTGGTGAAGAACAGAGGCACCGCGGGGGCATCGTCAAGCGCGATCTTCTGGACTTCGGCGAAGTCCTGGGCGCGTTCTCCTTCGTTCAGGGTGCTCTTCGCGTCTTCGATCAGTTTGTTGACCTTCGGGTTGTTGTAGAAGGTCCCGAGCGCGTTGAGGCCGGCTTCGGGGTCGAGCGTGATCGCCGCGATCTCGTCGTCGGACAGCGTGTCGCTGGAGAGCGTGCCGCCGGCGAAGGTCGTTGCCATCGCCCCCTTGCCTTCGAACCAGGCTGACTCGAGAGCGCCGAGTTCTTTCTGGACGATCGACATGTTGACCCCGATCTTTCCCCATTCCTGCTTGAGGATTTCCGCGGTCTGCTGCACCACCGGTTCCCCCGAGGGGATCTGGAGTTCGAGATCGAACCCTTTCGGGACGCTCGATTCGGCCATCAGTTCTTCGGCTTTTTCGAGATCGAACGGATAGGGCTGGATCGATTCATCCCAGTACTTCAGCGGCGGGATGTTGCTGTTCGCGACTTCCGCGTTCCCGTAGAAGACCGACTTGAGGATCTCTTCCTTCGGGGTCGCGTAGTTCAGCGCCTGCCTGACTTTCTTGTCGCCGAGCGGCGCTTTCGTCATGTTGAGGAATATCGAGGTCCAGCTCAGCGCCTTCGCCACTTCGACCGAGACACCTTCGGTGTTTTCGAGCGATTCCACCTGGTTGTACGGAATCTGGTCGGCGACCTGGGCTTCAGCTGAGCGAACTTTGAGGATGCGGGTGTTCGCGTCGGGGACGTATTCGAAGACGACCCCGTCGAGATAGGGCTGGCCCTTGCGCCAGTAGAGCGGATTCCTTTCGAGCACGGTCTTCTGGCCGCGCTTGTATTCCTTGACTTTGAACGGGCCGGAACCCACCGGGTTCTCGGAGAACGCTTTGTCGCCGACTTCTTCGACCACCTTCTTCGGCTCGATCGCCGCCGCGAACATCGAGATGTTGTCGAGGAACGACGCGTCGACGGTATTGAGGTGCACTTTGACTGTGTGGGGATCGACGACTTCGACGTCCTTGATCGATTCGCCGAGGGTCGAGTAGTTGACATTCAGCTTGGGATCGGCGAAGCGTTCGATCGAGAATTTGACGTCTTCCCCGGTCACCGGTTCGCCGTTCGAGAACTTCGCGTCGCGAAGGTGGAAGGTCCAGGTCAGCCCGTCCTTGGAGGAGTTCCACGAGGTCGCCAGGCCGGGTTCGACTTCGGTCCCTTCGCCGATCTCGACCAGCTGGTCGAAGATCTGCTGAATCACGAAGATCGAGCCGTTGCTGGGCGCATTGATCGGGTTGAGGCCGACGTCGACGTCCTGGCTGCGGGCGAAGGTGAGGATGCCCCCTTTCACCGGTTCGCCGCCTTCGCTCGAGGATTCGCCCCCGCTTCCGCTGTTGCTGCTGCCGCAGGCGGCCAGGAACAAACCCAGGGCCAGCAACGCGGCCAGCGCCACCGCCCAGCGGCGGATTCGTGGGGATGACGGTCCGGACGAGGAACTGCGGGAACCGGTTGAACTTCCCATCGAGGCGTCCTTCTTTCTATCGCGAAACGTTGCGGGGTGCCTGATTGTCAGGTGATCATACCAGGGGTAATCAGCTTTGCAAGCGGCTTTCAGAGCGGTCCAAGGGTCCTTTGTGCCCTATCTCCGGCTTCGGTCATCGGCAGTCACCTCCACCCTCACACCGTGGCGGATCGGACCTGGGACAAAGGCCGAGGGGCGGCCGCGGCCGCTGCCGACGGTGACCTCGGGCGAGCCGGGGTCGGCCAGCGAGGCGGCTGCGCCGGGAACGTCGTCGACCGCGAAGGCGATGTGGTGCAGCCCCTCGCCGTGCTCGGCGAGGTGAGCCGCGATCGGGCTCTCGTCGTCGAGCGGCTCGACCAGCTGGATGAAGACGCCGCCGGCGTCGAGGTAGGTCAGGCGCACGTGCGGAGCCGGGATCGTCTCGGTGCTGACGACCTCGAGTCCGAGCCGGCCGCCGAAGTACTCGAGCGCGGCCTCGGTGTCGTGAACGGCGACGGCGACGTGGTCGAGGCGGCGCAGCGCGGTCATCGGACGACCGCCTTGAACGACTCGATCTTGGCGAGGACCAGCTCGGCGACGGCGTCGCGCTGGGCGGTGTGCAGGGCCATCACCCGCTGCCCATCGCGGGCGCCATCGAGCTCGCGGGCGGTGACGTCCAGGTAGGCCCTGCGAAGCTCGGCATTGACGTTGACCTTGCGGATCCCGACGGAGACGGCACGGCAAATGTCGGAATCGGGCAAACCCGATGCGCCGTGCAGCGAGAGCGGCACCGAGACCGTCGACTCGATCGCCTCGAGGCGCTCCCAGTCGAGCATCGGCTCCTCGCGGTAGGCACCGTGGACGTTTCCGATCGAGACGGCAAGGCAGTCGGCGTTGGTCATGGCGACGAATCGGACTGCCTCCTCGGGGTCGGTGAGTCCTCCGGCCTCCGACGCCCGGGCTACGTCCTCGTCGCCCTCGATGTGCCCGAGCTCGGCCTCGACCGCGCCGCCAAAGCCCTTCGCGCAGCTCGATGCAGCCCCCACGAGGGCGACGTTCTCCTCGAAGGGAAGCTTGGAGCCGTCGGCCATCACGACCCCGGCCCCGAGCTCGAAGGCCCGCTCGATCAATCCGAGGTCGGCGACGTGGTCCAGCTGCACGCAGGCGCGTGCCGGTGAGCTCTCGGCGGCGGCCCGCAGCGCCACCAGCAGCTGCTCGCCGGCGGGAGCGGCGAAGGCCTCACGGCTGATCAGAATCACGACACCCGCTTCCCGCCGCTCCGCGGCGGCAAGGACGCCGGAGGCGACCTCGAGGTCATAACAGGTGAAGGCGCCGAGCCCCGACCCCGCACGATCGGCCTCGGCCAAGAGCTCGGTGAACGGTGTCAGCATCTAGGCCGACCCCATCAGCCGGTCGACGAGATCAGCGAGTGTCGCAACTTCGCCGACGTTGCCGGGGAAGACGATCACCGGGTACGGGACCCCCTCCCCTTCCGGCACGCTCCAGAGCGAGACGCCGGAGGCCACCGGCCCGACGATCTCGACGCACTCGGCGTGCAGTCCGTCGCGGACGTTCACCGCCGAGGTGCTTCCGCCCTTCGAGAGCAGGACGTCGGATCGGTCTCGCAGCCTCTCGACGACCGTGGCGATGCGACGCGCGATCCTCATCCCCGCTTCCAGCCCCCCCGCCTCGGCGGTTACAGCGCGGGTGGTCGCGACGATCGCCAGGCGCTCGCCCTCGAGCAGCGCGCCGGCGCTCTCGACGGCTGCGGAGATCGCGACGGCAGCGGCCTCATCGGGGCCGGCGAGGGTGGCGGCGTCGAGCTGGACCAGGGAACCGGGCCGGCGCTCGACGAGTGCCGCCAGCTGCGCCGAGCTGAGCGGGACATGGGAGCCGACGACGACCAACAGGCCGCGGGTGACGGCCGGCAGATCGATCAACTTACTCGCGCCGGCGCCCGAGAGGACGCTGGCGAAGGCGGGGGCGCAGCGGACGATGATCGCCGGCTCGGCCCCCCATGCTTGGCGCAGACCGTCCGCGATCAGGGCAAGGTCGGCCTCCGTCTCTGCATCGGGAACCACCACCCCGGGCCGCGGAGCAGCGGCGGCCCGCAACAGAGCGTCCCGAACCCGACCAATGCCGTCTTCGGCCCGCAGCGCGGCGATTCCGATCTCGTGGCCATAGGCTGCCTCGAAGTAGCCATCGGAGCGCTCCTCCGCCCACTCGACGAGCCTGGCGCTGGCGTAGGAGAAGCTGCTGTCGATCGCGAACTCGGTTTCTTCCAATGGAGTCCGCCGGCCTTCGCGCTCAAGCCAGTGACGGCCTTCGAGCGTCACCCGCCCCGCCGCCGGGAGGGCCGGAACCAGCAGAAGCGGCGGCTTCTCACCAGGCGTGAGGGCGTCGCGGACCCCGGCGTACTCGGGCAGTAGGTGAGCGCGGAGGGTGCTGTCGCCCCGGAGGACCAGGCGCGGCTCGGGCGATGCGGCGACCGCTGCCTTGGCAGCATCGCGGACGATCGCATAGGCCGCCTCCTCGTCGAGCGCACGGCTGTTGGTCAGCATGTGGAGTGCCAGCGGATGCCGGCGAAGGACCGCCTCGACCAGCTCTGGGCGCCAGGAAAGCAGCAACGGCACACCGGCCTGAGATTGAGCTCCGGTGGGGTCGTCGTCGACCACGAACAGGGGCTCGGCAGCCGCGCTCATCCGGCCCGCGAGAGTTCGCTGGCGACATCGATGATCATGTCCTCCTGGCCCACCACGACCTTACGCTGACCGAGCTCGATGATGATCTTGCGAGGGTCGACGCCGAACTTCTCGCCGGCGCGGATCGTGTGCAGCAGGAAGCTGGCCGGAACGCCCGCGTAGCCGAGAGTCGCGGTCAGTCGGTCGACGACGATCGGCCCCGGCATCAGCTGCGGGCGAACGTAATCGTCGGCAGCATCCTGGAGCTTGAAGAGGTCGACGCCCGTCTCGATGCCGAGACGCTCGAGCACCGCGATCAGAGCCTCGCCCTGACAGTTTCCGGCGCCGGCCCCCATTCCGGCAAGGGTGACGTCGACGATCGTCGCTCCCTCCTCGATCGCAGCGACGCTGTTGGCGACCGCAAGCGAGAGGTTGTCGTGCTCGTGGATCCCGATCGCGATCTCGTCGTCCAGGGCCTCCCGCAGCGCCGAGACCCGCGCCCTGACCTCGTCGGTCATGAAGGCACCGGCGGAGTCGACCAGGTAGACGGCCATGCTGCCGGCCTCGACCACGATTCGGGCCGCGTCGAGGGTCTGCTCGACGCTGGCGATCGAGGCCATGTTGAGGTGGCTGTGGGCATCCATCCCCAGCTCACGGGCGAGCTGGAGGTGCTGGATGCCGATGTCGGCCTCGGTCGTGACCGTCGACACCCGCACCACTTGGGCACCCGCCTCGTTTGCGGCTCGGAGGTCATCCTTGGTGCCGATGCCGGGCAGAAGCGCAACGGCCAGCCGCGCCCGGCTGACAACCGCCGCCGCGGCGCCGATCAGCTCGGCGTCGGAGTGAGGCGCGAAGCCGTACTGGCGCGAGCCGGCGCCAAGGCCGTCTCCATGGCCGACGGCGATCGCCCAGACACCGGCCCGGTCAAGCATCGCCGCGACACTCGCCACCTGCTCGGGGGTGAAGGTGTGCGCGACCGAGTGCGAGCCGTCGCGGACGGTGGTGTCGACGACGCGGACCGGCGCGCTCATCCGACCGCCGTCCGTTCGGCATGAAGCTCGGCCACCCGCACAGCGGCGCTCGTCATGATGTCGAGGTTGCCGGCGTACTCAGGAAGGAAGTCCCCGGCTCCCTCGACCTCGAGTAGGACCGTCGCGACGGAGTCCCTGACGTCGACCGGCGCGGTCAGGCGGTAGCCCGGCACGTAGCCAGAAACGGTCTCGACCACCCGGTCGACGGCGACGGCGACGGCGTCCGGATCGGCGTCGGGGACGTCCGCATAGACGGTGTTCCGCATCAGGATCGGCGGGTCGGCCGGGTTGAGAAGCATGATCGCCTTTCCCTCCTCCGCCCCACCGACCGCCTCGAGGGCGCGCGCGGTCGAACGGGTGAACTCGTCGATGTTGGCCCGAGTTCCCGGCCCCGCCGAGCTTGCCGAGATCGTGGAGACGATCTCGGCATAGGGCACTTTCGTCACCGCCGAGATAGCGGCGACGACCGGGACGGTGGCCTGGGCCCCGCAGGTGACGAGGGTTACGTCGGCGGCGTCGAGATGCTCTTCGAGGTTGACCGCAGGGATCACCGCTGGCCCCAGGGCCGCCGGAGTCAGATCGACGCTGCGGATGTTGTGGCGGGAGAGGATCTCGGCATGCCTGGGGTGGGCGCCGGCTGAGGTCGCGTCGTAGGCGAGGTCGACCTCGCCGATCTGATCGAGAAGGTCATCGAGCCCTTTGTGAGAGGTTGCGACACCGGTGGCCGCGGCCCGCGCGAGCCCGGCCGAAGCCGGGTCGATGCCGGCCATCCCCACCACCTCCAGCGACGGGCTGCGACTGGCCTTCTCGAAGAGGTCGGTGCCGATGTTGCCCGAGCCGATGATCACCACCCGCAGCGGCTCAGTCATTCCTCCCCCACCTTCCGCGCAGCCCATTCATCCTCTCGATTCCGAAGGGCTCGAGCAGCGCCGGCTTGCGCCCGGTCGCAACGAGCTCAGCCATCGCCTCGCCCGCAGGCGGCGCCAGGGTGACCCCCTGCATCGAGTAGCCGCTCGCAACGTAAAGGTTTTCGAACGCTCCGGCGACGTCGAGGATCGGCAGCCCATCGGGGGTGATCGGGCGCATCCCCGCCCAGCGCTGCTCGATCTCTGGCGTCTGCCACGGCTGGAAGCAGGAGCTCGCCGCCACGGTTATGTCGCTGATGCGACGGTCGTCGAGGCGGGTATTCAAACCGCTGAACTCCATCGTGCCGCCGATCCGCATCTGATCGCCGAGCGGCGTGCAGCCGACATGAACGTCGGCGAGCAGGATCGAGTGGCTCGGCATCACACTGGGTTTGACGAAGAAGCTGTACCCCTTGCCTGCCTCCATCGGGAACCTGACGCCGATCATCTTCGCCAGTGAGGTCGACCAGGCACCGGCGGCGATCAGGAATGCGTCGGCGTTGTAATCGCCGACGGCACTGCGCACCGTTCGCACCCGACCATTCTCGGTCAGAAAGTCGCTGACCTCGGCGCCCTCGACGATCTCGACGTCCATGCGCCTCAGGGCATCGGCGATTCCGCGGGTGAACGAGTCCGGTCGCACATGCCAGTGCTCGCGGACGACGAAACCACCTTCGATCGCATCGCCGAGGGACGGCTCGATCTCGTGGAGCTCGTCGCCGACGACGACGTCCTCGGGAAGCTCGTAGCCGTGGGCCCGCATCGGCGCCAGCTTGTCCAGTTCCTCGCGGGCCAGATCGGGGTCCTTGGCGGCGACCAACATCCCCTGCTGGTAGAGCTCGAACTCGACGCCATCGGCCCGCATCTCGTCGACCAGGTCGAATACGCCGCGCCCGAGTTTGGCCAGTGCCTCGACGCCATGCTCGTGGTCGCGCTTGTTGCAGTAGGTCCAGAAGCGCAACAGCCACGGGGCGAGCTCGGGCAGCTTGCGACGTTGGAAGTAGAGCGGGGAGCCGGGATCCAGCAGCGAGCGGATCCCGTACCAGGTGAGACCGGGCTCCGGTAGCGGCCCCGCCTGAGCCGGGCAGATCCAGCCGCCGTTGCCCCAGGACGCGCCGCTGCCGACACGATTGGACTCGAGAAGGGTGACCTCGATGTCACGCTTGCGCAGGTAGTAGGCGGAGCAGAGACCGGCGACACCCCCACCGATCACCACCACCGAAGCGGGCGTGCTCATGAGGGAATTCCCGCGGTCACCTGCAGCTCGATCAGGAGTCCGGGAAGCGGCATCTCGCCGATCAGAGTGGTCCGCGCCGGCCGGGGCGGCGGAAAGGCCTCGACAAAGGCTCGGTTCCAGGCGGGAAAATCGGACTGCTGTGTCAGCCAGCATTCGACCCTCAGCACATTCTCAGGCCCGGTGCCCGCCTCCTCCAGCACCGCGGCCATGTCGGCGAGGACGATCTCGCACTGGCTCTCGAAGTCCTCTCCCCGGGCCCGACCGGTGCCGGAATCGACGGCGGCGCGGCCCGAGAGAAGGAGCAGATCGCCCCATCGAATCGCGTCCGACATCAACGGCTCCTCGGCAGCGGTGCCCAGGGTCGTGCCGGCTCCGAGAACGATGGCGCGGCGATGTGACGCAGCATCTCCAGCCAGTGGTCTGACCATCTGCTAATCACATTAACAAGCGGGCAATCCCGCGTCAAGACTCGGAATCAGCGTGGTCTGGTGAGCAGGCCAAGATCGCTGGTGCCCTATTCTCTGGCTCAAGCAAACCCTGGGAGGCAATGGTGGTCAGATCATCCCCTGGACTAGGATCGCGCTCATGAACCCCCCCGCCGATGACCGGGTTTCGCTTCAGCCCGCGCCGCGTCGCAAGCTCTCCGAGACGGTCGCCCAACAGCTTATGGAGGCGTTCGCCGCCCTCCCGCCGGGGGCGAAGGTCCCGTCCGAGCGGGAGTTGACCAGGGACCTCGGGGTCGGTCGCTCAACGGTGCGCGAGGCTCTCAACGGCCTCGCCGTTCTGGGCGTTCTCGAGATCCGTCACGGACAGGGCGCCTTCATCACCGAGCGCGGGCCGGCGATCGCCAAGGGCGACGACGGTGAGGGGCAGCCGTCGGCGCTGACCGCCGCCCTCGAGCGCGGGAGTCACCCGCGAGTTCATCGAGGCGCGACTGCTGGTCGAGGTGAGGGTCGCCGGGCTCGCCGCCGAACGCCGAACCGAGGACGACCTGAGGCGAATCGAGGCGGCACTTGGTGTGCAGGAGAGCAATGTCTCCGACGCCGATGCCGAGGTCGAGGCGGTCGTCGGCGTCGCCTCGTCGTTCAATCTGCTGATAGCTGAGGCCGCTCACAACGAAGTCCTGGCGGCGATGATCGGTAGCTTCGTCGAGCTGATGAAGGAGAGGGGGCCGCGCCTCTACGCCCTTCCCGGCTTCGACGAGTGGGACCTGAAGGAGCACCGCGGTATCTATGCGGCCGTTCGCGAGCAGGACGCCGAACGAGCCTCGGACCTGATGCGCGAGCACATCCTGCAGCTGGCCGAGCGCTACCGCGAGATCGGCGCCGGCTGAACCTCAGAGCGCCTGGCCGACCTCGATCAGGCGGCCGTCCGGATCGCGGATGTAGCAGCGGATCTCGGCCTCGATATCGGCGACCCGGATGTTTGGGAAGCCGCTGGTCCCGTCGGCGTTGGGGCGGCGTTTCAGCTGCTCGCGAAAGTGGGGCACACTGTCGCTGTGGCTGAAACCCCGATCTTGATCACGATCCCGATCAGCCACTACTGCGAGAAAGCTCGCTGGGCGCTCGACTGGGCCGGCATCGCACACAGGGAGCGGGCGCACCTCCAGATACTTCACTGGATTCCCGTCGCCCGCGCCGGCGGGAAGAAAACGGCGCCCGTGCTCGTCTGGGGCGACCGCGTCTTCGCCGACTCGGCGGACATCGTCGAGGAGGCAAGTGCGCAGGCACAATCCGACCGTGCCCTGTTCCCGGCCGACCCCGCCGCCGCCGCCGAAGTCCGGGCGCTGCAACGCGATTTCGACGAGCTCCTCGGGCCGGAGGGTCGCAGGTGGATGTACTTCAACCTGCGCCGCCGACGCGACCTCGCGATCGCCTACGCCTGCACCGGGGTGCCCGCCTGGCAGCGCCGGGGACTACCGCTGGCGTACCCCCTGGTCGTTCGGGTCATCGATCGCTACCTCGACATCACCCCGGCCAGCGCCGAGCGATCCGAGGTTGAGGTCGGCAGGGTCTTCGACGACGTCGCCGAGCGGCTCGGCGACGGCCGTCCCTATCTCTGCGGCGAACAGTTCACTGCCGCGGACCTCACCTTCGCCTCACTGGCGGCGCCGCTTCTGATGCCGCCCGAGTACGGCGTGCCCCTGCCGCAGCCTGACGAGCTCCCCCGGGCGATGGCCTCTAAGGTCCGCGAGTTCCGCACTCACCCAGCCGGAGCCCACGCTATGAGGATGTTCCGTGAGGAGCGGCACTAGCAGCCACTTGTACTGAGGGTGACCCGGATGGTGGTGGTGTCCGCGGCAGCCATGTTGATGCCGTGTCTACAACTTATTGGGCCGACGTGTCGCGGATCGGAGGAAGGCGGCGCGTTAGCCTGAATTATCTTCGGCCAAGCCTCGATGAGTCGATGATCGAAGCTAATGGGGGACCGGAGCCCGCGCTGCCGCCGACTCCGCCTGCTTCGGCGACGGACCGCCGGTGGCCACGAAGTCCCGCGACCGCACCAGCGCATACCCCGCCACGGAGCCCACGGCCGCCACGGCGACGCCCACCATCGCGATCGTGTTGAAGCCCGTCACGAACGCATGGTGCGCGGCGTCGACCACCTTGGCATGGACGGCGGGCGGCACCACCTGCGAGACGCGCCCGGTCCCTCCTGACGCCACCGCCCGAGCAAGCTCGTGCACATGCGACGACGCGAGTGTGCCCCCGACCAGCGGGGTGAGCGTCGACTCGATCTTCGACTGGAAGATCGAGCCGAGGCCGGCGATCCCGGTGGCGAGCCCGAGCTGGCGAGCCGTGTTGTTCGCACCCGACGCCATGCCGCTCAGCTGCGGGCGGACCACGCCGACGGCGGTCGAGGCAAGCGCCGGGGTGGCAAGGCCGACCCCGATGCCGGCCAGAATCTGGCCGGGCACCAGCGCGGTCCACTGGGACGAGTCGGACAGGTTTCCCATCAGCAGCAGCCCGACGGTCACGAACGCGAGCCCAGTCCCGAGCAGCAACCGCACCGGCACGCGTGCCGTCAACCGACCGCTCAGCGGCGAGACGAACAGGATCGGCGCGGTGACCGGCAGCGACCGGAGCCCCGCCTCGAATGGCGAAAAGCCCAACACGTTCTGGAAGAAGAGCGTGATGTAGAGGAACATCGAGAAGATCGACGCCGACAGCGTGAAGCCGACGATGGTCGCGCCCGTGAAGGCCGGCTTGCGGAACAGCGAAAGGTCGAGCAGTGGGTCGGCGGTGCGGCGCTCCACCACCACGAACAACATCAGCAGAAGCGCGGAGGCCGCGAAGCAGCCGACAATGAGGGCGCTCCCCCAGCCCTCCTCGTTGCCGCGGATCAGCGCGTAGACGAGCAGGAATAGCGAGGGACACAGGAGCGCCACGCCGCGGAGGTCGACGCCGGAGGCGGCCGGGTCGCGCGACTCGCGCAACCGCAGCCGCGAGACCACCAGCCCGGCCAGGCCGATCGGCACGTTCACGAGGAAGATCCAGCGCCACGACAGCGCGTCCACGAGCGCACCACCCACGAGCGGCCCGGTCGAGACCGCCACCGCCGTGGTCGCACCCCAGATGCCGAGCGCGGTCCCGCGGTCGCGACCTTGAAACTCCTGTGCGATCAGCGCCAGCGAGGTGCCGAACATCATCGCTCCGCCGACACCCTGCGCCGCCCGCGAGAGGTGCAGGAAGAGCGGGTCGGGGGCCAGCCCGCAGGCCAGCGACGAAGCGGTGAAGATCGCCAGCCCGAGCATGAAGACCAGTCTGCGGCCGACCTTGTCGGCCAGCGACCCAGCCGCCAGCAGCAAGCCCGCGAGGGTCAGCGCGTAGGCGTCGACCACCCACTGGAGGTCGCTGAAGTCGGCGCCGAGGTCACGCTCGATTGACGGCAACGCGACGTTCACGATCGTCACGTCGAGCAGCAGCATGAAGATCGCAATGCAGCTCGCCAGCAGGGTCCACCATTTGCGCTCCAACGCGTTCAAACCGCTGCCCCCGCGGCAGCAGCTGCCTCGGCGTCGACCGGGTCGACGATGCGACCGCCGAGCGCGAGCGCCAGCGCCGTCCCCACCGCCGCCCAGCCGCACAGCACGAGAATCGGGCCTGCGATCCGCGCGCCGTCGAAGAACAACGCCGACCGCGCCAGGTCGACGCTTGCGCCCGGCGGGAGCAGGCCGCCGACCGTCCTCCAGAGCCCGGGCAGAAGGGGCCGGGCGAATGGGCCGCCCGATGCGGCGTTACCGAGGATGACGAAGACAAGGATGACGATGCCGGTCCCCGCGGGGCCGGCGGCGGCCTGGATGCCCGCAGTGGCGGCGGCGCTGGCGAACACGGTCAGCGCAGCAATTCCGCCCATCGAGACCACATGTCCCGAGAAGACCCCAAAGCACACTCGCAGCATGACCACGCTGAGGATCCCGGCCAGGATGGAGAATCCCGCCAGCGCTCCGATCCGCGCTGCGGCTCGCTGCCTGCTGGTGCTGCGCGGACTCCCGATCAACCCAATCAATGTCGCGGCTATATAGCCGCCGAACATCCACGCGATCATCGCGTAGAAAGCCGCGGTCCCGTTCGGATCCTTCGGCGGTAGCGGCTTGATGTCGGTGACGCGGACGGGCGGCCGTCTGTGAAGAGCAGCGATGCGCTCGAACGTCGCTGTCAGCGCGAGGGCGGTTGCCGCGTTGGCGGCCGAGGCGATGAAGAGGCGGTTCGTGGCGGCCTGATAGGCGCCGTAGACCTCGCGGTCATCGATCTGCGACAGCGCAGCGCGACGGGAGGAGGCCAGCTGCGTTTCGAGAGGATCTCCGGGAAGGCCATCGAGTTCCGTCGCCAGCGAGGCCGGCCCGACGACCGCCACCGGGACGCTGTGGGGGGTCGGATCGTGGAAGGCGCCGACGTAGGAGAACGCGAACGCCAGCATCAGCACCAGGGCCGGGACGAGGACGAGTGCGACGGCCCTCGGCGTCGGTGCGGCATTGGCCATTGTCAGGTGGCTTCCGCCGCATTCGCACCGCCGTTCCGGGCCTCGATTGCGGCGACCGCGCCCTCGAACGCCTTTTCCAGCCGGCCCTTACCTACGGTTCCGAGGACGATCCCCAGCACCCGTCCTTTGAGGTTCTTGCCCTCCCGCACCACGACGTAGTCGACGTCGGTTTTCCCATCGGGCTCGCGGGCGAAGGTATAGGTGTGGCTTGAGTGGCCTCCCCATGTGTTGGAGTCGGTGGTGGTCAGCACGACGCGGTTGGGATCGGACCAGTCGTAGTGCAGGCGCTCCCAAATCCCCCCGGAGCCCTCGGTGACATCGGCTTCGGTCGGACCCTGGTCGTGCACTTTGAGATCGTCATCGGCGCTGTTTTCGAAAAGCTCCGAGCGGCCAGGCCCGAAGTCGGTCAGGGCTGCCACCCACTGCTCGGGTGTTGCCGTGGTCGTAGCCTTGAAATGGAGGGTCGCCATGTGTGCTCCTTTTCTTGTGGTGACTCGGTCGACGTTTCTATTGACGGGAAGACAGATCGCCCAGGACACGTCCCAGATCAATCTCCCAGTCCCGGGTCTGGAGGCCTTGCTTCATCGCGGCGGCGATCCGCCGCTGGACCTCCGGGCTTCGCACCTCCTCGCCGAAGAGGTCGGAATCTCGACGGAAGTCCTCAACGGGTGCGAGCGCTATCGCGTTGACGCGATCCTTGACCACTCCCAGGCCGGCGGCCGGAAAGCCGGCGATCCGATGGGCCAGCGACCTGACGAAATCATCGAGCGCGTCCGCCGGCAACGCACGATTGATCCAGCCGTAGCGCTGGGCCAGGTCCGCGTCGTAGTCCTCGGCGCTCAGCATGACCTCGAGCGCCCGGGCGCGGCCCATCAGGCGCGTCAGGTGTTGGGCGGCGCCACCGCCGGGGATCGTGCCGAACGAAGGCTCAAACTGGCCGAATATCGCTGACTCGCGCGCCGCGAAGCGCATGTCGCAGGAGAGCACGAACTCGCTTCCGGCGCCGCGGACGCGACCCTCGATCTGCGCGATGCTGACCAGCGGGCTGGCGCTGAGATGGCGAAAGAGGAGAGCGATCGATGCCTCGCCGGTCAATTTCGCGGCCTCCGCCCGGTACTCACTGACCTGCGTCAGGTCGACGTGGGAGATGAAGTAGTCGGGGTCGGCGCTCTTGAAGACGAGCACCTTGACGCTGTCGTCGGCCTCGGCGGTCTGGATCAGGGAGACCAGATCGCGGACCAGCTCGGGACCCAGAAGATTCATCGGTGGAGCCTCGATCTCCGCAAACAGAGCCGCACCTTCGGCGGCGACGGTGAGCGTCTTCATGCGACTCCTCACACCTCCTTGGTGAAGCTTGGTCGCCTCTCGGCTTGGCTGTTTGTCACGCGCGGACCATGACCTCGTCGTCCACCTCTTGGACTTCGTAGGCCGTGAGCGGGTCGGTCGCGGGGCCGTTGACCACTGCGCCGGTGGTGACATCGAACCGTGAACCGTGGCACTGGCACATGATCGTTGTGCCTGTCAGCAGGCCTCCGGACAGTGGGCAGGCCTGCTCAGCGCAGGTGCAGAGATCCTCGAAGGCGTACAGGTGCCCCTCGACACGTGCAACCGAGATCCGCAGCTTGCGGTCCTCCAGGTAGTAGGGAACGACGAAATCGTCGGGGATCGCGTCGCTCGGCCCAACAGTGCGGAAAGCGTCAGGGGCCACCTCGTTCATCGTTTCTCCTTTCTCTGCGGCAGCTCAGTAGGGATAGTCGGGGACTACGTCACCCTTCTTCGCATCGAGTCGCAGCTCGCCCGGAGCGCCGGCCGGCACGACGGGTCGGTGCGGCGTGACCGGGTCGATGCGCTCGTAGCCGGAACCCATGGGTGGCCTGTTGTCCGGATCACCCCTGTTCGGCCAGAGCGACATCGCGCGCTCAGCCAGGGCCGTGATCATGAGCGAGGGGTTCACTCCTGGGTTGGCCGGCATCACGCTGCCGTCCATGACGTGGACTCCCGGCTGGCCGAACAGCCGCAGGTATGGGTCGACGGCGCCATCGTCACCGCTCTCCCCGATCGGGATCCCACCGATGAAGTGGGCGGACGCGTTGCGGTTGATCACCTCGAAGAGGACCGCCCCCTCGTGAGTTCCCATCTTCTTTGCCACCCGATCGACGAAGTCCTCGATCTCCGGGACGTGGACCGAGGGAGGTGTTCCGGAGGGCCGGCTCCGCAGCAAGCCGTCGTCCCAGTAGAGCTCGATCGAGGTGTCGGTCGTCTGCGAGCACAGGGCGATGAAGCTTCGCTCGGACCAGTGCCGGGGGTCGCTGAAGCCGAGCACTCGGCCCGGGTGTCCGACGAGCTCCTTGAGCCAGGACGCGGTCGCGTGCTTCTGCTCGCCGTGCTGGTGCTCGGTCACCAGGAACGCGAACACGTCGCTCCCGACACCCCACATGGTGGGCTCGACGCTTGTCACCGAGTCGGGCCAGACCCCCGACGTGATCGCGACCGAGCCGGGCGTGACGTGGATCTTCTCCCGATCGCGCTCCCACTCCTCGTGCGTCCGCGTCACCGCGATGAGCTGCTCGGAGTTGGTCCTCGCTCTTTGCCCGAGTTCGGTCGACAGTCCTGTCAGCCGGCCCTTGTGCTGCATGTGGTGCAGGAGCTTGGCCGAGCCGTAGGCGTGGGCAGCGACGATCACCTGCTCGGCGGTGTAGGTGTGGCGGTGCAGGTGGGCCGATCGCTGCGCCCACCCGGGATGACGCACGTGGACCTCGAACCCGCCTCCTTTCAGCGGGACGAGCTCATGGACCTCGTGCAGTTCGTGCACCTCGGCGCCGAGCTTCTCCGCCAGGTAGAGGTAGTTCGTCGTCAGCTTGTTCTTGGCGTTGTGGCCGCAGCCGATATTGCAGTTGCCGCATGAGATGCAGCCGGTGCGGCGCGGGCCAACCCCGCCGAAATAGGGATCCTCGGCTTCGACACCGGGACTTCCGAAGTAGACCCCGACCGGCGCCTTGTTGAACGTCTCCCCTCTCCCGATGTCGATCGCAACCTCCTGCAGTACCCGGTCGACATCGGTCGGCATGTACGGATAGCGGACGACGCCCAGCATCCGTGTCGCCTGGTCGAGGCACGGTGCCAGCTCGTCGGCCCAATCGGTGATCTCCGCCCACTCCGGCGCGTCGAAGAACTGCTTCGGAGGGACGTACAGCGTGTTGGCGTAGACATGGGAGCCGCCGCCCACTCCCGCGCCGGAGAGAATCAGCACGTCGTCGAGGTACTCGATCCTCTGGATCCCGTACAGCTCCGCCGCCGGGAGCCAGATGAAGCTCGGGAGATCCCACTGCGTCTTCGGAATGTCCTCGTCCTTCCAGCGCCTGCCCGACTCCATGACCCCAACCCGGTAGCCCTTCTCGGCGGCGCGGAGCGCGGCGACGCTTCCGCCGAACCCCGAGCCGATGACCGCGACGTCATAGTCGAATTTGGCCATCAGAGGGCCGCCACCAGGGTGTTGTGCGTGATGCCGGTGCCGACCGCGCTCATTCCCCTCCGCTTCCGGTGATCGAGTCGATGATCACCGAGGCGTACTCCGTGGGCGCCTCCTCCCAGACGAAGTGCCCGGCGTCGATGATGACCAGGTTGCTGCTGGGCAGCCGCTCGTCGAGGAATTCGGCGTTGGCCAACGGAACGACCGGATCGCGGCGGCCGTTGACGATCGTCACCGGCGTCGTGATCTGCGGCAGCAGCTCGGCCAGGATCGGCAGCTCCTCTGGGTATCTGCGGACGTACCGCATCGACTCGACGAAGCGGTCGCCGTCGTAGCACTCGAGGTAGTCCGCCCTGATGTCGTCGGCCACCCCTCCCGCGATTTTGTCGATCGCGGCGCCGACGATGGCGCGCGGGTCGATCTCGCGGTACTTGTCGAGGTCGGGGTCGACGACCCAGGTTGCCAGCGGCTCACCGAGCTGGAGGGGCACAGCGGTTGCGCCGGTGCCGACGATGGCGCTCGCAAGCCGCTCCGGATGCGCGGCAGCCGCGAACAGGGCGGCCGCCGTTCCGACGTCGGGCGCGACGATGTGAGGCCTGCCCAGCTCCGCCTCGGCGATGAGCTGGGCGAGGAAATCGCCCATCGCCCGCGGCGAGAGGAGCTCATCGCGCCGCTCGGAAGCCCCGAATCCCGGCAGGTCGACCGCGAACAGGCGCGCGTGCTCGGCGAGCGCCCCCCAGATCGACTCATACGCGTAGACGCTCTCCGGCCAGGGGCAGGTCAGGAGCAACGTCGGCCCCTGCGAGCCGCCGCTGTCGGCGTACCGGATCCGAACCCCGTCGATGGTTTGGAACTCGGCCTGCGGGGTCATCGTGATCGCCATGAGGGCAATCCTCCGCGCCTTGGGCGGTCCCTCGCGCCCGTGAACTCACGGGCCGAATCCCTGGTCATCCGCCTGAGGCGCTCACATCAGGGAAACCCCCGCCACCAGGCCCGCGTTTGTCAGGGACGACCACGGGATCTAGGATCGTCGGTGCCATGAACGACCGTCTGCCCGGTCACGATGGCCGGGCGATTCTGCGTGGCCGAGCCGGCGAGTGTGGGTTGCTCGACGGGTTGCTGACCGCACTCCGGCGCGGTGAGAGCCGTTCCCTGGTGCTGCGGGGCGAGGCCGGGATCGGAAAGACCGCGCTCCTCGATCACCTATCCGAGGCCGCTGCGGATGTGACCGTCGTCCGCGCCGCCGGCGTCGAGTCGGAGATGGAGCTGGCATTCGCCGGCCTGCACCAACTGTGCGCTCCCCTGCTCGGCCGGCTCGAGGGACTGCCCGCCCCGCAACGTGAGGCGCTCGAGATCGTCTTCGGGGAGCGAGATGGGCTGCCGCCGGACCGGTTTCTCGTCGGCCTCGCGGTGCTCAGCCTGTTCGCGGAGGTCGCGGACGAGCGTCCGCTCCTCTGCGTCGTCGATGACGCGCAGTGGGTGGACCGGGCGTCCGCGGTGACGCTCGCCTTCGTTGCTCGGCGCCTTCGCGCGGAGCCGGTCGCGATCGTGTTCGCCGCGCGCGAGCCGGGAGATGACCTGCGGCACCTGCCGGAGCTCGCCGTCCATGGCCTGCGAGATGGCGACGCGAGGGCACTGCTCTCCTCGGCGGCGCCGTCGATGCTGGATGAGCGAGTGCGCGATCGGATCGTCGCGGAGGCGCGCGGCAACCCGCTCGCCCTGCTCGAGCTGCCACGCGGGCTGACAGCGGCGCAGCTCGCTGGCGGGTTCGGAACGGTCGAGCCCCACCCGGTCGCCGGGCGCATCGAGGAGAGCTACATCCGGCAGGTCGAGACGCTCTCTGACGACGCGCGACACCTCCTGCTCGTGGCCGCCGCCGAGCCGACCGGCGATCCGCTGCTTCTGCTGCGCGCTTCGGAGCGGCGCGCGATCACCGCCACCGCGGACGCGACCGAAGGACTGCTCGAGCTCGGTGAGCGCGTCACCTTCCGCCATCCCCTTGTGCGCTCCGCCGTCTACCGATCAGCGGATGGATCGGCGCGCCGGGCGGTCCATCGGACCCTGGCGGATGTGACCGATGGGGAGTTGGACCCCGATCGACGGGCGTGGCATCTGGCCGCCGCGGCGGCGGCGCCCGACGAGGAGGTGGCGTCGGAGCTCGAGCGCTCGGCGGGCCGGGCGCAGGCCCGAGGTGGGCTTGCCGCCGCCGCGGCATTCCTTCAGCGCGCCGTGGCGCTCACCGGCGACTCCGCCCAGCGAGCGGACCGAGCGCTCGCCGCCGCTGAGGCGGGCCTGGGCGCCGGGGCGTTCGATCTGGCATTGGGCCTCTTGGCCACGGCGGAGGCCGGCCCCATGGATGAGCTCCAGCGGGCTCGACTGGACCTGTTGCGCGCGGAGGCCGCCTACTCCGAGAGCCGGGGAAGCGAAGCGCCCGGCCTTCTGCTTCGCGCCGCCAAGGCCCTGGAGTCGCTCGACCCCCAGCTCGCGCGCGAGACCTATCTCGACGCCTGGAGCTCGGCGCTGTTCGCCGGGACGCTTGCCGGTGGCGCGAACCTCGAGGAGGTCTCGCGGGAGGTCCGCGCAGCCCCCCGGTCCGGCTCGCGTGGGCGTCCGGCCGATCGGCTGCTGGAGGGCTTCGCGATGGCATTCACCGACGGGCGGGCCGCGGCGGCGCCGCTCCTCGCAGAGGCGGCGAGGGGCTTTGGCGGCGACGACGTCTCGGCGGAGGAAGTGATCCGCTGGGGTTGGCTGGCGACCGCTGCCGCGGTGATGGTCTGGGACTACGACACCTGCCTCGCGGTTGCCGATCGCGGAGTCCGGCTCGCTCGCGAGTCGGGTGCGCTGACCGTGCTGGCGGTCAGCGTCAATGTTCTGACCCAGGCCGTCGCCTTGGGCGGCGATTTCGGTCGGGCTGCGATGCTCGTCGCCGAGGCCGACGGGGTCACCGATGCGACCGGTGCTCGGGTGGCGCCCTACGGAGCGCTTCTGTTCGTGGGGCTTCAGGGTCGCGAGGCCACGGCGTCGAATCTCATCGACACGACGATTGAGGAGGCGACGGCCGGCGGACAGGGAACGGCGGTCCAGTACGCGCACTGGGCGAGGTCGATCCTGCTCAACGGCCTCGGCCGCTACGGCGAGGCGCAGGCCGCGGCCAGCCAGGCGAGCGACGATACGCCGGAGCTGTTCGTCTCGGTCTGGGCGGCGTCGGAGCTGATCGAGGCCGCGGCGAGGAGCGAGGACCCGGGCGCCGCCCGCGATGCCCTCGAGCTGATCGACGCCGCGACGGCCGTCGCTGAAACCGAGTGGGCGCTCGGCGTCCGCGCGCGGGCGCATGCGCTGCTGGCCGACGGCACGGCGGCCGAGAGTTGGTACCGCGAGGCGATCGAGCTGCTCGGTCGGACTCGGCTGCGCCCTGACCTCGGTCGCGCGTACCTCCTCTACGGGGAGTGGCTTCGCCGTGAGAACCGCCGCGTCGACGCACGAGTCCCGCTTCGTGCCGCTCACAGTCTGTTCGCGGAGGTCGGCATGGAGGCATTCGCCGAGCGGGCCCGCGGAGAGTTGCTGGCGACGGGCGAGACGGTGCGCAGGCGGACGGCCGAGGCGCGTGACGATCTGACGCCTCAGGAGCGCCAGATTGCTCGTCTTGCCCGCGACGGGCTTTCGAATCCCGAGATCGGCTCCCGACTCTTCCTCAGCCCCCGCACGGTTGAGTGGCACCTGCGCAAGGTCTACGCCAAGCTCGGGATCCGCTCTCGCCGGGAGCTCGCGAAAGCGCTGCCGAGCTCGGAGTCCGAGCTGATCCCGACCTGAGAGACGAGCTTCGTCGACGTCTCAAGACGAGGAGGGGACCACGATCCCCTTGACATCGGCCATGTAGCGCCCGGCGGCGGCGGAGGCCTCCTCGGGGGTGCTCCCGCTCTGGCGGGCGTCCATGTACGCCGCGTACCAATCCCACCAGTCGTGGGGAGGTGCGACCGCCTCGAATGAGCCGTGGCGCCCGGACGTTTCGTGCAGAAGATCCGCGAGCGATGCGACGTCCATCTCAGTCCTCCCATTCCCGGCCCGGCAGCCGTGTCGTCACCTGCTGAAGTTCCCAGCCGTTGCCGTCGGGATCGCTGAACTGCGCTCGCGCGAAGTACGAACGCTCCCCCTCGGGGGCGTCGAAGCCCGGCGGCCGTTCTTCTCGGACCTCGCTGACGTCGACGCCGCGATCGATGAGGTCGGCGCGGGTGGAGTCGATGTCGGCGACCACGAGGATCATTCCCTGCGCGGACCCGGGCTCGCCAGTCTTCCTTCCGTTGCCGAATTGAATCGAGCACGCCGAATGCGGCGGCGTGATCTGCACGGTCCGGGAGTCGCCGACCTTCAGGTCGATGTCGAACCGCCAGCCGAGGCTGAGATAGAAGTCCTTTGCCCTGTCGATGTCGGAGACGGGAAGCGAGATGACCTCCAGGGCCATGTCCACGCCCAGATCGCTCTGCGCCTCGCTCGTCGGCTCACTGCTCACGTCGGTGCCGGCCATCTTGACCTCCATCGGTTGGTTGTAGGCCAGCAGGATCGCGCGCCCAGCTCGCGCTCGCGCCCGTGAAGTCCCTGGTCGGACCCCTGGACCAGGGAACGGACCAGTGCGCCGACGGGCGCGACCGGTTCAGTTGAACGGGACCCTGCGACGAGCAGATTCGGAGCCCCGGAGGTGAGGATGAGCCCGAGCACTGAGTACGAGGGAGGCGGTGTCGAACGGGCCCCGGAGTTGGCGGGGCAGACCGTGGTCGCGATCGGCGGCAGCGCCGGGATCGGTCTCGAGACGGCCAGAAGGGCGCGGGCCGAGGGAGCCGAGGTGGTCCTCACCGGCCGAAGCCCGCAGCGCCTCGAGGAGGCGGCGCACGATGTCGGCGCGCGCGCCACGGCGGCCTTCGACGTCACCGATTCGGCGGCGCTGAAGCAATTCTTCGACGATCTGGAATCGATCGACCACGTGATGGTGACCGGGCCTGGCCCGCGCTACGGCCCCTCCCTGCTTGAGAGGACCCCCGAGGACGTCAGGCTAGCGCTGACGGATCATGCGGTGCTCGCACTCGAGGTCGCGCGCAACGCCGTCGGCAAGATGAGGCCCGGCGGCACCTTGATCTTCATGGGCGGCACCGGAGGCCGAAGAATCAGCCGCGAGCTCGGGATCGTCTCCGCCGCGACGGCCGTGCTGCCTCCGCTGACGGCAACCCTGGCGCTGGAGCTCGCCCCGGTGCGCGTCAACCTCATCGCTGCGGGGTTCGTCGATACCCCGCTGTCGGCATCCCTGCTGGGAGATCAACTCGATGAGCGCCGCAGCGAACTGAGAACGACGCTTCCGATCGGCCGCGTGGTGGAGCCCACCGACGTCGCGGCGCTCGCGGTTCACATCATGGCCAACACTGCGCTGACCGGCGCAACGTACGACATCGACGGCGGGCAGCAGTTCGTCACCTGAAAGTTAGGGCCCGGTCCTGGAAGCGCCGAGCGGCTCCTCGTCACTCCCTGAGGAACGCGTCGACGTCGGCGGCGAACTCGGCGTGGTGCTGGAACAGGAACCCGTGCGCCGCGTCCGGGTAGATCTTCACCCGCGACTGCGGGATCAGGCCGGCGAGGAGATGCGAAAGGTGCGGCAGGATCATCGGGTCGCCATCACCGTTGGCCACGAACACGGGCATCTCGATCGCGCTGACCCGCTGAAGCTGGCTGTGATCCGGGATGCCCCACTCGCAGACCGCGTCGTATTGGGCCTGCCGGGTCTGCCAACTCGTCTCCTCGTCTCGGTCGTCGTTCCGTGCGGTCAGCCGCCCAAGGGTCTCCATACCCTCCTGCCGACTCGCGGCCGAGCCCGTGAAAAAGACGCCCAGATACCCGTCGGGGTTGCGGGCGGGCTCGCCCACGGCTCCGATCACCTCGGGTGCCCATCCATGCATGCCGGCAGCGCCGCGGGGCGCTGCCGACGCAAGGACCAGGCGACGGACCACCGCCGGCCTGACCAGCGCGATCTCCTGGGCGACGAAGCTGCCGATTGAAAAGCCGAGGAGGTCGACCGCGTCGAACTCGAGTGCGTCGAGGAACGCAATCGCATCGCGCGCCATCTGCGCGATCGTGCTCGGCGTCGAGCCGGTCGATCCGCCCACTCCGACGTTGTCGAACGTCACGACTCGCCTGTCGCTCGCCAGCTCGTCGACCAGCGCGGGATCCCAGTTGTCGAGGTTCCCGCGAAAATGCTGAAGGAGGACGAGCGCCGGTGTCCCCTCTCCGACCTCGCGATACGCATACTCGATCCCGTTCGCGGCGCTGACCGTTCTGTTGGGAGCAGTCAGGTATTCGCGGGAGGGAGTTGACGTTGCCGTCATGTCCCTCCGGCCTCGCCGGCGAGGAAGTGCTCGGCGTAGGGCGTGCCGGCGAGCGTCTCGCGAAGCAGCCGGGAGAAGAACAGCACCGAGCTCAGCGGCCGGTAGTTGGCTGCGATGTGCTGCGCCTGCCCGTCGGCGTTGAAGGTGATCAGGTGGAGGCACCCGAGGGGCTTGCCGCGAACCTCAGCGGTGTAGTCCTCGATGAAGCCGTTTTCACCGCAGGGTCCGGCAAAGTTGAAGTCCTGGCGGTCGTACAGCTGTCGGACGCCGCCGATGACGACGCGGATGGCGTCCGCGCCCTGCACTGCGCCGTCGAGCAGCGACCCCTCCAGGCTGACGTCGCCGGCCAGGTTGTCCACCCACGCCGGGTAGTAGTCCGCGAACCTGCTGGCTGGATCGCCCCTCCCCAGGTAGGTCGGAGCACCGTCGGTCTCTTGGGCGTCGGGGATGTCTGCCATGGCGTCAGGATCCCCCAACGGCGTGGGCGTCGCGCCCGTGAACCCCCGGGTTTGGTCCCTGGGGCTAGGGAGACAGCAGTCGCAGGGTGGCGGCCGTGGCGAGCCCGAAGACGAGGTGAGCGCTGAGATCGTCGGCCAGCGTCTTGAGGTCGTATTTCCAAATCGGCTCGTACAGCCCGGCCGCGGGAAGGATCACGTAGTCGCCCACCCAGACCGCGGCCCCGAACGGAAGCCCGTAGCTGACCCGGCGCCTCGGCAACGACTCGGCAAGGACGCCGTAGACCGCGCCGTTGAGAACCCCGTACGCCCAGTGAGTCGCGTTGTTCACGAGGCGGGCACGTGAAGGCTGAAGCTGGATGCCGAAGAGTCCCTCCACCAGGCGCTTGCCCACATGCGCGGGAGCGGGCGCGCCCTCCCAATCCGTCACATTCGCCGAGGACTCCCACTCGTAGGCGCGATCGGCGCCTCCCCCGCGGCGATAGCGAGCGAACAACAGCGTGTCCAAGGCCGCCGTGCCGACCAGGCCAGAAACGATTCCACGCCCAACCGCTCCAACGGGGGTCACCAGGCGGCGCTCGGCAGTCATTGGCGCTAAGGCTGAGGCAGATGAACGCGTATCGCGCCCGTGCCGGCACGGGTCGGCTCCCTGGTTCCGGGGAATACTCAGGGGTGGACGACCGGATTCGAACCGGCGGCCGCCTGGGACACCAACTCCTGCCTGTCCGACGAAATGAGACGATCCGCGCGAAGCCGGCCTTCGCTCAGGTCCGCTCGGTGATCTGAGCTTCGCTCGGTCTGGTAGATCGGGCGGTAGCTTCCCCGCCGTCGCTTGCTCCGGCAGCCTTGCGCCATCTGCTCATCGCTCTCCCCAACGGACCGGGGCCGGCTCGAGTCTCTCGCTTGGCCCTCGCTTCCCCTTCCTGCCTGATTCGCTCCACCGCCGCCCGCTGGGCTCGGAATAGGCGCTCGAAGAGCGCATCGCGGATCGCCTCGAGCTCCTCGACCCCGGTCACATGTCCCGAGGACCAGGATGGCGAGACCGGCTCTTCCTGGGGGTCGAGATCCAGCACGTACTTCGCAAGCTCGGCCTCGAGCTGACCGATCTGGCGACGCAGCTCGAGCCGAGTCCCGATGTCCTCGCCGTCTGTCGGCCCGCTGCCCTCCGTGCTCTCCGGCCCCGCCGCTTCGCCGCCGAGCAGGTCGGTGCAGGCCATAACTGCGATTGCGAAATCGCCGGCGTCCACCCCGGCCTCTCGAGCGCGCCCGACCGCCTCCAGCGCGATCGACTCCAGCCCAGGATGCGACTCGACCCCCTCGTCGACGTAGGTGCCCTTCCCCTGCCGGCTCCTGATCAGGCCCTCGCGCCCCAGGTCGTCGTAGACGCCGCGAACGGTGTTCGGGTTCACCCCGGCCCAGGAGGCAAGTTGGCGCACACTCGGCAGCTCCTCGCCGGGGCGCAACTCTCCGGCCAGGACCAACGCGCGTAGCCGCCACCTCAGCTGGACGCCGACGGGAATCTCGGAAGCGTGATCGACGAAGAAGGGGCTCTGGATTTCGCTCGTCATTGGTGTACTAGCAGACTAATACGGTCTTAATCCAAACTCTACTGCAGTAGTGAGACAGTCGGATCCACCGTTGATCGAAAGGGAGGTCCGTCGTGAAGAAGCGCCTGCTCGCCATCCCGCTGGCAGTTCTCGCGGTTTCCGTTCCGCTCGGGGCGGCCCTCGCCGCCGGTGAAAAGCCTGTGTCCGTGCGGGCCGGTGATCTCATCCTCACCGTCACCGGCAACGCCTCGCCCAAGCGACTGCCGCGCCGCGGCCTGGCACCGGTGTCCTTTCACACCAGCGGCCGCATCGCCACGATCGACGGCGGCCACCCGCCTGCGCTCTCGGAAGTCACCCTCGACACCGGCAAGGCCGGGACGATAGAAGCCGACAAGTTCCCCTCCTGCTCGCAGGGTCGACTCGAAGCGACCACCACCGAACAGGCAAAGAGCGCCTGCGCGGACGCCATCGTCGGTACCGGCCTCGGCGAAGTGGAGGTCCAGTTCCCCGAATCGGCGCCCTTCACCGCGAAGGGCCCGCTCATCCTCTTCAACGGCGGGGAGAGGAAGGGCAAAGCCCTGCTCCTGGTCCACGCCTACGTCAATGTCCCCGCCCCGACGGCGATCGTCACGCAGGTCTGGACCAACCGCGAGCACAAAGGGCCGTATCGCCTGCACTCGGTTGCAACCATTCCGGTCATCGCGGGCGGCGCCGGTTCGGTGACCTACTTCTCTTTCAACATCGACCGCAAGGGCTACCTGACGGCGAATTGCAGCAATGGCCACTTCTCCGCTCATCTGGAAGCGAAGTTCCGGTCCGGCCCGAGCCTCGCTGCCAGCTTCCAAAGACCCTGCACCCCGATCGGCTGACCTGCTGCAGCTCCTGAGCTGAGCTCTGCCTCCCAACCGGTCTGGCCGAAGGAGCTGGACGACCGGATTCGCACCGGCGGCCGCTTGGACCACAAATCCATCACGATCGGGCCTTGGCCGCCGCCGCGGTTGTCGGGAACAGGCCCGCCTTCGTTCCCGCCGGGAAAGGCCGCTTGACGGCTATCCAGTGACGTCACAGCGAGGACGAACTTCCGGGTCCGCATCGACCGTCAGCACCCGGTGTTAGAAAATGGCGAAGGCGGCCTGCGCCGCGATGGCCATCGCGACACCGCCGCGGCGGCCAGCGCCCAGCGGAATGTCCTGTGAGAGGCGAAACGAGACACATTCATCGATCGTGGAAGGGCACCGTCGCCGTCGTCGCTGCGCTCGCCGCGAGCCTTCTCCTCCCCGCCGTCGCGGCGGCCGAATTCTCGAACTTATTCGAAGGGGACGTGGCATGCGTCGTCCAGCCTTCCAATGGAGACGTCCGCCTCTGCGGCGGGCCGACCCAGACCTGGGACGGGACGAAGATCGACGTCAACGTGATCCTGCCGCCCGAGCCGGAAGCGGGCGCAGACGGGCCATACCCGCTGATCGGCGACTACCACGGCTGGGGCGGCTCGAAGATCGGCCTCAACGCGCAGACTCAGGGCTGGGCCGAAGACGGATATGCGGTCTTCAGCATGAGCGACCGTGGTTGGGGCAAATCGTGCGGAGGCGCAGACCCCGAAAAACTCGCGCCCGCCTGCGCCCACGGCTACAACCACCTGATGGACGACCGCTACGAAGTGCGGGACGCCCAGTACCTGATCTCGGTGCTGGCCGACGAAGGTGTCGCCCAGCCGAAGAAGATCGGGGCGACGGGTGCCTCCTATGGCGGCGGCCTCTCGATGGGGCTGGCTGCGCTGCGCAACAGGGTGATGCTTCCCGACGGGACCTTGGCGGCCTGGGAAAGCCCCGAAGGGAAGTCGATGGAAGTCGCCGCGGCGGTGCCGCAATGGCCGTGGACCGACCTCGCCAACTCGCTGATGCCGAACGGCCGCACGCTCGACTACGTTGCCGACGCCCCCTACCGCGGGCCCGGCGGCAACGCTCCGGTGGGTGTGACGAAGACCTCATGGGTCAACGCCCTTTTCGGGGTGGGAGCAGCCTTGAGCAACTACGCGCCGCCCAAATCAGATCCCGACGCGGACCTGACCACCTGGCAGGCGCTGATCTCCGCCGGCGAGCCCTATGAAACCAACCCCGAAACCCAGGACCTCATCGACGAGATCACGACCCACCACTCCTCCTACTACATTGGCCACGACCTTGCGCCGGCACCGTTGCTGATCCAGAACGGCTGGAATGACGACCTCTTCCCCGTGGACGAGGCGATCCGCTTCTACAACCGCACCCGCACGCAATACCCGGACAACCCGATCTCGCTCTTCCTGATGGACGACGGACACATGCGAAGCCAGAACAAGCCAGCCGACGAGGAACTGTTCCGGTCGCGGATGAACGCCTGGTTCGACCATTATCTGAAGGGCGAAGGCGAAGAACCGCAGTCGAGCGTCGAAGCGCTGACCACGAGGTGCGGCGGTGGCTCGGAAGGCCCCTATGCCGCAGCAAGCTGGAAGGACCTCGCGCCCGGAGAGATCGCCCTCGAAGCCGACCAGACGAAGACGATCATGCCCGGCGCGGGCGATCCCTTGATCGGGGAAGCGTTCGACCCGATCGGCGGCGGAGGCGCATGCGCCACGGCGCCGGGCGCGGATCAGACGGGAACGGCGACCTACCGGCTGCCCGCCGTCCCCGGGTCGGGCTACACACTCCTCGGGTCACCGACAGTCATCACCAGCTTCGAAGCGGGCGGTCCTGAAGCCGAGGTGGCGGCGCGGCTGCTCGACGTTGCGCCAGAAGGCACCGAGACGCTGGTAAGCCGCGGCCTCTACAGGGTCGGCGAAGGGCGCGAAAAGGTGGTCTTCCAGCTGCACCCGCAGGCCTACCACTTCGAACCGAGCCATATCGCCAAGCTCGAGCTTCTGCCTGCCGACCCGCCGTACTCACGGCCGTCGAACACGCAGACCGCGGTCACCGTCGGGCCGCTGACCCTGCGCCTTCCGGTCCGCGAGCAGCCTGGAGCCCTCGAAGGGATGGTGCGCTCGCCGGCTCCGAAGGTCCTTCCCGCCGGCTATAAACCGGCCCTCGGGTACACCGAAACCGTTCCGATCGGCGAAGAAGGATCGAACGGAGGCGGCCCGGGTACCGGCGCCTCCGGCGCGCCGTCGGTTCGACCGACGACATCGGCAGGCTCGGCGGGCCTCGCCCGCGGCCGGATTCGGGCCACCGGTAAGCGGATCCTGCTCAAGATCGATTGCTCGGGCGCCGGTCCATGTAGCGGAACTGTCGCGGTGCGAATGGGCACACGGTCCCTGGCCGCGGGGCCGTACTCGCTCGCGCCGGGACGTACAGGCGCCGTTCGGCTCGATCTGACCAGGGCCGGTAGGCGCGTGATACGTGCTGCTCATCACCGTCGTGGAAGTACGTCGCTCCCGGTGCGGCTCGAATTCAACGACGGCGGCCGTTCGGCGTTCGCCCTCACCCGGCCCCTTCATTTGGCGCGCTGAGCTACCCGGCGGTGCTTTGTGCGGCCAGGGGGGCGCTCCCGATCCGCCGTTGTGGAGGCAGATCGGAGGATCTTGATTCAGATCCGGAACGATCGGAATCCCGGAAACCTAGTCCCAGAGCCAAACAGGACCGCTATTGGATACGGGCCTTCGAGACGCACTGAATCAGCCAGGTCACGGCAGCCAAAGACGGAACTACCGTAGAAAGACTGATGTGAAGGTAGGTCCAGCGAGCGGCACATCTGGTTTGCCCGGAAACGAGACCGCCAACGAACCCAACCAGGACGGAGACTTGGATTCGCCCTGCCGCCGGAAGATCGCTGATCCCGAAAAGGGGGCTGGCGGCGTCACGGTGGCCGTGCCCAAATGAGGCCCGACGGCGAAGCTCGACGCTGATCCAGTCCTCACGTCGCGGAAGATTTTCAGTGGTCCAGTCCTTTCCTTCACGAGTGCGGTGAAGGCGGCGAATCGAGGATGGCCTCCGAGCCCCGAGGCAGAAAAGTAGAGGCTGCGATTGGCGGTGCTCGCCTGTAGGGACTGGAACCGGGGCACAGAATGATGAGGGTGATGTTCGTCGCCTTCACGGAGGCTCTTGCACAAGTCGTGGTTTGGTGTTCCCACCGAGCCGCCAACTTCATCCGCTTCTGCGGTGGTGAATTCGTCCTCGCCGGCAATCCGAAAGCTGCCGACGAAGGTCCCAACATTGCGGAAGACCTTTGTCGGATGGCATCCCTTCTGCGTAAGGGTATTGAACTTCAGCCTGCCTTCCGGATGAAACTGCATCGCGATGCTGCCTATGGCGCCGAGGTCAGCGTGGATTTCGGTCCTAGACGTAGTCGCGGGAGCGGTATAGCTCACCTGTTCGGTTACCGCGCTATACAGACCGCCCTTAGAGGCGAAGATCTGGATCTGATGAGGCCAAGCTTCGACTGAGACCGCAAAGCCATTGCTTCCCTGAACCGAAAAAAAAGCGGAGAATCGATTGGAGTCGGGCCTCGCAAATGCACCTGTGGGCAGGGCCACACTGAGCGCGAGGGCAATAGCGACGGCAAAGACGATGCTCGCCCGACTCCTCATCATATTTTCCCCTCTAAGCGCCCAAAGTCTTCGCAGACCAGTGAACATGAAGTGCATCATCGATGGTGAGAGTCGAGATCGTGTTCGGAGTGGCCAAATGGACCGTCTGGTTCTTTTCCAGGCGGTCCGGTCGTCAAAAATAAATAGCTTGCTTTGCAGGGATCTAAGTCTTGCGGAAGCTCTTCGCAACTGGGGACCAATTGGGGACCTCGTCACAACTGGGCCGATGGCAGACCTCCCACAACCTGCTCATTTGCAGGCTTTCAGGGTGGACGACCGGATTCGAACCGGCGACCGCCTGGACCACAATTCCGCGGATCAGCTTGATCGCGGTCGATTGGTGACTGACCGCGTTGCGTCGAGTTGTCCTGAGCTGGCCGTGGCTGTGTCAGGATCAGGCCCCGATTGGGCCCCTTCTTCCTCCAGGAGGAGCCCAGGCAGACCCTCGCCTCAGCGCAGAAGAACCCGGCAGCGCTTGAGCAGCTCGTCAAGGGTCTTCGGCAGAAGGCCGCCGAGACGACGACTGAGGCGCTCGTGCGAAATCGCGCGCAGCTGCTCGGGCATGGCGAAGCCGTCTTCTTTCAGGCCCCCATCGGGAGCTGAGATCGCTAGGTGAAAGGCGCTGCCGAAGTTGGTTCTCGTGAGCGGTACGGCGAGGGAGAGGTCGAGGGTCGTTTGGTTCAGCTGGTCGACCGAAACGATCACGAAGGGACGGGACTTGGCCTGCTCCCTGCCTCTGGTCGGATCGGGGTTCGCCCAGTAGACGTCGCCTTGGCGAGGCTTCGGCTCTACCACTCCGGTGCCGGCGCCTGAAAGCCGGACTCGAGCCCTTCGCTCTCGGCGCGATATGCGGCGAGTGTCTTGGGATCGCTGGCGAGCTCCTCGAACCCCGCGGCGATCTCGGCCAGCATCGCCTCCTCATCGGCGGCGCTGACCAGCTTCGCCACGACCTCGCCGGCGGGCTCGCCACGACGGAGCGCCAGCGCGTTCAGCCGATCACGCGTCTCAGTCGGAACCCGGATCGTGGTGGTGTCCGCGGCAGCCATGTAGATGCTCAGTCTACAAGATTTCGGACAGACGTATCACGAGTCGCGTTGGCTCACGGGGGCTCGACCATCCGGATCCAGGAGGTCCAGCCCTGTTCCCAACGTCGCATTTGCAGGAGTTTTGCAGCCGGGAAAATGTCCCCCGATAGTCTCTCCGCCAAGATCCATGAGGTCCGGCACGATAGAAGCGCCTTTTGCAGGCCTTTATAGGTGGACGACCGGATTCGAACCGGCGACCGCCTGGACCACAAATCCGCGGATCAACTTGATGGCGGTCGATTGGTGTCTGACCGCGTCGCGTCGAGTTGTCCTGAGCTGTCCGTGGTTGCCTCAGGATCAGGCCCCGATTGGGCCGCTTCTTCCTCCAGGAGGACCCCAGGATCGCTTGGAATCTCAGAGCCTTTGAATGCATGCTGGATGAGGTCGGCCTCGGGTTCGCAAGCGCTTCCGCGCCCCGACCAGCTCTGAGTCGCCGAGCACGGCTGGTGCTACCTGAACGCGATCGTCGACTGCTGCACCCGTGAGATCGCCGCCTGGGGCCTTGATCTTCGCTGCCGCTGCCAGGAGGCCGAAGCGGTGATCGAGGCGGGCGCCGAGGCCATGCGATCGAGGCCGGTCAGCTGACCTCGGGACCGACAACGGCACCGCCTACACATCCCGCGGCTTCCTTAGGCCTCAAGGACTGGAGATCGCCCACCGCCGCGGCGGCTACCGCGACCCCGAGCCCCAGGCTTTCGTCGAGTCCTGGTTCTCGAAGCAAAAGGAGCGCCTCATCTGGCGCTCAGAGTTCGAGACCCTCGAGGGCGCCCGTGAGGCGACCGCCGCCTACGTCGTGGCCTTCCACCACCGGTCCCACTCGGGGCTGGGCTAACCGGACCCCGAAGGAGGTAAGGAAGACCTGGGAGGATGATCAGGAGTTAGAAGCGACTATTAGTCACGCGGCCTTGGGTGACAACGTTGGGGGGTACAGGCCACTCGTACATGCGGCGGCTCATCAGCAATCCCTGGACGAGGACGAGGAGCTGGTCGCCCTCGCCGTATGACTCGAACGACAGTAAGTGTCACTAGGCCGGCACATCTGAACGCCTTCGATAGGCGCTCTGAGGGTTCTCATGGTCATGCTGCAGTAGACGAGTGGATTCTCGCTCAGGCCGATTTGGTGGCCCTCCCAGCCGCGGCGATCCACCCTTACGAATGCAGATTTGTCACGACCACCACTTTCGCAACCTGAGAAGGTCCCTCACCGCACCTGCCGGTGGCGTTTGTGCCTTTTGTGGGCATTGCAGGCTGTCTTCACCTTGACGTTCTGGCTGCGCGACCTGCCGTTCTGGGCGGCGTACTGGACCTCGGTGGTGATATTTGAGGCGCAGAGGTTCTGCGTGTTTGCCAGGTAGCCCTTCTTGCCGCCGAACAGGGTGAGGCGGAAGTGGCCGACCGGCGCGTCGGGGATGACCGGCACGACCGTCCTCACGTGCCCGCCCTTGACCGTCGTGGATTCGGCCTGGGGCATCAGCGTCACCTGGCCGCCCATGATGAAGACCACGTGGGGCAGCTTGCCATAGCCCGAGACCGCGTAGGCGGGGCCTTCGAGGGGCTTTTCCAGCAAGGGCGTTTCGTCTTTCACATAGCCGATAGCCGCCCGTCCGGCACAGTGTTCCCTTTCCAGCTGGGCTTTGGAGCAGATGTTGCCGAGGTGGCGTTGGTCGATCTCGAAGGCCTTGGGCAGCGTCACCGCGATCGATTTGAGGTTGGCGTCGCCCTGCCGCGTCCAGAGGTCAAAGCGCACGCTCGGGTCCTGGGCGCGCTTGGTCTTCTTGTGGCCGCCCAGCTGGCGGATCGTCATCTTCGGGGCGAAGCCGAGTGCCGCGCAATTGACCACCTGGTAGGGAGAGGAGAAATCAGCGACAGTGCCCTGGTCGCCAATCCCCTGCGAGTCAACTTCAAGCGAGTTGCAGTTCGTCGGGTTGATCGTGAAGTTGGGATTGCCATTCGCATCGGTGCGGTCGATCGCGACGCGGATCTGGCGCATCCGGATCTTGATGCCGCCGATGATCGACGGGACTGTGTCGGAGACTGCTTTGACCTGGGCGGTGAGCGGGTCGATGAACAGCGCAACTCGCACCACGACGGTGCCGTAGTCATAGGGACCGGCGAGGGCGGGGGTGATAGCCACCAGTGAGAGGGGCGCTCCCCTGAAGGGCCCCGCCATGTACATCCTGCCTACCGCGTGGAAGGGGTGAGAGCCCGGGCCGGCGGCGACGTCGGTTGTGCCGATCAGTGAGGAGGTCGGGCAGGAGGGGATCGCCTGCTCGGTGAGGCCGGGGCTCTGGGAGGCGTGGGCGATAGCGTCCTCAGGGCAGTAGGTGACCCCGCGCAGGTTGCCCGTGAAGCCGGGCGGGAAGGTGAAGTTGAGGTCACCAAGGTACTGGTCGCCGTCGTCGCGGTCGAGCTGCAGGCTGAAGTCCGAATAGGCCCCTGCGGTCGGCAGTGAGGTGCCGGCCCTCAGACGCGGGTTGAAGGGCCGGATCGGCCCCGGGCACTGGGTCCCGTTGGGACCGGAGTCGAGGCTGAAGATCTGGCTCGAGGTCTGATCGGCCAGGATCGAGTTCCAGGGGAAGAAGTGGGCGGTCGTGGTGTAGATCGTGCAGCGGGTGGGCGTCGCCATCAGGCCGCGGTCGGAGGCGAAGAGGTGGAGCTGGAAGTCGTCGAAGGGAACCTGCGGGAGGTCGTTGAAGTAGACCGTCACCTGCCCGGTTTCGGGGTCGGGGCGCACATCGCCGAGCAGCTTCGCGTGGATGCCGAAACCGTCGGCGATCAGGAAGAGCCGGTACTGATCGCCCGACCGCGGCTGGCCGATGTAGACGGCGCCGGTCAGCGGTCCCGGCAGCGCTTGAGTACCGATCTGGAAGGTGCCGATCTTCGAGTTGTCGGGGCAGCTTGCCGGCGCCTCGGTGCCGAAGTTCGCCTCCGCGTCGGTGCAGGCTTTCTGGCCGTCGGCGGCGTCGGGGTTGATCGTGAACTCCGGCGGCAGGGTCACCAGCGCCGATTGGATCTCCGACGGGGAGGCGGCGAAGCCGAGGAACTGAGGTGCTCTCAGCTCGATGTTGAGCCCCGAGGGCGAGTCGGTCTCGTTCACGGTCGGGCTGGCGTGTAGGACCGGGTTGAAGACCTCGAGGTCGCAGTCGGTGGCCGCCGGGTAGCTCGCCTGCTTCGTGGTGGGGTTGTTGGGATCCTGGTAGGTCTGGACCGTGAGGCTGGTGTCCAGCGGACTGCCGGGGCAGGTGGTCGGATTGTCGGTCAATGGGTGGACGGGGATGCTGGCGGAACGAGGCGCACCGAGACAGCTGGCATCGGTCAGCCCGGGGCAGTTGGAGGGATCGCCGGGCGCTCCTTTCGGGAAGCGCTGATCGTCGTTGCTGGAATCGGCCGGGAATCCCCAGAAGGTGAGGTCGGCGCCGGCCAGCGGGGTCGACTGGCTAATGTCCTGCACGGTGAAGCGCAACCCGTAATCGCCGCCAGTGCGCACCGCGACCGGGATGTTGATCGGGATGTTCAGGGTCGGCACGATGAACGCGAAGAGCGCCGTCTGGTCCCCCAAAGGATCGACGTCGAAGATCGGCGCCGTGCCGAGCAGGCCGGAGTCGTCGTAGACGGTGATCAGCCCGGCCTGTGAGTTGGTGGGACACTGATCGAGGGCGAAGTCCGAGGAGGTGCAGTGGGTGATCGCGTAGGGGTTACCGAACAGGCCCTCCGGCGCGTTGAAGATCACGTTCTGGGCAGCCTCGGGCGCGCCGGGGTCATGCAGGGTGAACGAAGTCGAGAAGTCTGGATGGGCCCCCGCGCTGGTGTTCGAGGTGGTCGTCGTAAAGGAATCGATCGCCTCGCTGGCCACAGCAGGGGTCGCCGCGACAAGCGCCAGGCCCAGGGTGGCCGCAAAGGCGGCGGTGATCGCCTTGGCGTTCATCGCGCACCCCTGTGGTTGTTGGCAGCGGCTCGCCTCTGGTGGCGCCCGTGATGCCTTCTCTTGTGGTGATGCTTCTTTCTGTGGTGATGCTTCTTCGTCTTCTGCCCTACCGGAACGTCGCCGACAGGAGTACCGGCGATCGTCTTGATGTCGATCGGCAGCGGCGCCTGGCTGCTCGGCCCGTGGCACTCATCGGAGGCCTGACACTGGTGCGGCGGCGGGGCCTGGTCGAAGCCGCCGTCGGCACGAGCGTCGTAGATCTTCACCCGGGTGCCATTGTCATCGCTCGAGACCAGCGTGTCGTGGGTGAAGAAGTAGGCGTCGGTGCCGTCGGTGCTCACCCCGAGCAGGCTTGAATCCAAGGGGCTGGTGCCAGTAGAGATCAGCTCGATCCCATCGCCGCTCTCCCACTCATAGGCATCCAGCTTGTCGTTGAGGTCGCGGTCGACCAAGCCCTCGGTCGAGTTGAAGAAGACGCGGCCGTCGTCGGTCAGGCTCGAGCCGCTCGACGCCAAGGACGCTTCCCCGGTGGCCTGCTCCCCAGTCGGGTTGCAGGAGGCGCAATCGACCGTGTCAGACGGCGCGTCGTAACGGAAGACCTCGCGGTGGCCGGCGTTGTTGTAGCCGCTCAGCGGCAGGGTCGAGGTGAACACTGCATCGTTGCCCGAGGAGTTGACCTCGAAGTCGGCGGTGTTGCGGGTCCCTGCCGAGCTGACGCTGTCGACGACTACCGGGTTGTCGACTTCGGGGTCGGAAGGGAGGATTCCAGGGCCAAAGGAGGCGACGTTCGTCTGACTGGGATTGGAGATATACAGTTTGCCGGAATCCACCCCAAGCCCGAACGAACCCGAGATCTGCCCGGCGCCGGTCGGGGAGGCAACCTGGTTCCCGGCGGAATCGAGCTCGACTACCCGGTCACCTTGATTGATGTAGACGTGATCATCCGAGGGATCGACCTCCACCGCGTATGACGGTTCCCCACTAAATTGCCCGAGGTCGGTACCCGCGGCGCTGTATTTCTCTGTGATGCCTGCGCTGCCAAAAAAACCACCACCGTTGGTGACGTAAGCATTGCCGTTTGAATCGACACCAATATTGGTTGGGGCATTGATCGACGGGAAGCTGGTAACCAAGCTGCCGCTGGTGTTGAAAATCGCAACCGAAGACCCGAAGAGGCCGCGGGCGACGTAAAGGTATCCATTGGTCGGATCCACCGCGAGGCCGGCGGGGAAGCCACCGGGGTTGATGTCGGAGAGGTGGTTGCCCGAAGAGTCGTAGACATGGATGGCCTGACCGATGAAATCCGGGACGTATAGATCGCCGTAGTTCGGGCTACCCGGATCGTTGTCTACGGCAAGTGAGGCCGGCAGGTCGTAGGCACCGTACGACCCTCCAAATGTCAGCTTTCCCCCCGAACCAAACCCAGAAAAATACTGGTGCCCTGAGGAATCGAACTTATAGACGGCGCCAGGGCCGATATCAGTGCCGACGTCAGCGACGTAAAGGTCTCCGGTCTGGTGATCGATCGCGATTCCGCCTGGATTTTCGAAGGCTCCAAAGGAGCGCAGGTATGGATGGGCGGGCGGCGGCAGTGGTGCGTTAGCGCTCGACTCCAGCGTGCGGATGTAGTGCGGGTCCTCTCCGGGCCGGTCGACGTAGAGGTTGGGAGCGTCCTGGACACCGTTCGAGCCGTCCAGCTTCTCCGGGCTGAGGAAGTAGATCGTACCGTCGCCCGAAGCGACGCCGCCGCCGCCGCCGACCGCCACCGCATCGCAGTTGGCGTTCGCGCCGGGCGTGTTCCAGTGGCTGTGTGCCGTGTTGGCGGCCGGGTTGCAGGAGTCGGTGTCGCCGGGGTCGCCGGGTCCGGCACCGGCCGGGCCGGAAATCCGGGTCAGGGTTGCCGAGGAGTTGCCGATGTCGGCGCGGAAGATATCGGCGCTGGTGTCGTCATCGGAGGTGCCGCTGGGCACGTCCTGAGTCGTGAAGTAGGCGATCGTCCCACTCGAGTTCATCCCGTCATAGAGGGCGCCGTCGGGGGTGCCGGGGGTGAGGTCGATCGAGTCGGGGTTGCCGGCAATGTGCATGTAGAGGTGGTAGAGGGGGTTGCCCGCCGCATCTTCGCCGACCTTGTCGCCGAAGAGAACGCGCGAGCCGTTGTTGGAGATGGCGAGCTCGGCGAGGTTGTCGCCGTCGGCGATCGCCGTTCCTCCGGTGTCGGTGGAGACCACCTCGGTGGTACCGGCTCTCAGGTCGCGCCCATAGAGCGTCGCGTTGCCGTCGTCGGGGTTGCCGGCAAGCTCGAATTGCTGCTCGGAGCCGAAGACGAGGTGGGAGCCGTCACCGGAGAGCGGCTTTTTGACAGTGCCTGCGGTGCTCGCCGAGGGGCCGGGGTCGAGCGAGCCGGCCATGCCCTGCACCAGGCTGCCGTCCGGCATGTGGACTGGAATTCCCGTGTAGCCGCCCCCAAAGCAGGGAGAGCAGATCTCGGGGCCGCCGAAGGCGAAGGTGTCAAGCGAGTCATCTGCCCCTGAGACCGTCGAGGAGAAGGGCGCTAATGCATTCGGGTTGTCGGCGGGGATACCGACGTAACTCGTGCTCCACCCGTCTGCGCCGCGGGTCGCCACATAGGGGTCGACGCCGCGGTTGGTCGGGTTGCCAGTTCCGGGGATGCCGCCTTCGTGGACGCCGTAGAGGACCTGAGAGGGGTTCTCGGCGTTCGGATAAGCGCCGAAGGCGGTCTCGCCCGGCACGAGGTTTGACTCGACGTCGTAACCGCCCGCGTTCGATGCCGAGACAAGCTCGTAGGCGCGACAGTCGAACAAGAGGGCGGCGGCGGTCTGCTGGCGCACGTGGGCGTTGGGGCAGGGGTCGTTGTAGGAGGGGATGAAGCGGAAGGTGGTGAAAGTGGCCGCATTGCTTCCATTGCCCACATCGTTCTTTCCGACCACCCGGTAGTGGTAAAGAGTGCCGGGATGGAGTCCGTCAACGAGCAGGCTGACACTTTGGAAGTGCTTGCTCATCCCGACGCCGGTATCAGTCGTTTCGTTGGCATCGGTCCAGCCGCTTTGCTGATAGGTCGTGTCGTCGACATACTCGAAGTAGGCGGTGGTGTCAGCGCCATTCGGGTTGACCTGGCCGTGGAACACGGCGCGGTCTGCATGTACGACGGTTACCGCCGCGCCTTGGGCGGAGGGCGCCCCTGGGGTCGTCGTAAACATCCGATCGGCGCCGTAGCTGACGTCGGAGGCCCCATCGCTGGCAACCACCCGGTAGTGGTAGGTGGTATAGGGGGGGAGGCCGTTGAGGTCGAAGGAGAGGGGTGTGAAGGCGGGACCCGAGGGCGAGCCGACGTCGGTGCCCGGAGGGACCGTGGTGGTATGCCCGTAGGCGCTCGTCTTGCCCCATTCGAAGTAGTAACGGGTATCGGTACCGTCGCCGACCAGGGCGCCGTTCAGCGTCGCACTGCTTTCCGTGACGTCGCGGGCGAGGTCAGTGCGCAACCCGACCACCTTGTGGGGAGCGTAGGTCTGATCCGCGCCGTACTTCACCCCGTTGGCGTTGGAGACGACAACCCGGTAGTGGTAGGTCATCTCGGGGCTGAGGGTCGGGATGTCGGCGCTGACGTCCTGCTGAGTGGAGAAGTTGGAGCCTGGCGGGCTCGAGTTGGGATCGGGCGTGCAGGCGACATCGCCGAGTGAATATGAAGTGTCCGTTCCGTACTGGAATTCGCAGGTGGTGACGTCGCCACCACCGTTGGGGTCGATCGTCGCGTTCAGTGTCCCCGAGGTCGTAGTGGGGTTGGAAACGGGTTTGTAGGTGGCGGCGGGGACGACGACGTTGGGCGTGTAGATATCAACCCGATCCGGCTTCGGCACGTAGAGATAGCCGTTCGAGTTGACCGCCGGAGTTCCCTCCGCCCCGGAGGCGAGTGACTCAAGCAGGTTGCCAGACTGGTCGTACTCACTGAGGCCGCTGCCACCGACCAGAACATTGCCATTGGTCGGATCGACGGCCACTCCTCCCGTGCCGGGAAATCCCGCCGCGGACCCCGGGGCCGGAAAGCTCCGTATGAAGGTCCCGGTTGGGTCGAACTCATCGACGAGGTGGTTGCCGACATCGGTGACGTAGAGATTGCCGTCGGAGTCGACCGCGACGAACTGGACCTGACCAAATGGGCCGCTAGGCGTTCCGGTCAACTTGTTGTTGTTGATGTAGCTGGCGGTGGCCGGAAAGTCGACCGGAAGCCGCTCAGCATCTATCATCTCGACGAAGTTCTCGGGCGCAGTGAGGGAGAGGTAGATACGGCCCCGGGAGTAAGTGTTCGAATTGTCGATGGCGACATGAAAGCCCGCCTGGGTCGCTCCGCCGGAGCCCTCGAACTTGTTCCACTCTTCAAGGAAGGCGCCGCTTGAGTCGAATATATCGAGCGTGCGCCCGTTGCCCATGGCGACATAGATATTGCCGTTCTGATAGTCGACGACTGCTTGTAGCAAGTGGGATGCATAGCCCCAGGCGTTAATTGTGTCGGGCGTGTTCAGGAGGGTGTGCGATGGATATGGGTCGTACTCGTAGAGACCGTTTGTGCCCGCGTTCGGTGTCGAGGTCACGTGCCCGGCGTCGGTTATCCAGGCATTTCCGACGGAGTCGAAGGCGACGCTGGATGCTTGGGGGAAGCCGCTGATTTTCGAGTCCAGCGTGCGGTCCGCCAGCGCTGACTCCGGGCTCGATCCCAAGGCCGCCACCAATATCCCCAGGGCGAGTGCTGCGCCCAGGACTCGGCGGGTCCCAGCCTGCCACATATTCCAGGTTGTTCGTCTAATCGTCGGCATTGCCTAGTGCCTCACCCTCCCGGGATGGCGGCCGTGTCTTGCCTGATGGCGCCTGTGGCTGGCCCTCGCGCCGCAGGAGACCCGCAGCCTTGTCTTCTTGTTGAGGACGACGCCGTTCTGGCCGCTCATCTTCTCGACCGCCACCAGCGGCGCCTTGCAGAGGGGCCGGCTGTTTGCCAGGAGGCCCTTGTCGCCCCCATACAGGCTCAGCGTGAACTTGGTCACCGGGGCGTCGGGGACGGTTTCGAACGTCGTTCTCAGACCGCCGTGGACCGTGTCGATGCGGGCGTCGAGGACGATCTCCACCTGGCCCCTGAGGTCGGCGACCAGGTCGGGGAGCTGGTGGCTGGAGGAGCGCAGGTAGACCGGGCCTTCGAGCGGCTTCTCGAGCAGCGGAGTCTCCGCCCTGGCGAAGCCGACCACGGAGCCGGGCGGACACCTTTCTCCGGCAAACTGGACCCGGGTGCACGGGTTCTGGATGTGGGCGTTGTCGAGCAGCTCCGAGGCTGGCAGCGTGACCGCGGTGCGGGCGATGTTGGCTTCGCCCGGTTTGGTGGTGAGAGTCGCTTTGAGGGCGGGATTCTGGGTCCTTCCCTTGCCGCCGGACAGCCGCAGGGCAAGCCGGGGTTCGAAGGGAAGCGCGCGGCAGTTAGCAACCTGGAAATACCTAGCGAGCTGCGCCGCCCCGCCCTGATCTCCGAGGACCGTGGCTCCCACCGAGAACGGGCTGCAGTTGGTGGGATTGAGCGCGAAGTCAGGACGGTCGAGATCGATCAGGATCGAGCGCAGACGAAGCGGGATCCCCGCGAGGATCAGCGGCAACTGGTCGGAGACCGCCGTGATGTGGGCGTCGACGGGATCGACGTTGAGTGCCACCCTGACCACGACGTTGCCGAGGTCATAGGGGCCCGAGATCGCTGGGGTGATCACCGCGAGGCTCAGCGGGGCGCCTTTGTAGGGGCCCGCGAGATAGACCTTGCCGTCAATGTTGACGGGGTGGGACCCCGCCCCCGCTCCGGCCTGCGCGGTGCCGACCTGGGAGGCGAGCGGGCAGCTGGAATTGGCCTCCTCGGCCAGACCTGAGTAGCTGGAGTCGGCCGCCGCTGCCAGGGCGGCGTCCGGGCAGTAGGGGATGCCGGCCAAGGTGGCCAAGAAGCCGGGCGGGGTGGTCACGTTCACCGCGGCGAGGTTCTGGTCGCCATCCGGGCGAGTGAAATCGAGCCAGAAGCTGCTGTGGGCGCCGGCGGTATTGCCCGTAGACGCGGTTTGGAAAGTTGGGGTAAAGGGTCTTTGCCCTCCCGGGCAAGACGCTCCGTTCGGCCCGGAGTCGAGCGTGAAGTACTGGGTCGAGGTCTGGGTGCCGAGGCTCGAGTCCCAGGGGGTAAAGAGGGTCGTCACCGGGTAAGTCCCACACTGTGTCGGGGTGGCGAGGATGCCGCGCTCCGATCCGAAGAAGTGCATATCGAAGGCGGTCAGCGGGCTCTGCGGCAAGTCGGTGAAGTTGATCACCAGCTGCCCGGTAACCGGGTCGGGGGTGACCGTGCCAGCCAGCTTTATGTGGGTTGCGAAGCCGTCGGCAGCAAGGAAGATCCGGTAGCGGTTGCCGGGCAGGGGCTTGCCAATGTAGACGGAGCCTGGGAGCGGTCCGGGCAACGCAGAGCTGTCGATCTCGAGGCTCCCGATCTTCGCGAACTCCGGGCAATTGGCGGCTTCCTCGGTTCCGAAGTTGGCGTCGGTGTCGCTGCAGGAGGTCTTGCCGTCGGCGGCGTTGGGATTGATCGAGAAGCCGGGCGGCAGAGTGACCGTTGCCCCGCGCAACTCGCTGGGCGACGGGGTCGTCGGGCTCAGCTGCTGGGGGACGGTGAGGTTGACGTCGATCCCCGAGGCCGTGTCGGTCTCACCCGTGGTCGGCTGTGCGTAGAGGCTCGGGTTGAAGCTGAGCTGGTCACAACCGGTCATTTCCGGCCAGGGGCTTTCGGCGTCGCTGGTGCCCCCGTCGTAGGAGAGGATGTGGAGCGAGGAGCTCAGTGGAGCATCGCACTTGTCCGGATTCTGCAGGAACGGCGTGAGGGGGCTGCTGGATGGGACCGGCGGCACGGTCAGGAAGCATGGTTTGACAATCGTGTTTGGATCGCTCGTGCTGGTTGCTCCACTAGCGTCACATAGACTGTCGCCATACCACGATTTACCGATGCTGGAAGCCTTCACGTCGTAGCGCAGCGGATCGTGTTTCGGATCAGCTGGCACACCCCAAATATCCTCTTGGAATGCGGCCAACGGAAAGGTGCCGTGATAGACCGAGATGGCCTTGGCGTCGAGCCCGTAGTCGCTGCCGGTACGGGCGGTCAACACGGTGAGCTGCGGCGTGTTGAAGAGGAAGACTTTGAAGCCCAGCAACCCGGCGACGGTAGGAGGCGGGACCAGGTTGTAGAGGATAGTGTTGAAGTTCCCGACGGCACCGGCGGTCACGTTGACGATGCCGACCTGGGAGTCGACCGAACAGCTGTCTGCAGAAAAGTCTGCGATTGAACACTGGGGGGTGGCGTGCGGGTTGCCGATGAAACCGGCCGGAAGGTGGACGAGGGCGTCTTTGACGTCCTCGCAATTGCAGGCGCTTTGACTCTGCTGCAGGATCCGGTTTTTCACACTGAACTGCAGCTCGAGGTCGGGGTGGCCACCGGCCTGAGTGGTTGACGGTACGGCAGTGAACGAGGTGATCGGCGTGTTGGCGAGCGCAGCTGGTCCGGCGGCTGCGAGGCAGGCAGCAAAGACGGCTGTCAGCAAGCACAGGCGCCTGGCCGTGCCGCCCACAAAACGCCGACTTGAACCGGGAATGTGGAGTCCGATGCGCGCGATCATCTCCCGGGCCTCCGGTTGGCGTTGGCGTGGCGCTTGTGGTGCTCCCCAGCGTGCTTGCGGTGCTTCCTGGCGTGCTTGCGGTGCTTGCGCCCGTGATGTCGAGCCCCCCTCTGGGGCGTCGCGTTACCGCCGCTACCAAGGGCCGCGCCGGTGCCGTTCGGCGGAGTGGCGAGGGCCAGGCTGCCGGCCCCGTGGCACTCGTCGGCGGCTGCGCAGGGAGGCGGCGCAGCCGGAGCGGGAAAGCCACCGCCGCTCCGCGCGTCGTAGAACTTGAGGAAGAGGCCGTTGTGATCCTCGCTGACCAGGGTGTTGTAGGTAGAGAAGTAGACGTCGGTGGCTTTGGCGCTGACTCCGATGAGGCCGGGCACGTTGAACAGGTAGAGACCTCCCTCCTGCTGGGTCTCGCCCGTTCCTGGGGTGATCAGCTGGGGACGACCCTCGGTGTACTCGTACACGTCCTCTCCGCCGTTCGTGTCCCCATGGACCAGAGCATCTTCGGTGGAGAAGAAGGTGCGACCGTCATCGGTCATGAACAGGCCATCCTGACTCCCCACCACGTCCGAGGTCGGTGGTGCGCCACTGGGAATGCAGGACACGCAGACGACCTTCCGCGTTGCTGGGTCGTACGTGTACATCTCGAGGTGGCCAGCGTTGTCGTACTGGGTGACCGGGCTCGCCGTGATGAACGCCATATGCGAGCCATCGGGGCTCACCTGCATCCTGACCACCGGCCCCGCGCTGCAGGCTCCTCCATAAGTGGTCTGTGGAACGCAGAAGGGCCCAGTTGTCAGAGTCGTGACGTACTGAACCGCCCCGCTGTGGAAGTCGTAGAGGTTCTCCTGGTTGGGGATTCCACGCGAGCCGTCGAGCAGCTCTGGGGAAAAGAAGAAGACGTCGCCGCTCTGCGAAGCGATCGAGTTGTCGGAGCGGCAATTGCCCCCGATTCCGCTCTCCAGTGCGCAGTAGTTGAAATTGCTATACGTGACGACGCCGCAGCTCGACGTGAAGCTGGAGTTGCAGGCGTCGCTGTTGCCCTCTCCGCCGCTGCCCGCCGACACACGCGTGAGCGAGTCGGTGGCTTCGCTCCACATGTAGAGGTCGGTGCTGGAGTCGGTATCGTCGGGCGTCAACTGCTGGGGTGAGGTGAAGTAAACCTTGGAGCCGTTGTCGGTCGCACCGAGGTATTTGACGTCATAGCCCTTGGAGACGTCGTAGGTGATGGCGCCGTCAACACGCATGTATAGGTGGCTGGGCTGCATCGGGCAGCGGAAGGCGACGGTGAAAGAACAGGGAGGCGTGGGGCAGTTTGAGAGGCCGCAGGGACCGATCCCTCCGGAGGCCATCAGGATGCGCGAGCCGTCGCTGGAGACCTCGGGAATCTCCAGAGGATCACCGAAGGCGTCGTTGGGCTCGCTCGGGATGTCGGACCCGCTGGGGGTCTTCGAAACCACCGCTACCGTCTGGGCTTTGGTGTCGTTGTCGTAGACGGAGCCGGGGGGGGTAAGCTGCCCGCCGGCCGCAAACACGTTCCACTCCGAAGCAAATACGAAGTGGCTGAGATCGGATGACGCGGTCACGTCCCCGGGGCAGTAGTTTGGAGGATCAAAGAACGCGCCAACTGTCGGACAGTTCAGTGCGCCCAAACCGCCGGGTGCTTCGGATAGCGGCTGGTCTTCCGCGCTTGGGCTAACCTCATTGTAGAATTCCACTCCCGGTGTGTACTGTCCGGCAGGGACGGTTGCGAGGTTGGTCGGCCAGCGATCGATGAATTTCCCACCAGCGTTCCAGACGTAGGGTGCGTTGGACGCAATCGGGGTGTGGTTTTCGGAGTCGGCGCCATAGCCGGCGCCGGCGGCCTGGTTGCCGTCGTTCCAGTCAAGGAAGGTGCTCATCTCGGGATTGGTGAGCACGTTGTTCTGGATGGTGTCCGGCGTCGAGCCGCCATTTGACATGCTCTGCCTGCTGCCGAACGATTCGGTGTTGCCCGTATTCGGCAGCCCCTGGGGAGGACCGCCGGCGATCGCAACCTCATTCGACGGCGGCCCGACGTATTTGCTGACCCAACCGGTATCGGTGCGGGTGGCGACGTAGAGGTCACCGAGGCTGTTGATCGGACTGCCGCCGGAGTTCGGAATTGTTCCCCACTGACCGGTGAACGCGAAGCGCGAAGGATGGGTCGCCTGACCCGTGTTCGGCCCGCCCGGGTAGAGCTGGGTGCCGGCTGCGTCCCCCGGTGAGACAAGCTCGTAAGCACGACAGTCGGGGAGGTAGTTCGCCTGATCATCCTGGCGGACGTTCGCGTTGGGGCAGCTCGGTGGATAGAAGCTGAAGGTCTGATCTCCCGATGTCGTGGTGCCGTCGTCATTGGTGGCAACAAGGCGGTAGTGGTAGACGACGTGGGTCTGCAGATTGTCGAGATGGACGATGATCGCCTGCTCCGAATTGGAAGCCGCGAGCGTGCCGTCAGGGACCGGGCTCGACTGTCCATACCCGATCGTCGTCCCGTACTCGAAATGGTAGGAGGTGTCAAGGCCGTTTGGGTTGACCTGGGCGTTAAGGTCGGCTGAGGTTGCTGTCAGATGGGCTGAAGAAAGGCCATCGATCGCCGGAGGCTGGGTCGTGATAAAGGTTCGATCGGCACCCAGGCTGGTGCCGCCTACCGTATTCGACACCACAACGCGATAGTGGTCCCTGGTGCCTGGCGAGAGGCCGGTGATGGTCGCTTCGACATCGGTAGGGCCAGCGAAGTTGGATGCCGGGGGATTGGAGGCGGGATCGGGAGTGCACGGTACGGATGAGCCGTAGCCCGTATCGAAACCGTAGTCGAACCGACACGACGTAATATCGCCGCGCCCGGCAGGGTCGACGTGAGCGGTGAGGGTAACGCTGCTATCCGTCACATTCGTCGGCGGCCCAGTAGTGACGATGGGCCGGGCGTCGGTAAAGGCTGCAATTTCATTGCTGGTTGAGTCGGCCACGAAGACGGTATGGGAGTCACCGTCAACCGCAACGCCCCTGCTGCCGAACAAATGGCCGCTTCCGAACTCATCGGCTGGATCGCAGGGGCCATTGAGTGGTGGGTTGCAGTCGCTGTAGTGGGCAATTACGGACCCCGTGTCCTGATAGAACTCCAAGCTGGAGGGATCAAGACCGAACCCTGTAAGCGGGCCGACCGTACCTACGCGGTAATCGGCATCGTAGGTAAACGGTGGGGATCCTTCTGCCTGGTGCTGCTGCCAAATTGTTGGTGTGCCGCCAAAGCCAAAAACGGTGTTCCGGGTGTAGTAGACGTTTCCGGCTAAATCCGCCTTCAACCAGGGTGTGCCCCCTACATTGCCGTAGGGCGGGATATAGGTCCCGTCCTGGGTATAGGCGAACACGTTATCACTGCTTCCTTCATTTCCGCCAACATAGAGCGTGCCGTGTGGACCACCAACTGCCACACCGAAGAGCGGACCGCCGACGACATTCCAGCCACCCAGATCGTTATCGGTGCCATCCTTCTGCCCCCCCACTCCCCAGCTCGAGACGATGTGCCCGGTGGAATTGAACTTTTGCACCAGCTCGGCGCCGGTATCCGCAACATAGATGTCACCTTGGGATTGGCTGGTGGGATCGTTGTCGACTGCGAGGTATTTCGGGGTGACGAAGCCGCCCGGGGCGGTGGAGGACGAGCCCGGCTGGCATACATCCCCAGAATTGGTCGGACAGACGTCGCCCGGAGTGGTCTGGTTGACGTTCTTGCCGAACATCAGCAGGAAGTTGCCGGCGGAATCGAACTTCTCGATTCGGTGGTTGCCGGGGTCGGTGACATAGAAGTCGTGGCTGGTCTGGTCCACGTCGACGTCCGTCGGGCCCGAGATCGGGTAAGGATTGGCCGGGGTGGATCCTGAGGCCCCATAGGAGGCGCTGTAAACGTGGCTGACGGCGGCGGAGGCGGGCGGGGCCAGCGCCAGCGTCGCTGCGGTAGCGGCCATGGCAACAAGGCCGATGCACGGCTTCGCCATTCGATTGAAGAAGGAGCGGGCGTGGATGACGCCGTTCACTAGTGACTCCTCCTGTGGTGCTTGCGCTTATGGTGCTTGCGCTTGTGGTGCTTGCGCCTCACGCAATTGCCGTGGCGCCTGACGAAGCCCTTCTTGCAGCTCGACGGCGCCGGGGTGATGACCGGAGCGGAGGCCGTGGTGAAGGTCTGATCGGGCCCTGCGGTGGCGCCGACCGCATTGGTGGCGACGATCCGGAAGTGGTACACCGTATCGGGCGAGAGGCCGGAGATCACGGCGCTGGCCGAGTGGGCCGAATTGTCGGAACCGATCGAGGCGATCTCGGGCGTACTTGAGCCATAGGAGGAGGTTCGCCCGTACTCGAAGTGGTAGGTGGTGGAGCGGAAGCCGGCCTTGAGGCTGGCACCGAGGGTTGCGCTCGTCTCGGTTATGCCAGATGCAGCGCTGGCCGTGACCGTCGGCAGGCTCGGGGTGGTAAAGGTCTGATCGGGCCCGTTTGTGGGGCCATTGAAGTTGACTGCGACGACGCGGTAGTGGTAGGTCGTCGCGGGCTCAAGGCCGGATATTGCGATTGACACTGCATGATCGACGCCGTCGGAGCCGATCGGGTCGCTGGGCGGCGTCTGGGAGCCATAGGTGATGTCGGTGCCGTACTGAAAGCGGTAGATCGTCGAGGAGAGGTTGGGGTTGATCTGGGCGCTGAGGGTGACCGTGGTCGGTGTCTCGCCCGACGAGGAGGTCGAATCGACCGCGGGCGGCAGCGCCGGGGCGGGGGTGAAGGTCTGATCGTGTCCGTAGGCGGGGAAGCCATCGCCGTCAGAGCGGATCGCGACGAGGCGGTAGTGATAGGTGGTGAAGGGAGTGAGGTCGGTGAGGTCGGCACTGACGTCTGCAGGGAAGGAGATCGGTGTACCCGGCATGCATGGCAGCACACCGAGGTTGTAGGTGGTGTTGGTGCCGTACTGGAAATAACAGGAAGAGACCGTGCCGCTCTTGGGATCGACGTGGCCGGTCAGCGTGCCCGAGGTAGAGCTGGGATTGTCGACCCCGCCGGTGCTGACGTCGGGGACCGGCAGGGGCGTGAATAGGGCGATGTCGTTGTCGCCGCTGTTGGCAGCGTAGAGGGTGCCGGTGGAGGGGTCGAAGCCGAGGCCGGCGCCACTGCTCAGGTCGCCGGAGCCGAAGGTGTCTGAAGGGGTGCAGCCTCCCCCATCAACACCACCGCAATGGACATCCCCTTCGAACTGGTCGATATAGCTGCCCTGGTCGACATAGACATCGTTGCTTCCACGGTCGATGACAATGCCTGAATTGGTCGGAGCTGAACCCGAGTACAGCACGCCGGTTTCCTGCTGGTGGGCATTGGGGCTCGAGTAGAGAACCCCTCCCCCGGCGTCGTCAAGCTCGTACCAGATCCCAGCCGCATTCACCTCTATGCCCGTTCCTTTGGGAACGCCCAGGTCGGCGTAGGATTCGTAGGAGCCGTCGGTTGGGATCGCCACCCGCGAGACGCCGTCCTGGCCCACCTCAGTCCACAGGTATGGGGCCTTCTGGGTGACAACGAACAGATTGCCGACGACATCGACCGTGATCCCGCCGATCGTGTCCCCGGAGCTGAAGTCGATCGCGCCGTTCGTTCCCCAGCTCGCGATCAGGTTGCCGGAGGAGTCGAACTTCTGCACCAGGCCGTCGCTAGTGTCGGCGACGTAGACGTCGCCGGCTGAGGGCTCGGTTGAGTTGTCAACCTCGACGAACCTAGGGGTCGTGAACTGGCCGGCACCCGAGCCGGGGAGCCCGGCCTGGCAGCCCGAGGTGCAGACCTGGGGGGCGGGGCTGCCGTCGCTCACCCCCCAGCCCCAGGCGGCGAGGAAATTGCCCGAGGAGTCGAATTTGACGATCCGGTGGTTGCCGGTATCGGCGACGTAGACGTCGCCGTTGGAGCTGTCGACCGCGACATCCTTCGGGCCCAAGAGCTGCCCATCGCCGGAGCCGGCCGAGCCGTAGTCGGCCGAAAACTGGTAAGCGCCGAGTGTTCTGAAGCTCTGATCGGCGCCATAGGTGGTGCCAGCGGCGTCGGTGGCGACGACGCGATAGTGGTAGAGGCCGTTGATCTGTAGTTGGCCGAGATCGAAGCTGAGCGTTTGAGGACCGCTCGGAGAACCGTTGTCGGCGCCGGGCGGCACGGCGGTCTTGCTGCCATAGGAGGTGGTGGGCCCGTATTCGAAGTAGTAGTGAACGTCCTCGCCGATCCCGGTGTAGGAGGCGTTCAGCGTTGCTGTGCTTGCCGTTACATCGCTCGCCGGATCGGTCGAGAGATCTCGCACCGCGGGGAGCGTCTCGAGGCTCTGGTCGGAGCCGTAGGAGGTGCCGGCCGCGTTCGAAGCGACGATACGGTAGTGGTAAGTGGTCTCGACCGTCAGCCCAGCAAGGTCGAAGCTGAGGCTCTGCGGGCCGCTGGGGGAGCCGAAGTCGGTTCCCGGCGGCGCCGCAGTCGTGTTGCCGTAATTGGTGTCAGTGCCCCATTCGAAGTAGTAGTGGGTGTCCTCGCCGTTGCCATTGAAGGAGGCATTGAGAGTCGCGGTGTTGCGGTCGACGTTGCTCGCTGGATCGGTGGTGAGGCCGGCCACAGCGTGGGGTAGGTAGATCTGATCCGGGCCCTTGCGGATGCCGTTGGCGTTGCTGACCACCACCCGGTAGTGGTAGGGGGTCTCAGTCGTCAGCCCGGAGATGTCGGCGCTGACGTCGGTCGGCACGCTGAAGTTAGAGCCCGGCGGGCTCGAGGCGGGGTCGGGGTTGCAGGCGACCGAGCCCGAGCTGTAGGCGGAGGTGGTGCCGTACTCGAAGTGACAGGCGGTGACGTCCCCGCCGCCGTTTGGATCAACGTGAGCGTTCAGCGTCCCCGAGGTCTGTGTCTGGTTGGTGACGGCCCCATAGGTGACCTTGGGCAGGACGACGCCTGCATCGAACACATCGACCACGTTGTGGCCGCTGCCGGCGTCGCTGACGTAGACCAGGCCGCTCGGGTCCGCCGCCAGTCCCTGAATCGTCTGGAAGGAGCCGGCGGGCGTGTCGGTGCCGGCTATGTCGCCAACGAAGCTGCCCGAGGAATCGAACTCGTGGATCAGGTGCTGGCCGTTGTCGGCGATCAGGACGTCGCCGTTGGTGGGGTCGACGGCGAGGGTGCTGAGGGTTCCGAATGGAGCATCGGGGGTCCCGGCCGCGGTGAAGGCCTGGACGAAGCTCCCCGAAGGCGAGAACTCATCGACCTCAGCGTGGGTTAGGTCTAGGACGTAGACATTGCCGCTGGGATCGGTCGCGACCCCCCACAGTTCCCCGAATTCGTGCGTCGGGGTGCCGGTCAGCTGATTGCCGGCGATGTAGGAGGCCGAAGCTGAGAAGTTGACCACGGCGCCGGTCCCGTTGACCCGGTAGACCGCCTTATGGCCATTTGACGAGATGTAGACATCCCCGTCGGTCGGGCCGCCCGAATTGTCGACGGCGTCGTAGATGTAACAGCAGCCCCCTCCCCATTCCCCGGTGATGTCGGTTCCCGAGTAGCTGCCGCTCGAGTTGAGGACGTATACGTCGTCGGCATCGGAATCGGCAACATAGAGCTGCGAGGATGCGTTGCGGAACGCGATCCCCTGGATGTAGTAGCCGCTCCAGGGCGTGCCGCTGCTCTGGGCGAGGAAGTTGCCGGATGAATCGAACTTGTCGACGGCGCCGCCCGAGTGCGTGTCGGAGACCCAGAGGTTGCCGGAGGAGTCGATCGCGAGGCCATAGGGGCTGGTGAAGGCCCCGCCCGGCACCGTGTTGCCGACCCCGTTGCACTCGCTCGCCGAGGGCGTCGAGCTGGCGGTGATCTGGCAGTTATAGGGCCGGTCGGCAAGGGCCGGCGAGGCGCAGAGGACAAGTGCAGCCAGAGATGTGCAAAAGGCAGCCAGACCGAGGCAAGCGCGACCGCGCCCCTCAGGACGCAATCCCCGGGATGTCATGTAGCTCCTCGCTCTCATCGCGAGTGCCTCTTGTGGTGGTGACGCTTCTTGTGATGGCGCTTCTTGGCGCACTTGCCGTGGCGCCTGACGAAGCCCTTGCGGCACTTGTGATGGCTAGGCGGCGGGGTATTGGCGTCAAAGCTCGCCGTCACCGCGGTGTCGGCGTCGATCCTCACCTCACAAGCCCCCAGTCCCGAGCAGCCGCCTCCTGAGAAGCCGCTGAAGACCGAGCTCGAGTCCGGCGTCGCGGTGAGAGTGACGACGGTTCCCTCGGGATAGCTCGCCGTGCAGGCGCCGCCGTCGCAGGAGACCGAGCCCGAGCCCGTGCCGCCCTTGTTGACCGTGAGGCTGTGGGTGATCAGGGAGAAGGTGGCGATGACCGCCTGATCGGAGACGGCGGAGACCGTGCAGGTTCCGGTGCCAGAGCAGCCGGCTCCCGACCAGCCGGTCAAATTCGCTGTGGGCGGCGGGGGCGGCGCTGAGGGTGACGGTGCCGGTCTCGGGATAGGGACCTGAGCAGGTAACTCCGCAGTTGATTGCGCCGGAATCGGCGCTGACGGTCCCCGAGCCGTTGCCGCTCTTGCTCACCGAGACGGTGTGCGTGATCAGGGAGAAGGTGGCGTGGACGGTTTTGTCGTCATCGACGGAGACCACGCAGTCCCCGGTGCCCGAGCAGCCCGCCCCTGACCAGCCGTCGAATTGGTTTTGGGCGGTGGGGGTAGCGCTGAGGGTGACGGTGGATGCCTCGTCGTAGGTGTCCGAGCAGGTGGCGCCGCAGTCGATCGCGCCGGAGTCGGCGCTGACCGAGCCCGAGCCGTTGCCGTTCTTGACCACCGAGACGTTGTGGGTAATCGCGGCGAAGTCCGCGCCGACCGATTCGGCGGCATCGACGGAGACCGTGCAGGAGGGGTTGCTGCCCGAACCCGCGCACACCCCCGACCAGCCGGTGAACTCGTTGTGCTCATCAGGGGTCGCGGTGAGGGTGACATTCGCGGTCTCGTCGTAGGGTCCTGCGCAGCCTCCGCTGGCCATGCGACAGCCCCAGATCGCCCCTGAGTCGGCGTCGACCCTGCCCGAACCGGCCGCGGTGACAGTGACGATATGAGTGATCTTTGAGAACGTGGCGTTGACCGACTCGTCAGCGTTCACCGTGACCAGGCAGTCCCCGGTGCCCGAGCAGCCCGCCCCCGACCAGCCGTCGAACTGGCTGTGGGCGGCGGGGGCGGCGCTGAGGGTGACGGTGCCGGTCTCCGGGTAAGGGGCGAAGCAGGTTCCGCCGCAGTTGATCGCGCCGGAATCAGCGCTGACGGTCCCTGATCCGTTGCCGCTCTTGGTCACCGAGATCGTGTGGGTGATATGGGTGAAGGTGGCGGTAACCGACTTGTCCGCTTTCACGGAGACGACGCAATCACCGGTACCTGAGCAGCCCGCCCCCGACCAGCCGGTAAAGGTGCTGTGGGCGTCGGCGGTCGCGGTGAGGGTGACGGTCGAGCTATCGGGGTAGATGTCGGAGCAGGTGCCGCTGGCGGAGCGGCAGTTCGCGATCGCTCCCGAATCCGCATCGACCTGGCCCGAGCCGGTTCCTTTGACGGTGACGGTGACCGTGTGGGGTCCCGGAGGCGGTGCGCCGAAGCTGAACGCGTCGACCACCTGATGAGCGGAGTCGGCGACGTAGAGCGTGCCGCTGGAGTCGACGGCGAGACCCTGGGGGCTGAAGGAGCCGTCGGGGGTGGCGGAGCCGTCGATGTCTTCGAGGAAGGTGCCGCTGGAGTCGAACTCGTGCACCACGTGGTTGCTTTGGTCGCCGATCAGGACGTTGCCGGTGGTCGGGTCCACGGCAATCGAGGAGAGCGAGCCGAAAGTGCCGGTGAAGGCCCGCAAGAAGGTGCCGGTGGAGTCGAACTCATCGACCTCGTGGTTGGCGTTGTCGGCGACGTAGACGTTGCCGGCCGAATCGGTGGCGAGGGCTTCGGCGCCGCCGAAGGAGTGAGCGGGGGTGCCGGTGAGCTGGTTGGCGGAGATGTAGGAGGCGGAGGCGGAGAAGTCCTCGGCGGTCCCGGAGGCATCGACGCGGGTGACCGCGCTTCCGTTGGCGACGTAGACGTCACCGTCTGTGGCGGCGCCTGAGTTATCGACCGCATCGGCGATGAAGCAGCAGCCTTCGTGGGGACCGCTGTCCCAGGCACCGCCAAAGAGATCGGTGCTCGAGTTGGTGGCGTCGGCGGCGTTAACGCCCCAGATGTCGTCGAGGTTGGAGTCGGGGACGTAGAGCTGGTCGGCGCCTTGGCCGTAGGCGAGACCGTGGACGTAGGGGGATCCTTCCCAGGAGCCGGTGCCGTCGTTTTGGGCCTGGAAGGCACCGGAGGAGTCGAACTGGCTCAGCAGCGAGGAGCCCTGGTCGAAGACCCAGAGGTTGTCGGAGCTGTCGACGGCGAGGCCCCAGGGGTTTGAGAAACCGGTGCCGTTGGCTTCGGTGATCTGGGAGCTGTAGCTAAGGCCCGGCGGCGGCGGCGGCCTGAACGCGTCGACCACCTGATGAGCGGAGTCGGCGACGTAGAGGGTGCCGCTGGAGTCGACGGCGAGACCCTGGGGGCTGAAGGAGCCGTCGGGGGTGGCGGAGCCGTCGATGTCTTCGAGGAAGGTGCCGCTGGAGTCGAACTCGTGCACCACGTGGTTGCTTTGGTCGCCGATCAGGACGTTGCCGGTGGTCGGGTCCACGGCAATCGAGGAGAGCGAGCCGAAAGTGCCGGTGAAGGCCCGCAAGAAGGTGCCGGTGGAGTCGAACTCATCGACCTCGTGGTTGGCGTTGTCGGCGACGTAGACGTTGCCGGCCGAATCGGTGGCGAGGGCTTCGGCGCCGCCGAAGGAGTGAGCGGGGGTGCCGGTGAGCTGGTTGGCGGAGATGTAGGAGGCGGAGGCGGAGAAGTCCTCGGCGGTCCCGGAGGCATCGACGCGGGTGACCGCGCTTCCGTTGGCGACGTAGACGTCACCGTCTGTGGCGGCGCCTGAGTTATCGACCGCATCGGCGATGAAGCAGCAGCCTTCGTGGGGACCGCTGTCCCAGGCACCGCCAAAGAGATCGGTGCTCGAGTTGGTGGCGTTGGCGGCGTTAACGCCCCAGATGTCGTCGAGGTTGGAGTCCGGGACGTAGAGCTGGTCGGCGCCTTGGCCGTAGGCGAGACCGTGGACGTAGGGGGATCCTTCCCAGGAGCCGGTGCCGTCGTTTTGGGCCTGGAAGGCACCGGAGGAGTCGAACTGGCTCAGCAGCGAGGAGCCCTGGTCGAAGACCCAGAGGTTGTCGGAGCTGTCGACGGCGAGGCCCCAGGGGTTTGAGAAACCGGTGCCGTTGGCTTCGGTGATCTGGGAGCTGTAGCTAAGGCCCGGCGGCGGCGGCGGCCTGAACGCGTCGACCACCTGATGAGCGGAGTCGGCGACGTAGAGGGTGCCGCTGGAGTCGACGGCGAGACCCTGGGGGCTGAAGGAGCCGTCGGGGGTGGCGGAGCCGTCGATGTCTTCGAGGAAGGTGCCGCTGGAGTCGAACTCGTGCACCACGTGGTTGCTTTGGTCGCCGATCAGGACGTTGCCGGTGGTCGGGTCCACGGCAATCGAGGAGAGCGAGCCGAAAGTGCCGGTGAAGGCCCGCAAGAAGGTGCCGGTGGAGTCGAACTCATCGACCTCGTGGTTGGCGTTGTCGGCGACGTAGACGTTGCCGGCCGAATCGGTGGCGAGGGCTTCGGCGCCGCCGAAGGAGTGAGCGGGGGTGCCGGTGAGCTGGTTGGCGGAGATGTAGGAGGCGGAGGCGGAGAAGTCCTCGGCGGTCCCGGAGGCATCGACGCGGGTGACCGCGCTTCCGTTGGCGACGTAGACGTCACCGTCTGTGGCGGCGCCTGAGTTATCGACCGCATCGGCGATGAAGCAGCAGCCTTCGTGGGGACCGCTGTCCCAGGCACCGCCAAAGAGATCGGTGCTCGAGTTGGTGGCGTTGGCGGCGTTAACGCCCCAGATGTCGTCGAGGTTGGAGTCCGGGACGTAGAGCTGGTCGGCGCCTTGGCCGTAGGCGAGACCGTGGACGTAGGGGGATCCTTCCCAGGAGCCGGTGCCGTCGTTTTGGGCCTGGAAGGCACCGGAGGAGTCGAACTGGCTCAGCAGCGAGGAGCCCTGGTCGAAGACCCAGAGGTTGTCGGAGCTGTCGACGGCGAGGCCCCAGGGGTTTGAGAAACCGGTGCCGTTGGCTTCGGTGATCTGGGAGCTGTAAGCGTAGGAGCTGGCGGCGGAAGCCGGGACGGCGCAGAACGCGAGGAGGCCGGCGACGGCAAGCAACGTGGCGGCGGGAAGGTACTGAGCCACGCGATCGACGATGCGAGCAGCTGCGATCAAAGACCCTCCTGTTGACGTCCCATGAGCCCTGCGGCGCGAGTCGCGGCTGCTGACTCGCTTTCCCCCGGGAGGCCTTTACCTGCCGGCGGCCAAGCGGTTCCGGTTCCCGACCAGACTGTCCGGTGCCAACGACGTGGGGAGCGTGCTCGGCGCCCAGACGAGACCCGGAAAACATGGTTACGGCGGAAGGATGCGAAGCGAACCTGCGAACCCACGTAATCCGGTCTCCCTGTGATCGGCGAGGACTGTATTCGGAAACCCGGTGTCCGTCCAGGCCGCATCCTTGTTAGCTCTTCTCCCGGCCCACCTCCCCGGCGGGACCGAGCCATGCAAGCAGATCCTCGTTCAAAGTGCAAGCTGGAGTACCGAGGTGTACCTAGAAATACTGATGCGAAACGAGTTGGGACCGATCACGTTTTCCCTGCTTGGAAGTGAAAAACCGCCAGTCGTGCCCGGAGAGCACGGTGCGGCATTCACCTCGAAGGGTGTCCGCAGGAAACCGGTCTGTACATTTCGAGACCGGCGCCGGGCGACGTCAGTTCCACTGTCGTGGGACGCTCAGGACACTCGGGCGGCGGCCGCCCACGCCTCCTCCGCCCGACGTACGGGTAGAGGGCGAACTCGACCACGGCAGGGATGAATTCGGCCAGCTCGGTCGCTTTACCGGCGACGATTCGGCGGGCAAGCAGGACGACGTTTCCGCCGACGAGCGCTTCCTCGATCCCGGGCCCCGGCCCCCGACCCGAGACATGGTCGCGACCGGGTCTGAAAATGTCGGTGAGACGGTCGGTGGCAGCATCGCGCGCTGCGGCCAGAGGCTTTCGAGATTCAAACCATCGCCCGGAAGATCAACGCGCGCGTGCAAGCTCGCCCAGACCCGGTACAAGCAGGTATCTGAAAAGCCCCCCGGCACCGGTTGCAGCGGCAGGGGGCTCGGCACAGGAGGAATGAGCTCCCATGCAGGCCCAGAGTAGACGCTCCATCGGTACGGGTTCCCTGTACGTCCGCCGTGACGGTCAGGGCAATGGGAGTGGTAGGGCCATTGGCGGGATCGGGACGGCAGTCGGATCAAGCGGATGCGGGCACCTGCGACGGGCCGACCGAGAGCGAATTCGAGAAGGCCCCTACGACAGCTGATCGACACCGAGCAGCCTGACAGGCGACTTGACCGTTGCACCTTCGCGGAGATCGCATTCCAAGAGGGGAAACGGGATGACCAACCTGAACCTCGCAAACTCTGGAGAGCTACGAGTCCGCCCTACGGGTTCACCTGCTCCCCTACTTCAACGGCCGGGACGCGGCCAAGATCAGCGCCGATGACATAGAGCGATTCGTGGCGCTGAAGCTGACCGAAGGCAAGCCCCGAAGAGTATTCGAAACTACGGAAGGGTCCTGCATTAGCTCATCGACTTCGCGGTTCGCCTGGGTCCCGACGAAACCTGCGCCGGCCTCGATCAAAGCCGAAATCAGACCCTGCCCCGAGCAGCCATGAGGCTGAATGGGGTGAATCAGGCGTTCTCGCCGGAGCCCCCGCTCCAGCTGAGTTGCCGATCGTCACCGGGTAGCGCACCGTTTGCTACCTCGGTGCTACCTCGGCCGCTCATGGCCGCAGAGAATACCTCGCCTATGCGGGAGCTCTTCTAGGGTGGACGACCGGATTCGAACCGGCGACCGCCTGGACCACAAATCCGCGGATCAACTTGATGGCGGTCGATTGGTGCCTGACCGGGTTGCGTCGAGTTGTCCTGAGCTGGGCGGGGTTGTCTCAGGATCAGGCCCCGATTGGGCCCCTTCTTCCAGGCCCTATCTAGTTGCGCGATGGTGCGGCCCGGCATACAGTTGCTTGGTTGTAGGCATGTTTGGCACACCGATCGCTAGATCCCAGGAAAGGCGAGCAGTCCCCGTTCGAGCAAAGGGCGGCCGCTTGCATCAGGGGCTGTTCTTTGGCCTCAGCGTGGCCCTTTTCCTCATCGCCCTGATCGCCCCGTTTTCTGGCCTCGCACGGCAGCTGCCCCGAGAGGCGGGCGCCGCCGCAAGCCCGCGGTCAAATAGCGGGAGCGACCTGCCGCCGGCCGTGACGAGACCGCCCTGGTGGCATGGGGTATGCGAAAGGCAGCTCAATCCAATCGACTATCCAGGTCCGACATGGCACGGCTTGGTCGCATGCGGGCCCGGTGGCCTCCTCGGTCCCAACACGCCAGACCCGAACGGGGAACGAGGCATCTACGAGCGCGGTCCGCTAAATCAAAACGTCGAGTGGCAATGCGTGGAGCTCGTGGAGCGCTGGCTCTACCAGGAGTTCCACATCCCCCAGGTAGTGACGGTCGCCAACGATCCCGGAGTCCCGACCGATGGCTGGGCGGTGGTTCGTCACTACGCCTACTACATCTCCCAGCACCAATCCAAGCACTACCCCCTCACGAAGGTCACGCCTGATGGCGCAAGGAGAGCGAAGGACGCCGGGCTGCTGGGTCCCGGAGACGTGGTCAGCTTCGGCAACGCACGTCCTGGCCATACCGACGTTGTCGAGCGATCAACAGTGGGGGCAAATGGAAACGGCAAGGTCTTGACCCTCAATCAAAATCTGCCGGTTCGTGGAGGGACAGGTCCAACGACTCAATGGCTGCCCGTCAGGGAATGGCATTTCGAAATCTACGGATTGCCGGCCACCGGCTGGCTTCACTTCACGGGTAGATCCTCGCCTGCTAGTGGCTACACAAAATGCACTCCTCCTGCGCCCTTCGACCGGTCCGGCAACCCGGTACTCGCACACGGGGTCGACTGCGAACACGCAAGGGAAGTTGTTCGGACTTGGAACCGCCTTACAAGCGGCCCATGCCAACTCGACGGAAGCAAATGCCGCGTCCTTGACTTCACCGCTCACGTAGAAGGAGCGCCCCACCGCATTCTCGTTTGTCGCAGGCCGGACGGGGCTGTGATCCGGCTGGACATCGGGTTCTACTAGGACAGTACAGTTGGTCGAAGACCAATCGAAACTGGTCGGTCGCGGCGAAATTGAGGCATTGGATGAGCACGTCCGCCAGCGCGGCCTCCACCTCCTCTCGTTGTGACTCAAGCACCCGGTTCTTGGTCTCACTCGTAGACCACAGGAAGAGCTCAAGCAGCTCGGCGGCCCCTCGATGGAGATCGCACTCGCCAGATTCGCCGGGCTGTGAAACTTGGCCCTGTCGCGATCGTCGCGAAAGCTCTTGAGTCGGTGCTGGATTTCCTCGAGGGTCGGGGTGTCGCTCATCTGCCGGGGAGTGAATGGGCCACGGCGGCCAAGGTGCGCCCCCTCGTCCCCTGCTCTGTGGACAATGCTGGACGTATAGGACGTTCCTCGAGCGCCAGGTCGGCGAAGGTGCCGCCGACCGTGCATCTCACCTCCGTTTCGGTCCAGGCTGTGGGGACATTGGCGATCTTCAGGCTGACAGTTGAGGGTGGGGACCTCGCCAAGCTCCATCAGGCGCTCCTCGATGCCGGCACGATGCGGATCGGTCCGGCGGATGTCGGGTACGCCGATAGCGACGAGCGACTCCAAGTTGACCGCCTCTACGTGAGGCTCGATGCCGACGACGAATCTGACGCAAAGAGTCAGGTGGAACCCGCCCTGTCGGAGGCAAGCCACATCATCGCTGTAGAAGAGATTGCATGGCTGTTCGGGGGCACTTCACCGCCAGCCCGACGATCACCCGCGGGTTTTGCCTACCGTCATTGACGATTCTCCCCGAGAGCGGACCGATGCGGCCACCCGTGAGTACTGCAGCTGACAAAAGCTAGTCCAGGCCAGTCAACACTTTCCCCAGCCAAGCAAAGCAGGCCTCGGTCTCTGCTCTCGGAGTTCGTCCTTTGCGCGAGCGGCCATCACCTGGTCGGAGTCGCCTCCCTTCCGCGAAGCAGCGGTCTCAGCCTTCGGGATGCGATCGAGGATGTGGCGACGGTCAGCCGACGTTGACGGTGGCGCGGGCCGCGTCTAAGCTTGCCCCCAAGGTGATTTGATGTCCGCTCATCGAGCCGCTCCAGCTCTCTTACTCGCAGTTCTCGTCCTCGCGGTAGCCGCCAACGTCTCGTCGGCGGCGAGCGGCCTCGATATCACTGCCCAGGAGGGAGATGCGTTCACGAAGCGCGTAGCGGACATCGATAGCTGCGTATTCGACCACGCGACGATCGACTGGGGCGACGGGACCTCGTCTGCAGGCCAGTTCGACACCGGTGCGACCCCGGGCGTGAAGGGAACCCACACCTACGTCGACGAGGGCATCTACAACGGCACCGTCACCTACACGACGGATTGCACGACGGATGGTCAAGTGACGTTCACGGCTACGGTGGGCGATCAGCCGCTCACTGCCTCGGGGCGCGACATTGGCAGCACCGCGAGAGAGTCCCTCACGGGCGTGGTCTCGCATTTCACGGACGCGAACCCTCTCGGCATGGCGAGCGACTTCGCCGCGAACATCAACTGGGGCGACGGAACCGCTTCGGCCGGGACGGTCTCCCCGGTCTCCGGCGGAGGCTTCGACGTCACAGGTACCCACACCTACCAGCACGCGGGGGTGGCGGCGGTGAACGTGACGATCATCGACGAGGGAGGATCGACGGCCAGCAGCAGCTCGACCGCGCGCATCGCCGCCACGCCCCTGCTCGCGAGCTTCACCTGGAACCCCCTCCACCCTTGCAGCAACGTGACCCTCGATGCGAGTGGCTCGTCAGGCGGCACCCTCACCGCCTACGAGTGGCAGTGGGGCGGGGGGTCGTACACCTCCCCCACGCCGACCGTCATGCCGTCATTGGGATGGTCCATGGAGGGACCAGATTCGAACGGCGAGTATCACTTCCTGCGCCCCCCGGCAACCGTCGGCCTGACGGTCGTGGACGATACCGGGCGACGGTCATTGGCCAACAACCAGACGATCACGTTCGCGGAACCCGATCAGCTGGGAAAGGCTGCCTGGGTCCATACTGGGGGGCTCTGGAGCCAGACTGGCTATTGGGTCATCGTTCCAGTGAACCCGGGGCCGTGCTGGGAAGTTGGGCTGTGGCACCGGCTGCGGGTGGCAAAATTGGTGGCGGCCACCTCTCCGGAGACGACGCCAGTTCTGAGTGCGGCCAGGGTGTCCGTAACCATGTCGTGCCCCGCGACACGGGAGTGCGGGGGCACGCTCTTCGCCCTTCGCCCACGCAAGCGGGCCCGCAATTCCGCGAAGGCCGCGTCCCGCTCACAGCGCACGGCGCTGAGGGCACGCAGCCTTGGGCGCACCCCTTTCGCCGTTCCGCCGAGCCAAGAGAGCAAGGTCAAGATTCCGCTGAACAAGAGTGGGCGGCGCCTGGCGCGCAGACATCGGTTGAAGCGGGTGACGCTGGGCTGGGTCTCCGGGAACGGCAAGAAGCAGAGGACGCGAACCGTCCGTGTTCGACGCTCGCCTGGCCGCTGAACGGCCACGGCGCCGCAGGAGCGCGACTGTCCCGATTGGTTCGGGGTAGCGGCTGACGAGCGGCGTTCGCCGCGCCGCGCCCGGGGCGCCTGGGCGGGACGCGGGCAGTGCCAAGAAGAAGCAAGCGCCGCGCCACCGGCGCTCGAGACTCAGGGCTGTCTCGTTGGCGCCGGACTGCTCGGACTCGGCCGAGCTTTCCGGAGACCGTCCGATAGTGGCGCTGGTTTAGCTCGCCGATCGTGGCGCATCCAGGCGCCTGCTCCGGACGACGGGTAGCCGCTGGCTCGGACTATGCCATCACGCCTGTTTCGCGCGACGTAAGCGAGCGTGTGCCGACCCTCAGGCGGGGCGCTCGGAAATCGTCCGGAGCAGGCATCTTGCGGCCAGGTCAGCAGAGACTCGCAAATCGCGCTAAGCGGGCGCATTCAATCGAGGTCGAACGCGGCCATGATCACGTCATTGGGGTTGGCACGTTGACTGCCGAGCAGCACGCCGAGCTGCTCAGCCGCAGCAAACCCCGAATCGGCGGGTTGGAGGAGAATGGGATCGACGCCGAGCAGAGCTTCCGCACTGATCGCGCTTCTCATTGGAACGTTGGGGTTGCTGGCAATTCTGGGAACCACGACCGCCGGCGCTTCCTCGGTGCGCTGGTCGCCGCGTCCCACCACCGCTCCCTGGCAGTGGCAGCTGCAGGGGAAGATCGATACGAGCGTCCCCGCGTCCGTCTACGACGTCGACGGCTTCGAAACTTCGGCCAGCACGGTGCGCCGACTCCATCGCCAGGGCCGCAAGGTGATCTGCTACCTCGACGTCGGCAGCTGGGAGACCTATCGCCCCGACAAGGCCGAGTTCCCGCGCTCGGTGATCGGGCGCCGCTACTCCGGCTTCCCCGACGAGCGCTGGCTCAACATCGCCCGCTTCCATCTCTTCGAGAAGCCGCTGAAGCAGCGCTTCAACATGTGCGCGCGCAAGGGTTTTGACGCGGTCGAGCCCGACAACCTCGCCGGCTGGGAAAAAGAAAACCACACCGGTTTCAAGATCACCAAGGACGATCAGCTGCGCTTCAATCGCTGGGTCGCCCGCCAGGTCCACGCGCGCGGCATGGCGGTGGCGCTGAAGAACGACGGCCGCCAGGCCCCAGAGCTGATCAACGCCTTCGACTTCGCGATCGTCGAGCAGTGCTTCCAGTACCACGAATGCGGCTACTACCGGGAATTCATCCGCCACGACAAGGCGGTCTTCGAGGCCGAGTACGAACAAAAGCCGAAGCAATATTGCAGGACCGCGCGGGCAATCGAATTCAGTTCGATCCACAAGGCATACGACCTCTTCGCGCAACCCTGGTACCCGTGCGTGCGCTGAAGAATCGCTCACCGCGCATTGTCAAGTCGTCCAACTGAGACCTTCGGCCTGGCCAGCGACCTGGCCTGCCCTCGGTAGCTCTCCAGGGCAAGGTGGCCTCGCCGCCGCGACGCTTCTGCATCCCGCGTGGTTGCGAGCGCGTCGACCATCAGCAGTAGACGATCGCTCTGGACGAGGAGGAGCACTCTTCGCGGGCTGGCAGCTCGCTTCCGCAACCGTGTGTGAACAGCAGCGCGCAGTCCTTCCCAAGACAGCAGCTCACGGGGGCTCGACCATCCGGATCCAGGAGGTCCAGCCCTGTTCCCAACGTCGCATTTGCAGGAGTTTTGCAGCCGGGAAAATGTCCCCCGATAGTCTCTCCGCCAAGATCCATGAGGTCCGGCACGATAGAAGCGCCTTTTGCAGGCCTTTATAGGTGGACGACCGGATTCGAACCGGCGACCGCCTGGACCACAACCAGGCGATCACCTAGGCGTGCGTGCAAGATTGATTCCTCAGCTGACGCCATCGGGAGGTTGGAGATCAGAGCGCCTCAAGCCGAGCGCGGAAGGCCGCGGCGGGTTCGACCTCGGCGCCGTGGGAGCGCGCTCGTTCGGCGAGGTCGCGGTCGGAGGTGACCAGCGTCACGTCGCCCTCGGCGAGCCAGGCACCGAGCCGGCGCAGGATCTCCGCGTCAGCGGAGTTGGGTCCGGGGCGCGGAGCCCAGGCGATCCCGATCCTCTCGGCGCGGATTCGCGGCGAGGGAGGCTGCTCAAGGACGACGGTGACTTGCTCGTCGGCCTCGGTCGCCCAGCGATCGAGCTGGCCGACCAGCCGCTCGATTGCGGCGCGGCGATCCCGCCACCAGCCGTCGGGCTGGGCGCCGATCACGTTCATCGCGTCAATGACGCGGTGCATAGCCGGCGTCATCGGCATCGAAAGGATCTGCAAGCGCCCAGAAGAGCACGTTCTCGTGGAAATCCTCGGGAATTGAGGAGCGACCCGTCAAGCGGAAAAGGCCATGATTTCAGCGCGCCCGACGGGATTCGAACCTGTGACCTTCGGCTTCGCACCGGCCACAGGCGCGACCGCGTCCCACAGAGCCAAACTCGACCTCGCGCCGTCGGACGGAACGGCACGACTGGTCTTTCTTGCCGCGCTCCCCCTCGCGGAATTTCCCATGGCGGTTCTGGACCCGAACCTCCCCGCCACCGAGGTTGCCAGTGATCTGCTTTGCGCGGTCAATTGCCTCGTGCTGCGTGCGTCTAATGGCACTAGCACGCTCGTGATCCTCCTTCACGACGGCCCAGCCCTGACCCGGTCGCGGAACCACATACCGGTCGTTGTCATTTCCCTTCCCCATGCTGCTCCTTCCTATGACCGTGTCGGTCTCCTGCAGCTTAGCTCTGCGGCTCGGCATCCGGGTGAATGAGACAGCGGGACCCAACGACGCAAAGGAGGGCCCCATGCCCAAGTTCCTGCTCGAAGCCTCCTGCACGGGCGGAGGGCATCGAGGGAATCCAGAGCGGGGGCGGAAGCAGCAGGCGCGAAGCGGTGGCCGAAGTCGCCAAGAGCGTCGGGGTGAGCTCGAGAGCTTCTATTTCGCCTTCGGCGACCCGGATGCCAACGTGATCGCCGACGTCCTCGACAAAGAGAGCGCGGCCGCAATCGCGCTGGCCGTCAATGCGGCCGGAGCAGCACGGTGAGGATGGTGGCGCTTCTTACACCGGAGGAGATCGACGCGGCCGCGAAGCGCTCAGTCGACTACAGGCCGCGGGGGGCCCGACTGGGGAGGACGAACACCGTCTCCGAGGAGTTCAGGCGCTGGCGCGGGAATGGCCGCCCGGACGGTCAGCCGTCGGAGACGGGACATTCCGCACCCGGTTAGGCGGACGCCGGTGTGGGGCACTCAGGGTGCTGGCGCCGCGGTAGGCTCGCCGCCGATGCGCCCGCCGAACCTCCTGCTGCTGATCACCGACCAGCAGCGCTGGCCGCGGCACTGGCCGGACGACCCAGGCTGGCTGGGAGAGCTGATGCCCAATGAGGCCGAGCTGGCGAGGACAGGGTTGACGTTCCGCAACGGTTTCTGCAACACGTCGATGTGCTCGCCCAGCCGCGCGACCCTCTTCACGGGCCTCTACCCCGCCCGCCATGGCGTCACTCTGACGCTGACCGCGGCCGACCTCAAGCCCGACCCCCGCAATGGGCCCGCCGTCGTCGCCGACCTCGCCAGGCTGATGCTCCGGCGCGGGGCGCCGCGAGGCCAGGCACTGCGGCAGTTCGGCAGCGGTGCGCTGGGGCTTGGGCCGAAGGGCGGCAGCGAGCCGGAGCTGAAGCCGAGCACGCCCAACCTTGCGCAGGTGCTCCGGGCAGCGGGCTACGAGGTCGCCTACAAGGGCAAGTGGCACCTGACCCAGCCCGTCGAGGTGAGCGGTTGGGGCGATCGCGACGCGGAGCTCTTGCAGCGGTCGTTCGGCTTCGCCGACTGGGAGCCGCCCGATGCGGGCGAGAATGCCAAGGCCGAGAACTTCGGCGGCGGCACGGCGGGGCCGCTGGGCGAGGGCTGGGACGAGGTCTATGCCCGCCAGGTCGAGGCCTGGCTGGGCCGCGCCGACCTTCATGAGCCCTTCTGTCTAGTCGTCTCCCTAATCAACCCGCACGACGTGCTCGGCTACGCCTCCTCCTACCGCGAGGGGGGCTACGACGCCTCCGAGTTCCGCCAAACGGGCGTGAGGCTACCGCCGACTATCGACGAGGACCTCTCCTCCAAGCCCAGCGCACAGATGCTGATGCAGATGGGGATGACCGCCTACCTGGGCCCCCTGCGCGGGCGCCGCGCTCAGCTCGACTACGTCAACTTCTACGCCCACCTGCAGCACCTGGTCGACGCCAAAGTCGGGCGCGTGCTGGCGACGCTCGGCGACCCCGGCGACCCGGGCTCGCTGCGTTCGCGGACAGTGGTAGTGCGTTGCTCCGACCACGGCGAGATGGGCCTCTCCCACGGCGGCCTGCGCCAGAAGGCATTCAACGCATATGAGGAGACGATCAATGTCCCGCTGGTGGTCTCTAACCCCCTGCTCTTTCCCCGGCCGGCCGAAACCGATGCACTCGCCTCGTTGATCGACCTGCTGCCGACCCTGACAAGACTCGGCGGCGCTAAGGCGCCGCCTGGCGCCCAGGGGGCTGACCTCAGCCCGCTGCTCGCTCGCCACGCGTCTCCTGAGCGGGAGGCACTGGCCCGCTCGCAGGCCGATTTCGGGCCCGTACTTGAGCACCCCTTGCCGGCCGCCAGGGTCCGCGACTCGGTCCACTTCACCTACGACGACCACCAAGCGGCCACTGCCCGGGCCGACGTCCCAGGCCAGCCCAACCGGGTTCGCTGCATCCGCGACTCTCAGATGAAGTACTCGGTCTACCTCGACCCGCAGGGGCGCGCGGCGCCCGAGTATGAGATGTACGACCTCGAGCGGGACCCGAATGAGCGGTTCAACCTGCTCAACCACCGCACGGGAAAGCCACGGCAGGCCTCCGATCGGGCCGCGCGGGACCGCCTTGCCGAGGCCCTCCGGTTCGAGATGGCCGAGCTAGGCACCGACGACCTCGCACCGACCTGATTTCGGGCTCACAGAAATAGCTGCAAATCGATGGGTCGATTCCGGGGCCCGATTCGTCTCTCGCTACCACCCGCGGATCGTCGAGCGAATACCCGTCAGCTGCCACACCAGCCGCATCGCTGGCCGCGGCTAAAAGGTCTACGGCTGCGCTACGCTCGCATCGATGCCCGATAGACCCCCCGTCTTCGAAGGCATCGGCGTCGCCCTTGTCACCTTTTTCGATAAAAGCGGCGAGCTGGATGCGCGGGCGAGCGCTGCTCATGCCGTTCATCTCGTCGAGGAGGGCGTCAGCGCCGTAATCATCGCCGGCACGACCGGGGAGGCAAGCACATTGGATATTGACGAGCGAAGCGTGCTGTTAGAAGAGGTCGGAAGCGTGTTGGACGGTCATGTGCCCTTGATTGCGGGAACCGGAGCTCCGTCAGCTCGTCAGGCAATCGAGCTCTCGGGGCGGGCGGCCTCCGGCGGTGCCGACGCGGTGATCGCGCTGACGCCGCCAGGGGTCGCAGACCCACTGACCTACTACGAGCAGATCAGGAGCTCGATCCAAATACCGCTCCTCGCCTACCACTATCCCCAGGTGTCGCCGCCGGGCGTGCCGATCGAGATCTTGGGAGACCTCCAGGTCGACGGCCTCAAGGACTCAAGCGGCAACGCGGAACGCCTGATCCGGGAGAAACACGAGCTTCCGGGGCAGCTCTACACAGGCCAGCACGCGCTTCTGCTCTTGGCCGGCCAGATCGGCGCTGCGGGGGCGATCCTTGCCATGGCAAACCTCGATACGCAGCTCTGCGTTGAGGCCTGGGCGGGAGACCCCGAGGCACAGCATGCGAATCGTGTACGACCACGCCAATGTGGGGAGCATCGCGGCGCTCAAGTATGAGCTCTCGACCCGGCGCAGCACAAGCCCATCTACCCGGCTCGGCTGACGGCGTCGGGGCTGTATCTAACTCTGCCATAGGGGAAAAGTTCCGCGGGTGGCACCGGTGTATCGGCACCCAGGAGGCCGCTCTTTGGAGGGGTTGACTTGGTTATCGATCGATTGATAGCTTCGCCCTATCGATCGATCGGCAAGTGAAATCAACCCCCTCGTGGACACGGGCACACGTATCCGTGACGCAGCCGTCCGCCTCTTCGCCGCCCGCGGATATGCGGCCACGGGCATTCGCGAGATAGCCGAGGACGCCGGCGTCACGACGGCAGCGCTCTACCACCACATGGGCAGCAAGCAGGACTTGCTGCTGACGATCATGCGGGACGCGATGCACGAGATGATCGGGGGGGCCCGGGAGGCACTTGCAGAGGCGGATGGCACGCCAAACGAACTGGCCGGCCTCGCAAGCGCTCACGTCATGTACAACGGCGAGAACCTCCTCGACGCCTACGTGGGCGACGCGGAGATCCGGTCTTTGGACCCCGCCAATCGCGCTCGCATTGTCAAGCTCCGAGACAGCTACGAGGAGCTTTGGACGGATGTAATTGGCCGTGGGGTCGAGAGTGGCGATTTCCTGATCAGTGATCAAAAGCTTTTCCGAATCGCCGCGATCCAGATGTGCAACGGCGTCACCTACTGGTACTCGCCAGCAGGCCCGACGTCGCTGGTCGCGATCGCCGACCAACTTGCCGGCTTTGCGTTGGCCATGGCCGGATGCAAGTCCCAGAAGCCGAAGCCGCGACGGAAAACCGCAAAAACCAGCGCCAAGGGGTGAGTCCGAATGGGAGACCTTCGAGTCTATGCGTTTCACGGAGGAGGCGAGATTGCCGACATGTCCGTCTTCGATCCCTTCCATCCCCAGGTCGGTACGAAGGTCGAGATCCCCTACTTCTTCTATGTCGTCGCCCACCCGGACGGCAACGTCTTGTTTGACACCGGCGGTCACCCTTCGCTCGTGACTGATCCCAGGGGGTACCTCGGAGAGGCAGCCGACGCGTTCGAGGTGACCATGGAGGAGGGGGACGATGCCGTCGGCCAGCTGAAGACGGGAGGGTTCGAGCCGAGCGACATCGACCATGTCGTCCTTTCCCATCTGCACTACGACCATGCCGGCGGTATCGAGTTCTTCTCCCATGCTCCGGTCTACGTACACCAAACGGAGCTCCAGTTCGCACACTGGCCTCCGGTCTACCAGCGTGAGATCTACGTTCGGGCAGACTTCGACCACCCGGTCAACTGGATCGAACTGGAGGGAGAGCACGACCTCTTCGACGACGGCCGAGTGGTGATCTTCCCCACCCCTGGTCACACGGCGGGCCATCAGTCGTTGCTGGTCCGCCTCGAGGAGGAGCGAGCACTGATCCTCGTGGCCGATGCTGCCTATCTGCCCCGAAACATCGACGAGAACGTGCTTCCAGGGATCGTCTGGAGCCCAGACGCGATGGTCTCGAGCTGGCGCCGAATACGCGAGCTGCAGCACCGACACAATGCCGAGCTGCTTTTCACCCATGACCTCGAGTGGCCCGAGAAGACCCGGGTCGCGCCCGAGCAGTGGTACGAATGACCGGGGAAGTGGCGAGCGGAACGGCGGCCGAGTGGGCACCGATTGACACCGAGAGCTTGGGGCTGCCCCGCGACATCATCAGTTTGGCCCGCGAGGCACTGGGCGAGGGAGCCGACACAGCCGCTCTTCATCTTCGAGGACGGAGTGGTGGTACGCGCGAGCGCTTTCGCTCGGCCGTCGAGCAGTTCGCCGGCTATCTTTCGAGCCGAGTCGAGAAGGGCGATCGAGTCTTGATCATGCTCGATAACCGCACCGAGTTCATGGTCGCCTGGCTCGCCGTAAACGCGTGCGGCGCCAGCCTCGTCTCGATCAACACTTCCGCCCGCGAGCACGACGCTGGGCATATCGTTCGCGATTCCGCCGCCCGGATCGCCATCTGCGGCCCCGATCATGCGGAGCTGATAGAGAGAATCGCTGGGGATGAGGAAATCGAGGTCGTGGTGGTCAGCGGTGAGGAGCCCGATGGCCTCGCCTCCTATGCCTCCGACTCTGGCCCGCTACCGCTCGACCAAATCGAGGTCGACCCAGAGGCAATCACAAACGTCTACTACACCTCGGGCACCACCGGCCCCCCGAAGGGATGCATGGTGGGCCACGACTACTGGATCCGCTTTGTCGAGCTCTACCTGGGCATGTATGGGCTCGACCGAGATGACCGACTTCTCTGCTGCCTGCAGTTCTTCTATAACGACCCACCCTGGCTATTCCTGACGTCACTACATGCCGGCGTGCCATTGGTTGCGATGCGGCGATTCAGCGTCTCTCGCTTTTGGCCTATCGTCGTCGAGCACGAGGTGACGCAGGCTCTTCGCCCTCGCCGCGATTCCCGCGCTCCTGCTGAAGGGCGAGAACCGACCAGAGGAACGCCAGCACAAGGTCGAGTTCGCTCTGCATGTCGGCATCCCCGCTCAGCTCCACGCCGAGTTCGTGGAGCGCTGGGGCTTTCCCTGGGTGGAGGGGTACGGGTTGACCGAGTCCGGCCTGGTCGTGGCGATGCCGCTTGAGCACGCCGAGGCGATGATCGGCTCGGGCTCAATCGGTCTGCCCTGCCCGGGCGTCAGCATTCGGCTCGTCGACGAACAAGGTGGTGAGGTCGGGGTGGATGAGCCGGGTGAGGTGCTGATCAAGGCGCCCGGGATGATGCGCGGGTACCTCAATCGCCCCGATGCGACCGCCGAGGCCCTCAGCGATGGGTGGCTGCGCAGCGGTGACATGGCGCGCCGCGATGAGTCCGGATACCTGTATTTCCTCGGGCGCAAGAAGGACATCGTGCGCCGGGCGGGCGAGAACGTGGCCGCCGCCGAGGTCGAGGATGTCCTGCGCTCCCATCCGGAGGTCCTTGAGGCCGCGGTCGTCGCGGTACCAGACGAGCTTCGCGGCGAGGAGGTGAAGGCCTATGTCGCCTTGGTTGAGGACGCTTCTCCCGAGGCGGGCAACCCGGTAACCCTGGTTGAGTTCTGTCGCGAGCGCCTCGCAAAGCACAAGGTCCCCCGCTACATCGAGTACCGCAGCGAGCCGTTCCCGCGCACACCCTCGATGCGAGTCAAGAAGAGCGAGCTGATCGCCCAGGTCGAGGACCCCTTTGCCCGCGCCTGGGACCGAGATCGAGAACTTCCCGACTGGAATGCGAAAGGTTGACTGCCGGCTCTTTGGGATGAGCTGACAGACACGAACAGGAGGAGAGCATGGAGGCAACGCCAGTAACGCCACAGCCACAACGAGTCTCGGCCCTGCGTGGTGGCTCCACCGGAATCGGCGGCGCCGTGGTCCAATCGGCAGCGCTCATCGCTCCAGCGGCGGGAGCGACCGCTGGATTCGTCTTCATCGCGAGTGAGAGCGGCTTTGCGTCACCGTTCTCGATGGTCGTCGGGATGGTCTTCTCCCTTTGCCTGGCGGTGATTATCGGCGAGTTCGCACGCAAGCTACCGGCCGCCGGCTCCTTCTACAACTACCTGACCCACGCCTTCGGGCCGAAGGTCGGCTTTGTAACGGGAGTAATGCTGTTCGGCGCCTACGTTCTGCTGCTGCCCTTTCAGATGTGCTTCTTCGGCACCTTCGTGAGCGAATACCTGAGCGGACAGGGTGTCGACATTGCCTGGCAATGGTTTGCCGGGGCGCTGATCGTGTTCTCCGCAATCCTCACGGTGCTCGGGCTTACCCCCTCCCTTCGCGCAGGTCTGATCTTCCTCGCTTTCGAGATCACCGTCTTTGGCCTGATCGCAGTGATCATTCTCGTCAACGGTGGCGCCGACGGTCTCAGTCTTAAGCCCTTCAACCCCTCCGAAAGCCTGCTCGGCTTCTCGGGCATCATCTACGGGTTGGTGTTTGCAATCTTTGCTTTCGTCGGCTTTGAGTCCTCAACCACGTTGGGCGAGGAGGTTCACGAGCCACACAGGACGATTCCGAAAGCGGTCTTGGTGACAACCCTCACGGTGGGGACGTTCTATGTCCTGCTGCTCTACTCCGGGGTTGTCGGATTCGGCCTGAACGCCAGTGGATTGGAAGCGCTGCAGAGCGACAGCACCCCGTTCGACACGCTCGCCAGGTCCTTCTCGGGGGCCTTCCTTGGCACGCTCTCGATAATCGCGGTGATGACCAGCTTCATCGCTCTCAACATAGTCACGGTAACCGCAGCTTCTCGGATGATCTACTCGATGGGACGCGACCGGATGCTGCCGCCATGGTTTGACAACCTCAACTCCCGTGGGGCTCCGGGGCGAGCCATCCTGGCGACCGTGATCGCGTTCTTGGCGATTGCCCTGATCCTCGGCTCGATCTATGAACCGGGCGAAGTCGCGGCCTGGGGCGCCTACATCGCCACACTTTTCTTTATCGCCGCATACGGTCTGCTCGGCGTCGGCGTGATCAAGTACTACTACGACCAGCACCGGTCGGAATTCTCGATTTGGCGACACCTCATCATTCCCATAGCCGGCCTGGTGGGTGTCGGGGTTGTCACCTACGGCAACGTCCACCCCACCCCACCTTCGCCGCTTCGCTACTTCATCTGGGCGACGCTCGCGACCATCCTCATCGCCAGCCTCATCGCGATCTACCTTGAACGCCGCAACCCGGACCGTTTGGTCGAGGCGGGTGAACTATTCGCCTCCGCGACTCCCGAGGAGGCAGACGTGCGCACGGACGTTCCGCCCTATGTTCCTGAGCACAAAGACCCCGGCGCCGGCGACCAAGCGTAGGTGAAATTAGCGAGACCTATCGGAAGCAGGAGCGCAAAGTGACGATCATCGAGGAGCGATCGGGAAGTGTCGGCACCATAGTCATCAACCGACCAGATGCCCTCAACGCGATGGACTCAACCACCTACGATGAGGTGACCGAGGCCCTGATGCGGATCGAGTCTGATCCCGCGGTCCGCGTCGGGATCATCACTGGGGCGGGGGAGCGGGCCTTCTCCGCCGGTGCGGATCTGAAGGAGATGCACAGCCAGCCGTCCGACGATCAGCCCTGGACCCCCTGGCGAGGTGATGAGCGCTGGGACCTGGGGCTAACGATGTCAAAGCCGCTGATCGCGGCGATCGACGGCTACGCGGTAGCTGGAGGGCTCGAGCTAGCCCTCTTCTGCGACATCCGCATCGCGACACCCGGATCAGAATTCGGGGCACCGGAGGTCAAATGGAATCTCCTCCATGGCTTCGGAGCATTGCGGCTGCCCGCGGTGGTCGGGCTCGGCAACGCGATGATGCTGCTGTTAAGCGGCGAGTTCATCGACGCTGAGGAGGCGCTTCGCATCGGGCTCATCAACAGGATGGTCGACCCCCCCGCGCTGATGGAAGAAGCGCAGCGGATCGCCTCGATCATCGGCTCCCGCGCCCCCGACGCCCTGGCGATGACCAAAGAGCTGGCGCTGCGTGGCCTCGGGACGCCACTCGAGCAAAGCCTGCGTCTTTACCGCTCCTACATGGCGGAGCTCGAGGGTACCGACGAGCAGCTGAGGCGCACCGGTGAATTTTCAGGGTCAGGCAAGGACGACGGGGAGGGGGCGGGCGAGTAGCGTGGCAGACACGGTCATCGACTTCAGGGTCAAGCTCCCGACTCGAAACTCGCGCAGCGAGCCCCAGCCGCCGGTCCCTGAGGAGTATCTGCACTATGACGAGGTCTATGAGGGCTTCCTTGAGAACCTCGACTGCACCGTTGAGGACTGGCTTGAGGAAGCCAAGGCCCATGGGGTGGGGCCAAGCGTGATGCAGGCCGAGGTCGAGTGGGCAGACCCCGCTGAGCTGAACGACCGCCTCGCCGAGGTCGTCGCCGCGCATCCAAACGATCTCTCTTGCGGCTTTGGCTGCGTCGACCCGCGCAAGGTGATGAGTGCCGTGCGGGAGGTCGACCGGGCTGTACTGGAGCTTGGCCTGCGGGGAATAGTGTTTGAGCCCGGATTCCTGGGAATCTCCCCGATCGATCGCCGTTGTTACCCGATCTATGCGCGGTGCGCCCAGCTCGGCGTTCCCGTGGGGTTGCACACGGGGATCAACTTCTCCTCCCATGGGCCGCTCGAACACGAGCGGCCCTATCTCGTCGATCGCATCGCATGCGATTTCCCAGAGCTCACCCTGATCTGTCATCACGGCGGATGGCCTTGGCCCCACGAGGCCGCCGCGGTGGCCTGGAAGCACAAGAACGTCTTTCTTGAGTTCGGCGCCATCTCCCCCCGCTACATGGCCCCCGGGGCGGGGGGAGGATGGGGCGACATCGTGCACATGATGGACACGGTGCTTCGTGACCAGGTGTTGTTCGGAGCTGACTGGCCAATGCTTCGATATGAGCGCGCCTTCAATGAGATCGACAAGCTGGAGCTACGCCCGGAATCTCGAGCGGCCTACCTCGGCGGCAACGCGGAACGGCTCTTGGAACGGGTGAATACGGAACTGGAAAAGGAAGGGATAGGTCGATGACACCAGCCGATGTTGTCCTCAGCGAGGTCGAAGACGGGGTCGCCAGGATCACCCTGAACAGACCGGATTCCCTGAACGCCTGGACGCCGGAGCTCGGTCGTGGCTATTTCGATCGACTCCAGGACGCGGATGATGACCCGGAGGTACGGGCGATAGTGGTCAGCGGCGCGGGCAGGGGCTTCTGCGCGGGGGCAGACTTTGACTACCTACGAGAAGTCGAGGAGAGCGGGTCTTCTGCGGAGCCTGACGCGCGCCCGCAGAGCTTTCCCCACTCACTTCAAAAGCCGGTGATCGCGGCGATCAACGGGCCCTGCGCCGGGCTGGGCTTCGTGATGGCGATGATGTGCGATATACGCTTCGCGGCGGCGGGGGCGAAGCTCACCACTGCCTTTGCCCGTCGTGGGCTGATCGCCGAGTACGGGCTCGCATGGGTTCTGCCCCGACTTGCGGGGACATCAACCGCCCTGGACCTGCTTCTCTCGGGCCGAACCTTGCTAGCGGAGGAGGCAGAGAAACTTGGCGTCGTCGATAGAGTCAGCGCGGCCGATCAAGCGGCCGAAGAGGCAATCGACTACGCGATCGAGTTGGCCCGCTTCAGCTCCCCGGCCTCGATGGCGACGATAAAGCGCCAGGTCTACGACGATCTCGAGCAGGACCTAGCCCATTCGACGGCCGACGCGGTCGCACATATGGAGCAATCGTTCGAGCGGCCAGACTTTCGGGAGGGCGTCGAGAGCTTTGTCGAGCGTCGCCCCCCCGACTTCCCGTCGCTAGGCGCTAGAGCCTCGAAGGCATAGCAGCTGCGAGGCGCCCCTCGGCCCTCCAGGTGTAATCAGCTGCGGACGCCGCTGTCGGCGCCGCGAGCAGCGCAAGGAGCCCGAGGGGGATCGCGAGTCGGCCGATAACCTAGTCGCTAGCTGCAAGACGCCATCACCTCCGGCGGGGAGCTGCCAGAGCTCTCGCTCTGCTGCGTGATCTTGCTCCCGTTCACCTTGATCGCTCGCTACTGCTTTCCCTTCGCACGGAGCGCCCTTGCCTTGACTATTGCGCGTGTCTTTGCCAGCGGATCGCGCTTTCGGCGAGATCGATGTGGCGCTGCGCCTCCTGTCCCAGATAAGTCCATTCAAAATTGCTGAAGCGAAACCACCTCCGGCGCCGGTCCCCCGGGCAAGACCCTGACGGCGTGAGCGACCTCTTCAATCCCTGCTCCCGCGACTGAGGTTGCTGTTTCGCCAGCGCCGTCGGAGCCGCGCCGAGGCGGCTCGCGGTGGTGTGTTGCCCAATCCGTTGCCCACCTACGAAACGCGGCCCCTCAGGAGCCGCATTCCGCTTGCCTATGCGATAGCGAGGGTCGGAATCGAACCGACGACACCACGATTTTTTTCAGTCGTCACCGGGGGTTTCGGCTGTCTTCGGCTGTTCGCCCTTTCCCCACTAATGGGCTGTTTTCTGCCTTGCGGCACTCTCTGCGTTTTCGGCTGTCACCGGGTCTTGTGTTGCCCAACCGTTGCCCACCCCCAGATCCGGGCGAAGCGTCTATGGGCAGCCATCCATCCCCGGCTCACCCGTCAGCCTTCGTGCGTCAAATCGGCGACGGTGATCGCGCTCAGCGTGCCGTTGCCGAAGACCTTGACTTCGCCGAGCTCGCTTTCGCAGACCGCTTCCAGGGTTGCGTGGCCGCCGCTCAGCTCGTTCGCGGTGATGTCGAGTCCGACGCTGAACACCATCAGCCCCGGCTCGACGCTGCCGGGCTTGAACGTGGATCTTCCGAATGTGGTCGAACCGGAGCCGTTGAGCTGAAGCCAGCATTCGCCAAAGGCGTAGCTGGCCAGCGCCTGCATCGGCACCGTGAAAGCCACGAGGTAGTGGCCTTCGGGCAGCTGGACTGAGCTGACGGCGGTGGGGAGTACCGTGGTCGCTTCGGTAGTCCCCGCGACGTAGGCGTTACTGGGACCGCGTGCGCCCGTCGCGCCCGTTGCGCCGGCTGAGCCGGTTACCCCGGTCGGGCCTGTCGGGCCGATGACCCCGGTGGTGCCCGTTGCCCCTGTGGGCCCCTGCGGGCCGGTGCTACCCGTCGGTCCCCGTACGCCGGTCGATCCCTGGGCGCCGCTTGGTCCGGTGTTACCCGTCGGCCCCCGTGCGCCGCTCGCGCCGTCGTTCCCGCGTTCGCCTTGCGGCCCGATCGGCCCGATTTCGCCGTGTAGCGCCTGCTTGGCAGCGGCGCTGAGCTTCGGCAGGGTCACCGCGCCGGACTTGAGTTGAGCGCTGCCGACGGAGTTCTTCGGCAGCTGGGTGGCCGCGTAGCTAGCCCCACCAAGGGCAATGAACACGGCGACCGTGGCCATCACGTTCGCATAGGTGACTCTCCGGCGAATCATCGCTCTCCATTCGATTGGCGGCTTTCGGCCGTCGCCCAACCTAAGGGCCGAGGTCCGGCATTGACGCTAGCCGCAGCTGCGGGAGGGGTCAAGCGGAGCTGGCCGAAAAAGTGGTGTGATCCGCAAGGCCGCATCAGGGGTCGCGGCCATGCCGAGGTAGTCCATGCGCGTTCTCGCAGCGGGCTGGCCGGGGCGGAAAGATCCAACGGAATCACCCTCCATTTGAGCCACTTGTCGTTGGGTGAGAGCAGAACCGAGCAATACAAGGGTCGCAGAAGATCTCCTGGCTGGGCTACCTCAGCCGGAACTCCCGCTTGGCCGGCGTCGGGTCGTGGCCCGCGGGGTTGAGCCCCCTCACCTCGAAGGTGTACTGACCCGGCTTTAAGTGCTTGTAGGTCTTCGGTGACCTGCAGCTCCTGAACTTCGGCTTTGCGCCTGAGTGACGGCGGCGCAGCTCGCATTCGAAGCCGCTCGCGACCCCTACGGCGTCGAAGCGGAAGATCGCCTCACCCTTAGCAGCGACGATCTTTGCCTTCCTGATCTTGGTGTTCGGCACGCCAGGAACGTCCACAGTGACCGTGGCGGTCGCCGAAAGGCCGCTGGAGTCCGTGGCGGTCACCGTCGCGGTGTGAGCTCCGGGCTTGGCAAAGGCGTGGACTACGCTGGCGCCGCTGACGTGGGCACCGTCGTCGAAGGTCCAGCTCAAGCTCACCGTATCGCCCGGATCGGGGTCGCTTGCGGTGGCGACGAAGGTGTCCGCCGCGTTTGCGAACGGCTTTGGCTTGCTCGCCGCAGCGCTCACGGTGGGAGCGCGGTGCCCGTACTCGTAGGCGCCCATGTCCCGCACCGCGCTGCCGTCGCCGTTGCCGTCGATCGGGCGGATCAGGCCGTCCAGGTCGGGGACCGCTTTGCAGACGCTCGCGCAGGCGCCGCCGCTGTCGATCGCCGGCGAGCCAAAGCGGAGGTGGTAGTCGCCGGCGGCAGAGTTGACGAAGAGCGGATCGAGGTCGATGTTGGCGGCTTGGCTGGGGCTGCCGGTGGCGTTGTTCGCGCCGCTGGCGGCGATGTCGTCGTTTTCGAGCGTCAGGCTCGCCGTCCCACCCGAACCGTTGATCAGGCGTTCCCAGGCGAGCGGGAAGCCGCGCACGATCGAGTCCTCGACGGTCAGTTTCGAGGCGGCGCCGGCGCCGTAGACCATCAGGCCCTTGGAATCCGGCGCCGCGTCGACGCCGATCACGGTGGCGGAGCGGACGGTGAGAACGCCACCTTGGTAGGCCTCGAAGCTCGCGAACAGCGATCCCGGGCTGAGCACCGCGAGTATGTCGTCAACGGTCGCGGAGCCGCCGGTGACGAGGACGCCGACGCGGGCTTGGGCGCGGAGGTCGCGCGCCGTCACTTCGGCGCTGGGGCTTGCTATGTCGAGCCCGTAAAAGCCGATCAGGGTGTCGTCGAGGAGGGTGACTTCACCTTCGGTGTTGTCGAAGACCGCGCTCGGGCAGCAGCCGGTGTCGGTCTCGCCCTGGATCGAGCTGTGCTCGACGGTCGCCCCATTGGAGGGGGAGAGGGCGGATTGGCCTCCGGCGCCTCCGGCGTCAGTCGCCACCGCGATACCGTTGGCCGTCGCGGTGCTCAGGGCAAGGCCGCCGCCGTCGCCGTTTTGGACGTGGATGGTCATGCCCGCGAGCGTCGAGGAGGAGCTCGCGGCGAAGGAGAGGACGTATCCGGGAGCGGGTTTGCCGTTGGTCGATTCGAGGATCGTCTGGCCGGCGCCGGCGCCGCTGATCGTCACGTTCGGCCCCGGGGTGCCATGGTTGAAGGTGAACCCGTGTTCGTGGGTGTAGTTACCAGGGCCGATCAGGACGGTGTTGCCCGAGCTGCTGCCCGCTTCGTCGAGTGCTTTCTGCAGGTTTGCGCCCTCGTCGGTCTGTCCCGCCGAGCAACTACCACCCTGATGAACGCAGTAGGTCGCAGCGCCGGCCGTGGCCGGGACGGCCAAGCCTGCCAAACCCAGAAGGAGCGCCAGTCGCCAGCGTCCGGCAAGCGATTTCACCAGCGCATCCTACTCTTGGGCGCCAGGGCCGAGTACCTCCGTCTGGCCGTCTGTTGGAGAGGTCGGCGATTCGAATCCGCCCAGCCCATGCGGACGCTCAGCCGTGCACGATCGCCGAGCCGCAACTGACCCCCCGGATCCAGACGCCCTGTCCCTGCACCCTGCGGCGATTGCTGCGCTGACCGACGGGATCAGGCGGGCCTAGCTCTGGATTTGTGGACGCCGTTCGTCGAGGTGCGACTGCGCGGCTTGGCGCTCATCATCTCGAGCATCAGCGACTCCGGAACGTGAGGCGGTTCTGACGGCGGCGTGTCGCTGACGGCGAACTCTGCCCAGAGCGGATAGTGGTCTGAGATCCGGAAGGTGACCTCGATGGGATCGATCTTGGTCAGGATCTTGTCTTTCCATGGCACTTTCCCGGCTCGCCCCATGTAGTGCAGCTTGAGCTTCTTGGGAAACCAGGCGATCTGGTCATAGAAGGTGCCGGCAGCGCCGTCCTCCGAGGTCACGGTGCGTGCCACGGCATCCAGCTCGGGGGGAGTGGTCAGGCCGCTCGCCGTCAGCGCGTCAAAGTTCGCGTCGCCCTCGCGATCGATGTTGAAGTCGCCGAGGACCAGGAGGTCATATCCCACCGTGTCGGCTCGGGTTGACCAGTCCTTCAACCAATCGCCGATCGCAGCGATCTCCGGGGTGCGCTGTTTCGCCCCCTTTCCCCAAACGATGTGGACGGTCGTGAGGATGAAGTTCATCCCGTGCGAGATGAACGCCACGGCGTAGGGAGTCCTGGCGAACTGCTGGTGGAGCTTCTTGGGGTCCGCGACGCTCATCTGCTCGGCCGAGAGGACGAGCTCTCCCGCCAGCCCAGACGGCCTGACCCGACGCGTGTCGAAGACAAAGGCGAGCCTCTCCCCCCGGCCGCGCTGCCGCGCGCCACGTCGGTCATGATCAGGCCCCAGTCGGGACCCAGCCACTGCATCAGGGCCCTGAGGGAGCTCGTGTCCTCTTGAACCTCCTGGATCGCGACGACATCGAAGCGCGAGACGATCTCGCCGATGCAGCGGATGGCATGAAGGTCACGGAAGGGCTTATGTCTGGGTATTTGATCCCACACCTCCGCGAGCTGCCCGAACTCGCGGATGTTCCAGGTGCCGATCAGGAGGTTCCGATCGAGTTCCTTGGCGGGAACGCTCTGAAGCACTTTGACGAGAGCCTGAACATCAGACTTCACCGAGGCCGGTGGCGAGCCGAGAATCGAAGCCGAGCGGGCCATCAAGTCAACCAGGGGCCTTGATGCGCGCGTCGGCCATCTGCTTAAGCATCCAATCGTGGTTGAGGTCGAGCTGGGTGCGCATCTCGGCGGCCAAGACAGCGTTGCGGTTAAGTGTTAGCTGATTGTCCTGTTCTGACTCGCCCGAGATCGACCAGTTCGTCGAGCCGGTGACCGTGTACACGCCGTCGACGATAAGGACCTTTAGATGTGAGATGGCGTGGTGAGTAGAGGAGGTGCCGATTGCGATTGAGTTTCCGAACTCGGTGTTGGACCAATTTGCCAGAAGCGTTTTCTCGTGTTGGCCTCCAGCCTGAGATTTGTCGAGGCTCATCTGCACGAAGACGTGCGCCATGGCGAGCTTTTCCCGGATGATCGAGTCGAGCTGGTCATCGTCGTAGCCGTACATGTTGAGAACGAGCGAGTGCTGGGCGCTGGCTAGGAGGGAGGCCAACATCGGATGGATGTCATCGCGCGGCGAGAAGAAGTTGCGCTGGGCGGATGGGTACCCATCCAGGAACCGCTTCTCAGCCTTGTACTGATCGAGTTCCTCCCAGACGAACGGAGCCGGGGCTGGCGCCGATGTTTTCGTGCTGCTCTTACTCGGCATATGCGATCAGGAGCGGCTTGTGTCGAGGCGGACCGCTCTGGATCTCCCGAACAATTGCCTGCATGTCAGATCTCACCGAGACGAGTGGGAATCGAGTGTCGGTGCCGAATGGTCATCGATAACGAAACTAGTCAGCCGTATCGCCACTCGACAAGCTCTCTGGCCGGATGATGGGTGGCCATCAGCGGGTCGCCAGGGCCTCGACCACCGCGACGACCGCCCCCACCAGCACGACCACCGCCCAGATGATCGCGATGATGCCGACGATGATCGCGGCCAACGCGTCGGTGATGCTCACCATCGGGAAGGGAACGAGTCCGTGCAGAAATCCGACGATGATCGTCGCGATCAGCGACGTGAGGATCAGCAGAACCAGCCCCTTGTTGTCGAGGAAGCGCTGGTGGGCGATCGGGAGGCCGATCGAGGCAGCCACCTTCAGCAACATGACCAGCGAGAGCACGATCGCCGCGCCGCCGGTGTCGAAGCTTCCCCAGACCGCGAGGTAGGCGATCGTCCCGAACGGTGGCGCGAAGAACAGTGACACCATCACGATCAGCTTGAAGAGCGCGATCAGGGTGAGGACGATCGCCCCGAGCAGAAGCAGGAACGACAGGACCAGTGTGATGATGCCCTGCACCTTGCCTTCGAGATGATCGGGCACGACCAGGCCGACGGCGATGAGCAGGATCGTGTAGGCAAGGATCCCGTCGATCAGTGCCAGGTATGGGATGCCGAGGCCGGGGGGCGCGCCGTTGGAGGCGGCATATTCTTCGACGCTCCGAATCGCATCCGCCCTTTCTTCCGCCGAAAGTTCGTTCCTAAACGAGTCGCTGGATTCGACTCGCTCGACCCGATCTTGAGGATTGGTCGAGCCATGCAGAAACTGCGTCGCGCCGAGCTCGATAAGGACGACCAGGACGAGCAGCACCACGACCACGATCAGGACGGGCTTGCGGAGTTCGCCCACGCTCAGGTCACCCAGCTGGGCAACTTTCGCCCCGAAGCGTTACCGCGACCGCCGCTCCTGGGGCGCTGAGCAGGATGTCGCCTCCATGCCGATCGATCGAGGTGCCGAAGCATTCGCCCCCGGCGAGAACCCCTTCGAGCGACGGCCCTTCCTCGGGGTGCACCGTGACGCTCAATTGACCGTTTGGTTCCAGCGCCACCTGCGTCGGCCGTGAGAAGAACCCCCGCCCCGCCACTTCGATAGTGCAGGAGGACATTCCGATCACCGTCACGCTGTTCGAGGTCACATTCGAGCAGGCCGGCGCCGCGACATCGCCGCCGATTTGTAGATAGCTCCCCGAGCGGAGGCCCTTCAGGAACTCGACCGGCCCGTTGTCGTCAGAGGAAGAGCCCTTCGGCCGTCCCGCACCCAGCGCAAGAGTGACCACGAACACCATCACGACGGCCACCAGCGCGACGATCATGAGTTTCCGGTTCACGCTCAGGGGCCGCCGATGGCGAGTTCCAAACTATTGAACTTCTGCACGGGGATCTCCAGGCAGGGGAGACAGACGTGGACGCCGCCGCTCCCACCTGACGGAACTACATGGAATTCCCGCCAGTCACTGGGTTCGCTTTCCCCGTCGCCATTCAGAGCAATGACCCGCACACGACCGACGTCCGCATTGAATCCGACGCTCAGGTGCGTTTCGGGCGACTCGCTAGAGACCGTGTCTGTGCCGGTGGTGCAGGGGAAACTTGGACAGGTCTGACCCTGGACGCGATAATTGTCTGCCCCTTCGACCGCTTCCCAGGCCACAGGGATGAGCACCGGCGTACCTGGGAGTTCGCTTCCATTCGCCGGTTGTGTGAGAACAGGCTTGGCCGGGGCCCCTCCTCCCCCTCGCGACAAAAGCACTACGGCAGCGATCGCGCCCAAGATGACAACAGCGGCAACCGCGACGATCCACCAGGGGAAGCCCTTCTTCTTTTCTTCGGCGGCGACTTCGAACGAGACCGACGGCCCTTCGGTGAAGTCCTCGTCGGGGTTTTCCTCGGCCACCGCGTCGCAGCGGACCGAATACGTGCCGGGTTTGGTCCCTGTCGGAGCCGCGATCTGCGCGACGACGCTGCGCGGCTTCACCGGGGGCGAACTCGAATGTCGTCGGCTCAGATATCGAGAACCAACTCGCTTCGGCAGGAGGCAGGGCCGAGGCGAGGACGCGCCCGCGGACCGGCTTAGCGCTCGTGTTGGTGACCGTGAAGGCGGCCTGCCCTGCACCGTCTTTGTCGAGCGGGACCTTCTGGCCTGCGGCTGTGACTGTGAAGCTCGGCACGATCGGTTGTCCTCCAATCAGAGTTTGTGGGTGCGAATGAGCAGCACACTCGCTCGGGCGACGAGGGCCGGGGCGGCGATGAGCAGAACCGGCGCGAGCACGGCGATCAGGGTGACGTCATTCAGGAGCTGAAAGACGGTGGCGAGCATCAAGATCGTCCAGGGGATCATCAGGACGGCCAGGAAGGTCGCCGGTCAGCGTCGCGCCCCGGTAGCGCTTGATTCGCAGAGCGACGCCACTTCCGATCGTCGCGCCGATCGCCATCAGCAGGTAGCCGACGATCAGTGCCAGCAGCAGGGCGATCACATCTCCGATCGTGTTGCCGAGAACACATTCAAACCCGGAGCACGACGACGTTTCGTTGCTCGAGGTCAGCACGAAGACGACGACGATCAGCTCACCGAGCAAGCCGCCGACGAGCGCACCGACCAGCGTCGTCAGGTAGCCGCGCGGGGCACTGAGGCTCATCGTCGGGGCCGGCACGGTGACGGTGCAGCTCGGGCCTTCGGCGAAATCGTCGTCAGGATGTTCGATGCCAACGGCGTCTGCGCGGAATGCGTAGGTCCCGGCCGGAGCGCCGAGCGCGGGGTCGATCCTGACGGTGAACTGCTGGGCGGAGCCCGCCGCGAACTCGCGCTCCGCGTCCCCCACGACCGAGAACCATGTCGATGGGGCGCCCTCGGCCGGGACTATGCGAAGCCGGGCTCGGATGGCACGGCCGCTGACATTGGAGACGGTGAAGGACGCCTCTCCGGTGCGGTTCTGATCGAGCGCCACACTCGCCGCCGGCGTCGTGATCGTGAAGGTCGAGGAGCTGAGGCTACCCGTCATCGCCAAACCGGATTTCGGGGTCGAAGACCACGTGTGCGGGCTTCTCGTGCTCGGCGATCCGTTGGATGAGGCTCAGGTAGGGCGCGGCCTCAGAGGGGGCGTGGACCCGGATCCGAAACGGCAGCGGCCGGCCATCGTCGCCCGTCACCCGCTCCTCAATTCGGAATCCCGACACGCCGGTCGCCGTCTCAAGAATGCGGACCAGACCGCCGGCGGTGCCGCGCCACTTCGAGTCGCGCGCCGCCGCCGCGACCAGCTCGCGCAGCGCCCCGATGCCGCCCGCGAAGGGGCGGCCGGGCGAAGCGTAGGGATCGTCCGGTGGATCGAGGAACAGCCAGGCGAGATCCACCCACCAGCTCAAGAAGGGAACGAAGTCGTCGGGTGCTTCGCGAGAATCGAAATATCGCTCGAGCTCGGTGAGGATCGCTTCGTCCCTGGCGTGCATTTCCTCCATCACCCCGAGGAGGACCGTCAGCGGGTTGTCCTCCATGACGGCCGTCCGCTGAAAGACGTCAGGGAGCAGTAGGAGGGCCTGCTCGCGCCTCACGGGTCGATTTCCCCTTCGCTGACGACGGTGATCTCGTGCTCACCTGAGACGAACAGCCAGGTCTCGGGGAGCGACACCGTCTCCGCGAATTCGGTTTCGCAGCGCGTGCTGTAGCTCTCTCCGTCGGTGCTCCCGTAGACGCCTTTCGCGCCGGCGGCGAGGATCATGCCGCTTTCCCCATTGGCCGCGACGTCGTCGACCTGGGTGAAGAGGAATTTCTTCGGGTCCCGCAGGGGGAGCCCGGAGTTCGACGTCCAGCGCCGCCCATGAGGCATCGGCGCGGCGCGCGTCGAGGTGAACGACGCCACCGTGATGGGTCGCCGCGAAGACGGTGGTGTCCTGGAAAGCCAGAGCCCAGCAGCTGCCCGCGCTCCAGTTGCGGCCGAAGGCAACCCAGCCTTCGGGCGGATCCTCACTGCCGCGCAGCTCCCAGCGCCAGGCACCCTTTCCCGGGTCATCGCCGCCCGCGGCGGCCGCCGCCGCCCACAGAAAGGCGCGGGGGCCGTCGCGCTGGATGCTGAGGACCCGGATGTCCTCGCCCGGCCAGGCCGATTTTGCGGAAGCTGCTCGGCGCGCCGCCTTCGCTCGAGAGCCAGACGCCACCCGTCTCCTGCGCGGCCACCGCGACGTTGCGGGCGCCGAGCGCGTCGACGGCGACCCCGACTGCATAGAAGCCCTGAGTCTGGTCGGTGGTGACCAGGATCTGCACCGGGCTCGCCTCGGGCTCGACCGCGAGCTCGTAGAGGCCGACATCACTTGCGATCAAGAGAATCGGTTGGCTTCCCTTGCATGCTCCAGGCGATGTCTGCGACCTCGAACTCCAGCTTCGGCGCGGTGAAGACGTCCCAGGTCTCCCCCGCGTCGAAGGAGAAATGCAGGCGCGAGCCTTTGCCCACAGCGGTCACGACCGCGACCAGGCCCGGTTGCTCGGGATGGCTGCGAATCCGCTCGACCACCTCTCCTTCGAAGGCGATCAGCGCCTCCCAGCCTTCGGCGTCGTTGAGCGAGCGGAACACCATCCCGCCCGACGCTGCGTACCAGGTGTGCGGCTGGAACGCGTCGGCCGCGACGGCCTTGACTTCGGCGTTGGGCGCGAAGTCGACCAGCAGATGGACCGAGTCGACGAAGCGGACGCCAGGCTCTTTCAGCGCCATGTCGAACACGTGGGAGGCGCGGAGCGCCTGACCGAATCGCCAGCCGCCCGGCGCTGTCGCGTTCGGAAGCGGGTTGATCGTCGCGTAGAGCCGGTCTTCGACCCGCCGTTTCACCGCGCCGAGATCCTCCTCGGACCGGACCACGACCCGGGCCCGGACCCGGACCGTCTTGTAGCTCGCCCAATTGACCAGGCATGCGGTGCCCAAGCGGGCGGCGCTGGTCGATCGCTTCCTGGATCTGCGTCTGCGCAGCTTCGACCTCGTGTTCGTGCAGGATCTCGGCGCTGAGGTGCCCTCCCCCAAGCTCTTGTTCATCGACGTAGGGGACGATCAGCACCTCGACGGTGCCGGGCGCCGCGTGTCGCCACAGCGCCGCCTCGGTGAAGGCACGCGCCCGCGCGATCGCCCCACTCGCCCAGCGGGCGACGGCCTCGTAGTCCTGCGCGGTCACCGCCCGCTCGATCCCGTGCAGCTCCTGCGGTCCGCGCACCAGGGCTTCATCGAGGGTCTCGGCTGGACGGCCGCCGGTGGCGGCTTCGGGGTTCGAGACCTTCCGCACCCCGGGGATCGGGTCCTTCAGCACCTCAATCGCCTCGGCGATCAGGTTGCCCTCGGCGCCCCCGCCGCGGGCATACCAGGCCCGGATCTCGCGGCCGGCGGTCGGGACCGCCGCCATCGGGAGCTGCTCGTCGCCCGAATCGGGTCGACGGAACGCAGGGGCGAAGACGATGCGACCGGACATGCGGTCGGCGGTGTAGACCCGGTCCTCGCTCGACCGGTTCGCGAAGCTGTCGACCTCCTCCCAGAGGACGAAGGTCCGACCTTCGTGATCGCGGGCGGGGACGCGCTCGTCGAACTCCCCCTGCTGCGCCTCGACGCCGACAACGAGGTCGAGCTCGGTGCCGGTGGGAGCGATGATCGGCGGGCGCTGAACCGTCACGGCCTGGCCGCCGAGGCCGGTGCCTTGGCCGAGAAGCTCGCCGTCGACCAGCTCACACTGGAGGGCGAGCACGTCGGCCGTCTGCGTCTCCGGCCGCGATCGTCGCGTCGGCGGCGGTGACGAACATCGGCGGTTCGGAGGACCCGCCCGCCCGTTTGACCGTGGCACGTGTCCCCCGTGGGATCGAGATCGCTGTTTTCGCGGCCTGGTCGGCTTCGAAGCGAAGCTTGGCCGAGGCCGCCGCCGGCGGGCGCAGCGTCAGGCCCATCAGCTTGAGGAACTCGAGATAGGCCTTGTCCGGCACCCGGTTGAGCCGGTAGATCATCAGCTCGGTGAGGTAGGCGAAGAGTTCGACCAGGACGATCCCCGGGTCTCCCGGCGAGTGATCGGTCCAGCCGGGCGCCTTCTCGCCCAGATACGCCTTGGCCTCGGCGATCGAGGTCCTCCCAGCGGCGGTCGTCTAGCTGGGGGGTCGGCACGGTCACCGCGAAGGCACCCCTTCGAGGGCGACCGGCACGGCCAGCTGCCCCGTATTGAGGGTCGCCCTGACCCGGTAGTCGAGGACGATCTGGAGCATCGAGGCGTCCTCGGGATCGCGCCCGGCGTCGACCCGAAGAACTTCGACCCGCGGCTCCCACCGCTCCACCGCCTGGCGCACGTAGTGCATCGCCAGGCCCGCCGTCGTGTCGTCGTTCGGCGAGAAGATCAGCCGTTCGAGATCGCAGCCGTAGGCGGGTCGCATCACCCGTTCGCCGGGCCGGGTCGAGATCAGCAGCAGCAGGGCCTGCCGGATCGCGTCGTCTTCCTCGACCATCGCGATCGATCCGGTCGGCTCGACAAACATGCCGGCGCCCGCGGCCGCGGCGTCGGTCGCCGGGACGACGAAGCGCCAACCTCGGTAGCGGGCGGTCATGCCGCCCCCGCGACGAACTGTCTGGCCCGGGTCGCGGACCATGTATTTGACGCCGCCCGGAGGGGTCCCGTCGGTCAGGCCCCAGACGGTTTCCAGGCAGACCTTGTGCCCGGCGATCCGGATGAACGCCGAATACCCTTCGCGAACTGGCAGGGTTTTCATGCAGGGCTTGATCGTCGACCCCCGGTTTGGACAGCGGTCGATATCGCAGCCCTCCGGATCGGATTCGACCAAGACCTTGCGGCGCCCCACGGTCACGAGCCCCTGCGACGGTTTGATTCGCACCACCCCCATGTGGGCGCAGTTCAGGGCGGCGTCCTCGGTCAGGAACTTCATGCCTGCTCGAAGTCGACGGATTCGGCACGAATGACGATCCCCTTGCCCGGCGCCTCGATCTTCAGGTCGGTTGCCGCGTGCACGACCAGCTGATCGGTGCGACAGCTCCACCGAGCTGCCGGTTTGATCGGCGAGCCGCAATACCCCCTTCTCGTCGTCGAGGGCGATCTTCTGGCCGCCCGCCGTTTGCAGGGTGAAGCGCTTGACCGCGCCGCCCTCCACCCCGGGGTCGGGCGGACCCCCTTCGCCGTAGAGGCCACCGATGACGATGCCGGCCGCCGGGTCCTCGTGGGGGAAGACGACAAGGACCCGGTCGCCGACATCGGGGAGAGCGACGATTCCCCGTTCGCTCCCGGCGCCGGGGACGACGACCCCGAGCCAGTCGCTTTCGACGTCGCCGTAGGCGGGCAGGCTGACACGCGACCCGGCCACGCCCGTCGGGGTCGTCGACGCTGGTCACTTCGCCGAGAGCAGCGACGGATGAGACAGGACGGGGCCGGGACGCCGGCGGCGCCGTGCCGAACTCGGTCGCGAACCCGTGCTGGGCGTCGATCGTGTGGGTCACCTCGGTCAGCACGTAGCGGCCGTCGAGCTCGTCTCGCAGGCCGGTGACCTCCACCGGCGCTCCCGGGAGCAGCTTCGGATTCCCCTCGGCGAGACCCCAGAGCGTCACCTCGGCGGCCGCCCGCATGTCGAGCTCGGCCTGCGCGAGCTTCTCCGCGTGGTCGTCGTCAGGGGCGGCCTCGTCGAGAAGAAGGATCGTGTCGCCGCCGCCGACGTCTGCTGGCGCGACCTCGGCTCCGATGTCGCGGCCGCTGCGAGGCGAGTCGGCCGTCGCCTGATAGGCCTCGGCCCGCAGGGGGTCCCATCCCTCGGCCGTGACGCTGCGGCAGGATGTCTCGCCGCTGAGCTCGACCCGGGCCTCCAACAGCTCCTCGCCGAGGTGCAGCGTCACGGCGTCACCGTCGCCCGCGAGGGTGATCAGGTGGAGGACGTCGTCCCGCACCGTCGGGTAGAGGCCGCAGCGCTCGGCGAGCACGACGAGCAGCTCGAGATCGCTTTGGCGGTGCTGCACGAGGTTCTGCCAGAGCGGGCCGGAGTCGGCGGCCTCCACCGAGAGGCCGAGCTCCCCGACGAGTTCTTCGGCGAGGTCGGTCGACGGTCGTCTGCACGAGCGCCCGCGCCCGATGACTCTTTCGCAGCCGGTGCAGCGGGTCGTAGGCCCGCACGACCGTCTCGTGGTCTCGATCGGCCTGAAAGACGTGCTCCACCACGGTGACCTGGCCGGAGAACAACGACATTTCGTCTTCGCCGGCAACAACTCGGAGACTGGCTCCCGGCGAGAGCGGCTCGGTCTCCACCGGGCCGTGGAAGCTCAGCTCGCACTGGTTGGGCGCGGAGAGGCGCTGGGAGACCCGAACCTCGGCCAGTTCGCGCATCGCCTCTTCGCCCAGCGGCGCGCCGCCTGCCTCGACGGTCACCTGCGGCAGAAGGGCGACGGCCTTCATCGCGTTCTCCTCGCGGCAGAGGGCGCGCGGAATCCTCAGCAGGGTCCCGGGCGCCAGCCGCCCGGGATCGGTGAGCGCGTTGGCGTCGGCGATCGTGCGCCAGGCGCCAGGGTCGCCGTAGTGGCGGTAGGCGATTTCATCGAGGCGTTCGCCGCCTTCGTCGCCGATCACCGGATGGGTCGTTTCGCCTTCCTCGCCTTCGCCCAGGGCGGTCGGTTCGAGCCGCCGGCGATGGCGGCGCTCGCCCTGGCTGTCGGCGTCGCTGACGCGCGCAAGCCTCATCCGCAGCCACGAGCGCGCCGGCATCCCGTCCTGCTCGAACTGCTCGAGGCGCTCGGCGACGGCGGTGACGACGCCGGGGACGTTCCACGACTTGCCCCAGAGGAAGCGAACGATCGGCGCCGGCGCGCCGGTTCCGGTTTGCTGCGCGGTTTCCGCCAGCTGCCAGAGGGGCCGGGTGAGGTCGCGCACGTCTGACGTTTCGATCGTCGAGCCGGCGACGCCGATGTCGAACAGGAGGTCGAGGTTGAGGTCGGTGCGACCGCCGCCGGTGTAGAGGATCGGGTCCTCGGAGACCGCCGCGCCGGTCAGGAGGCCCGTCGCCGAGCGCCGCCGGCGCACTCCGGCAGTGCGGGAGACCTCGATGCTTTCCGGGTTCAGAAGGCATCCGAGTCGCTCTCCGGTCGACTCAACCAGGAAGGCGACTCGTTCCATCAGAGTCGCGACTGCTCACGCGCGACCCGCAGGCCCCGCTCCCAATTGCGCAATGCAGCCTCCGCGTCGGGCCCGCCCTCCTGCGGCGGATCGGGAAGGTCCGGCCAACGATGCGAAGCTGAACCCGGCCTGTCCTCCGCCAGGCGGGGCTGTGGTCGCCCTTTGCCGGGACGCTCGGGCTCGATCGGCTGCGATGTCCGGTCGATGGATGCTCCTCGGCGCCGCCTCGGCGCTGATCGGCGCGGAGAGTCGGATCGGAATGGCGGCTGACGGGACCGGGCGGGCCGGCCTTCTCCGGTGACATCGCCGGCGCGGGGTCGGCTGGCCGCCGGCTCGATGGAGACCGGAGCACGCACCGGCATCTCCGGCGGCGAGGGGTCGAGCGCAACCCCCGGGCGGTCGCCGGACGACTCTGCTGTGCGGAGTTCGTGCCCTGGGGCGCAGTGGTCGTCGGTCGCGACCGGGGCCCCGGGCGCCGGTGCCTCCACCGTCTCGCCGCGGAGTGCGACGCCCACCGGAATCGCCGGCCGTCGCCGGCCTCTTGTCCGGACGCCGGGGCGGCGCTGGGACCTCGAGCTGCGAAGGTCGTGGAGGAGCTGGCTCCGCGGCGGCAGGCGGAGCCGCTGGTTCTGCGGCTCCGGCGGGAGGCGTCCGCGGCGGCTCGGGAAGCTTGTCCACCTTCCCGGGAGGAGAGTCCGGCGCACCCCGAGCGGGCGGCAGCTGATCGTCGCCCACCGGCTCGAGCAGGCCGGGGGCGCCGCGTCGCACCCGCTCCACCCAGTCCGCGGGGGGCTGCGACGTTCGCATCGGTACCTCGACCGCGGATGCGTCGAGGACACCCCGCCCGGCGCGCCATCGGACCCACGCCCCGGCGGCTCGGTCAATCAGCCCCAGCAGGACCCTGATCGAGCCTCTGAGCATCCGCTAGCCCCTTTCGAGGGTCTCGAAGACGAGCGACAAGCTCTCGATCGCGACCTCGCGATTGAGGGCGTCGAGCGGAGCTCCCCGCCATCGAGACGGCCAGGCGCCGGTGAGGTTCCATCGGACGACCTCCTGGCTGCCTTCGCTGTCCAGCATCAGGATCGAGACGTTTCGCCGTTCGACTTTCCCGCCGACCGCCGAGAGGAGCCACTGCCACAGTTCGCCGGACGAGGTGAGTCCATAGCGAAGCGTCACATCTCCGTAGCTGACCGGCCCCGGTAGGACATGCACGACCTGACCGGAGCCACCCTCCCGGTAGCGGATCGGCTCGACGTTCACATCAAGCCCGCTGCACTCGGTGAAGTGCCCCTCCGTCACTCCCTGCAGTTCGACCTTGAAGAGGTAGGCGCGGAGAGGCTCTTCGAATGTTCCTGGCGTCGCACCCGACGGTGCGCTTGGCGCGGTCTCGGCGGCTTCGGGCATTTCAGTCAGACCTCCTGTTGGCTAGGAACTCGCGCCGGCGGCTGTGAGTTCGGAGCCGGCCGTCGATTGGCTTAGGCGGAAAATGATGAACTCGGCGGGCTTCACCGGGGCTATCCCGATCATCGCCACCACCTGCCCCGCGTCTATTACTTCCTGCGGGTTGGTCTCCTCGTCGCACTTGACGAAGAACGCTTCCTCGGGAGTGCTCCCCATCAGCCCTCCGTCGCGCCAGACGCGTGTCAGGAACGCGCCGACATCCCGACGAATGCTTTTCCAGAGGGTGCGGTCGTTCGGCTCGAAGACGATCCAGTTGGTTCCCTCCTCGATCGACTCCTCGATCATGTTGAAGAGCCTGCGCACACTGAGATAGCGCCATTCGCTCGAGGCGTCGGCGACGGTGCGGGCGCCCCAGACACGGATGCCTTCGCGGGCGAAGAGCCTGATGCAATTGACACCGACGTCGTTCAGCACTCCCTGCTCGGATCGCGTCAGCCGGTAGGTGAGGTTCAGCGCTCCGCGGACCACCTCGTTGGCCGGCGCCTTGTGAACGCCGCGCCTGGCGTCGGTTCGCGCCCAGATCCCGGCCACATGCCCGGAAGGGGGGATGTCGACGAGCGTGTTGGAGATCGGGTCCATCACCGTGATCCAGGGGAAGTAGAAGGCACCGAAACCGCCATCGGACTGTCGCGGCCGCAGGCCGCCGGCGGCCGGCGCTTCGCTGTCGCCTTCGCCGCTTTTCGAGCGCGATTTGCGCGATGAGGACCCGGCCGTCTCGGTCTGCGTCAGCAGCTCGATGTCGTCCACTTCCTCGGGGCAGTCGAGGATGGCGACACGGTCTTTGAGTTTTTCGCAGTGCGTCAGCAGCGCGTCGTGGGAGGCAGGGTCCGACCTGCCCGGCGCGGCCACAATCGCAACCTCGTCGAAGCTCTCCAGCGCGGCCAGCGCATCGGTGATCGATTTGTCGTCGCCGGAGTTGACCACGAAACAGCGGGCCCCTTCGTTCGCGAAGAACCCGTAGAGCGCATTCGAGAGTTCCGTGCTGGTGGGATTGTCCTCTGGCATGAACTTGCCGACGAACTCCGACCAGTTGTTGACGGCCTGGGGTGTGTTGAGGAACGCGTCACCCTTGGGAGCCGTTCCGACGAAGGCGGCGGTGCTCGTTCCGACGGCCTGGATCGGCCGATCGAGAGAGGGGACCTCCTCCACATAGACGCCGGGGGTGTGGTACGTGCTCATTGGCATGGATTCATCCCTTCGCTAGATCGAGTCGAAGCTCGACCGGTTCGTCGCGATCGGTGCTGTCGACTGAGAACGGGAACTCGCCGGCCTTTGCTCGGACTCGCAGCTGGTATGGGTCAGGCCCGAAGGGCACCGCGGCGAACCGGAATCGGCCGCGAGTGTCGCTGCGGGCCGCCAGGCCCAATGCTGGGATCTCGATGAAGGCGTCGGGGATGGGAACGTCACCGGGGCCGAGCACGACGCCGTCGAGATGGGACACGGTCGAGCCCCTGACGTCCAGCGGCCCCAGGACCGGCTTGGCCGGAGCCTCGGGCTGCTGCTTGCGCGCCGGAACCGCAAGCACGAACGACGGTTGCATCGCCCTTCCGAGCGCCGTCCAGACCGAGGCATCAACCGACCCGAGCTCGACCTCATAGTCCGGGTGTTCCATCGCCGCGAAAAGCAGATCCCCGAGCCGCCCGTGCATCTCCGACGCGTCGCCGCCTCCGGCTGTCACCAGGTAGCGCAGGAGGACCTGCAGCGGCGGCCTGCGGCTGCCCCGGGCCGGAGGCAATTCCGCCAGCTCGATCAGCTGCAGGAGGACGTCGGCGGGCTCCCCGTCGTCCGCCGGTTCGAGCAGGACCTTGCCCTTCGACTTCGGCAGCACCGTGCTGACCCAGTCGCAGAGCTCCCTGTCGGTCTCCGCGATCATGGTCCCGGCCCTCCCGCAGGCGCAGCCGGGGACTCGCCCCACATCGGAAAGATCGGGCCCTGCCGTTCTTTGGCCGGAACGTTGCTCTCTGCGAGCAGCTCCGTGTAGGCGTCATCGCCGCCGCCGAACACGTTCTCGTCGAGTGCACCGATCAGATGAGTCACAAAGCCCAGCGCGGCGAGGTTGAGCGTATGCCCCGCCTCGTGCTCGGTCAGGTAGTCGATTTCTTTCGCCTCTCGGGTGAGAAAGGCGAAATTGCCCATGTTGTAACCGGTCGAGTGAGGCTGGAGGTTGGCGTTGCCGAAGAGCCCGCCCTCTTGGAAGACCGTGCCGGTCTTCCAGTCGACGAAGACCTTGTCGATGCGGAGAAACGGGCGACGAATCGCCAGATTGACCAGGTGCAGAATTGCACTCACCACAAGGAACAGCAGTCCGACGGCGACGATCGGCCATGACATCGGCAGAAGCCAGTTGGCCCAGCCCTCAAATCCCTGGTAGATGTCGCTCTGGGCAAGCGGCTCTACCACCGCGAGCACAAGAATCACACAGAGGACGCCCGCGACGATCGGGCCGAGAATAGCCTCGAGCAGTACCACGTTGATTCCGGTATTGACGCCGAGCAGCGCACCGGGCATCACCTCTCCGGTTCGGGAGTCGGGGTCATGGAAGATGCGCGCGACGATGTAGAGGACGGTCGTCACCGCCACCAGCACCAGTAAGGCCAGCACACTGGTGCCAAAGCCGCTTTCGAGTGCGCTCCGAATTCCAATCCCTCCCGCAACGCCTGCCGCGCCACCGATCACGATGCCCAAGCCGCGCCACAGGGTGGATTGCATGCGTCCTTCCCGAGTCCCGATAACGGGACTCGTCGACCAACACCTAACAGTTAACCTCGTCCTACATCGCGGCCAGACCCTTGTCAACCGCGCAGGCCGAGGTGGCGGACAAGTGTTGGAGGCGCCGGGAAGAAACCGATGGTCTCAGCTCGCCGGTGGCCCCGGCGGGGAGATCCGTTTCTGATGGCCGGGGACCGCGTCGAGCCAGGCGATGAGTGAGCGGACCGTATCGGGCATCGTCCCCTCCCTCAGCGTCACGCTCCTGCTTCGCTCACCGTCCTCGACGGTTACACGGTAGGAAACCTCGTCCGGGTAGGACGGCGGCGAGGGGTCTTCAGCGAGTTCGGACAACCCCGCATCGCGAACCTTCTCCTCGAGGGCGTTCGAATCGTCGGCAGACAGCTGATCCGAGTCGACTTCCGTTTCGGTGACGATTCCGGCCAGGCCTCCACCGCGGACGACGATGACCTTCATGTCGCCGGCGGGGGTTGGGCAAGGGGGGACCGCCTAGCTGAGGACCCCGACTTCCTGCCAGGCCTTTTCCACGGCCGCCTGCTCGGCGCCGCCGGCTTCGAAGAGCTCGCCTGCGACCTCCACCGTGGCCTGGCCCGCTGCTTCGAAGTCCGAGTCGGGCTGGAGGCGTTCGGTGAGGGCCGCGTACCAGATCCGCCCCGCTTTCTCCCAGGCGTTTCCGCCGATCTCGGTGGCAGCGAGATAGAAGGCGTGATTCGGGATCCCGGAGTTGATGTGAACGCCGCCGTTGTCGTTGTTCGGATCGTTGTCATTGGGGAGATCGGCATATTCGCTCATTTTCGATGGCTGATTATCCCCTTGGAACGCGGTGCCGGGTTCTTTCATCGAGCGAAGGGCTTTGCCGAGCTCGGGAAGAAGGGTTCCCTCGCCGATCAGCCAGTCCGCTTCGTCTGCGCTCTGGCTCAGGCTGTATTGCTTCACCAGCGACCCAAAGACGTCTGAGACCGACTCGTTGAGGGCCCCGGGCTGGCTGGCGTATTCAAGCCCGGCGGTGTACTGGGTGACCCCGTGGGTCATCTCATGGCCAATGACGTCGATGGCCTTCGTCAGGCCGCCGACGACGAAGAGCTGGCCGCTCCCATCCCCGTAGACCATCTGACCGCCGTTCCAGAAGGCGTTGTCGAAGTCGACCCCGTAATGGACCGAGGAAACCAGCTCGAGGCCTTTGCCATCGATGCTGTCGCGTTCGAGAACTTCGTTGTAGAAGTCATAGACCTGATCGGCGCCTTCATAGGCCTCGTTGACTGCTTCGTCTGACGAGGGTTCGTCGCCCTCAGCCGCGGATCTTGTGACCGGGGAGGTCTGAGTTACCCCCGTGTTCGACGTCATAGACGGTCCGTCGCTCGCCTGCCGGCGGCGCCACAAAGGCCAATTTTCCGACGCCGACATCCAACTGGCGCATGACTTTGCCAACCACAGAGCGCTGGGTTCGCATCGAGGCGGATGCGGCAAGTGTGCGGAGAGCCGCTTGGCGCTGGTCGGCTTTATCGGATTCGGCCAGGCGCGCCAATAGATGGGGCGGGGCGATCGAGCAACACGCGTGCTTGCGCCCGCTCGATGGACTGTTGACCCCCGAAATAGTGCGTTGCATGGCTTCCTCCGTCGAGTCGAGTGGCTTGGCGCGACCCTAACGCCGGCCTCGCGGACTTCACAGTGATTGCCGCTCGATCTCAACGAATAGACGGCTGGGCGCACGATCGGATCCGCCGCCTCAAGGGTTGAGCTCTTCCCATTCCTATCCAGATCGGCTTCGAATCATCGTCTATACCGAGTGCAAGCCAGGCCTCGCGAAATTAGCCTCATGAGACGGCTTCGAGCGCATCTCAAAAAGCAGCGGCAACGAAATGTCTTCCGACCCGACTTCACAAGAAGGCCAGTCTGAATCCTCCTCGCAGTCGGTAGTAGGGGCGATTTGGAGAAAAGCCAGGCCCAGGCGTCGCAAAATTGCGACTTGGGCGTTGGTCGCACTGATAGTCCTATTCCTCCTTTCTGCCGTGTTCGATGTGCGGGTCAAGCTCGCTGGCGGGAGCGAAGCCGGTAATCCCAATTTCCCGGCCGGCGGACCCGCCGAGTTCATGTACTTGGACAGCGGCAGGGTCGCCGCCTACCTGGCTCAGGTAAATGGCGGCAGCTTCAATGTCGAAACGGTGAAGCGCAAGCTCAGCGACACGCTCAGCGGCAAACTGGCGCTGGAGGGAGTCGTCGGGGCGTCAGGCAAGGAAAGCAGCGAAAGTTCGGTGGAACGCGAGGTGCGACCGACCGACGCGAGCAACTTCTTCGCTCTGCATGCCGGCCTCGAAGTGGAGAACGACTTGCAGCCGATCCGACTGGGTTACTTCAAGAATGATGTTGCCGACTTGAACGAGGGGCAGTTTGTCAGTTTCAAAACGACCGCCCTCCTCTCTCCGCTCTACCTCAACCCTTACCTGGCAGTAAGGCAGTTCCATACATTGATGTCGATGTTTCCGCGATCCACGGCGCGGCGGGCAGCCGCGAAGGCATTCCTGCATGAGATCGGCAAGAACCCACGAGTTGTCTTTGCGCTGCAGCCGACCGATCCGAGCGATCCGAGCGGCGAGCGCAAACCGTTTACCTACGTCCTGCCGCTCAGCGCAAGCGAGCTCACGCACGAGCGGAGCCTGCTCAAGTACGGCGGTGGCCAATTCACCGTGGTCGGAAAGATCGTGAGGATCTTTCCCGAGAAACGCAGAGATCACCTCCCCGCCTACATCGACTCGCCGACGCGGGAGACCTGGGAGGAACCGCTGCGACGCGCACCGGGGGAGCTGATCTGTCGCACGGAACCACGCTGTATCAAGGAGGTCCGTGAAGAGCAAGCGGACGGGACGGCTCGCAAGCGTGCGATTCGCGAAGCCCGCACCCGAGTGCTCGCAGCACTAACCGAACAAACGATGATCGAGCGAGACGGGGCGGTGATATTGCCCGTTGCGATCTACAAGTAGCCCGACGCCGGCCCGCGGTGTGCCTGCGGGCCTGAGATTCAGGACCTACTCGGATCATCCGCGACCGTCCCGGGCAGAGACCTATCGGCCGGTGTCAAGCCCGGCCACGATCCCCCAGCAGGCGATCGCGCTGCAGACGCTGCTCCAGCGCCCGAATTGCTCATAGATCCAGTTGGCGAGCTTTGGCGCTTCGGGGTCAGAGGAGTCGATCTGGGGGTCTGAGACATTTCGCACCATCGCGTAGGCGGGGGCGTCGGCCCCCAACTCGGCGCAGACGTAGGCGAGGATCGCGTCGCCCATCTCGCAGACGTCCCCCTTCCCCTGCAGACCGAAGGTGTTAGCCGTGTCGTCGTACTGGAAGCCCTTGGTCGTGACGACGCCGCTACGCGCGCTCTTGCCGTGCACGATGCGTGGCCTGCGACTGTTGGTCTTCGGCAAGTTGGCGGCGTTGGCCGCGAAGAGGCCGTGGGCAGTGTCGAGGTAATCGGCCGGAACGTCGCCCGGGCACTCGAAGTGCTCGAACTGGGGCGGCTTGCCACCCGAGTCGAAGGTGACGAAGCGGCTGACGATCACGTCGCCGACCTCCGCCCCAGCGCCGATCCCGCCTCCGGTGCCCGTGGTGATCACGAGCTTCGGCTTGCAGTCCTCGATGATCTGCTTCCAGACCAGCCGGTTTGGAGTCGTGGCGAGCTCTTCGGGGCCGTCCTGGGAGAAGTGGGACTCCGACTTGAACAGGGTGACGCTCTTGCCGGCGATCTCGGCGCTCCAGTAGCTACCGAGGCGCTCCCTCTCGCGCGCCGGGCAGCCCGGGTTCATCTGCGCCGCGATTGTCTCGTAGTTCTTGGTGTAGGGCTTCCAGTAGGCGATTCCCGGCTTGGCGGGGTGACTTTTCGTCGGCAGGATGCTTTCGCAGCCGGGCGTGAGGACGTGGGCCAGGGCGCTTCCCTCTTCCACCGTCCAGGTGACGATCAGGATGTCGGCTTGGGGCAGCGAGTCGCCCGGCGGCGGCTGGCTGGCGGGCTTGGGGGCGAGCCCGTCGGGCCACTCGACCGGGGTGTAGTGGCTGAGGGTCGGCGGCGCTTGGGGCCAGATGGCGGCGGTGCGCTCGATCGTCTCCGGGGCACCGCCGTCGAACTCGATCCGCTCGTGGGCAAGCGCCTGGGGCGTGGGCGCCATGGCCTCAGCGGGCTCGCCTCGTTCCGCGGCAATGGCACCCCGCGGCTGGGGTGAGCCGCCCAGGTTCTCCTCCAGCCACGCTCTGTTTGCCGCCATCCCGATGCCTCCCGCTTCTGGCAGTCGCCGAGGATAGGTCGGCTCGACCTAACGCCGCAAGGAAGGGGGACGAATGGTGGACCGCTGCTCTCCAGACAGGCCTACTGAGCACCCTTCAGCGCCTGGGTGCAGCCACCCGCCCAGCCGCTTTAGACGAACGTACTCCGGCAGCAGGATCACACGGAGCGCGTGCCCTCCTGAACCTGGCTCCGGGGCCGCTAGCTCGGAAGCAGTCGGATTGGAAGTCCTTCATGCGTGAACCGTCGAGCTCACCGAGAGCGTCCAGCGGCCGTAGCCGCGAACGGCGCCTTCATCACCCAGGTGCGGGAAGGATGGGAACGCCGGGATCCCGTCCCTCGCTCGGTTCGCGGTCGATCAGGATGCCGTCCTCCGCGACCTGCCGCCGGGAGTAGGTCGGGGGCCGCTATCGATGGCTGAGGCTCGCGGGTGGATTCGCGATTGTCGAGGAAGGACGCGTGATCGAAGCCTGAGCGCGTCCTGATTGACGCCCCTCACTGGATCTGGGAGCCTCTTGCCAGAGCGATTCGTGAGCAAGATCATTCGACTCCTGAGTCTGGTCGCCGCGGCAGCATCACTCGCGCTCTGCTCCAGCGCTGGTGCCGCAACGGTCACGATCGGCAGCCCGCTGACGAACGCCCCCATCAAAGGGACTTGCGGAGTTTCGAGCAGCACCTACACCGATACGGCCCTGGGCGCGGGCACACTCGCGGCTCCGTCCAATGGAGTCCTCGTGCGCTGGCGGCTGGCTCTCCCGGAATCTAGTGGTGGCAAGACATATGAGCTCCGCGTTCTGCGTCCAAACGGGGGCTTGAGCTATACCGCCGCTGGGACCGGGCCGCCCCAGACCGCGGCGGCGACGGGGGTGAACGAACTCACGCTTCCCAGCCCGTTGCCTGTCCAGGCCGGTGACATCGTCGCGGTCAATTGTCCGCCTGGCGCTCCTTCGCCGTTCACCACATCCGGAACGAAAGGATCGATCTACGGGGTGCTGAATCCCACCCTGACCGATGGCAACACTGGCACTGCCAAAACGTTCCCCGGTGACGAAATGCTGATCAACGCCGATTTCGTCGGCGCTCCGACCTTGACCTCGATCGCTCCCTCGTCGGGGTCTTTCAGGGGTGGGGTCTCGGTCGTGATCACCGGAACCAACTTCTCGGGAGCCACCTCCGTGAGCTTCGGCGGCGCGCCGGCAACGAGCTTCACCGTCAATTCCGACACCCAGATCTCGGCCATCTCTCCGCCGACTTCGCGGCCGGCAAGCCTCGCGGTCGCCGTCACCTCGGTGGCGGGAACCGCGACCGGTTCAACGGCCTTTACGACCACTGCCTGCGTTGTGCCCAAGCTCAAGGGCAAGAGGCTCAAAGCGGACCGCAAGAAGCTGAAGAGGGCCGACTGCAAGCTCGGCAGGGTTAAGAAGTCCAAGGGCGCCGGGGCGAAGACGGGCAAAGTCGTCAAGCAGAGCCCCAAGCCAGGCAAGCTGTTGGCTCCTGGCTCCAAGGTCAGCGTCAAGCTCGGCGGGTAATCGGGGTCGTCCGCCGGTCGTGCGACCTGGACCACCGGGCCACGGGCTAACCTTTCCATGACCATCCAGAGCGGCAGAGGGACCCGGACCAGCGAAGCCGCAGCAACCCACCGTCAGGCAGGGTGCTACAGCCGGGATCGATGGAGGTGAACACCAGTGAAAGACGCAGGGCAGGACCGAGCAGGAGACAGGCAGAGGTTCCGCGAGCAGACGATCAGGCGGATCGATCGCCGTTGGGAATCGGACGCTAGGGCCGAATCCGGAATCTTCGGCGGCGTTGTCTGCCGGGCCTGTGGAGAGTTCGGGACGTTCATGGGCATGGCGGGCGCGATCGCGACCCATCAAAGTGGCCCGTTCGTCCACCGCGGCTGTCGAACGCGTGAGGCGGAGGTCCGAGAACGCCAGACGCGGTTCTGCGAGATCTGCCGCCAAGTTGTCGATCGAGAGGCGGGTGGACAGATCGAACGGCAGCACCTATGCGCCGCCTGCCTGCACACGATCGAGGCCGAGGCGCCCGGCCGGCACCCGCGAGAGCTGCTTTGGCGACTTGGGAAGTGGCGCTATCGCCGGATGTATGGACGGCCAACTCCCAAGTGGTAAGGCCTCAACGGGACCTCGCGCGGGACAGGACGGGGGCTGCGATCGGGCTGTCCTCGTCGCCCTCGCTGACGGGTTGCTCAAAGCACGCGCCTTTTGCCGGTCGAAGGGGCGAGCACATTGATGCGTCACAAGAGTGGGTGGCGCTTGGCGGGCACCTGCCATACCCCCGGCCTGAGGAAGACGCGGGGGAGGACGAAGGCCCAGTCCCATCCTTGTTCGGGGTGATCCTCAATTTGACCGGTTCTCTGCTTGCCCAAGTCCTGCACCTCGGAGCAGGTGACTTTCGCGGTTAGGGCGGCCGACAGGGCAGGCACCATGGACCGCCGGGTCAGTCGGGCAGACCCCTATCTGCTCAACGGCGTGCCGAGGCGCAATTGATGTGCATCGTCCCCGCCCTAACCCACCTATCCGTGGAGACACCGTTGATCACAGCCGGCACCTGCCTGGATACGACCATCTTCCACCGGCTTTTCGGGCAGCTGGCGGACATGATCATCCTGCGCCGGCCGCCGACCTGGACAGTCCCATTCAACCCCAACCGAACATCCGTCACGGAAGCCGGCGTCGGTGCACCGGCAGGAAGCGACATTCCGTGGTCATCTCGGGGGAGATTCACGCCAATTGAGGAGCCCGCACCGCTACTGATCGCGCCATAGCCACTGTAGTGGTCATCGACGCCATCCTGAGTGTGAACTCCATATGCGAGATACCTCTCGTGGGCGTCGTTGAAGACGGCCATCGTCATCTTTGTGCCGTCCGCGAAAATGACCCGCTCGTGACCGATGAGCGAACGACGACAGATCGCGACTGCGGCTGCATAGCTCATGCCAATGATCTGCGCTTCACAGACCGGAACTGCTTCGATCTTGATGGTGAAGGCGGGGTCGAGAAGTACAGCGTCGCTGATATAGCGAGTATTCGGATCGAAAGCGAACGAGCGCCCGATTTCCAGCGAGACCGGTTGAGGCTTGTCGCGCGGCACCGTCGCCGGCCTGACGAGCAAGGAGACCCCGGCGATCGTCCCCGCCTCAGCGTTGGAGATGACGAATACGAGAGCGACCGTCGCCACGGCCAAGAGGCCAACTGCCTTAAGCCTCCCCCGAATACGCCTGACTGCCGCTTCCTTCATCCAGTCCACAGCGTAGTCCGGGGAGGCCAAATGCAACTGAGGCAGTCAGACGAAGAAACGCGTGGCCTGCCCTAATACGGGTAGGGGCCCCTCTGGTCGTGGGCAGACGGAAAGCCAAAGAAGCGGGCGCTGCTGCGCCTACCTCCAAGGGGGAGCGGAACGCGACGATCACTGGCGGGGCCTTGGAGGAATGAGGGTCGGCTTTCGGCGTAGAGTCCTCGCATGTCCATCACCAGGGCGATTAGTAAGCCGTTCCGGGCCATCGGGCGGGCACTGAAGGCAATCGGCCGTGCGCTGTCACGGCCGTACTAGGTCAATCGGTGCCCGAGCTCGCCTTCCGTCCCTAGGTCCAGGCCCAAATCTCCCGGTTTACGGCGCGATAGTGAGCGCGCCCGACAGGATTCGAAGCTGTGACCTTCGGTTTGTAGACCGATTCGGCGAGGGCGGCCCATTGTGCTCTACAGAGCGCTTTCCGGGCAAATAGCCCTGCCGGCGGCCGACTTCGGCATTCGCCGAACCGCCCCGTTCGACACCGCCTATCGACCCTTTCCCGCCCTTCTCGGAAGGCGGAATCGGGGCACGCCTGGAAAAAGGGCCAACTCCTGCGCGGGTTACGCGGCGTCGAGGCGGAACAGGAGCCGTCGGGCGCTAGGTCGAGTGTCAATCAAAGGTCGGCTCAACCTGCGACCACACCAGGTGGATAGGTCATGCGTCCAGCCCACAGCGCCCATTTGGGCGGCTCCATCTATTGTGATCGCGACTCAACGCACATGGGTCGACGGCACCAGTCGACTCAGGAGGAGGCCTGCATCATTATCGGCCGGCGAGTGGCTCACATGGTTCTGCTGCTCAGCGCGCTGGCGGCAATGTCATCGCCAGCGGTCGCGACCGCGGCAACACAGGCCCCTAACACCGCAGGTCGAGCGAGCATCGTGAGTGAGATCGCGCAGACCCGTTCCCTGCTCATTCGGGTCCCAAGCTCGCGCTTCCTCCACGGGCGCCGGGCGCGCTCAAGGCTGGTGCGCCAGGCTGCCAGGGCCTCGCACTTGGCTCGGCGCGGGCGAAGCTGCCCGGCGCTCGTCGCGGTCGATGGCCTGTCGAGCGCGCTCCATTCGCCCCCGACCTGGAAGCACAAGCGTATCCCGCGCTCGTTGATACGCAGGCCGGTCAATCTCCTTGCCGCCGCCGGCCGGCGGCTCCTGCCCCGGGCGGGACCAAAGTGCGCGCGCACGTCCAAGGCACACCGGATCAAGGCGCACAGGGGCCATGCGGGAGGCGCGAGGGTGCAAGCGCCCGACGTTGATCCCGAGCAGGGCGAGGGCGTCGACAAGAAGATGCCGCCCGGACCCTTCCGGCCCCCCAAGTCGATCGGGGGCGGGACCGGGCTCGGTGTCGGCGCGCTCGCCTCCGGGGCACACGCCCCGGCCGGAAGACCACGCGCGCTGGCCTTGGATCCGGTTGCCTGGGCGTCAGGCGAACCGCTCGCCTTCTTCCGCAACTCCGATGTGGGGGTCCCGCCACGTGAAGCCAGCCCGCAGGAGGTCACCACGGCGATCGGCGAAAACGTCGTGTGGTACACGGGCAACAGCTCGGTGGCGCTCTCGACCGATGCCGGTCACACCTTCAGGCAGTTTGACCCCTCCGAAGTGCTCCCCGACGAAGGGCTGGCCTTCTGCTGCGACCAGCTCGTCTCCTACTCCCCGTCCTACCACATGTTCGTCTGGGTCATGCAGTACTGGTGCAACAAGCCCTGCCTGACCGAAAACTCCGAACACAAGCCAGTCTGCCGTAGTGACGGTGTGTTCAATCGCATCCGCATCGCTGTCGCAAGTCCTGCGGACCTGCGCGCCCACGCGTCGAATCCGGGCGCGGCGTGGACCTATTGGGACGTGACCCCGGGAACGATTGGGCAGCCCGGCAACGCCTGGTACGACCGCAGCGACCTCTCCGTCAACCCGACGAACATGAACTGGAGCGTGGACGTCATATGTGGCAACGGCGGATCCCTGATGGGACGCATATCTCTGGCTCAGCTCTCCCACCGTGGGACCGTGAGCCTGAACTACCTGGTCGACGCCAACGCGCGGATGCAGACGGCCCAGGGAGAAGAATCGAGCGCCACGTACTTCACGGGCAGCAACTCCGGCAGCCAGGCGCGCATCTGGTCCTGGGCACCGTACTCGGGCACGCTCTTCCGCCACGATATCGACCACTCCTCGGTGCCGACCTTCGACAGCGAAATCAAGGGCACGGACGGCAGCAACTGGTACGACCGCTACGGGATCTTCCCCGGCGCCGTGGAGAGTTCGACACTGAGTGGCTCGACGCTGTATCTCGCGCAGGGCACCGGGCGGGCATTCTGCACGGCCAAATGCGACAAAAATATTCCCACTCTCCACCACGCCTTCGATCAGCCGGCGATCTTCATCACCAAGTTCGACGTGAACAGCTGGCATGAGACCGGTGAGCGCTGGTTGTGGAACCCGACCTACGCCGTCGGCTGGCCCGCGTTGTCGACCGACCGTGCCGGCGATGTCGGAATCGACTTCCGCGCCTCGCCGAACAACGCCAATGCGCAGCCCGTGGCGGGCTTCCTGACCCCTGGCGAGGAGTTCGTGCTGGCGCTGCCTGCGGGGCTGCCGCACGAGAGCGGCGACTACTACACATTGCGACCCGGGCGCACCTCGCATTCGTTTGTGATGCCTGCCCAGACGGTGCAGTACTACGCCGGCGTGCCCACCATGCACTGGAACTTCATCGAATACGGCCACGGTCCCGCGCCGTACGTCGCGCCACCGAACGTCTCGATCACCACGCCGGTCGATTTCGCTCACTTCACACTCGGCCAGGACATCACCTACACCGCCCAGGTAAGCGACCCGATCGACGGGACCCTGCCCAGCCATGCCATCGTCTGGAGGGAAGACGGAAACGAAATCGGCCGTGGCCTCCTTATCGTGCGCCACGGCACCCCCGTCGGCTTGCACACCATCACCGTCACTGCGACCAACGGCGACGGCAAGTCGGCCAGCGCCGCGATCAGCGTACGGGTGCTGACCCCTCCGGGAGATGTGACGGCGTCGGTCAGCAGTCCCCCCGATGGATCGGAAATCGCCGCTTGTCTGATCGATGAAAAACACGGCAACGAGTACTACGCGGACGTGCATTTCATGGCTTCGGCGAGCGACTCGCACGGTCTGCCGCTGACCTATCGCTGGACCGACAGCGTCGACGGCAAGCCGGCGCAGCTGCTCTCGGAAGAACTCTCGCCGACGCTGCGGCTGTACACGGAAACTGCCGGATTCTCGATCCACAACCTCACGCTGACGGCCTCCAACGGAACTTCCAGCGGGATCGCCGAAGTTACGCTCAAGACCAGCTTTAACGGCTGCATCCACTGAGCAAGCTCCCCAGGGCTCAACGATCGGGGAAGCCCGCAGCGCTCGGCGAGGACCGCCCTTGGGAGGGGCCGAGGCTCTCGCGTATCTCGGCTCCGAGGCGCCCGACCAGTTCGACCGTCGCGTCGCGCAGGGCGTACCGGCTGTAGCGATTGGCAGAACGGCCGGATTACCAGGGGATCCTCAGTGCGCCCGACAGGATTCGAACCTGTGACCTTCGGTTTAGTAGACCGATTCCACCATTGCAGCGCTTTCAACTCTGCAGAGCCATCTTCGGCGAAATGGCCCTGCTAGCGGGCGTCGTTTGCGTTCACCGAAGCGCCCCGCGGGACACCGCTTTCGACCTTCTCGGATGGGCGTAATCGGGGCGTACTCAATGACGCTCGGTTGGCATGAAGCGCGACTTTGCCGTCGGCGGCGCTGGGACCCACCGCGGACGCCGGGACGGGACGACCGGAGCCCGTCGTGCTCCGAAGCACACCAAGCCTCACCCGGGACCGGCTCTCAGTCTGAAGGCGCTCCCAGGTACTCCGACTCGAGCACCAGGTCCCTGAGCAGCGACTGGTACTCGACGTGTGTTTCGTGCTCGCTCGTCCGCCAGCCCCGGCCCTCCTCCATCTGCATGAACCGGCGGTAGTCGGGCACTCCAGGCTGCCTGATGTTGTCGGCGACGACCACCGAGCCCGGATGCAGCCAGCCCTGGTCCAGAATCCGTCCAAGATCAGTCAGATAGGCAGACTTGTCGTGGTCGATGAAGACGAAATCCAGCGATCCGCTGGCGAAGCCGTATTCTGCCTCGAGCCTTGCGATCGTGGCGCCCCCGTCGCCGAGCGTCCCGACCAGCACCGCCAGTTCCTCACCGATCCCGGCGTGATCCCAAATACGGCGTGCGATCGCCGCATTGTCGGCGTTGAACTCGATCGACACGAGCCGCGCACCTTCCGGCATCACCCGCGCGGCACGAAGGGCACTGTAGCCGCAGTAGGTCCCCAGCTCGAGCAGTTGGCGCGGCTCGGTCCGCCCGATCGCCGCGTCGAGGATCTCGCCCTTCTCGTCGCCGACATTGATCAGGAAGCTGCGGTGATACGCGAAGTCATCGACGACGCGGATCACATCGTCGAGATCGCCCTGACGGGCCTTTTCCTCGACGTAACCGGCGAGCGCCAGCTCCCGCCCGTCGCCCACCTGCCACTCGGTGGTCAGGCGCCTCATGCCAAGCAGCATGCGCACCATCGACCAGCGAAGGAACGGAAGTCGCTTCCCCCCGAGCTCAGACAGCGGTGACATCGGAACCAGCTTGGCAGCTCGCCGACCCTGACGATGCTCAGAGGGGATTCGTAGCGCGCCCGACAGGATTCGAACCTGTGACCTTCGCTTTCGCAGCGTGGGCGGGGATGGCTCCCGCCTGCCACATCGGGTGTTCAAGCAGTTTCTCTTGTTCCGTCTTGGAAACGGAAAGTCACCGAAGTGGCCCGTTCGTCCACCGCGGCTGTCGAACGCGTCAGGCGGAGGTCCGAGAGCGCCAGACGCGGTTCTGCGAGATCTGCCGCCAAGTTGTCGATCGAGAGACGGGGGGACAGATCGAACGGCAGCACCTATGCGCCGCCTGCCTGCACACGATCGAGGCCGAGGCGCCCGGCCGGCACCCGCGAGAGCTGCTTTGGCGACTTGGGAAGTGGCGCTATCGCCGGCTATGTGGACGACCAACTCCCAAGTGGTAAGGCCTCAACGGTACCTTGCGCGGAACGGGGCGGGGGGTACAACTTGCGCACGGCGACTGATCCATTGGCGCTACTCGCGGATGCGGAGCCCCGGTTGCCACCGTGCTTCAGAGTCTCACAGGCACGGGTCAATACCGCGCAGCTCGACAGTATTGGCGTCCTCATTGCCGGCCATGTCGCGGGCGCGCACAACGAAATAGAAGGTGCCGTGGGATGGCAGGCCGGCGGTCCGGTAGCCGAAGACTCCCGGTGGCGTGACCCAGGTTGGGTCCGAGAAGTCCTCGCCGCCGGATGTATTGGCTAGGTAGACGTCGTAGACGATTTGCGAGGGCGGTGTGAAGTCATCTGTAGCCGCTTCCCAGCTCAGGTTGAAGGGCGTGGTCTGGCCTGGTCGCTGCGGCCCGGGTGTGCAGGCATATGCCTGCTGCAGGCCGCCGAACTTAGGAGGAGTGGTGTCCACGGGGTTTGAAGGCGTGGTGGCGGCAGGCGAGAGCTGGCCGGCGGTACTGCGGGGGCGGTGATGTCGGTGACAGCGCCGATTGCGAACGCACAGCGCTTTTCGGAAGCTGAGCCCGGTAGCGGGATTGACAGAGCCGGCCGACGGCCTCGCATGCCCAGTCCCGTGGCGTGCATCGGACCTCGCACCCGCCGGTGCTGCGGCTATCGCAGCCAAGCCAAGCACCGCGAAGCCGATCAGCAGTCTGCGCATCACAGATCAAATCTAGCGAATATATGGCGAGTCGCCGAAGGCGATCTCGGCCCGTGAGGACCGCCTGCTGCTTCCCGTCGTGGGCTTCTTCGAGAAGCGGAATGAAATCGCGAAAACCCTCCAGAAGGAGGGCTCTGCCGTGGTAGTGAGAGACATAGCGGGGGACCGATTCGACTGTCCCTACCACCCACGGATAGTCGACCACGTAGCCATATAGGCCTTCGGACGCAGCTGGGTCTAAAGGCCTGGGTCGGGTAGGACCCGGTTCTCGCAGATGATCACTCTGTGTAGATGAAGTGGCCGCCCAGGATTTCGGTGACTGTCCCGAACCGGAATCCTCGGGCGCGTAGGCCCCTAATGATGCCCGGCAGCGCAGCGACGGTCTGAGGGTGATGGCCGCCGTCGTGCATGAGGATGATCGACCCCGATTCAGACAGGTCGAGAACGTTGGTGCGAATTGCGGTGATTCCGGGGTGTTTCTCGTCGCCCGAATCAACGTCCCAGAGGACGGTCTGAAGCCCGTTGCGCCGCGCCGCGGCCTCGACCTTCGCGTCGATCAGGCCATATGGCGGCCTGAAGAGGCACGGAGTGAACCCGGTGGCGCCATGGATTAGCCGGTTTGTGGTCGCAAGCTCCGTGTAGCCGGGATGTCGCGGGTGGTCGAAGGAGTGGTTGGCGATCTCGTCCCCGCTGGCAAGGATCCGACGCATCAGCGCTTCCCGGTTGGTGACGTGGCGCCCCTCCTCGAAAAAGGTTCCCCTTGCATGAAGGCGATCGAGGATCGCGAGGATGGACGGCGTGAAACTCAGGCTGGGCCCGTCGTCGAAGGTCAGCGCGACGATTCGGCGGCCGCGGGACCCGTGGGCGACGTCGACTGTCCCCCCGGAGGTGCAACCGATTACCTCGCGGGCGCCGACCGGGGTGCCGCCGCTTCCGTTCGATGAGCTCGCCGATCCGACGCCGCGACTCCCGAACACAATCGCGGTCAAGGCCAGAGCAACCCCCACCTTGCGAATGCTGCTCAGACGGTGGCTAGCCCGATGCATTCTCACCGGAGCAGCAGCGAGGAGGAGACGCCGTCGGGGTCGAACGTTGGCTTGTATTCGAGGAACCGGGAATTGCATGACTGCCTGAGCGGCAGGGGCTTCCAACTTTACGGCGCCAGCTCGTCAAGGAAGCCAAATAGGACAGCATTCGTCGCGCCCGGGTCCTCTATCGCGCACCAGTGCGCCGCGCCCTCAACCACGCCGGTGCGGCCCTCGGGGGCGGCCTCAGCGATCAGCCTGGCCGCCTCCGGGGGGGCGACGGGGTCCTCCGAGCCGCAAATGGCGAGCAGTGGGCAGCGCAGCGCCGAGAGGTCAGGCATCGCCGCAGGTGCCGTGGCCGCGGAGCACTCTGCGTAGGCCGAGGGGTCATTGGAAGCAATCAGCTCCTGCATCAAGCCGAGCAGCCTCGGGTCCTCGGCTCGGCAGCGCGCCGAGAGACCGGTGATCGCGACCCCGGTGGCGATCTCGTCCATGCGGCCGGCCCGGGCCAGCTCAACCCTGCGCTCGAACACCGGACCCGCCTCAGGGCGCCAGGCCAGCGCACCGCCGCACACTGCTAGGGCCCAGGGCCGCTCTCTGAGGCGCACTGCTGCGTGGGCGGAGATCATTGCCCCCACCGAGTGCCCGATGATCGCCACCCGCTCGACTCTCAGGGCATCGAGCAGCCCGCATGCATCAAGCACCCACTGTTCGACCGAGTAGGGGCCGGGCGGCCTGTCGGAGCGCCCCGCGCCGCGCTGGTCGTAGGCGATTGCGCGCCAGCCACGCTGCCGGCAAGCCTCGAGCTGCGCCAGCCAGGCGTTGGCCGAGCCACCCAAGCCGTGGAGGAAGAGAACTGCCGGGCCCTCGCCGCCGGTGTCCTCGTAGGCCAGTGTCAGACCATCGATCTCGATCCGCTCGGTCATTCAGCCCGAACCGTATCTGCCCCATCAGGAAGGCTGGGTGGACGGGCTCGACCGCCCGTGAGCTGATGCAGTCGGCCAAGCTGAGCCGGGAGTAGGTCATGGGGAAAAGGAATGGACCTGCAAATCGATAGTTCGAATCCGCGGTGGGATTCGATCCTGCGAACTTCGGGCTATGAGATGCATCCTGAGAACCTAGGTGGGAGCCCTGCGGCTTTGCCAGACGGGCGGCAGCGGCGCCCCCCAAGGGGTTTGTGGATCCTCGGGCTTCGGGTCAACGTCCGCTCCGACAGCGTCCCGCCCCTGGCCCCAAGAGAAGGAACTTGCTGTGAGCACAGGTGGTTCGGGAGTGGGATCACCTGAACGTCGGCCCCCTAGGGGCCGTACTCGTTTCCATGTGGACCATGAGCAAGGCAAGTGCGAGAGACGTCGCGGGTCGCAGTAATGGAGGAGCGAGCTCGAGTGCCCACATCGTCGAGCTGGCGGATGGGGCCAGGGCACTGATTCGACCGATCCAACCGTCGGATCGCGAACGACTGAGCGAGGGATTCGAGAGCGCCAGCCAGGGGTCAATCTTCCTGCGCTTCCTGACCCCCAAGCCGCGGCTCTCGAGCAAGGAGCTCGACTACCTAACCGACGTTGACCATGTCCACCATGAGGCGCTGATCGCAGTCGCCCCCGGAACTGGCCAAAGCTTTGGCACAGCCAGATTCATCCGCAGCGACGACCACCCTGAGACGGCGGAGTTCGCGATCGGCGTCGGCGATCAATGGATGCGAATAGGCCTGGGAGCGGCGCTGCTCAGTGCGCTCGTGCTCCGCGCTTGCGAACTGGGCATCATCCGATTCACAGGCACGATCCATTCCGACAACATCGCGATCAGGCGCCTATTAGAAAAGGTCATGGGGGTCTACGAGACCAAGTCGGCGGGCATGGGTGCCGTCGAGGTCGCGGTCGATCTCCGGTGAGAAGGATTACCGCCAAAACCCCGGATGGGTCGAATCCGGGGCCCGAGTCGTCTCTCGCTACCGCCCGCGCATAGTCGAACGAGGTCGTCTTGCCAATCGTCCTCAACCAGGGATGGTCTGTTCCCAGTCGCTCCAGCTGCACCTTGCGCAGAGCCAGAAAGATCCGTCCTCTGTCGACGCGACTGAACGAAGCGCAGGCACCCAAACGAGTCCGTAAGAGCCCGCCGCGCCCGTGAGGTCCCCGACAACGGCCCAGCTCACAACCGGAGAGGATGAGTAGATGCCCCAATCCCGTCGCCCGAAAAAACGCATCGAGCCCGCGGACTATGGCTGGGTGATTTCGTTCGGCTGCAAGCCCGCCGGCAAGCTCCGGCGCCTTAAGGTCACCACCGACCCGGCGGCCGACACACGGCCAATCGAGGTCGATTGCGTCTGCGGTGAGGTCCATCGTGTGACAGTTTCCCCATACCGGCGTCGGCGCTCCGCCGACGAACCGTTCGACCTCGAGGTCGCCTCGCTTGATGAGCTGCGCTGATGCCCGAGCCGAGGGCAAGTTCTCTGGCCGGCTGAGCCCTGGCGAGCCTCTCACCCGAGCGGATTAACCGGGCTCGTGCGGCTTGCCGCCAGCTGTCTCGTGCGGCGGGCGCGCAATCCCAAGATCGACCGCAGAAGACCTTCAATCGATAGGTCGAATACAGGGCGGGATTCGAGCGGGACCTTCGGGGTATGAGCCGAAAACGACTAGTAGCTTCTGCACTAGCTCGGAGCTGGCGGCCTCCTCGACGACGATCAGGGTGACCCGGACCTGGCCACGATTGACATACAATCCAACAGCTGCCGGAGCCAATGCTCTGTGGCCGCAGCACAGCTCTTCTCAGATGAAGTTTCCAGCCTACGAAACGGTCGATCACTTCGGCATCACCGTCCCCGACCTCGATGCCGCGGTCGATTTCTTCGTCGGCGTCCTGGGTGCCGAGCTCTGGTACCAGGAAGGCCCATTCGCAGACCCTGACGGGGATTCAATGTGGAGCGAGATGCACGTTCCCCCACGCTCGATCGAGCGACTTGCAATGCTGCGAGTCAGCTCGAGCGCGACGATTGAGCTGCTCGAATTCAGCCGCGACGGCAAGACAGACCGGGATGCACCGGACCTCACCGGTCATTCCGTCGCCCACATCGGCCTTCGCGTCTCAGACTTGGACAGCGCCGTGCTGTATCTCCGTCGGGCAGAGGGGGTCAAAGTCCTCTCGGGGCCCACGACTGTCGAGGGCGGTGTCGCCGAGGGCCTGCGCTGGATCTTCTTCCTCACTCCATGGGGACTGCCGATGGAGTTGGTCGAGTTCCCAGCGGGGATGTCGGTATGAGCCCTGCCTGCTAGGGCGGCGTGAGCAGAGCCGTAATGGCTTCGTCCAGCGCTCTGGTATGAAGATCGACATTCTTCACCGCAGTCTCGGGCGAGACCAACGCCATGTTGTGGAACGGCGTGGTGAGGACCCCGCGGTTGATCAGAGCGATTCGCAGGTAGCGCTCGAGGTGCTCGTCTCCGACCGCAGCGAGCTGCGCTCCATTGACCGGCACCTCTCGAGTGAATGCATACTCGGCACGGGCTCCGAGCACGGTGACCATCCATGGCAACCGCTGGCGCTTGATGATCTCTTCGACGCCATCGGCCCACCTAGCTGCAAGCTCGATCATGTGCTGGAAAGCGGCATCCGTCAGCACCTCTGAGAGGGTCACGGCGATCAGCTCTGCCGTCAGTGCGTTGCCCGCCAGTGTCCCTCCGGTGCCAATTCCCTCGGTGAGAGTCTCTTCGAGGTCGGGGTCTCCCATAATCGAGCTCGCGAGCTCCTCGCTGATCCCGTATGCACCGGCTGGCAAGCCGCTCGCAACAGCCTTGCCGATCGTGAGGATGTCGGGTTCGAGGCCCTCTCGAGCTGTGTAGCCGCCAGGCCCGGCCGAGATAGTGTGGGTCTCGTCGACGATGAGCAGGACACCCGCCTTGCGGGTCAGCTCACGGAGGCCCTCGTGGAAGCCGGGCTGTGGAAGCACAATCCCGACGTTGGTCAGAGCCGGCTCGGTGATCACGCAGGCGACGTCGCCATGTGCGAGTTCGCGCTCGAGGCCCGCCAAATCGTTGAAGGCGACGACCCGCGTCGTCGCCTCGAGGGGAACAGGCGCACCCATGTTGAAGTCGCGCTCGACGACGTTCCCTTCGGCATCGATGCTGGCGAAGGACTCGTCCACCGAGCCGTGGTAGCAATGGTCGAAGATGAGAACCTTGCGGCGATTCGTCATTCGCCGCGCAAGCCGGATCGAGAATCGATTGGCGTCGGTCGCCGAGACCGTGAACTGCCATTGCGGCAGCCCGAAGCGCTCGGCCAACATCCGACTCGCGTCGATTGACTGACGGCTTGGCAGCATGAAAGTGAATCCATGCGCTGCCCGTCGCCGCAGAGCCTCGACGACTGGCTCCGGCGAGTGACCGGTCATCGCCCCAGTGTCCCCAAGGCAAAAGTCGACATAGCGGTGGCCGTCAACATCGATCAGTTCAGCGCCTTGGGCGCTCTCGATGAAGAGCGGAAAGGCGCGCGGATCCCCGGCAATCGGAGCAGCCGTCGCCCATTTGTTCATCCAATTCATCGGCACCCCGCCGATCAGTGTCTTCTCCGCTTCTCTGTGGAGCTCGGCCGAGCGTGGTCGCGCGTCTCGGAAGCGATCCAATTCAGCCCGAGTCAGCTCTGCGAGCCGCTCGCGGTCGATTCTCGCGTCCCCCTCAGCCCTCGTCATTCTCAATCTCGCTCTCGGCCTCTTTCAGCATCACGTAATCGACGTTTCCGTAGCCCCCATCGACGATCAGATTCGCCCCCGTAACGAATGCCGCCTCGGGGCTAAGTAACCAGGCAACCGCGCTCGCGACCTCCTCTGGGCGCCCCGCTTCGCCCCAGCGGGGTCAGTGATCCGGCCAAGGCAGACTCCGTGGTCATCTCGGTATCGATCCAGCCTGGGCTGACGGCGACCACTCTGATCTCGCTCCGCGCAAGTAGGTTCGCGAGACTCTTGGTGGCGTTCAGAAGCGCCGCCTTGCTGACGCCGTAGGCCATCGAGTTGTAGGAGCCGGTCAACCCGTCGGTGCTTGCGATGTTGACCACCACCCCACCGCTGAGCGACGGCTCCAGTGCTCGGGCCAGCCGCACCGGCGTCGTCAGATTCACCTCCAGCGTCTCCCGCCAGCGCCTCGGGTCAAAGCTGTGGAGGTCTTCGAAGTGAATGACGCCAGCGTTGTTGACGAGACCTGAGAGTGGGGGACCCTCGACCGCTGCAACGAGATCGTCGACCGTCTCCTCCTTGCTGAAGTCGGCCTGATGGATCCTGAGCGAAGGGAATGTCTCCGCCAATTCCTCCGCACTGCGACGGTTCTCGCGGTAGGTCCCCTCGACTGCCAGCCGTCGCTCAGCAGCCGCGTCGCGATCGCATGGCCGATTCCTCGTGAGATACCCGTGACCAGCGCTCCGCGGTGAGGTCTCGACGCTCATCGGCGGTCCATGCCTTCGCTGAAGCCGCGGACGCAATTCGTGAACGCATCGCCCAGCCCCTCGAGTTCATATCCGCCCTCAAGCAGTAGCGCCGAGGGCAGCCGCAGGGCACCGATATCGGCGCCGATGATCCGAAGATCGGCGCTGCTCAACTGGCCGTCCCCAGAAGGGTCACCGGCAAGAGTGTCCACGCCGAGCGAGACGATCAGAGCCTCGGGGGCGAAGTCGGCCGTGGCCTTTAGGACCTCGGAGAGACAGGCCCGGTACTCATCCCCTCCGAGACGAGGAGGAAGGAGCACATTGATCGTCGCCCCTTCGCCCTCGCCGACACCTCGCTCGGCAGGCCGGCCCAGGTGATAGGGATAGTGGTGCAGCGGATCACCGTGGACGCTTCCATAAAGAACGTCCCCTCGTTCATAGAAGAGCGACTGGGTGCCGTTGCCGTGGTGGAAGTCGATATCGATCACCGCGACCTTCGCGAATCCCGCGTCTCGCAGGGACTCGGCCGCTATTGCGGCGTTGTTCAGGTAGCAGCCGCCACCGAATAGGTCACGGCTCACATGGTGGCCCGGCGGTCGCGTCAAAGCCACCGCGCACGCGCCGGCGCAAACTACGTCGACCGCGCTCAGGGCCGCGTCAACGGAGCCGAGCGCGGCGGCGAAGAACCCCGAGCCGATGCTTCCATAGGTGTCGTAACAGAATGCCCCCAGCGCCCCCCGACCAGAAGCTGAGATCGCCGCCGATCCGATTCCCGCTCGGAGCCGCTCATGCAGGAAGGTGTCGGCGACGATCTGCTCGGTGCCCTGCGGTCTGTGCGGTCCCAGGGCCTCCCAGGCGCCCTCGAGGAACTCGAGCAGCGATCGGTCATGCACCTTGAGAATCGGATCCCGCCCATGTCCGGTGGCACTGGACGTGCGCCAGCCGCCCTGCGATCGCATTGTGGCCAGGATTCGATCGATGCGGCTGACCGAGTCAAGCGCGGGATCGCTGCGCCCCGGTCAGCTCGGTCGCAGGGGCATAACCGCGGCGGGCGGCGTTGAGCACGACTGGGAGACCCGAGGGATCGTCAAGCCCCCGCTCGGGTCAACCATCGACTCGATGCTCACAGCAGGTCCGAGCGCTCGGAGACAGATCGGGCGAAGATGTCGTATGTGCTGATTCTGCATCCCAGGTCCTCCTGAGCGGAGTCTCCTCAGGGCAGCGACTCAATCCCCGCTGCGAGGCGCAAAAAATCATCGCCGTAGGCACGAAAGGAGCCAATTCGCCCGCGTCGTGCAGGGCGCCGCTGGGCATCGCGAAGTCACTTCCGCCGGCGATCTCGCAGGCCTCCCCGGGCGGCGGCTACCAGCCGCGGATCGAACGCCCTCGGCTCCATCGCCCCAGATCTTCCGCCTCTTAACCCCAATGCCGCGGGAGGCCGCCCGCGCCTCTGCGATTCGCTTCGCTTCGGTGTGCATGCGCTCCAGCGCCTCGGCATCCTCGATGGCGGATGTCGGTGAAGAGGTCGGCGCGGCCGGCGGTTGCGGTCGGCATCTCCCGGCTCCAGATCGAGTCGGCCGGTCGCGGCGCGGCCCCCGCAACTAATTGCGAGATCCTCCAATGCAAGAGCAAGTTCCGCGGCCGGCAGCAGAGCGTCCGCACGTCCCTCCATCGGCGTCGGCCCGGCGTGAGCCGACTGGCCTTCAAAGCTGAGGCACTGGACCCCGGTTCATGCCGATGGTCCCGGTGACGCTCGCCACCATCTGCCCCCCTTCGAGGACCGGACCCTGCTCGATGTGCAGCTCGAGGTAATGCCGCAATGCGGTCGAGATGCGGGCTCCGGCTCCCTCAAGTGACTCGAGGGCGATACCCGCTGTGCCGAGTACCTCAGCCGCAGTCTTACCGTCCCGATCAAGGAGTCCGGCGAACTGATCGACCTCCAGCGCCCCCACGAAGGCAGAGCTGCCGTAGAGGCTTCGACCGAACCCGAGCACCCTCCTCATCGGCCCAGTTGACGACCGCAACGCTCCTCGGCGGCGGCGTCGAGGAGCGGAGCAGGCCTTCAAGGACAGCAAGGCCGGCCCATACACCGAGCGCGCCGTCGAGCCAGCCGCCGGCGGGGACAGAATCGAGGTGGGAACCGAGGACGATCAGGGAATCGGACTCGCCGGGAAGCTCGACCCAGATATTGCCGGCGCGGTCGCGCTCGGCGCTGAGACCCAAGCGGTCGGCGTGCTCCTCGAGCTGCTCCCTGGCGCGCTCCCAGGTCGGTGTCCAGGCGAGCCGGCGCGTTACCTCCTCACCCCCGGTCTGGGCATCGAGCTTGACGCAGATCGGAGAGAACCTGCGAGGGCAGGAACGAGCTGCGCTGGGCGATCGTGACCTCAGCCCAACCTCTTGCGCCGCAGCGGCTGTGCCAGGAAATGAGCACCGCCACCGCCCGCAGTGAAGACCGAAGAGGTCCGGATCGACAACGGTCAGCCCGTGTGCTCGTAATGCAGCGTTCAGCGTTCGCGCCCCGGCGGCAGAAAGGACACGCCCGCTGCCGAGAGACATTGCGTTGACACCGAGCTCGTAGGCTTCCTGCTCCGGCAACCTCGACCAGGTCAAAGCCCTTCGCACGCAACCAGGCGATAAGACCGGCGGAAGCACCTCCGAGCAGACCGCGGCAAGCTTCTCCTCGAGGAATGCGAGGAGGACATCGAGATGAACGGAACCAGGACGGACTCGGCCGAATTCGCGCCTCCCAGCCCTCGGCTTCGAAATATGCGGCCATCTGGCGAGCCCCCGGCTCCTGCGTGCGCGATTCGCTGCAGCCGATCAGTACCGACCCGGGTTCGACGATCGCGACGTCCCCGCCCTCGACCGGCGCCGCGGTAATCTTCCCCGCCAGCGGCACCCCGGCACCTGCGTAGAAGTCGATGACGGGCGCGTACTTGCCCCTACGCCACCATTGTTGAGGCAGGAGAACGACCGGGCCTTTGGGTGTGGCGGCGCTCGAGTCACGGTGAAAGACCCGGAAGCACAGTGATGGGTCAGGAGCCAGGAAATGACAGCGGACCCGGCTTCTTCGTAGCGAGCGATCATTTCAGCGTGCTGGCGCAGGGCTAGATCCCGGTCGAACTCGGCATCGCTATCCAGTGTCGCCTGCGAGATCGCGCTGGTCGCAAGCCAGCGGAAGTGATCGGGAGGACAGAGCAGGACATCGGTCAGGTCCCCGTATTCGGAGTCGACTCCCCAGTCCGTAATCCCCTCTATCTCTGTAGCCAAAGTCGTCACCTGACCTCCTTCGAGTGGCCCTGCTTCTGCATATTGTTGGTCAATCCAACAATCTTATCGTCACCAAGAACTTCATCGACACCTCGAAGACGCGCGCGAGCTGCTTGTCCTCGATCACAAAGGGAGGCGTGATCTGAAGGGCCTCGCCGGCCAGAACGCGGGTCAACACACCCCGCTCGCGGCAGGCCGAGACTACCGCCGCGCTGGCGATGCCCGCCTCTGCCAACCAAGCGGAGTCGAGCTGGATACCGCCCATCAGACCAACTGACCTCACCTCGGCGACCGCAGGGTGTCGAAGCAGCGCTCGCAGATGCTCTTCAAATCCAGGCTCCAGCGTTGCGACTCGATCGACGAGACCCTCGGCCTCGATCAGGTCGAGGTTGGCCTGGGCCGCGGCGCAGGCGGTCGCGTGGCCGGAATAGGTGTAGCCGTGCCGCAGCGGTGCCTCGGGGGCGCCGTCCCAGAAGGGCGCCGCAACCCGCTCGGCACAGACGACGGCCCCCAGCGGCAGATAGCCGGAAGTTATCCCCTTCGCCAGGATGACCATGTCTGGCTCGGATTCGTAACGCTCGGCGGCGAACATGCCGCCGGTCCGACCGAAGCCGGTCACGACTTCATCAGCGATAAAGAGGACTTCCCGCTCGGCGCAAATCGCCGCGACCTCTGTCAGGTAGCCAGGGGGGGAGACGCCGCCGGCACCGATCACCGGCTCGGCGATGAACGCGGCGACCCGCTCGGAGCCGATCTCTTCGATCGCGCTCGCCAATGCCTCGGAGCTCATGGCGGGCACCGTGCCCACGTCCTCGACCAGGGGACCGAGTGCTCCCGGTTCGCTGCTATCCCTGCGATCGAGGTTCCGAAAGCGTGTGTCCCGTGATAGGCCAGCTCGCGGGAGAGAACAAAGGTCTTATCGGGCTCGCCCAGCTCCGCCCAGTAGCGTCGCGCCAACTTGGCGGCCGTGTCGACGGAGTCTGAGCCACCGCTGGTCAAAAAGACAGCCGCATCGTTTAGCGGCGAGAGCGCAGCAACGCGGTCGCCAACTCGAGCGTTACGTCTGATGCGTAGACATCGAAGCAGGA
>CAVTTJ010000010.1:0-69844 GCA_963737575.1 uncultured Solirubrobacterales bacterium
CGTCGCTCCCGTTTGGAATCCGTTTCGTCCTTCCGGATCTCGGAGAGTTCGTCGAGCAGCGAATCGACCCGCCGCCGGATCTCCTCGCGGGTCTTCCTGACCGCCTCGATCGGCTGTCCCCTGGGGTCGGGCAGGTCCCAGTCGAGGTAGCGCCGGCCGGGGATGTAGGGGCACCTGTCCCCGCATCCCATCGTCACGACGACGTCGGCCCACCGGGCGTCGGCTTCGAGCAGCCCGCGGGGGACCTTCTGGCGCAGATCGACTCCGAGCTCGTCCATCGCCGCGACCACCTCGGGGTGGACCTCCTCGGCCGGTTCGGTCCCGGCCGAGCGCGCCGCGTGGCGGCCTTCCGCCGCTCGGGTGAAGAGCGCCTCGCTGATCTGCGACCGACCGGCATTGTGGAGGCAGACGAAGAGGACGTTCGCCATCAGCCGGCCTCCGGCTGGGGCAGCGTCCCACGTACGACCTGGTAGGCGAGGGCGCCGAGAGCGGCGCCGAGGATCGGGCCGACGAGGTAGATCCAGAGGTCATGCAGTTCGCCCGAGACCAGGGCCGGGCCGATCGAGCGCGCCGGGTTCATCGAGGCGCCGGTGATCGGGCCGCCGAAGAGCGCGTCGAGCCCGACGGTGCCGCCGATCGCGATCGCCGCCCCGGCACCGACCGCCCGGGTATCGGTGGCGACGGCCATGATCACGAACATCAGGAAGGCGGTGAGGACGGCCTCGTAGACGAGGGCGCTGCCGGTGCCGACGCTCGGCATGGTGGCGCCGAGGTGGGCCGGGTCGGTGGGCCAGACCGCGGCGAGCAGAGAGGCGGCGAGCAGGGCGCCGGCGACCTGGGCGATGACGTAGGCGATCGCCTCGCGCGCCGGGAAGTGGCGGGTGAGCGAGAAGGCGATGGTCACCGCCGGGTTCAGGTGGGCGCCCGAGAGGTGGCCGGTCGCGTAGACCATCGCCATCACGACCAGCCCGAAGACGAGCGCGATGCCGACCGTCCCGAGCGAGCCCGGATGCTCCGCCTCGGTGACGATCGCCCCGCAGCCCGCGAAGACCAGGGCGAAGGTGCCGATCCCCTCGGCCGCGGCGCGGCGCAGCAGATCGGGCCTCTCCTCCATCGCTCTCAGCAGCAGGCGGCGGGCGCCCTGAAGACGTCCCTGACCGAGTCGAGAGCGCCGGGGACGAGGCTGAAGTAGCTGTAGGTTCCGCGGGTCTCACGGTCGACGATGCCCGCTGCGACGAGTTGCTTGAGGTGATGGCTGACGGTGCCCTGGGAGAGGCCGAGGGTCGGCTGGATCTCGCAGACGCAGACCGGCTCGCCGTCGGCGCTCAGGAGCATGTTGATGATTCGCAGCCGGTGGCGGTCGGCGAGCGCCTTGATCACGGCCTCGAGTTCGCCGGCGCGCGCCTCGTCGAGGGTCGACCCGGCAAGGGGGGTGCAGCACTCGATTGTCGGGACGGGCTCGGCCACCGGGCGACCGTAGCAGATTCATTGATGGACATCGATGAAGCTGCCAACAAACCCCTTCAACTGCGGTCGCCGCTCTTGATCGCGCTGTCGGCCATCGAGACGAACGCCTTCCTGCCGCCGAGGGCCCGGGCCTGGATCTCGTAGCGGACGCCCTTCTCGATCCACTGGATCGAGGGCGGCGAGCAGGATCCGCCGCAGGACTCCGGCTTGAAGTAGCCCTTCATCCCCTGCGCCAGGGAGACGTTGGTCGACTTGTACCCCAACGGCCTGCCCTTATCGCCGCTGAACTCGGCCAGGAAGCAGGCGTCGCTGCCGCCGCATCCCCTGGCCCCGCTGAGTTCGAGCTCGTACCCGCCGCGCTTGCTGTTGCCCTCGCCTTCCGCATAGACCTTGGTGCCGCTCTCGATGTCCAGATTGACCCTGGACGGCAGCAGGACCGCAACGCCCGCCTTCCGGGCCTTCGGCAGCACCGAGCTCAGTTCGCCTGGGACGTCGACGCTCTGGGCGGCGGCCGCGACGGGGACCAGGAGGACGAAGGCGCCGACGACGAGGAGCAGCAGGCGGGTCATTGCAAGAGCCTAGAGCGCTCAGCTCTGCTGCGCCGCGGCTATCGCTTCGCGCAGATCGCTCACGGTCTGCGGCCCGCGCAGCGTCTCGACGATCCTGCCCTGCGAGTCGATCGCGACAGTTGTCGGCAGGCCGCTGAAGGAGAAGCGGGCGCCGAAGATCCCGTTCGGGTCGCTGAGGACCGGGAAGGTCCAGCCGTATTCGTCGATGAATTCGCGGGCGGAGTCTTCCTTGTCGGTGTAGTCGACGCCTACCAGCCGTGCGCCGTGCGGCATCGACCTGTAGAGCCGCTCGAGTTCGGGCGCCTCATGGCGGCAGGGATCGCACCAGCTCGCCCAGAAGTTGATCAGCGCCGGGGCGCCGCGGAGGTCGGCGAGCGTCACCTTCGGTGGCTGCAGGACCGTGGTCGGAAGCTGCGGAGCGGGCTTGCCGGCGGTTCCGCCCGAGCTCGAAGTGAGCACCTCGACCGCGATCACGGCGACGACCGCCGCGACGATGACCGTGGGGAGTAGTGCCCGTCTCGGCACGGCCCCTACTGCCGCTCGAGCAGGGGAACGTCGTGGACGATTTCGGAAGGGTCGAAGTTGGCCGGGTAGAGCGTCGTGACCTTCCCGTCGGCCCCGATCCCGTAGATGAGGGCCGAGTGCTCGACGAGGTCGCGGCCGGACTTGGCGGGGTGGGCGACGATGTTCCATTCCTTCCAGACGTGACCGAGTTCGCCCTGGTTGCCGATCAGGTACTGCATCTTGCCGGTCATCCCGTGTTCGTCGAGGAAGGCGGCGACGGTCTTCGGCGTGTCCCCACGCGGATCGGTCGAGACGGCGACTATCTGAAGGTTGTCGGCCTTCGACCCGAGCAGCGCCTGCGCGGTTTTGAGATGACTGACGATCAGCGGGCAGACGTCGGGGCAGTGGGTGTAGATGAAGGTCAGCAGGACCGCCTTGCCCTTGTATTCGGAGAGGTCGACCGGGTGCCCGAGGGAGTCGTTCAGCTTCAGCGGCGCCGCGGGCTTCGGGGGCGAGGCTTCGGCGCCGGCGAACTGGCGATGCCCGTTCGCGGCGGTGTTGCCGGAGGTCGTGTCCGAGCCGCCGCTGCCGCAGCCGCCGGCTATCAGCGCCACGCACGCGACCGCGAGGGCCAGGAAGGCCCGCCAACGCCAATTGATCTGCAAGCAATCCATCCTTTGGGCAGACGAGCCAGCCCAAGAAGGATACGGGGAAGCGCCCGCCGCCGTTCATCGGCGGCGGCGAGGCCCAGCGTGAGGGATCGGAGGCGCTCGCCCGCTGGTTTGGGGAGAGCGCCCCTAGGCCGTCTAACCTCGGGCGGGATGGCCCGCGCCCGATCCGCAGCCCTCCTCGCGGTGCTCCTGATCGCCGCCGCGAGCGCTTCCGCGGCGAACGCCGCCGTCACCTGGGTCGTCAGGGGCGCAGGCTTCGGCCACGGCGTCGGGCTCAGCGCCTACGGCGCCTACGGCTACGGCAGGCACGGCTTCGGCTACCGCCAGATCCTCCACCACTACTTCCGTGGCATCCAGATCACCACCCTGCCGCGGGCGCCGATCGTCCGCGTGCTGTTGACGAGCTCGTCGGGCGGCGAGGTCGGATTCAGCCGCGCGACCGCGGCCTGCGGCCAGGCGCTCGACCCGGCCCGCTCCTACGAGGCCCGCGAGAGCGGCTCCTCGGTCCGGCTCCTCTCGAGCTCGGGCCGGCTCCTCGCCCGCTGCGGCCGCCGCCTCCACGCGGACAGCGCCGGGACCATCGAGATCGCTGGTGTCGGCCTCTACCGCGGCGCCCTCGAGGCAGTCCCGAGTGGCTCCGGCCTCGACGTCGTCAACGCCCTCAACGTCAATGACTACGTCCGTGGGTCGGAGCCGGCCGAGGTCCCGCCCGAATGGCCGATGGCGACCCTGAAGGCATTCGCGGTCGCGGTCCGCTCGATCGCCCTCTCGACCGACGTCGGCGGGAGCACGTTCGACGTCTATCCCGACACCAGGACCCAGAACTACGGCGGCGTCGCCGCCGAGACGGGGCGGACCGACGCCGCGGCCCGCGCGACCCTCGGCCAGGTCGCCACCTACGAAGGGCAGGTCGCGCAGACGACCTACTTCTCCTCCTCCGGCGGCCAGACCGAATCCGGATTTCTCGGGGCGCCGCCGGTCCCCTACCTCGAGAGCGTCCCCGACCCCTATGACTACTACTCGCCGCTGCATCGCTGGACCCTTCGCTTGACCCAGGCCGAGATGGCGTCTCGGCTCGGGCCCTACGTCCCGGGAGCCTTTCGCGGCATCAGGGTGACGAAGCGGGGCGAATCGCCGCGGATCGCGTACGCGCAGCTGATCGGCAGCGGGGGCCGGGCGACGATCCGGGGCGACACGCTCGCCTCCGCGCTCGGCCTCTATGACCGCTGGGCCTACTTCACTCGGGTGGGATGACGCAGTTGTCGGCGTCCTTCATCGCGACCGGGTGGGTGTTCGGGAACGCCTTCAGGAGCGCGTCGGCGATCAGCCGCCCCCGTTCCGCGTAGCCGTGGGAGGTGAAGTGGATCCCGTCGGGGATGTACCAGTCGTCGTGAACTGCCGCCGCCCAGTTGTAGACGCGCATGTAGGGGTAGTGGTCGCAGGCGTCGCGCAGCGCTTTGTCCCATTCCTGCATGTTCGACTCGGCGTAGGGGCCGGTGGTTTCGAGCGTCTTGGTGTTGACCCACATCACCGGTTCCTCGCCGATCGTCTCCATCATGCTCGCGATCCGTTCGTCGTAGCCGAAGGTCGAGCCGGCGGCGACGTTGGCCGCCTCGTTGGTGCCCATCGCGATCACCCAGCAGCCCTTGAACCCCTTTTCCTTCCAGGCCTGTGCGGCTTCCTGGGCGTTCGGCTGGCCCTCGAAATTCTCGTAGATCGAGCGTGCGCCGGAGACGTCGAGATGCGCTGTCGTCGCCCCGACCCGCGCGTACTGGGCGGCGATCAGCTTGCTCGGCGGGTTGTATTCGGGATCGACCAGGCCCTCCGAGGTCGAGTCGCCAATGTGGACCACCGCCTTGCAGGTGGTCGCCAGCGGCGCCCGCGGCCGGGCTTTGGCGGTGACCGTTTCCTGAACCGTCGCCGACCCGATCGCGCTGTCGGCGCTGGTTCCGACCCCGGCGAGGCCGGCGAGGGCGATCGCGAAGACGAGGCCGCAGGCACCGCCCAGCGCCCACCCCCGCGGGGTGACGTTCTCCCGCCGTATCCGTCCTTCTCGCACCTGGCGGTAGACGCGCCCGAGGGCACCGTGGCGGACCGGGTTCTCGACGAAGCGCCAGGAGAGCTCGGCGACGCCGAAGGTCGCCGCGACCTGCGCCGCGGCGCGAAGGAGGTCGACCGAGTGCGCCCCTTCGGGGGTGGTGAGGACGATGATCGGCAGGTGCCAGAGGTAGATGCCGTAGGAGCGTTCGCCGATCCAGCGCATCGGCCGACAGCCGACGATCTCCCCGATCCTCGCCGCCGGGTGGGTCAGCGCCGCCACCGCGAGCACGGTGGCGATCGAGAGCAGGGCGAAGCCGCCGCGATAGAGGAACGGTGAGAATTCGCCGACCCGCCAGATCATCACCCCGATCACGATCAGGCCGAGGACCCCCGCCCCATCGACGAGGTTGCGGGCGCGGGGGGCGATGTCGGTCCGCAGCCGGCGGCTCGGCCAGACCATCGCCAGCGCGGCGCCGGCCAGCAGCTCGAAGGCACGCGTGTCGGTTCCGTAGTAGACCCGCGAGGGGTCGAGAGAGGGGTGGTAGAGAACCGCCATCAGGATCAGCGAGGCGATCGAGGCGAGGACGGTCACCCCGGCCAGGCGCAGGCGGACTCCGCCGGAGTCCTTGGGCTCGCGGACGAACCTGGTCCCGAGGATCAGCAGGAACGGCCAGACGATGTAGAACTGCTCCTCGATCGAGAGCGACCAGATGTGGTCGAGCGGCGACTGCTGGAAGCGTTCGAAGTAGGAGACGTTGTGGAAGATCAGCCACCAGTTGTTGAAGTAGAAGGCCGAGCTGATCGTTTCCATCCGGAAGCCGCTCGGCTGGTGGGGACCGATCACGGTCACCCAGGCGAGGACGACGACGAGGACGACGAACAGCGCCGGCAGCAGGCGCCTTGCCCGCGCCAGCCAGAAGGCCTTGAGCCTGATCCCGCCACGGCTGACCTGGTTGAGGAGGATGTCGGTGATCAGGTAGCCGCTGAGGGTGAAGAAGACGCCGACGCCGAGCAGCCCGCCTTCGGCCCAGGGGAAGCCGAGGTGGTAGGCGATCACCGCGAGCACGGCGATCGCCCGCAGCCCGTCGAGACCCGGCATGTAGCGGCGGCGTTCCTCTACCGGCCTAGGCATCGGGCCCCCTCATCCCAGCATTTCGCCGGCCAGCCGCCCGAGCAGGCCGACCTCGACCAGTTCGGCCTGCCGGCGCTGGAAGCGCGAGACGGTCTCGAGTTCCGGCCTCGGCCTGGTTTCCCGGTGGACGGGCGACGCGCTCTCGGTCGATTCGCCGGCCAGGCAGCCGAGTATCCCCTGCGCGATCAGCTGCGCCCGCAGTTCGGCGCCGGCGGGTATCGGGTGCAGGCCGTCGGCCTGCAGCAGATCCGGGTGGGCGGCGACGGCCCCGGCCCAGTCGGGCGTCTGCGTGCCGGGCCTCGAGGCGGCGAATTCGTGGACCACCCTGTTCTTGCCGCTGTTGTCGACGCCGTTGACGGTGTACCCGTGGATCGTCGGCACCACCATGCAGCGGTCGCCGATGACTTCGGTCACTTTCTGCAGGTTTTCGGCGAGGATTTGCGGATATGCGGGGTTGTCGTTGGTCCCCGCGTCGAACACGATCACCGATTGCGAAGGGTCGAAGCTTTCTTCGAACAGTTCGTAGATCTGGTAGCTGTTCGAGCCGCCGACCGCGTTCACCGTCAGCGGCACGCTCGGGAGGTAGCGCTGGAGGTAGGGCGAGGTGAGTTCCTCGAGGCTGTCGCCGACGACGAGGACGCCGCCATTGCCGGCGGCGTCTGCACCGGGGGTCGGGGCGAGTCCGGCGACCGTCAGCGTTGCCGAGAGCACCGCGAGCAGCACGGTCCTGCGCATCGAGGGACTTTTACACTACGACCCTCGTGCGGAGCGAGAGAGCGTGCATGTGGGTGGCTCTGGGCATCGCATTGGCGCTCGCCGGATGCGGCGGCGGCGGTGCGACGACCGTCGAAAGCGCGACGACAGTCGTATCCTCCTCGCCGAAGCCGGCGAAGAAGAGCGCTTGCGGAGAGGGGTTGACGCGGTTCGTCCGCTCGCTCGACGGCCTTCGCGATCAGCTCGCGGCCGGGCTCACCTACGACCAGTACCTCGAAAACGTCAAGAGGCTGCAGCGCGCCTACGGTGAGATCCAGGTGGGGGAGGAACCGCCGAGCTGTGTCGTCGGCGCCGGCGTCCCCGCCGAGAAGGCGTTGAACCAGCACGTGAGGGCGGCCAACGCCTGGGGTGACTGCCTGGCCGAATCCTGCGATCTCTCCTCGGTGGAACCCGAGATCAAGCGCAGGTGGGCGCGGGCATCTGTCCTGATCACCGACGCCCAGGAAGGCCTGCCGCGCTAGGTCTTCGGGGCGTAGCGGCGGTGGAACATCAGCGCGTTGCCGTCGGGGTCGCTGAACATGGCCATATGGCAGACGCCGCTGTCGATGATGTCGCCCGCTGAACTCGACGCCCTTCGCCTCGAGCTCGGCCCGGGCCGCCTCGACGTCCTCGACCTGGAGGGCGATCGGCACCCGGTTTGCCTGGAACGGAATCCCTATCTTCACGCCGTCGACGACGGCGATCGTCACCGTGCCGGTCTCGAACTCGGCGCCGAGCGGCTGCTCGCCGTCTTTCTGCCAGAGCTTGCCGCGCTCGAGGCCGAGGACCTCGCCGTAGAACTCGATCGCCGCCTCGATGTCCTCGGTCGGGACCGAGACGAAGTCGACGCCGGTGACGAGCGAGGTGGTCGTGCTCACGGCTCGAATGTAGCATCGCCCCCGTGGACCTCGGCGGAGACACCAAGGCGGTCCTCCTCTCCGCCGCGGCGATGTTCCTCTGGGCGCTGTTGCTGGGGGTGATGAAGTACCGCCAGATCCTCGCCTCCGAGGAGGGACACGCGCATCCCTACACCGACATCGCCCATCGGGCGGCCCTCCTCTACAGCTTCGCCCTGCTGCTGATCGCGACCTTCGTCGAGCTGAGTGCGTGGGGCACGGCGGTGAACCTGCTCGCCGCGGTGGCGATGTCGGTGTTCTTCTACGCCTCGGTCGCCAGCTACACCGTGCACGGCTGGCGGCAGGACACCGACAACCAGCTCCGCGCGCCGAGCGGCGCGATCCGCACCTACATGGTGTTCCTGATCGCGGCCGAGATCCTCGGCTGGCTCGTCCTGGTCGCCGGATTCCTCGACGGCCAGGTCTTCTGAGCGCCAGGCCTCGGTCCTGAGCCTGTACACGCGGGCGAGCGGCCGGGCCCGAACTTCGGACCGCTGTACAACGGCCCTCGGCCCGCTCGGAGCGAACATTTCCGTATGGAGAATCCGCTGCGACAGATCGTCGCCTTCGGCGGAGGCGGCTTCTCGATGGAGTCGGGCAACCCGCTCCTCGACGACTACGTGCTCGGGCTCAGCCTCGCGCAGCGGCCCCGGGTCTGCTTCCTGCCCACGGCCAGCGGCGACGCCGACCACTACATCGTCCGCTTCTACCGCGCGTTCCCGGCCGAGCGCTGCGAACCGAGCCACGTCTCGCTTTTCCGCCGCGAGCAGGGCACGGTGGACCTGCGCGACCACCTCCTCTCCCAGGACCTGATCTATGTCGGCGGCGGCAGCGTCGTCAGCCTGCTCGGCGTCTGGCGCGCCCACGGCCTCGACGCGATCCTCCGGGAAGCGTGGGAGCGGGGCGTCGTCCTCTGCGGTCTCTCGGCGGGCTCGCTCTGCTGGTTCGCGGAGGCGGTCAGCGGGTTCCACGGCGCGCCGCGGGCGGTCGAGGGCCTCGGCCTCCTTCCCTACAGCAACTGCGTCCACTACGAGCCCCGCTCCGAGCGGCGGCTCGCCTACCACGGGTTCCTTCGCGATGGGATGCGCCCGGGCTATGCGGCCGAGGACGGCGCCGCCCTCCACTTCGTCGGGACCGAACTTGGCCCGCGTCGTGGCCTCGCGGCCCGAGTCGCGCGGGTACCGGCTCGACGCCGACGGCGAGCGGGTGGTCGAGATGAGGATCGCGACGCTCTTTCTCGGCGATCCGGCCGCCGCCGCGGTCGCCCCGCTGCCCGAGGCGCTGTCGACCGCGGTCGCCGCCTAGGAGCGCGGTGACGACCACGATCCTCACCCTCGGCGGCCACGAGTTCTCCTCGCGCCCTCCCGACCGGGCGGTATGCGAGCTGATCCTGCGCCTGGCGACCGAACGCGCCGGCCGCCGGCCACGGATCTGCATCCTGCCGACGGCGAGCGGCGACACCTCGGAGCAGATCGGCGGCTTCTACGGCGCCTTCGGCGAGCGCCCCTGCGATCCCTCCGACGTCTCCCTCTTCCGGCTCGGCCGGCGCCCGATGGAGCTCCGCGACCACCTGCTCGAGCAGGACCTGATCTACGTCGGGGGCGGCAGCCTGCTGAACCTGCTCGCCGTCTGGGAGGCGCACGAGCTGGAGTCGATTCTCAGCGACGCCTGGGGGCAGGGGGTCGTGCTCGCCGGCCAGAGCGCCGGCGCGATGTGCTGGTTCGAGGCCGGGATCACGACGTCCTCCGGCCGGCCGCGGCCGGGCTCCGGCCTCGGCCTGCTCGGCGGCAGCCTCTGCGTCCACTACAACAACGAGCCCGAGCGCCGCGCCGCCTACCTCGACGCGGTCGGCGACGGGATGCCCGGCGGCTACGGCCTCGACGACTACGCGGGGCTGATCTGGGAAGGCGACGCCCGCCCTCGGCGGTCACCGCTAGGCGCGGCGCCCGCGCCTACCGCGTCGTCGCCTCCGAGGAGGGCGTGGTCGAGTCGCCCCTGCCGGCGCGCTTCCTGCCCGCTCCGGCGCCGGCGGCGCTGCGCGAGGACATCGCCGAGTTCCGCCGCGTCAAGCGGATGCGGCAGGGCGCCGGCTGGCTCGGATAGGGATGATTGACCGAACCCTGGAGGGCGCGCTTCCGTAACCCCGGGAAAGCCGACTTCCACCCCGAGGAGGGGCATGCTTCCGCACCCGATACACCGCCCCCGCAACCTGATCCTCTTCGCGCTCGCCGTGCTGGCGGCGCTGACCGCCCTGGCGCTGGTCCGCGCGCCGCAGGGCCACGCGGTCGAATACCCATATCCGTATCCGGAAGAACCGGCCCCGAACCCGACCCCCAACCCCGACCAATCCCTATCCGAACCCGTATCCGACGCCCACGCCGGAACCGACTCCGCAGCCGCCGACGAGCACCGGAAGCGGCACCGCCCGGGTCGTGAAGGAGGCGCAGAACAAGGAACTCGGGCACAAGGTCCTCACCAACAACCAGGGCCGGACCCTCTACAGCCTCAGCGTCGAGAAGAACGGCAAATTCATCTGCACGTAAGCGCCTGCCTCTCGGTCTGGAAGCCGCTGACCGTGAAGGCGGGCGTCAAGCCCGTCGGGCCCGTGCGCCTGGGGACCATCGTCCGCCCCGACGGCAGGACCCAGGTCACCTATCGCGGCCTGCCCCTCTACCGGTTCACCGGCGACACCAAGCCCGGTGACGCCTCCGGCGAGGGGATCCACGATGTCGGCGTCTGGCACGCCGCGGGTGGCAAACGCTGAGGAGTACCTGCCCCTAGCCTCCGGCGATGGGGGGAGCTGTCGCGTCGGTTCCCCCCTCGCCGGGCGCCTCGCGGGCGATGTAGTCCTCGGCCAGCAGCAGGTTCTCCTTCGAGCGCTCGACGACGTTGAGCAGGTCCTGCATCAGCGCGACCTCCTCGACCTGCTCCTTGACGAACCACTGCATGAACTGCTCGGCCCGGTAGTCCTTGACCTCGCGCGCGAGCTCGAACAGCGCGTAGATCTCCTCGCCGACCCGCCGCTCCTGCTCGAGCGCCATCTTCACCGGCGCCGTGCCGTCGGTGTACTTCGTCTCCTGCGACTTGATGTCGGGGATGTGGACCTCCTCGTCGACGTCGAGCAGGTACTGGATCATCATCATCGCGTGCTCGCGCTCCTCGAGCGCCTGCCGGTAGAAGAACTGGGCCAGCCGCGGAAGCGTCTCGCCGTCGTAGTAGACCGCCGCCCCGACATATTGCTGGGAGGCCGCGAACTCGTTCGCGATCTGCTCGTTCAGGGCGGGGGCGAAGCCTTTCTTTTTTTTGGCCATCTCGTGTTCCTTCCTCTCAGCCGTCCCACCGGAAGCCGGTCGCGGCCAGCTTCGGCTCGAGCGGGCTCGTCGGCAGCCCGGGTGGCGGCTCGGCTTCGTTGTATGGGCGCGGTGCGGTGTCGTTGGGCGTGTCGGGATGGAAGAGCGAGGCGAGGACCTGGATCTGGCCACGGCCGACGCCGAGCTCCCACTGGCCGCCGCCGTAGGCGCCGATGCCGTTCTCGGCGCAGTAGTCGTAGGTGTCGCAGAGGTCGCGCAGGCCGCCGATCCGCGACGGCTTGATGTTCACCATCCGCGGCGGCCAGGGCCGCGACTCGATGTCGGCGATCGAGTGGATCGGGGCGTCCCAGGTGAGGCGGTCGCGGACCGGCTCGAGGACCGGACGGGTCTCGTCGTTTACGTCGGGGTCCTCGAGCCAGGCGTCGGGGAAGGCCTCGATCAGCTTCGAGTAGAGGACGGGGTCGGTCTCGACGTCGACCGGCGTCCCTTTGTAGAAGCCCTTGAGGTCGAGCGAGTCGACGGCGCCGGTCGCGACCAGCTCGGCGATCAGGTCGTCGTCCCAGTCGTTGGTGGGGTCGAGCTTGAAGCGGAGCGTCGGGTAGGGGTCGAGCTTGCGCCGCAGGGTCTCGATCGTCGAGGGCTTCCCCTCCCCGGGCGAGAGCCGCATCGAGCAGACGAAGTTGACGGGCTGCGGCTCGCGGCCGAGGGCCTCGGCGAGCCCGATCTCTCCCTGCCGCAGGGCGAGGTCGAGCGCCGCCGCCTCAAACGCGTAGCGCCGGTAGAGGCGCGACACGTCGCGTCCCGGCTTCTGCGGGAAGGTCTCGACGGTGCCCATGAACTCGCAGAACTCGCCGAGCGTCGCGTGCCCGGTGAGGTCGAGGTAGGGGCCGGCGTCGCGGAGGGCGATGTGTTCGAGGGCTTCGTAGACGACGTCCTCGCCGAGGCCCTCCTCGCCGGCGCCCTTGAGGTGGATCACCGTCGTCAGCCGTTCGAATTCGCCGGCCCGGAAATCGAGCCCCTCGAGCTCGTAGCCGTCGACCTCGAGCGGCAGGTCTGCGAGAGCGTCGAAGGTCGCCATCGGCGCCTACCCTAGCGAGCGACCCGAAGCGTCCTCAGCTCGCGGTCGCTGCTGCCGCGGACGTAGCCGCCGTGGGCGACGCTCTCCCTGATGTAGTCGAGGGACTCGCGGGTCAGGCGCTCGCCCGGGAGGACGTTCGGGATCCCGGGCGGGTAGGCGGCGAGCGACTCGGCCGCGATCCGGCCTGCGGCATCGTCGAAGGGCACGACCTCCTGCGACCCGAGGAACGCCTCGCGCGGGGTCATCGCCAGCTCCCCCCACGGCGGCGGCGGTGCGAGCTGGCCGTGCGGCGCCGGCTCCTGGGTCGCGAGGCGGTCGACGACGGCCCTCATCGCCGCGACCAGGCGTTCCCTGGCCGGCGCCGCCGGCTCGGCGAGCCCGAAGATCGCGACGACGACGTTCTCGGAGTGGAGCTCGAGGTCAATCCCCTCGCTCTCGAACGCGGTCTTCGCCAGGCGGTAGCCGCTGGTGCCGGTGCCGCGGACGTCGATCGCGACCCGCAGCGGGTCCCAGCCGGCAATGCTGGCGCGCCCGGTCAGCTCCTCGCCGAGAACCGCGAGCCCCGGGATCTGCTCGATTTCCCCCTTCGCCCGGCCGATCTCGGCGAGGGTCTCGCCGAGGCGCTCGGCGCCGTGGACCGAGGCGAGCCGGCGGGCGGCGTCGAGCGAACCGGAGAGGAGCGCGCTCGGGCTCGTCGACTCGACCAGGCTGACGCAGCGGTCGACCACCGCCGGCGTCGAGCCGCTCGCCGCCGCCGAGATGGAGCATCGCCGCCTGGGTGAGGCTGCCGACGATCTTGTGGGTCGAGGAGATGACGAGGTCGGCGCCGCAGCTCAGGGCGTCGGGCGGGAGGTCGGGGTGGAAGTGGAGGTGGGCGCCCCAGGCCTCGTCGACGACCAGCGGCAGGCCGCGCTCGTGGGCGGCGGTCGCGAGCCCGGCGACGTCGGCGCAGGCGCCGAAGTAGGTCGGCGAGACGGCCATCGCCGCGACGGCGTCGGGGTTCGCGTCGAGTGCCGGCGGAGAGCGATTCCGGGGTGAGGCAGTGGGCGATCCCCAGCTCCGGGTCGAGCTCGGGGGCGACGAATGCGGGACGCAGGCCGCTCATCACCATCCCGTCGATGACCGAGGAGTGGACGTTGCGCTGGACGACGATGTGCTCTCCCATGTGGGCGAGGGCGAGGCAGGCCGCGTGGTTGCCCTGCGAGGCGCCGTTGACGAGGAACCATGTCCGCCGCGCCCCCCATGCCTCGGCGGCGAGGATCTGGGACTGCTGGAACGGCGTCGGTTCGGGGCCGATGTCGACTCCCTCGGTCACCGAGGGGACGTCGTTCCGCAGCCCTGTGTCGCCGACGAGCTCGCGCAGGGCCGGGTCGGCTCCGGCGCCGCCCTTGTGGCCCGGCACCTGATAGCGCCCCGGGTCGAGTTCCGCGTAGGCGAGCAGAGCGTCGACGTAGGGCGTCGAGTCCTGACCCGGATCGGCCATTGTTGGAGACTAGTGGCGATGAAGCACACGCCACACGGCTACTGGCTCGAGGAGGCCGGCGAGCCCGAGGCCGCGCCGCCGCTCGCCGGCGACCTGAGCGCGGACGTCGTCGTCGTCGGTGGCGGCTACAGCGGGATGTGGGCGGCCTGGCACCTGAAGGCGCTCGAGCCCGACGCCCGGGTCGTCCTGCTCGAGGCCTCGACCTGCGGCCACGGGCCGAGCGGGCGCAACGGCGGCTTCTGCAACGTGATGTGGTTCTCGCTCCAGAACATGCGCGAGCGCTGGGGCGACGCCGCCGCGGTCGCGGTCGCCGAAGCCTCGCGGGAGGCCGTCGGGGGGGTCGGCGAGTTCTGCGAGAGCCAGGGGGTCGACGCCTGGTACCGCCACGGCGGCTACCTGCAGGTCTCGACCGCCCCCGCCCAGGACGGGATCTGGACCGAGACCGTCGATGCCTGCCGCGAGCTCGGGGTCGAGGAAGCGGTGACCGCGCTCGACGCCGAGGGCGTCGCCGGCCACTGCCGCTCGCCGGCCTTCCGCGGCGGCGCCTTCTACGAGGACTCGGCGACCGTGCAGCCGGCCCGGCTCGCGCTCGGTCTCCGCGACCGCCTCCGGGCGGTCGGCGTGGAGGTCCACGAGGCCTCGGCGGTGCGCTCGCTGCGGACCGCCCCCGACGGGGTCGAGGCGCGCACCGACGGCGGCACGGTGAAGGGTGGCTCGGCGGTGATCGCGATCGGCAGCGCGGCGGCCGGCAGGCACGGGCCGCTCCGCGGCCGGCTCACCGTCACCTCGTCCCACATCGTCCTCACCGAGCCGGTCCCGGACGTCCTCGAGGAGGTCGGCTGGACCGGCGGCGAGTGCATCACCGACTGCCGGACGATGCTCCACTACTTCCGCACGACTCCGGATGGCCGCATCGCATTCGGCCTCGGCGGCGGCCGGATCTCCTTCAACGCCGGCCTCCATGGCCGGGTCGAGGTCGACCCCGAGGTCGTCGCGATGGCCGCCGAGCGCCTGCGTGCCTACTTCCCGGGCCTCGAGGGGCGCCAGATCACCCACGCCTGGGGCGGCCCGATCGACGTCTCCCCGACCCACCTGCCGCTGGTGATGCCGCTCCGCGGCGGCCGCGCCTTCGTCACCGCCGGCTACACGGGAAACGGCGTCGGCCCCGCCAACATGGTCGGCCGGGCGATGGCCTCCCTCGCGCTCGACCGCCGCGACGAGCACTCGCGGCTTGCGATCGTCGACCCCTCACCCCACCGCGTTCCCCCCGAGCCCTTCCACTGGATCGGCGGCAGCCTGATCCGCCGCGGGATCATCAGCAAGGAGAACGCCGAGGCGAACGGCCACGCCCCCAACCCCCTCGCCACCGCCATCGCCAAGGTCCCCGAGCTGATCGGCTTCCACATCGGCAGGTAGGGGAGAATTGGCCGCCCCGCGAGTGGCCTTGGGGAGGGCCATGGTCGGTGAACCGGCCCACCGGCGGTTAGGGTGATCGGAACTTGGGAAACGGCTAAGGAGGATTCGATGCGAAGAAGGTTGATCTTCGGGCTGGGTGTGAGTGTGGCCCTCATCGTCGGAGTCTGTGCGGCTGGTTGCGGCAGCGGCAGCTCGACCACCACCGAAACAACCGCCGCGATCAGCAAGGCCGAATTCATTGCGAAGGGCAATGCGATCTGCGTCAAAGGCGAAAAGGCGCAGGAAGCCGAAATCAACGCCTACGTCAAGAAACACAACCTGGAGAACAAGAAACCGACAAAGGCGGAGCAGGCCGAGATGGCGGAAACCGTCTTCGTTCCGAACATCCAGTCTCAGATCGACGCTGTGACGGCCCTGGGGGCGCCGAGTGGCGAGGAACAGCAGGTGAAATCGGCAATTGAAATTTCCCAGCAGACCCTCGATAGAGGCAAGGCGAATCCTGCGTTGTTCTTCAGCAACGAAAATATCTTCGCCGCAGCGGGTAAGCAATTGCACGCGCTTGGTCTTGCCGCGTGCGCTTCGAACAGCTGAGCCTTCTTGGTGGGAGGCCAGCAGATGTCAGATGACTTGGTCGTTGGGGCTTCAATCGTCTCCACGGATGGCAACCCCGCTAAGCGGCTGCGGGTGAGGGCTCGCTCGCGAGCTCGGCGCTCCTCTCCAGCACGTGGCCGAATCCGCGGGCGAGCTATCGGGCGAAGATCGCGTCGAGGGTGCTGCCGATCAGCGGGATCGGGATCTCGAAGGAGGATGTCCATACCGCGTCGGTGCCGGCCTCGGTCGGTGTGAGCCGGATGCTGCCGCCTTCGTGGCGGAAGGGAAGGCCGCGGACGTCGCGGATCAGGTAGTCGAGGCGGGCCGGCGGCTCGAACGCGGTGACCTCCTCCTCGAAGCGGAACGGCCCCAGCCAGACCCAGCGAACGGCGCCGAGGCCGTTGGGGGCGGGGTCTCCGGTCTTCACCAACTCGGAGCGGCGGATCCCGTCGAAGCGGTCGTAGCGCGCGTGATCGGCGATGAGGTCGAACACCGCCTGCGGCGGCGCCTCGAGCCGCCTCGTGACCCGGATCGATCGCCTCACCGCCTCACCACCGGCTGGTGATGACCTTCTTGCGGGTGTAGAAGTCGACCGCGTCGGTGCCGTTTGCGTGGAGATCGCCGTCCATCGAGTCCTTCCAGCCCGAGAACGGGAACCAGGCGACCGGCGCCGGGACGCCGATGTTGACGCCGAGCATTCCGGCCTCGGCGCCGTAGCGGTAGGCGCGGGCGGCCTCACCCGAGGAGGTGAAGATCGCGCCGGCGTTGCCGTAGCGCGACCCGTTCAGGAACTCGAGGGCGGAGTCGAGGTCGGGCGCGTCGACGACGGTCAGCAGCGGGCCGAAGAGCTCGTCGCGGGCCAGCTCCGACTCGGCGTCGGCGACGGCGATCGTCGGCCCCAGCAGCGTCCCCCCCGGCCCGGCGTCGCCGCGGCCGTCGAGCAGGAGCTCGGCGCCCTCGCCCTCGCCGCGCTCGATCGCCGCCGCGACGCGCTCGCGCGACTCGGCCGAGACCATCGGGCAGACGTCGGTCGCCGGATCCTCGCCCGCCCCGACGCTGAGCGCGGAGGCGGCGGCAACGAGGGCCTGCGCGGACCTCGGCCCGGCGCTCCTCGTCGCCGACCGCGACGCACACCGAACCCGCCAGGCAGCGCTGGCCGGCGGCGCCGAAGGCCGAGCCCATGATCGCCGGCATCGAGCGCTCGAGATCGGCGTCGGGCATCACGACGAGCGAGTTCTTCGCCCCGCCGAGCGCCTGCACCCGCTTGCCGCTCGCGGCACCGCCCTGGGCGATGATCCTCGCCGTCTCCGCCCTGCCGACGAAGGAGACGGCGTCGATCTCGGGCTCCTCGAGGATCGCGGTGACCGCGTCGCGGCCGCCGTGAACGAGGTTGACGACGCCGTCAGGTATCTGCTCGACCGAGTCGACGATCTCGGCGATCAGCGCCGCCGGCCGCGGGTCCTGCTCGGAGGGCTTGAGGATGAAGCTGTTGCCGCAGGCGATCGCGTAGGGCAGGAACCAGAGCGGGATCATCGCCGGGAAATTGAACGGGGTGATCGCGGCGACGACGCCGACCGGCTGGCGCACCAGCTCGACGTCGACCCCGGCGGCGACCCCCTCCAGAGTCTCGCCCTTCAGCAGGTGCGGGATCGCCGCCGCCGACTCGACCGACTCGATCCCCCGCCCGACCTCGCCGTCGGCGTCGGCCAGCGTCTTGCCCATGTCGGCGGTGACCAGCGCCGTCAGCTCCTCGCGGCGGGTCAGCAGGCCGTCGCGCAGCGCCAGGACCGCCCGCGCTCGCTGTTGCGGCGGCACCGCGCGCCAGCCGGGCTGCGCCGCTCTGGCGGCCTCGGCCGCAGCGCGGACCTCGGCCGCGCCGCTCAGCGGCACCAGCGCCGACACCTCACCGGTGGCAGGGGCGACGTCGTCGAGCGTGCCGACCCCCTCGACCTCTCGCCAGGCGCCGCCGATGTAGTTGCGGAGCCGCTCCGTTGCCACCGTCGAGCTCATGCCGTCGCCGATCCGGTCGCGGGAATCATCGTCGTCTCCTGCTCGGGCCGCACCGCCGCCATCCTTTCGGCGCGGCGCTGCTGCCAGGTCGCGTAGCCCATCGCCGAGACGGTGGTGAAGAAGAGGAGCATCGCGATCACGTTGACTTCAACCGGGATCCCGCGCTGGGCGGCGCCGAAGATGTAGAGCGGAAATGTGACCGTGGTCCCCGAGTTGAAGTTGGAGATGACGAAGTCGTCGATCGAGAGCGCGAAGGCCAGCATCGCGCCGCCGAAGATCCCCGGCATGATCAGCGGCAGGGTGATCAGGCGGAAGGTGTGGAACGGGCTGGCGCCGAGGTCCTTGGCCGCCTCCTCGAGGTTGCGGTCAAACCCGATCAGGCGCGAGCGGACGACGATGACGACAAAGCTGATGCAGAACATGACGTGGGCGATCAGCAGCGTCTCGAACCCGAGCGAGATGGCGCCCCAAAGGAGGAAGAACGAGAGTAGTGCGGCCCCCATCACTACCTCCGGCGTCGCCAGCGGGATCACGATCAGAAAGTTCGCGAGCCGCCTGCCAAAGAACTTGTGGCGGACCAGCGCCAGCGCCATCAGTGTCCCGATGACCGTCGAGATCGCAGTTGCGAGGACGGCGAGTTTGAGGCTGGTCAGGAGCGCTTCGGTCAGTTCTTCGCGACTGAACGCGTGGGCCCAGTGTTCGAAGGTGAACCCGACCCACGTGTAGTTGTACCTGCCAGTCGGATCGTTGAACGAGAAGATAAAGATGACGACGATCGGGATCAGCAGGTAGAGCACCACGAGCCCGGCGACGATGTTCAGCGCGTGCTCCCGCAGCCACTTCATCGCGCCTCCTCCCCCATCAGCGCCTCGGACCCGGCGAAGCGGATGTAGATCACGACCAAGATCATGATCAACACCATCAATACGAAGGAGAGCGCCGCCGCCGCCGGATAGTCGGCCTGGCTCAGGTAAAGCGACTGGATGACGTTGCCGATCATCCTGTTGCCGGCGCCGCCGAGGAACTGGGCGTTGACGTAGTCGCCCGCGGCCGGGATGAAGGTCAGCAGGGTGCCCGCGACTATCCCGGGCAGCGAGAGCGGCAGCGTCACGCGCAGGAAGCTCTGGGTGGCGGAGCTATAGAGGTCCTTCGCCGCCTCGATCAGCCTTCCGTCGATCCGGTCGAGGCTGGCGTAGAGCGGCAGGATCATGAACGGCAGGAAGTTGTAGGTGAGCCCGGCGATCACGGCGCCGCTGGTGGCCAGCACGTGGCCGCTGGGAGCGAGGCCGACTGCCTTCAGCACTTCGGTCACCGGGCTTTCGTCGGAGAGGATCGTCTCCCAGGCGATCGTCCGGATCAGGTAGGTGGTGAAGAACGGGGCGATGACCGCGAACAGGAGTGCGTTCTTCCACCGGCCGGCCTTAAACGCGATCACGTAGGCCAGCGGATAGCCGATGACCAGCGTCAGCAGCGTCGCCGTCCCCGCGTAGAAAAAGGAGCGGACGAACTGGGTGTCGTAGGAGGAGAGTGCTTCGCTGTAGTTCGACCAGTTCCAGCTGAATTCGAGGCTGCCGACGAACCCCGACTCGAGCGATAGTTTGGCGAGGAAGTAGAGCGGGACGACGAAGAAGAGGACGAGCCAGATCGTCCCCGGCCCGAGCAGGAAGTAGGGGACGGCGCGGCGGCGGAGGGTGGCGATCATGCCACCGACTCCGCGTTGCCCGCGCCGCCCATACCTCTCAGCCGTTCAGCACCGCGTTGAACGCCCCGATCACGTTCTGTTCCTCTTCGCCTTCGAGCGGCGGCGTCGGCGAGCACGTCTTCGTGAATTCTTCGCTGGGGAAGATGAGCGGGTTTTTCGCCAGTTCCGGATCGCTCTTTTCGAATATCTGTTTGACGCCTTCGACCGGTGTCACGTAGTTGACGTATTCGGCGATCTGGGCCTGGTTTTTTGGTTCGTAGACGTAGTTCATGAATGCCTCGGCAGCGGTCGGGTTCGGCGCCCCGATCGGGATCACCATGTCTTCGGACCACAGCATGCAGCCCTGGGTCGGCACCCGCCATTCGAGGTTCGGGTTGTCGGCCTGGAGCTGGACCGCGTCTCCCGACCACCCGATCACCGCAGCGGCGTCGCCGCTGGTCAGGTCACGCGCGTAGTCGTTGCCGGTGAAGCGTCGGATCTGGCCAGATTCCGCGGCGCCCTTGATTTTTTCGATCGCCTTCATCCAGTCGGCTTCGGTCGCAGTCTCGAGGGTCGGTCCCTTCGCACTTCATCACCAACGGCACCGTTTCCCTGACTTCGTTGAGGAAGTCGACCTTGCCCTTGTATTTGGGGTTGAACAGGTCGCAGATCGAGCGCACTTCAGGCGCCAGTTCTTTGTTGACGATGATCCCGGTCATCCCGCTCTGCCAGGGCACCGTGTAGGCGCGGTTCGGGTCGTTAGGCGGGTGGCGCAGGCTCGCCAGCAGGTTCCGTTCGACGTTGGGGAGGGCCGACTTGTCGAGGTTCTGGAGGTAGCCCAGCTTGTACATTTTGTTCGTCTCGTAGCCGGCGAGGACGAAGATGCTGCGGCCGCCCGATTCGCCTTCCTGCAGCAGCGGCTGCATCTTGCTGAAGAATTCTTCGTTCGAGTTGATGTCCTCGATGTACTTCACGCTGATCCCGCTCGCCTTTTCGAAGTTGGGGACCGTTTCCTTGTCGATGTAAAGCGGCCAGTTCGAGATCGTGAGGCTGCCCGACGGTTTCGTTTCCAGCTTCACGGTCTGAACTTCCTTGCTGCCGCCGCCTTCGATCCCGCCGCCGCCGCCGCAGGCGACGAGGCCGATGGCCGCCGCAAAGACGGCCACCGCGGTCGCTGCCAACAGCGAGGCCCGTCCTCTCCCCTTGTCACTGCTGCCCATCCGACTCACCTCTCTTGGTTGATGCGAGCTCTCCGTCGCCGGAGGCTCCGTTTGCCTCGCTGCTCAAGTTCCCGGTCATCGACTCCCGCACGACGTGCATGTGCTCCGGCTCCCAGCTCAACCCGACCGGCACGCCGCCACCGGGGAGGCGGCGCCGTTCTGCCTCGCTCGCGTTAGGGACGAGGACGGTCATCCGCACGCCGTCGCCGAGGTCGACCACGATCTGCGTCGAGGTCCCGAGGTAGAGGGAGCTTTCGACCGTCCCCTCGACCCTCGGCAGACCGTTCGACGAGCCGGCTCCGTCCAGCGAATCGATCCGCAGCTTCTCGGGCCTGACCACGGCGTGGCAACGGTCGCCGGGCCGCAGATTCGATGTGTCGGCGCTCAGCGCCGGCCCCTGGTCGAGCTGGACCTCGCCGGAAGCGGTGACCTTGGCCGGCATCAGGTTCGAGACACCGATGAACCCAGCGACGAAGGTGGTCTCGGGCTGGTCGTAGACGGTCTCCGGGTCGGCGACCTGCTCGACACGGCCGTGATTCATGACGGCGATCCGGTCACTCATCGTCAGCGCCTCCTCCTGGTCATGGGTGACGTAGACGAAGGTGATCCCGACATCACGCTGGATCCGCTTCAGCTCAACCTGGAGCTCCTTGCGAAGTTTCAGGTCGAGGGCGCCGAGCGGCTCGTCGAGCAGCAGCACCTTCGGCAGGTTGACCAGCGCCCGGGCCAGGGCGACGCGCTGCTGCTGGCCGCCGGAGAGCTGCGACGGGCGCCGTTTCGCCTCGGCCCAGAGGCCGACCCGCTTCAGCTCGGCCTCGACCCGATTGCCGATCTCCTCCTTCGCGACCCGCTTGCGGCGCAGCCCGAAGGAGACGTTGTCCTCGACGCTCATGTGCGGAAAGAGGGCGTAGCTCTGGAAGACCGTGTTGGTCGGCCGCCTGTGCGGCGGCAGCCCGCTGACGTCATCGCCGTCGATCCGAACCGTCCCCTCGGTCGGCTGCTCAAAGCCGCCGATCATCCGCAGCGTCGTCGTCTTCCCGCACCCGCTCGGCCCCAGCATCGTGAAGAACTCACCCTCCGCAAGCTCGAGCGTGAGGTCGTCGACGGCGAGGATGTCGCCGAAGCGCTTGCTGACCCCGCTGAGCTCGACGCTTGTGCTTCCGTTCTCCATCTAACTCGAACTCCGAATCTGCATCTACCGCCTCATTCCACTGATCCGGTCATTTGAAACTAGCGCTATCCCCCCGTCGGCACGACGAGCACCGGGCGCTTGGAGGCATACAGGAGCTTGTGCGGGGTCGAGCCGAGGATCACCTGTTTGAGAGGCGTTTCGCCCTGGCTGCCGACGACGATCATCCTCGCGTCGCATTCCTCCGCAACCTCGACAAGCGCGTCGACGGCACGCTTGGCGACAAGCTTCACCTCGTGTGGGACGCCGCCGGCCTCGGCCCTCTCGCGGGCACCTGCCGTCACCTCCTCGCCGAATTCCTCGATCGCCTCCTCGTGGTCGGCGATCTCGCCACCCCAGTAGCCGGGCGGTGCGTAGCCGAAGACGATCACGACGCCGTCTCCGAGATCGCGGGCCATTTCCAGCCCCTTGTCCAGGGCCACCTTGCCGCGCTCCGACCCGTCATAGCCGACGACTATCTGGCTCATTTCGTGAACCCATCTTCGATCGGGGTTTCGCCCTCGAGGAATCCGGCCGGCACGACCCCCGCCTTTCGTCGGAAGAAGTCGGGCAGCGCCCGCCACTGGATCACCATCAGGACTACGCCGAGCACCATGAAGAAGACCGCGATCACGAGCGGCGGGCCCAGGCCCAGCCACGAGTTCCCCGATTCCGAGTTGGCGGGGTCGGCGAGTTCGATCGCGTTCTTGACCAGCAGATAGAAGAGGATCACACCGCCGAGCACCGGCCCGACGCCGACGAAGAAGAAGTTCTTGACGCTGCGCAGCAGCTCGCGCCTGTAGTAGATCGCGCAGGCGAAGCCGGTGATGCCGATGTAGAAGGAGATCATCAGGCCCAGCGCGGCCAGCGAGTCGAAGAGGATGTCTTCGCTGATCAGGGTCAGGCCGACGTACCAGAGGATCGACAGGCCGCCCATCCAGATCGTCGAGAGGTGGGGGGTCAGATAGCGCGGGTGGACCTTGCCGAGGCTCTTGGGCATCGCCTTCGCCCGTGCCATCGAGAGGGTGGTCCTCGCCGCCGGCAGGATCGTCGTCTGGGTCGACGCCGCTGCCGAGGTGAGGACGGCGATGATCAGGAGTTTGTCGAGCGGCGAGCCGAAGACTTCGCTGCCGAGCGAGCTGAGAACGTCTTCCTGGTTTTCGACCAGGCTGTGGACCCCTGCGTAGGACTGGGCGGCGAAGGCGACGACCACGTAGATCCCGAGCAGGATCAGGGTGCTGATCACCGTCGCCTTGCCCGGCGCCTCGGTCGGGTCCTCGGTCTCCTCGTTGACGGTTGCCGTCGTGTCCCAGCCCCAGTAGATGAACACCGCCAGCAGCATCCCGGCGGAGATCTCGCTCGGGCTGAGGGAAAACGGGTTCAGCCAGGAGAGGCTGGGGTCGATCGACCCGGACGGAGCCGAGCCCGCGTAGACCTTGATGATCGCGACCACCGCGAACAGCGCCAGGGTGATGATCTCCGCCGCCAGCAGCCCGATCTGGGTGCGGGCGGAGAGCTCGATCCCGATCACGACGATCGCCGTCATCAGCAGGATCCAGACGACGCCGACCGCAGTCACGGCGGCGGTCGAGGCCGCCGCCGAATCCCAGCCGACGAGGAGGAAGGAGTAGAGGCCGGCGATCTGGGCGAGGTTCGCCATCACGACGATGTCGGTGACGACGATCACCCAGCCGACCATCCAGCCCAGGTGCGGCCCCATCCCCAGGGTCACCCATGAGAAGCTCGTCCCGCAGTCGGGGTCGGCTTTGTTCATGTAGTAGTAGGCGCCGGCGACGAGGAACATCGGGATGAAGCTGACCAGCAGGATCGCGGGCGAACCGAGCCCGACGGCGGCGGCGACGAAGCCCAGGGTCGCGGCGAGACTGTAGCCGGGAGCGGTCGAGGCCACTCCGATGACGACGCTGGATGCGAACCCGATCGCGTTCTTCTTCAGGCCCTTCTCGCCGCTGCTCGGGACAGGACCGGTGCTCGGGGTCGCTTCGCTCGCTGGGACAGCTGCGCTCTCCATCCGTCTCCTCTCGTGCTCCCGCCGCCACAGAAAGTGGCGGTCAGATTGGACGCTACGCTCAAGGTGCTTTCTGGCACAAGGGGCGGATACCCCAATTTTTGGCCGCTCCGTTGTACATCTTGTACATGAGAGATCCGTTTGCTTGACCCATTGACCACTTGAAGGTGAGCCGTTTCGGAGCTAGCTTTGTCCATATCGTCGTAGCCGAGCAAGGAGGGTCCCAATGGCTGTAGCGGAGCATGTGAGCTCTGAGACAGGCACCGGCCTGCAGGAGATGGCAAGGCGGCACCTGTGGATGCATTTCTCCCGCATGGGCGCCTACGGCGATGAGAAGGAGATCCCGATCATCGTCCGCGGCGATGGCTGCTATGTCTACGACGAGCACGGCAACCGCTATCTCGACGGACTCTCGGCCTTGTTCTGCGTCAACGCCGGCCACGGTCGGACCGAGCTCGGCGAGGCCGCCGCCCGCCAGGTCGAAGAGCTCGACTTCTACACGCTCTGGAGCTACGCGCACCCGCGGGCGATCGAGCTCGCGACCCGAATCGCCTCGTTGGCGCCGGGCGACCTGAATCGCGTCTTCTTCACCTCGGGCGGATCGGAGGCCGTCGAGTCGGCGCTGAAGCTCGCGCGGAACTACCACCGGATGCTCGGCAAAGGCCAGAAGCACAAGCTGATCGCCCGCGAGATCGCCTACCACGGGACATCGCTGGGCGCCCTCTCGGCAACCGGCATCACCGACCTGCGCTCGCAGTTCGAGCCGCTCGTGCCGGGCGGCTGTCACGTCCCCAACACCAACGTCTACCGCTGGCCGGAGGACCGCCACCCGCTCTGGGCGGCGAACGCGATCGAGGAGCGGATCGAATTCGAGGGGCCCGAGACGGTCGCCGCGGTGATCATCGAGCCGGTCCAGAACGCGGGCGGCTGTTTCGTTGCTCCCGACGGCTATTTCCAGCGCGTGCGCGAGATCTGCGACCGCCACGACGTGCTGATGATCTCCGACGAGGTGATCTGCGCCTGGGGCCGCCTCGGGCACTGGTTCGGCTGCGAACGGTTCGGCTACACGCCGGACCTGATCACCGTGGCGAAGGCATTGACGTCGGCCTATGCGCCGATGGGCGGCGTTATCGCCTCCGACCGGGTCGCCGAGCCGTTCATGGACGGCGATGCCTCCTTCGCCCACGGCTTCACCTTCGCCGGCCACCCGATCGCGTCGGCGATCGCGATGGCCAACCTCGACGTCTTCGAGCGCGAGGACCTCTGCGGCCACGTCCTGGCCAAGGAGGGCGAGTTCCGGCAGATGCTCGAGTCCCTGCACGAGCTTCCAATCGTCGGCGACGTGCGGGGGGCCGGCTACTTCCATGCGATCGAGCTGGTCAAGGACAAGGAGACGAAGGAGAGCTTCGACGACCGGGAATCCGAGGAACTCCTGCGCGGATTCCTGTCGGGAGAGCTGTACCGCAGCGGCCTGATCTGCAGGGCCGACGACCGCGGGGACCCGGTGATCCAGCTGGCGCCCCCGCTGATCGCCGACACCGATCAGTTCGAAGAGATCCATGACGTCCTCCACGACGTCCTGAGCCAGGCCTGGAAGCGGATTCACAAGTAGGGCCACGGATGCTCACCGTCCAGAGCCTCCTCGACGAGCTTGGTCTCGACCTGGCCGCCGGGGGGCGGGGGGCGGCCGCGCCGGTTCGCTGGGTCCACATCTCCGAGCTCGAGGACCCGACCCCGTGGCTCTCGGGCGGAGAGCTGATGCTGACGACGGGGATCCCGCTCGATTCGGCGGCCAAACAGCGCGCGTTCGTCAGCCTTCTGGCCGACCACAACCTCGCCGGCCTCGGGTTCGGGACCGGGTTCACGCACAAGAAACTGCCGAAAGCGCTGGTCGACGAGGCCGCCAAGCGTGACTTCCCGCTGTTCGAGGTCCCCTACTCGACCCCGTTCATCGCGATCACCGAGAAGGCGTTCGCCCGCCTCGTCAACGAGCAGTACGAGGTCCTGCAGCGCGGGATCGCGGTCCAGCGCCGGCTCGAGCGCCTGGTCCTCGAAGAGCGCGGCCTCGAGGAGATCGTCGCCACGATCGCCTCCGCGGTCGGCGGCACCGTCGCGATCCTCGACGGCCGCGGCGAGCGACTCGCCGGGCGCGGCTTCCGGCGCCAGCTCTCTGCCGACGCGGTGAGTGCGATCGGCGACGAAGCCCTCTCCCATACCGGCGACGGCCACCCCTTCGTCCCGTCCCATCCCTCTGTCGCCGGGCGCGCCCTCGCCCACCCGGTGATCTCGCCCGGGGGCGGGCCGCCGCAGGCGTGGGTCGTGATCGTCCGCGACTCCGGCGGCCTCGGTGACTTCGAGCGCCTGATCCTCCAGCAGGCGGTTGCCGTCGTCGCCCTCGAGCTGATGCGGCGGCGGGTCGCCCGCGAGACCGAGCGCCGACTCGCCGGCGACGTCCTCGCCGGCGCCCTCGGCGGCCGGCTCGAGGCCTCAGAGCTCCGCCGCCGGCTCGAGCCGTTCGGGATCGGGGGCGAGGCGGCGGTCCTCGTCTTCGACCTCGACGACCCCTCGGCGGCGGAGGCGGCTCTCGAGCGGGCCCTCGCCGCGGATGCCTGCCCCGCGGTCGTCGCCCCCCACACCAGCGCCGGCCGCGAGCTCCTCTGCGCCGTGGTCGACGCCGCCGACCGCGATCCCGTCGACCTGGCTGCCGACGCCCGGCGGGCGCTGATCAAAGAGCGCGGCACGGTCCGCGCCGCCGCCAGCCGCGCGGCACCGCCCGAGGAGCTGCGGCACTCCTTCCACGAAGCGCGCTGCGCGCTGGAGGCGACCGCTTTCTCCAACGGCAACGAACCCGAGGTCGCCTCGTGGCGCGATCTCGGCGCCTTCACGCTGCTGCTCTCGATCCAGGACGACGACGCGCTGCGGCTCTACTGCGACAGCGTCCTCGGGCCGATCGAGCAGGGCGACGAGGAATACGGCGGCGAGCTGCTGCGCTCGCTGGAAGCCTTCATCGAGCAGAACGGGCAGTGGGAGCGGGCCGCCCGCGAGGTCTACTGTCACCGCCACACCCTGCGCTACCGGATGCGCAAGGTGGAAGAGCTGACCGGGCGCGACCTGTCCCGCGCCCACGACCGGATCGAGTTCTGGCTGGCACTCCGAGCAAGGGAGCTTGTGGGGGTATGAAGAACAATTCCGCCCGCGTGCTCGCGAATAATTCCGCCGCCTCCTCTGCTCCCGCTCGCGCGCGCTCATCACTACCGGCGATCTCTGCGCGCGCGCTCCCGCGTCCGGCGGGCGGCGGGCGAACTCTGAGACCGGAGTTGAGACGTGAAGGTTGGAGTTCCGACGGAGATAAAGGACGACGAGTACCGCGTCGCGATCACCCCGTCCGGAGTGCGCGAATTGACCGAACATGGGCACGAGGTTCTGATCGAGACCGGCGCCGGCGACGGCAGCGCGATACCCGACTCGAGCTTCGAGGCACAGGGGGCGAGGATCGTCCCCGATGCCGACGCCGTCTTCGGCGAGGCCGAGATGGTGATCAAGGTCAAGGAGCCGCAGCCGGACGAGGTCGAGAGGCTGCGCCCCGACCAGGTTCTCTTCACCTACCTGCACCTGGCGCCCGCCCCGGAGCTGACCCGCGGCCTGCGCGAGTCCGGGGCGACCTGCATCGCCTATGAGACGGTCGAGGACTCGAGGGGACACCTGCCGCTGCTGGCCCCGATGAGCGAGATCGCCGGCAAGATCGCGACCCAGGCGGGCGCCTTCATGCTCGAGAAGCCGCTAGGCGGGCGCGGCATCCTGCTCGGCGGGGTGCCCGGAGTCGCCGCGGCGAACGTGATGGTCATCGGCGGCGGCGTCGTCGGCATGAACGCCGCCTTCATCGCGATCGGGATGGAGGCCGACGTATTCGTCTTCGACAAATCGATCGACCGCCTGCGGGATCTCGACGTCAATTTCTCCGGCGGTTGTTCGACCGTCTACTCGACGACGCTCGCGATCGAGGAGATGCTTCCCCGCGCCGACCTCGTGATCGGCGCCGTCCTCGTCCACGGGGCGAGGGCGCCGAAAGTCGTCCGTCGCGAGCAGCTGGCGCTGATGAAGCCCGGCGCTGTCATGGTCGACGTCGCGATCGACCAGGGCGGCTGCTTCGAGACCTCGCACCCGACCACCCACCGGGACCCGACCTTCGAGGTCGACGGGATCATCCATTACTGCGTCGCGAACATGCCGGGCGCGGTCCCGATCACGGCGACCTACGCCCTCACCAACGCGACCCTTCCCTATGCGCTGGCGCTCGCCGACGAGGGGGTCGCCGGAGCGATCGAGAAGAACCCGGGCCTGCGGCCGGGCGTCAACGTCGCCGCCGGCAAGGTCACGCACCAGGCGGTCGCCGAAGCCACCCGCGAGGATTACACGCCCCTGAGCGCGGCACTCTCGAGCGAGATTTCCAGTGATGGGAGACGCGAGAGAGCAAAGCGCGAAATTCATCCCGAGATAAGGAGTGTTGAATGAGCAAGTACGCCGTTGTCAACCCGGCCACCGGTGAGACGGTGAAGGAGTATCCGGAAATCTCGGACGCCGACCTTCGCGCGGCGGTCGGGCGGGCCGATGAGGCATACCGAACCTGGTCGAGCGCCTCCACGGTGGCCGAGCGGGCGGAAATTGTGCGCAAGGTCGGCGAGCTTCACAAGGAGCGCAGCAGGGAGCTGGCCGAGATCATCGTCCGCGAGATGGGCAAGCCGATCGAGCAGGCTGTCGGCGAGGTCGACTTCGCCGGCGACATCTACGGCTTCTACGCCGACAACGCCGAGGACCTGATGGCCGATGAGCCGGTCAAGGGCTTCGCCGGCGAAGGCACGGCGGTGATCCGCCGCAGCCCGTTCGGCGTCCTGCTCGGGATCATGCCCTGGAACTTCCCCTACTACCAGGTGGCTCGGTTCGCCGGCCCGAATTTGGTGATCGGCAACCCGATCCTGCTCAAGCATGCTCACCAGTGCCCGGAATCGGCCGAGGCGATCGCCCGGATCTTCAGCGACGCCGGCGCTCCCGAGGGCACCTACGAGAACATCTACGCGACCAACGAGCAGATCGAGTTGGTGATCGCCGACCCCCGCGTGCACGGTGTCTCGGTCACCGGCTCCGAGCGCGCCGGCGCCGCGGTCGCCGAGACCGCCGGCCGCAATCTGAAGAAGGTGGTGCTCGAGCTCGGCGGCTCCGACCCTTTCATCCTGCTCGGCACCGACGACGTCGACGGCGCGGCGCAGGCCGCGGCAGAAGCACGGCTCGACAACACCGGCCAGTCCTGCAACGCCGCCAAGCGCTTCATCGTCATCGACGAGCTCTACGACGAGTTCGTCGAGAAGCTTAAGGAGAAGATGGGCGCCTCGAAGACGGGCGACCCGACGGCCGAGGACACCGCGCTCGGCCCGCTCTCCTCGGCGAGTGCGGCGGATCACATCGAGGACCAGCTGAAGCGGGCGATCGACAATGGCGCCGAGGCCCTCATCGGCGGCGGTCGTGACGGCAACTACATCGAGCCGACGATCCTCGCCGGGATCAAGCCCGGCGACGAGGCCTCCCAGGAAGAGTTCTTCGGGCCGGTGGCGCAGGTCTACAGGGTCGGCTCGGAGGAGGAGGCGGTCGAGCTCGCGAACCAGACCCCGTTCGGGCTCGGCTCCTACCTGATGAGCACCGATGAGGACCAGGCCGAGCGGGTCGCGAACCAGATCGAAGCCGGGATGGTCTACGTCAACCTGGTCCTCGCCGACAGCCCCGAGCTGCCATTCGGCGGCGTCAAGCGCTCCGGCTTCGGCCGCGAGCTGGGCACCTATGGAGCCGACGAGTTCGTCAACAAGAAGCTGATTCGCAGCGCCTGAGACCGCACCCATCCGCGCCTGCTGGTTTCTTACAGCCGGTGAGGGAACGCATCCGGGCAACAGCGGTCGGCTGTGCGCTTGCCGCGACGGTGCTCGCCGCGGGCGTGGCGACCGCTGCCGAAAGCGGGACGCCGACACCAGAAGTCCCCCGCTGTCACGGGCGCCAGGCGCAGATCGTCGGCACCGAAGGTCCCGACAAGCTGACCGGCACGCCCGGCCGCGATGTGATCTACGGCGGCGGGGGCGACGATGTGATCCTCGGCAGCCTCGGCAACGACCTGCTCTGCGGCGGCCCCGGCGCCGACCTGATCCACGGCGGCCGCGGCAATGACATCGCCGACGGCGGCACCGGCGATCACGACCGGGTGATCGGCGACCTCGGCGACGACACCCTCCTCGGCGGGCCGGGTAACTACGACGAGGTTGCCGGTGGCCTCGGGATCGACACGCTCAACGGCGGCCCCGGCAATTTCGACCTCGTCCACGGCGACTATGGCTATGACCGGATGGACGGCGGCTCGGGCACCGGCGACGTCGCCTCCTTCGCCACCGACGTCGCGGCGGGTCGCGACGGCGGCGACTACGTCTCGCTGCCCGAACACCTCGCGCGCGGCGACGGCCACGACACGCTCTTTCGGTTCGAGAGCATCGAAGGGTCGGCCTTCAAGGACACCCTGATCGGCAACAAGAACGCCAACGTCCTCGACGGCGGGGCCGGCAACGACACGTTGATCGGCGGCGGCGGCGCGGACACGCTGATCGGCGGCCAGGGCAGCGACGGCTGCAAGGGCGCGAAGGGGCGGACCGAATCCTGCGGCAAGGAAAAGAAACCGAAGGCCACCGCCTACATCGAACTCGACTCGACGCCGGCGGGCGGCGGCGGCCTGGCGATCGTCGGCGGCGGCGGCAACGACGACTTCACAGTCGCCTTCGACCCGCTCTCCTCGAGCTTCGGCATCACCACCGGCGGCGGCGTCGCGATCGGGCCCGGCTGCACTCGGGTCAGCACCGTCCAGGTCAACTGCTCCGCCGACGGCCCCGCCCGCTGGATGATGGCCGACCTCGGCCCCGGGAACGACAAGTTCCGGGTCGAAGGCTCGCTGGCCGCGGTCGAGGATGTGCGGATCGGCGGCGGGCTCGGCAACGACGTCATCCACGGCGGCCCCGAGGACGACCTGATCGAGGCCGGCCATGGCGCCGACCGCCTCTACGGGGGCGCCGGCTCCGACGGCCTGATCGGCAACGTGCCGGGCCCGACCTACCTCTACGGCGAAGGCAGCGGCGACCTGCTCGCGGCCGGCAGCGGCTGCGCCGGCGGCGACATCGTCGGCGGGCCCGGGCGCGACGACGCCTCCTTCGCTGAGACCCAGGCCCACCCAGGCCTGCTCTACATCTCCTTCCCGAAACACAAGGCCTGGGTCGACGCGATCAAGGGCTGTAATCCGGTCCACCTCGACCGCACCGACGAGGACATGGAGGGATCGTTCGACAACGATGTCCTGATCGGCAACTCGCAGGCCAACTCGATGCTCGGGCAGCCCGGCCAGGACGAGTTCTACGGCAACGGCGGCGAAGACACGATCGACGCCCGCGACGGCAGGCGCGACTTCGTCATCCAGTGCGGGCGCCACCCGGTCCGGCCCGAAGGCAAGGCGCTGATCGATTCCTTCGACCCGCCTACGACCGCCTGCGCCTCGGTCACCCACGGGACCCCGGTCAAGGGTCTCGGCCAGGCCGCGGGTGGGCCCGCCAAGGGTCATCTAGGCTAGAGCCATGACCAGGGCTCCGGGACCGGACGAGGCCGCCGCGATCGCCGCGGCGCTCGACCGGTTCCGCGCTGAGACGGCTCCGGCCGAAGGCGATGGGCGGGAGGCGACCGGCCCGTGGCATCGGGCGGCGCTGGCGGAGGGCGTCAGCGCCAAGCGAGCCATCCTGCAGGACTCACAAGGAGGGCTGAAATGGCTGTCGTGAAAATCATCGAGCTGGTCGGCAGCTCGAAAACCTCAACCGACGATGCCGCCCGGCAGGCGCTGGCTCAGGCCCAGGGCACGCTGCGGAACATCCGCGCGGTCGACATCGTCTCGACCGGTATCCGCGGCGAAAACCTCGACGAGTACCGGGCCCACGTCCGGATTGCGTTCCTCGTCGAGGGGACGGACGTCGATTGAGCGAGGTGGCGACCGTCGCCCCGGAGGACGTCGGCGGCCTGATCGACAAGGGGGCACAGCTGATCGACGTCCGCACCGACCACGAGTGGGAGGCGGGCCGGATCGCCGGCGCCGAGCACATCGAGCTCGGCGAGCTCGGCAAGCGCGTCGCGGAGATCGACCGCGAGCGCCCGGTCCTCCTCTACTGCCGCGGCGACAACCGCTCCGACATGGCCGCCGCTGCCCTGGCGGGCGAGGGATACGACGCGAGGGTCCTCTCGGGCGGGATCGAGGCCTGGGCCGAGAGCGGCCGGCCGCTCGACCCGGAGGGCGGCTTCGTTGCCGAGTCGGGCGAGGCCGCGGCCCTGCTCCAGGCACGAAAACCCCGCTGAGACTCAAAATACCCTAATCCCTGTCAGGTTTTGCTATTTTCCCTGGCCGTGGAGGTAGTCGTCGACCAGGACAAGAAGCAGCACGGCAAGGGACGGACCGGGACCCTCGAGAACCCGGAGACCTACGAGAACGTCCCCGGGCACATCATCCCGATCATCGAGCGCGAGTTCGATGACTTCGACAACGAAGCCGAGCAGTTCCTCGCCGGCGACCTGGCCGAGGACCAGTTCATCGGCTTCCGCCTCAAGCAGGGCGTCTACGGTCAGCGCCAGCCCGACGTCCAGATGATCCGGGTGAAGCTGCCCTTCGGCGGCGTCACCCCTGAGCAGATGGACGTCTTCGGCCAGGTCGTCGAGCGCTATGCGCCACTCGACAAGGGCCACATCACGACCCGCCAGAACATCCAGATCCACCACGTCCCGCTGCGCGACACCGAGAAGCTGCTGCGCGAGATCGCCGAGGCCGGGCTCTCCTCGCGCGAGGGCTGCGGCAACACGATCCGCAACGTCACCGGCGATCCCTGGGCCGGCGTCGCCCCCGACGAGGTCTTCGACCCGACTCCCTACGCTGGCGCCTACGTCCGCTACTTCGTCCGCCACCCGACGACGCAGCTGATGCCGCGCAAGATCAAGACCGCCTTCACCGGCTCCGACGAGGACCGGGCGATCACCGGGATCCACGACATCGCCTTTCTCAGCCGCGAGCGCGACGGTGTCCGAGGCTTCGAGGTCAGGGTCGGCGGCGGCACCTCGATCATGGCCCGCGTCGCGCCGACCCTCTACGAGTTCGTCGAGGCCGACAACGGCGACTACCTCAAGGTCGCCGAGGCCGCGTTGCGGATCTTCGATCGGCAGGAGTGGCTTCGCGTCAACCGCGCCCGCGCCCGGATCAAGGTCCTGATCGACAAGATCGGGATCGACGCCTTCCGCGAGCAGGTCGACGAGGAGCTGACCGGCGAGTGGGCGCAGGAGCGCGATTTCGACCTCGACCGGCTCCGGTTCGACGACGACGAGGAGGAGCTTGCCCCGCCGGTCCCGGCCGCCGCGGCCTCGCCGAACGGCGACCGCACCGGGTTCGAGCGCTTCGTCGAGGGCAACGTCCAGGCCCAGCGCCAGGAGGGCTTCTCCGCGGTCGAGGTGAAGATCGACAGAGGCGACCTGACGCCGGACCAGTTCCGCGGCCTGGCGGCGATCATGCGCGAGTTCACCGGCGGCTACGCCCGCAGCACCGTGCAGCAGAACCTGGTTCTGCGCTGGGTCCGGGACGAGTCGTTGTACGACGTCTGGCAGCGCCTCGAGGCGCTCGGCCTCTCCGAGGTCGGGCCGCGGACTGTCACCGACGTCGTCAGCTGCCCCGGGACCGACAGCTGCAAACTCGGGATCACGAGCTCGATGGGGCTCAACCGGGCGATCAAGCAGCGGGTCGAGGAGATGGAGATCGCCGACCCGCAGACGAAGAAGATCCAGATCAAGATGAGCGGCTGCCCCAACGGCTGCAGCCAGCACCACATCGCCAACATCGGCTTCTACGGAGCCTCGCTGAAGGTCGGCGAGCGCCAGATGCCCGCCTACATCCCCCATATCGGCGGCAACTACGAGGGCGGCGATGTCATCTTCGGCACCAGGCTGAAATCGCGCCTGCCGGCCAAACGCGTCCCCGAGGCCGTCGAGCGCTGGATCCGGCTGTATGAGGCCGAGCGCGCCGACGGCGAGGATTTCAACCCGTTCGCGGAGCGGATCGGCGCCGAGCCCTTCGAAGCGGCGGTAAAGGATCTGACCCTTCCGGCCGAGTTCAGCCTCGAGACGATGCAGCAATTCATCGATTGGAACCGCGCAAGCCCCTACAAGGTCGAGCGCGGGGAGGGCGAGTGCGCGATATGAGTGCCCCAATCGCAGTCAGGCCGGACATCGACGCGGAGGCGGTCGCCGCCGAGCTCGAGAATCGGACCGCGCCTGAGTCGATCGAGTGGATGTTCGAGACCTTCGGCGAGAGCCACTACATCGCCTGCTCGTTCCAGAAAACGAGCTCGGTGACGGCGCACCTGGCGACCCAGGTCAACCCCGATGCGCGCTTCTTCTACCTCGACACCGACGTCCTCTTCCCGGAGACCTACGAGACCCGCGACCGGCTCGCCGAGCGGCTCGGGATCGAGTTCGATCGCTACCACAACATCTCGCTCTCCGAGCAGGCCGAGAAGCACGGCGACGAGCTCTGGAACCGCGATTCCGACGCCTGCTGCGGGATCCGCAAGGTCGAGCCGATGCGCCGCGCCCTCTCTTCCGTAGACTGCTGGCTCGCCGGCGTCCGCCGCGAGGACTCAACCAATCGCGCCAATACCCCCAAGTTTGCCTTGGACAAGCGGTTTGGCCTCTGGAAGCTGAACCCCCTCGCGGACTGGACCGAGGCCGATGTCTGGAATTACATCCACGAGCATGATCTCCCGTACAACCCACTTCATGACCAGGGCTACCCCTCGATCGGGTGCACCCACTGCACCAAGCCGGTCGGGCCGGGCGGCTCGCCTCGCGAAGGCCGCTGGGCCGGTCTCGCGAAGACGGAGTGCGGGATCAACTAGCGGCGTTCCGGCAATCCATCCACAGTGCCCAACCCCCCTTCCCTGCGACCGATTGGTGAGAATTCTTCGATGAGTGAGACGATGACCGAGCTTTCCCTGACCCTTGACGAGCGCCACACCGCCGACTTCGAGATGATCGGCAACGGCGGCTTCGCGCCGCTGACCGGCTTCCAGGGCTCCGCCGACTGGGAGCGCGTCTGCTCCGAGATGCGGACCGTCGACGGCGGCCATATATGGCCGATCCCGATCACCTTGGCCACGGACCTCGATTGCGCGGTGGGTGATGTGGTCACTCTGTCCAGTGATGAGGGGAAACACCTCGGGCGGATCAGGGTCGAGGAGATCTGGGAGCGCGACGTCAAGAGGGAGGCCGAGCAGGTCTACGGCACCGCCGATGAGGAGCATCCGGGCGTCGCCGCGATCTACGCCGAGGGCAACCGGATGATCGCCGGCCCGATCGAGGTCGACGCGCTGCCCGACCACGACGAGGCCTTCATGCGGCGCTACAAGACGCCCGCCGAGCACCGGGCCGACTTCGAGGCGCGCGGCTGGAAGCGGATCGTCGCATTCCAGACCCGCAACCCGATCCACCGCGCCCACGAGTACCTGACCAAGGCCGCGCTGGAGACCTGCGACGGCCTCTTCATCCAGCCGCTGATCGGCAAGACCAAGGCCGGCGACATCCCGGCCGACGTGCGGATGCGCTGCTACGAGGTCCTGATGGAGAAGTACTACCCGCAGGACCGTGTGGTGCTCGGCGTCAAGCCGGCGAAGATGCATTACGCGGGGCCGCGTGAGGCGGTGCTGCACGCGATCGTCCGCCGCAACTATGGCGCCACCCACTTCATCGTCGGCCGCGACCACGCCGGTGCCGGCGACTACTACGGCACCTACGACGCCCAGCGGATCTTCGACGAGATCGACATCGACGAGCTCGGCATCGAGCCGCTGTTCTTCGAGCACACCTTCTGGTGCAACGAGTGCGAGGGCCTCGCCTCCGGCAAGACCTGCCCGCACGACGCCGAAGCGCATCTGTTCCTCTCGGGGACGAAGGTGCGCGAGATGCTCGGCAAAGGCGAACGCCCGCCGCACGAGTTCTCGCGCGACGAGGTCGCCGACATCCTGATCGACGCTTACAAGGAGGACTGAGGCAAACATGGCCGCTGAGAACGGATTCACCCTCTGGTTCACCGGGCTCTCCGGGGCCGGCAAGACGACCATCTCGAGGCTGCTGGAGGGGCACCTGCGCGAGCGCGGCACGAGACTCGAGATCCTCGACGGCGACATCGTCCGCGAAAACCTCTCGAAGGGGCTCGGCTTCTCGAAAGAGGACCGCGACACCAACATCCGCCGGATCGCCTTCGTCGCCGACCTGCTGAGCCGCAACGGCGTTCCCGTCATCACGGCGGCGATCTCCCCCTACGCCGAGATCCGCGCCGAGGCGCGCGAGCTGATGGGCGAGCGCTTCATCGAGGTCTTCGTCAAGGCCTCGGTCGACACCTGCGCCGAGCGCGACGTCAAGGGCCTCTACGCGAAAGCGTTCGCCGGCGAGATCAAGGAATTCACCGGCGTCTCGGACCCCTATGAGGCGCCCGAGAACCCCGAGGTCGTCTGCGACACCGAGAACGAAACGGCGGAGGAGTCGGCGGAGAGGCTGCTCGCCTACCTCGAGCAGCGCGACCTGATTCCCGCCGCCGCGGTCACCGCCTGAGCGGCACCTTCGGCTCGCCGAGGCCGTAGGTCTTGTAGGCGCCGAATTCCGAGAAGGTCCGGTGGGTCGGCCCGTGGTAGTCGGAGGAGGCCGTCGTGACCAGGCCGAGCTCCCCGCAGAGCTCGACCAGGTGGGCGGTCTGCTCCTCGGTGTGGGTCGGGTAGAAGGTCTCGACCCCGTCGACGCCGAGGGCGCGGATCAGCTCGTCAACCTCTTCCGGTGCCGAGATGTCCCAGTAGGGATGGGCGAGGACGGCGACGCCGCCGGCCTCGTGGATCAGCTCGACCGCCTGCTCGGCGGTGGGCCAGGCCCGGGGGACGAAGGCTTTCGCGCCCGGCACGAGGTACTCCTCGAAGAAGGGGCCCAGGTCCCCGCTGGCGCCGGCGGCGCGGGCGATGTGGGGGCGGCCGATCGAGAGCGCGTCGCCGGCCTCCCTGACGGCGTCCTCGAGGTGGAGGTCGAAACCCTCGCCGCGCAGCTTCTCGACGATCTCCCCGGCCCGGGTGACCCGCTCGTGCTGGGCACGCTCGCAGGCCGCGGCGATCGCGCCGAGGTCGACCCAGTAGCCGCAGATGTGGAGGTCTTCGGCGAACTCGTGGACGCAGGACATCTCGATCGCCGGCACCAGGTCGATCCCCTGCTCTTCCGCCGCGGCCATCGCCTCGGCGACGCCGGCGATCGCGTCGTGGTCGGTGAGGGCGAGGGTCGTGACCCCCGCCTCGGCCGCCCGCGCGACCACCTCGGCCGGCTCTAGCTGGCCGTCGGAGACGGTCGAGTGCGACTGTAGCTCGATCAAGATCGGAGACGACCCTAGATGAACAGGGGAGTAAGGTCACCGAGTCATCGCCCGCTCTGATGTGTCATGACGGGTGAGGAGCCTGGGAGGGGAAATGAGACTCACGCTCGAAGCAAGCGCAGCATTCGGCCGCCGCCTATCGGCGGGCGCGATCGCCTGCGCGATCTTCCTCGTCGCCGCCCCGCTCGCGTCGGCGGGCGTCTGGCTTCCCCCGCAGGATCTCTCGGCGCCTGGCCGCGACGCGACGAACCCGGCCGTCGCGATGGCCGACAACGGCGCCACCACGGCGGTCTGGGAGAAGAACAACACCTCCAACGCCGGATTTCATGGCGAGGCCTCGACCCGCGAACCGGGCCAGCAGTTCAGCTCCCCGGGGGAATTGGTCGGAGGGGTTACCGACCCGCAGCTGGAGATGACCGGGAGCGGCGAGGCGGTCGCCGTCTGGAAGCGGCTCATCAACCCGCCCGGCGTGTACCAGATTCAGGCCGCGATCCGGCCTCCGGGGGGTGCCTTCGGTGCGCCGGTCAGCGCCGCCCAGATGCCGGCCGCGGTGATCCCGAACGGCCTCCAGATGGCCGTCAACGACGCCGGCGACGTCGCCGTCGTCTGGACCCGCACGGACCCCGGATCGGCGGTCGACGAAGACGCCACCTTCGTCGAAGCCTCCGTGATGCAGGCCGGCGGCGGCTTCTCCGAACCGGAAACCGTGTCGCCGCCGATCGAACCGCCGATTGAAGAACCCACGGAACCACCCACATTCCTGCACCTCAGCGCCGTCGAACCCTCGGTCGCGATCGACTCCGCCGGCGACGCGGTCGTCGCCTGGCGCTATTTCGACGGGACCGACCAGGTGGTCGAAGCGGCGGAGCGTCCCGCCGGAGGCCCCTTCGAAGGGCGCGACCAACTCTCCAGCAGCGGCGTCAACTCCTTTGAGCCCAAGGTCGCGATGGACGGCGCCGGCGAGGCGATCGCGGTTTGGGAGGAGGAAGGCGCGACGGAAACCCGCGTCAACGCCGCCCTCAAGCCCGGCAACGACGACTTCAAAGCCGGGGAACCGATCTCCGAAGCGGGCAAGAGCTCGGTCGGCCCTGAGATCGCGATGACGACGGCCGGCTTCGCGACCGTCGTCTGGACCTGGGACGAAGAAGAAGGCTCGATCATCCAGGCCTCCAACCGCCCCCCGGGAAGCAGTTTCTCCGCGCCGGTGGACGTGGCTGCGGTGCCGGAAGCAATCGGGCCGGTCGACACCGATCTGAAGATGAACGACGCCGGCGACGCCGTCATCGCCTGGCCGGGCCGGAAGGCGAATGGCAACGAACCCGTGGTCAAGGCGGCGATTCGCACCGGCAGCGGCGCCTTCGCGGCTCCGGTCGAAGTCTCGGCGACGAGCCCGGATTTCCTCCATCCCGATGCCGCCATCGACGCCGAGGGCAACGCGACCGTGGTCTGGTCCCGAACCGACGGGGCCAACCTGATCGCCCAGGCGGCCGGCTATGACGCCTCGCCGCCCGAGATGCGCGGGATCTCGGTTCCGCCGACCGGGACGGTCGGGGTGCCGGTCTCCTTCTCGGCCTCGCCGTTCGACGTCTGGCCGCTGAAATCGACCGACTTCACCTTCGGCGATGGGCTCGGGGCTCCCGGGACCGCCGTCTCCCACGTGTACTCGGCCCCGGGTGTCTACACCGTGACCGCGACCGCCGTGGACGCCGCCGGTACGCCGGCCTCGGCGAGCGGGACGATCGCGATCTCGCCCTCATATGGGTTCAGGATCGGCAAGGCGAAACTCAACAAGAAGAAGGGGACTGCGACGCTGAGCGTCGAGGTCTCGGGCCCCGGCCAGGTTGCCGTCTCCGGCAAGAAGGTGAAGGGCAAGAGCAAGCGCGCCGCCGCCGCCGGCCCGGTGACGGTCGCGGTCGCGGCCAAGGGCAAGGCGCTGAAACAGCTGCAGAAGAAGGGCAAGGCGAAGATCAAGGTCACCGTCGCCTTCACGCCGAATGGCGGCGATCACGCTGCCACCAGCGCCGTCTCGGTCACCCTCAAGAAGCAGTAGCCGCGGCCCGCATCGGGCTGAATAGACTGCGCGACCCGGTGTTCCAGAAGGTGCTGATAGCCAACCGCGGCGAGATCGCGATCCGCGTCGCCCGGACTCTGAGGGAGATGGGGATCGGGTCGGTCGCCGTCTACTCCGAGATCGACCGCGACGCGCCGCACGTCCGCGAGGCCGACGAGGCGTTCCTGATCGGCCCCGCGGTGCCGGCCGAGAGCTATCTGAACATCGCCAAGATCATCGAGACCGCCAAGGAGGCGGGCGCCGAGGCGATTCACCCCGGCTACGGCTTCCTCGCCGAGAACGCCGAGTTTGCCCGCGCCTGCGGCGAGGCCGCGGTCGTCTTCATCGGCCCGCCGCCGGAGGCGATCGAGGCGATGGGTTCGAAGACCCGCGCGCGGGAGATCATGTCCGAGGCGGGGGTCCCGATCGTGCCCGGCGCGACCGAGCCCGCGAAGGACGTCGAGGAGGCCCGCAAGCAGGCCGAGGACGCCGGCTACCCGGTCGCCTGCAAGGCGGCAGGCGGCGGCGGCGGCAAGGGCTTCCGGGTGGCGATCACCCCGGACGAGCTCGAGGAGGCCTTCGAGGGGGCGGCCCGCGAAGGCGAGAAGTTCTTCTCGGACGACCGGGTCTACGTCGAGCGCTATCTCGAGGACCCGCGCCACGTCGAGGTCCAGGTGCTGGCCGACTCGCACGGCAACGTGATCCACCTCGGCGAGCGCGACTGCTCGATCCAGCGCCGCCACCAGAAGGTGATCGAGGAGTCGCCCGGCCCCCACGTCGACGCCGAGATGCGCGAGCGGATCGGCAAGATCGCGACCGACGCAGCCGCCGCGGTCGACTACCGGGGCGCCGGGACGGTCGAGGGGATGCAGGTCGGCGATGAGTACTTCTTCCTCGAGATGAACACCAGGGTCCAGGTCGAGCACTGCGTCACCGAGATGGTCACCGGGTTCGACATCGTCCGCGAGCAGATCCGCGTCGCCGCCGGCGAGGAGCTGAGCATCGCCCAGGACGACCTCGAGATGCGAGGCCACGCGATCGAGTGCCGGATCAACGCCGAGGCCGCCCACAAGAACTTCGCCCCCGCGCCGGGCGCGATCACGACCTACCGCGAGCCGGCCGGCCCCGGCGTCCGCGTCGACTCCGGGGTCGAGGCGGGCTCGGAGGTGACGCCGATGTACGACCCGATGGTCGCCAAGCTGATCGTCTGGGACGTCGATCGCGAGCACGCCACGCGTCGGATGCTGCGGGCCCTGCGCGAGTACGAGATCGGCGGCCTGACGACCCTGATCCCGTTCCACCGCAAGATCCTCGCGACCCCTCAGTGGGACAACGGCGAGACCTGCCGCGACCTGATGGAGGATCGCGAGTGGCTGAAGACGACCGCGCCCGAGGCGGCGGAGGCGGCCGCGCCCGAGGAGGGCGCCGCCGAGACGGTCTCCCGCGACTACAAGGTCGAGGTCTCGGGCAAGCTCTTCGACGTCACCGTTATCGGCGAGGCGGCTGCGGCCGGCGCCGCCGCGGCTCCCGCTGCCGGCGGCCGCAAACCGCCGAAACGGGAGCGGAAATCGGGCGGCGCCGCCGGCGCCTCGAGCGAGTCGCTCCCCTCGCCGCTGCAGGGGACGATCCTCAAGGTCGCGGTCGAGCAGGGCGCCGAGGTCGTCGAGGGAGACCTGGTCTGCGTGATCGAGGCGATGAAGATGGAGAACGAGATCGTCGCCCACCGCAGCGGCAAGGTCACCGCCCTCAACGTCACCGAGGGCGCCGCGGTCTCCAGCGGCGACACTCTGGCCGTCATCGAGTAGAGGCCGTCAGTGATGCCGCGGTTTGTGGTGGGGGCGTTCCCGTTCGCGTTTTTCGCGTTCGCGCTGGCGCTCGCGTTCGCGGACTTCGCGTCGCTTCTGGGCGCGTAGGCGCTGGGCTTCCTTGCGCGTCAGGGGGAACGGGCCGCTCGGTTCCGAGCAGGACCTGCCGGAGCATTCGGTCAGCCGCAGCATTTCGCGGTGGAGGAAGTTGCGGATCGGGAAGAAGTTGGGGACGTTGACGATCGAGTTGAGCTCGTAGGGGTCGCGGTTGATGTCGTAGAGCTCCTTCTCCCCGTCGGGCCAGGCGATGTACTTGTAGGGGCCGAGCCGGATCCCCGAGTAGTCCTTCGGCGGCGCCAGCAGCGAGGCATGCGCGGTGTTCTGCTTCAGCTCGGGGGCGGCGCTCGCACTCGCGTGCGAGGCGCTGCTCTGATCGCCCGGTATCGAGAGCGCGCCCTGGGCCTCGACATCGTTGGTCTCGACGAAGGACTCGAACAGGATCGGACGGCGGGTGCGGAGATCGGGTTCGCGCATGAACGGGACCAGCGAGCGGCCGTCGATGCTCTTGTCGGCTTTGGCGCCCGCCAGTTCGAGCACCGTCGGGGCGATGTCGATGTTCGCCGCGAGCTCGCCGGTCGAGCTGCCGGGCTTGATCCCCGGCCCCCGGATCAGCAGCGGCAGGTGGGTGGCGGGCTCGTAGGCGAGGAACTTGCCGCCTAGCAGGCGGTGCTCGCCGAAGAAGAAGCCGTTGTCGGAGGTGAAGATGATGTAGGTGTTCTTCAGCTTGCCCGTTTCGCTCAGGGCGCCGACGATCTGCCTGACGCCGTCGTCGACGTCGCGCAGCGCCTCGAGCTGCTTCTGCCAGTAGACGAGGTAGGTGTGGCGATCGCTGGGCGAGAGGTGTTCCGCTTCCCTGATGAACCTGGGCTTGTCGGAGACGTTGCCCTCGTCGAGCCCTTCTTCTTCGTCGTGCGGCAGGGATGCGCCGCGGAACCAGTCGTAGTGGCGCGGGCTCGGCTCGGGGCCGGCCGGCCGGCGGAAGTCGCCGTGCGGCGCGGTGTAGTCGAGCTGGAGATAGAACGGCCGGTCAGAGGGATTGGCCCGGATTTCCGAGGTCGCGATGTTGGTCAGCTGGTCGGTGACGTAGTAGCAGGGCTGCCCGTTGGCCGGCGCGAACGGGCAGCCGATGTCGTCGCGGGTCCCGTATTCCCGGGTTTCCCAGCTCCCCGGGTCGCCGAACGGGCCGACGACCTTGCCGTTGATGTCCATCGAGTAGCCGTAGTAGTAGTGCGTCCGGTCGCTGTCGAGGATCGTGTACCAGGACTCCCAGCCGGGGGGGACGGTCGTCCCGTTGTCCCAGGGTTCTTCGCCGTAGCCGTTGAGGAACTTGCCGATGTGGATCGTGTGGTAGCCGTCCGCCTGCAGCCAGGTCGCGATGTTGTGGGTCATCGCCCCCCGGAACGAGAACCCGACGTAGCCGCCGTTCGGCGAGACGTTCCCGCGGACGTTGTGGTTGTGGGCGTAGCGGCCGGTCAGCAGCGAGACGCGCGACGGGCAGCAGAGCGGGTAGGAGACGTAGTAGCGGTTGAAGGTGATCCCCTTCTTCGCGATCAGGTCGAGGGTCGCGGGCATCGCCCGGGTGAGCGGGGCGCCCGGGTAGGCGCGGGCGGCGGCGTAGAGCCCGTCGAGGGTCTGGTCGTCGGTCTGGATCACGACGAAGTTCGGCGGCTGCGAGGAGGCGGCGCTGGCGCGGCCGCCCACGAATGCCGCGAAGAGGACCGCGAGCAGGGCGACAAGGCCCGCCGCGAAAGCGAGGCGGTTCCGTGCTTGCAGGGAAGTTTGGCTCGGTTCGTGCATCACAGGCGCTCGCCAGGCCCTCAGCCACGAAACACCGGCCGGCCGTGAAGTTGCGAAACGCTATTGGTCGTTCAGGACGCGCCGAGTTTTTTCGCTGCGTCGCGCAGTGTTTTCACGGTCGCGCTGGGTGCTTTGCGGCCATCGAGTTTCTCTCCGTGCCTGTTTACCCAGATGACCGGAACATTCATCTTCAGCAGCGGCGCCACGTCGGTCCGGTAGCTGGAGCAGATATGGACCCAGCCTTTCTTGCCGCCGATCCGCCGCGCGCACTCTTTGAAATGGACCGGTTCGGGCTTGTAGCTGCGCACCTGCTGGGCGGTGACCACGAGGTCGAGTTCGGTCCGAAGGTGGCGGCGGGAGACGCCGAGCAGTTTGTCGTCGATGTTCGAGATGATCCCGATCTGGTAGCGCTTGGCGAGCCGGTCCATCGCCGCGTTCGCCTCGCGGAAGGGCAGCCAGTAGGCGACGCTGTCGGGCAGGAACTGGGCCCGTGAGGGCTCGATCTCCCAGCCGATCTCGCCCGCGACCTTGACGATCGTCCGGCGCAGGACCTCGGCGTAGAGTTCGTAGGAGCCGGCCATGATTTCGGCCTGGACTTCGAGGAAGCGCCCGAGGAACGGTCCCTCCTCGAAGCTGAACCCGTCCTTCTCGGCCTCCTTCTTGCAGGCTTCGATGATCCCCTTCTCCCAATCGATGAGGGTTCCGTAGCAATCAGTGGTCACCCACTCGATGGTTTTGAGACCGGGAAGGGGCATCGCAGAGCCGCGGCATTATAGGCTGCCGCCCGCGCCGCAGGGGCGCGCCTAAAAATGGACCTCCTCGAGTATCAGGGCAAGCAGCTGTTCGCAGAGCACGGCATAGCCGTGCCCAGCGGCGAGGTCGCATCGACCGTCGAGGAGGCCGTGGCCGCCGCCGAGCGGATCGGATATCCGTGCGCGATCAAGGCCCAGGTCCTGATCGGCGGCCGCGGCAAGGCCGGCGGGATCAAGATCGCAGCCGACAGGGCGGAGGCCGAGCAGCACGCCGGCGCGATCCTCGGCATGGACATCGTCGGGCCGCATGGCGAGGGCCCGTTCGAGGTCCACCAGGTCTGGGTCGAGGGCGGATCGGACATCGCCTCCGAGTACTACGCCTCGGTGATCCTCGACCGCTCGGCGAAGAAGCTGCTGGCGATGGTCTCCGCCAAGGGCGGGATGGACATCGAGGCCGTCGCCGAGGAGGACCCCGATGCCCTCGTCAAAGACCACATCGATCCGACCCGGCCGTTCACGGCCACCGCGGCGCGGCCGATCGTCGACGCCGCCGGGCTCGACGAGGACGTGCGCGAGGCGGCGGCCGAGGTGCTGGCGAAGCTCGCCGAGGTTGCCTCCTCGGAGGACGCGACGCTGATCGAGGTCAACCCCCTGATCGTCACCGCCGAGCGCGAGGTAGTCGCCCTCGACGCCAAGGTCACGATCGACAACAACGCCGTCTTCCGCCACGACGACCTCGCCGCCGAGGCCGAGGAGGACGACGACCCACAGGAGGCGATGGCGAAGGAGAAGGGCCTGATCTACGTCAAGCTGGACGGCAACGTCGGGATCCTGGCCAACGGCGCCGGTCTCTGCATGTCGACCCTCGACGTCGTCGCCCAGGCCGGCGGCCGGCCGGCGAACTTCCTCGACGCCGGTGGCGGCTCCAAGGCCGAGGCGATCGTCGACGCGCTGACCGTGATCACCTCCGACGAGAAGGTCAGTGCGATCCTCTTCAACATCTTCGGTGGCATCACCCGCTGCGATGAGATCGCGAACGGGATCGTCACCGCGTCGGGGGAGATCGACCTCCAGGTTCCGCTCGTCGTCCGCCTCGACGGCACCAACTCCGAGGAGGGCCTGGCGATCCTGGCCGAGGCCGACCTGCCGAACCTGCACCAGGAGACGACCATGCTCGACGCCGCCCGCCGCGTCGTCGAGCTGGCGGGTGGAAGCGCAAACCCGCCCGCCGCGGACGCGGGAGCGAGCGAGTGAGGCCGCCGGTCGTCATGAGCACGAGCGAGCGCGAGCAGGGCAGGCGGGCAGGACTATGAGCATCATCGTCGGCGAGGACACGAAGCTCGTCGTCTCCGGCCTGACCGGCCGCGAGGGCTCCTTCCACGGCCTCCGCAACCGCGCCTACGGGACCTACCTCGCCGCCGGCGTCACCCCGGGCAAGGGGGGACAGGACGTCGAGGGCGTCCCGGTCTTCGACTCGATCTCCGAGTCGGTCCAGGAGGCGGGCGCCAACACATCGATGATCTTCGTCCCCGCGCGCTTCGCCGCAGCGGCGATCGAGGAGGCGATCGAGTCCGGCGTCGAGACCGTGATCGCGATCACCGAGGGGATACCGGTTCTCGACATGCTGCGGATCTACTGGCAGGCCAAGGAGGCCGGCGTCCGCCTGATCGGGCCCAACTGCCCCGGCGTGCTCTCGCCCGGCAAGGCCAACGTCGGGATCATCCCGGCCCAGTTCTTCGACCAAGGCAAGATCGGCGTCGTCTCGAAGTCGGGCACCCTGACCTACCAGATCGGGAACGAGCTGAAACAGGCGGGCGAGGGCAACTCCTCGATCGTCGGGATCGGCGGCGACCCGATCGTCGGCTCCGACTTCATCGACATCCTGAAGCTGTACGAGGCCGACCCAGAGACCGAGCTGATCGTGATGGTCGGCGAGATCGGCGGCGATGCCGAGGAGCGCGCAGCCGATTTCATCGAGTCCGAGGTCTCGAAGCCGGTCGTCGCCTACATCGCCGGCTTCACGGCGCCCCCCGGCAAGCAGATGGGGCACGCGGGGGCGATCATCTCCGGCTCATCGGGGACCGCCCAGGCAAAGAAGGAAGCACTCGAGGCGAAGGGCGTCAGGGTCGGCGAAAGCCCGACCGAGACCGCGCAGATCGCGGTCGAGGCACTGAGGGAGCTCGGGAACGGCTCCGCGTAAACCGCCGCCCGGACTGCAACTCTTGGCAGCCTTCCGTGTCTCGGAAGGGGACGGCTCGATGATCGGCTTCAGACGCGTCAACCCTGTGTGTCTCGCCCTGCTCGGGCTCGTTTCGCTGCTCGTCTTCTGCTCGAGCGCGTCGGCGCGCGAAATCTACGTCGCCAATTCCGGCAACGGCACGGTCTCGGTCATCGACTACTCGACCAACGCGGTGCTCGGCTCGCTGCCGGTCGGTGGCGAACCGGTCGACGTCGCGATCACCCCGGACGGGAGATACGCCTGGGTGGTCGACGGGGCCGGAGGCTCGGTCTCGGTGATCGACACGAAGACCAAAAGCGTCGTCCAGGGGCCGATCGCCGTCGGCAAAGCGCCGCGGGGAATCGCGATCACCCCGAACGGCGGCCGCGCCTACGTGACGAACTCGGGCGACGACACGGTCACTGTTCTCGACACCGGCACATTCGGGCCGGTCGGCAAACCGATCCCGGTCGGCAAAGAACCCGACGGCGTCGCGATCTCTCCCGATGGAGGCTCGGCTTTCGTCGCCCAGCGCGGCGGCGGCATCGCCGTGATCGACACCAACTCGGGCGAAGTCGTCGAAACGATCGACGACTCCTTCGGGCCGTCGCGGATCGCGATCACCCCGAACGGCAGCCGCGGCTTCGTCACCAACCACCTTGCCGACACGGTGACCGCATTCAGCCCGGCCGGCCGGTCGGTGATCGGCTCCGCCATCGACGTCGGCAACGAACCCACCGGAATCGCCACCACCCCGAACGGGTCCTTCGCCTATGCGGCGAGCGCCGTCGACGGGACGCTGACCCAGATCGACACCTCGATCGACATGCCGATCGGGGCGCCGATCGAATTCCCCGGCGCGACGGGATTGGCGCTCACGCCCGATGGGCTCCGCGGCTATGTCACCGACGGCGGCGCCTCGACCGTCTCGCTGCTCGACACCAACCGCGGCATCAACGGCGGGGCGATCACGGTCGGCGACAAACCGGTCGCCGTCGCCGTCGTGCCCGACCAGGGCCCGACCGCCTCCTTCTGGGTCTCCCCGACCTCGCGCCGGGCAAAGAAACGACTCACATTCCACGCCAGCAACTCGACCGATCCCGACGGGACGATCACCAGCTACTCGTGGGATTTCGGAGACCACGCCAAGGCCGAGGGGCCGCAGCCGACCCGGGTCCACAGCTACAGGCGCCGCGGGACGTACTTCGTGACGCTCAAGGTGACCGACAACGAGGGCTGCTCGACCGAAACCGTCTTCACCGGCCAGACCGTCTCCTGCCACGGCAACCCGCTGGCGGCGATCACGGTGCCGCTCAAAGTGCTGAACGAAGCCGGCCCCAAGCTCCAGGTCTTCGGCCGCGACCGGCAGGGGATGCGGAGGATCGTCGTCCGCGCCCGCTGCCCGCAGGTCGCCTGCTCGCTGCGGGCCGGCGGCATCGTCGCCACCGCCGATGAAGAAAACGGCCGCAAGGTCCGGCACCTCCGCAAGCTCGGGACGGACACCGCGCCGGCAGCCACCCGCGGCATGCGGCGGCTGGTCCTTCAGGTTCCCGGCCCGACCCGCTCGGGGGCCGAACACGCGGTGCTCGCCGGCGGCACGGCCAAGGCCCGGGTCGCCGTCACCGCGCGCGACCGCACCAACGAAGTCACCGTCGAGACCAAGGTCGTCAAGCTCGGCTTCTGAGCAGGCGGGCGATCTCGGCGGCCACGGCCGCCGGTTCGTCTTCGAGGCGCCGGTGCGTGAGCCTGATCACCCTCTGCCCGGCCGCCTGCAGGGCCGCGTCGCGCGCGCGATCGCGCTCGAAGGCCGCGCGGTGGCGGTGGAACGCGAAGCCGTCGAGTTCGACGACGAGTCGGTGCCGCGGCCAGAGGGCGTCGACCTCCATCCCTTCGACGAGGACGTTGCGCGAGGGAGGCGGGATGCGGTGGCGCTCGCAGAGGGCCGCGAAGCGGTCCTCGAGCGGGGACCGCGTGCGATCGGCGGCCCGTGCCGCGTCGATCAGGCGCCGGCAGCGTCGGAGGCCCCTGCGGCCCGGCGCGCGGTTGCAGAGGCGCTCGAGCGCCTCCAACTCCAGTAGCCCGAGTCGATCGGCCTCCTCCGCAGCGCGGTTCCAGCGACCCTCTTCCACGACGTCTGCCAGATCGAGCAGGGTGCGGGGGAGGGAGGTGACCGGGACCCAATCGCGAATCGCCCGGTCCTCTTGGTCGAGGCGACCTCGGTGCAGGGCAATCCCACGCCGGCCGGCCTCCCGTGCCGGGACGTGACGTCGATGCTCCGGCCGCCCGGTCGCATCAGCCCCCAAAGGGCCGCCGCGTCGCGATGGCTCAGGACCGCGCCGTCACCGCAGGCGAGCACGGCCGCCATCCACCATCCGCGTTTGGTCAGCCTTGCGTGACCTGTCGCATAGACGCCGCGGTGGACCGGGAGCAGTCGGCTCGATTGGATCCGTGAGTCGATTGCCTTGCTTCCCGGCCGCTCGAGTCAGTTGATGCCGCGCAATCACACCGTGCTGGCGGGCCGCGAGCGCCGCGATCTGCCTGTCGCGCTCCGCCCGCCGGCCCCGATCCGAGGGGGGTCTGTGAGTTTGACCCTCCATGGGGAGGCCAAAGTCACACGGGCTGAGGTTTTCGCCCCCCCGAGCAGCCGATCGGCGGCTCGGGGGCGTTGCTAGGCTCGGACGTGATGCCCGGAGACACGATCTCATTCGCACGCGGCGCGCCCAGCGCCGACATCCTGCCCCGCGACGCGGTCCGCGAGGCGGCCGCGACGGCGCTCGCAGAGGACTGGGAGCGGGCGCTCTCCTACGGGACGGGGATCGGCCACCCCGGCCTCGCCGAGTGGATCGCCGAGCGCCATGGCGACCTCGACGCCTCGCAGGTGATGATCGCCAACGGCTCGCTCGAGGCGGGCGCGATGCTGTTCGCCCACCTGCTCGAGCCCGGCGACAGGGTGATCGTCGAGCAGCCGACCTACGATCGCACCCTGTTGCTGCTGCAGCGGCTCGGGGTCGAGCTCGTGCCGGTGCCGCTGGAGGCCGATGGCGTCGACCTCGCGGCGTTCGAGGCGGCCCTGGAGGGGGGGCCGGTCAAGCTCGCCCACATCATCCCCAACTTCCACAACCCCGCAGGCTGCACGCTCTCCGCCGCGAAGCGGGTGCGCCTGGTCGAGCTCGCCACCGAGCACGGATTCCGGATCTTCGAGGACGACCCCTACCGGGAGCTCCCGTTCGAGGGCGACCCGCTGGAGACGATGCTCGAGATCGACCGTGCCGACCGCGTGATCTTCGCCTCCTCCTTCTCGAAGACGGTCAGCCCGGGAGTGCGCGTCGGGTATCTCGCCGGGCCCGCCGGTGAGGTCGCGAAGCTCGCGAAACGGGCGAACGAGACCTACATCTCGCCGAACATGCTGGCCGAGTCGATCGTCCTCGAGCTCTGCCGCTCGGGCGGCCTCGACCGCAACATCGAGTTCGTCAAGGGCGCCCTGCAGGCGCGACGCGACGCGCTCGTCTCGGCGCTCCGCGAGCAGATCCCCGAGGCCGAGTTCGTCGTTCCCGGCGGCGGCTACTTCCTCTGGCTCGACCTTGCCGAGGGCTCCGACACGCCGGCGCTGCTGGCCGAGGCGAAGGCCGAGGACGTCTCATTCGTCGCCGGGCCCGATTTCATGATCGAGGGTGGCGAGAACAGCCTCCGCCTCTCCTTCGCGAGCGTTCCGCCGGAGCGGATCCCGGAGGGCGTCGCGCGGATCGCGACCGCGCTCGAGCGCCTCCGCGCGACTGCGGCGGCATAGCTAGCGCCCGTAGCGATCCGAGGAGAGGACGAGCTGCTCGGGGATCGCCGCCCGCGGCGGCGGCGCCGGGTCGGCGCGGACCGAGACGGTCTCGGCGACGCTGCGCGAGACCTCGTGGCGGCCGCTGCCCGAGGCGATCGTCACCGAGTCCTCGTCGGAGCTCTCGACCGCCCCCTCGAGGCCCGGCTCGAGGCCCGCCGCCTTCAGGTAGTGGAGGAGCTCCTCGGCCTCGTTCTCGAAGCGGAGGATGTGGACGTCGGCGCCGACCTCGACGTCGGCCAGCAGCGACCCCCGCTCGCGCGCGCCCTCGATGATCGGGTGGCCGTGCGGGCAGGTGGTCGCGTCGCCGATCGCCGCCCGCATCCGCTCCTCGAGCACCGGTGACATCGCGTGCTCGATCCGCTCCGCCTCCTCGTGGACCTCGTCCCACGGGATCCCGAGGACGTCGGTGAGGAAGCGCTCGATCATCCGGTGGCGGCGGACGATGTAGCTGGCGTGCTCGCGTCCCGACTCGGTGAAGACCAGCGATTTGTCGGCCTCGCGCGTGATGTAGCCATCCTCGACTAGGCGGCCGATCATCTCGTGGACGGTGGGGGGCGAGAGCTGCATCGCGCGGGCGATGTTGGCCCCCGTCATCGGCAGCCCTGCCTCCTCCAGCCAGAACATGATCTCGAGGTACTCCTGCTCGGCGACCGTCGCCTGCTCCTGCGACAACACGGCTCCTTCCTCGCTCGCTCCGGCCGCCGAGTCTAGTGCTTGCTCAGCTCCGCTCGACCAGGGTCGAGACGATGGCCTCGTAGAAGCCGTCGCCCATCGCGCCCTCGGTCACGATCGCGTTGTCCCAGCCCGCCAGCGCCGTCCGCAGCCCCGGATCGCGCTCGGGCCCGTTGGCGACGACGAAGAACCGGCCCACCGCCGCAGCGACCTCGAGGTCCTCGATCGAGTCGCCGACCGCGATGCAGTCGGCGGGGTCGAAGCCGCGGGCGCGGGCGTGGGCGGCGACCGCGTTCGCCTTGCTGACGATCGCGGGGACGAGGTGGTAGGCGTGGGTCGGGCCCTCGACCGCCGCCATCTCGCGGCCGATCGCGCCGTTGTCGAGCAGGCGCAGGTCGTCGTCGCCTCGCTCGGCGAGCAGCCGGTTGGCGTCCTCGACGTCGACCTTGCCGCGGAAGAGGTGGGAGAGGACGCGGCCGTGGTGCCATGGCGCGTGGTACTCGAGCCTGCCCTCGTAGCGCTCGAAGAGCATCTTCGGGATTTCCCGCTGCTCGATCTTCTCGTAGACGGTCCCCTCCTCGTCCGGGACGAGGTCACCGGTGAGGAGCGTCGTCTCGCCGTCGATCGCAAACGCGCAGCCGGCCTCGTAGATGTAGGAGCTCTGGCCCATCAGCCGCGCCGCCTCGTGGACCTGGGGCTCGCGCCGGCCGGACATGATCACCACCTCGACCCCCGCCCGGTGGCAGGCCTCGAGCCCGCGCGACTGGGCGAGGCTGAAGCCGCCGTCGGCGTCGCGGTAGAGGGAGCTGCCCTTCCCGAGGAGGGTCCCGTCGAGGTCGGTGTAGACGCAACTCAGCCCCAAGGCCGGGTTTACGCTAACGATCGCGATGTCAGGGCGAACGCCGATAGCCCTCGCCTTCGCGGCCATGCTGCTGGCCGCACTGGGTGCGATCGGCGGATCGGCCTCGCCCGCCGACGCTTCCACGCTCGTCGTCCAGCCCGATGGCAAGATCGTCATTGCCGGCCGGATCGCCTGGCACGAAGCCGGCGCCCTCGCTCGCCTGAACCCTGACGGCAGCCTCGACTCCAGCTTCGCCGAAGGCGGCTTCTTGCTCGACCGGCGGCTGCCCGGCTTCCGCGCGCTTGCGCTCGAGCCCGACGGAGACATACTCGGAGCGGCGGTCGCCGGATCGCTCGCCCGATATCTCCCCAATGGGGCGATCGACCCGTCGTTTGGGGTCGGGGGAATCGGCGGAACCGACGAACCGGACCAGGTCCACTTCCTCTTCGGCGAAGAGGGTCCGTCGGCGCTGCTCGTCCAACCGGGTGGCGGCATCGTCGTTGCCGGGAACCACGGCGTCGGCGGAGGTGGGTTCGACGCATGGGTGCGCCGCTACGACGCCGCCGGCCGCGGAGCGGAACAGGTCGGGTCCATCCCGCAGCTGGGTGGCCCGGCCGATGCGACGAAAGTCGACGGGCTCATCGAAGTCCCGGATGGCTCGCTGATCGGCGCCGGGTTGACATACGGCTACGAAGAATCGAAGTTCCAGACGCGTCCACTCCTGGCCAGGTTCGTTCCGGGGTCCGGCTCGCGTTACGACCCGGCCTTCGGCGGCGGTGCGGGCCTGGTGCGGCCCTCCTCGGCCGGCTACAAGTACAAGGCCGGGTTCCATGCCGTCGCCAACGACGGCGATGGGCTGGTCGCGGCGGGCGAAGCCGGCGGCACCTTCCTGCTCGCCCGCTACAACCTCGATGGCAGCCTGGACACCGGCTTCGGCGAAGGCGGCTTCTCGGCCCCGCCGATCGAAGGGCCCGCTGCCCATGCCCCCGAAGCCTCTCCTCACAGCTGGGCGGAAGACGTCGCGGTCATGGGCGACGGCGGAATCGTCCTCGGCGGCGCGACTGAACAATGGGGCACCTGGGTGCCGGTCCAACGCGACATGGTCGCCCACTGCGCCGACTGCCCGCAGCCGATGCTCGCCAAGTTCGGCTCCAGCGGCCATCTCGACCCGGGGTTCGGGAACGGCGGCCTGCTCCTGCTGCGGCGACCCGACGGCGGGCCGTTCGAGGGCTCGGTCGCCGGAGTGACGGCGCTGGCGAGCGGCGGGATCCTCGTCAACGGCTACGTGTCGAATCAAACCGCCTTCGTCGCCCGCTTGAACCCCGACGGCAGCTACGACCAGACCTTCGGCGCCAACGGCCTCGTCGTGCTCGAATTCCCATGTTCGAGCGCAAACGAGGCCAAGGAACGCGCCGCCGGCTGCATCCCCTCCGCCCTGGTGACGCTGCGTGCGCGGCACCTCCTCCGTGGCCATCCCTCGCTATCGATGAGGGTCGCCCCGAATCTGCCCTGGGCGGCGGTCAAGAAGGTGATGCTGAGCCTCCCCCAGGGGCTGTTGCCGACCCGAGGGTGGCCGGCGAAGGCCAAGGTGGTCGCCGTCGGCGGGGCAGGGCGCGGCAAGGTTCATCTGTACCGGGCCCACGGTAAGACCCCCGCCCGCATCGCCTTCACCCACTTCGGCCTCGCCCGCGCACTGAGGGTCAGGCTGCCGACCGGGTCTCTGGGGCCGCTGAGCCCGAGGCGCCGGCGGGCCAGGCTCGTCCGCTTCCGAGTCGGCGTCGATTTCACGAATGTGGCCGGGTGGGACTCTTTCTCGCAGACCGTCGTCCGCAGCGTGAGGGTGAGGCCGGGGCCGCATAAGCTCGCTGGATGAAGCGCTGGAGACTCGAGGGAGCCGATCGCGACCTGAGCCGGCCGATAGCGGCCGGGATCGTCAACGTCACCGCCGACTCGATGTTCGAGGGGGCGCGGAGCGGGACCCCCGAGCAGGCCGTCGCCGATGGTCTGGCGCTGGTCGAGGCGGGCTTCGACATGCTCGACGTCGGCGCCGTGGCGGCGCGGAGCGGGCCGCCCGTCGGCCCGGCCGAGGAGACGGCGGCGCTGGTCCCCGCGATCGAGGGGCTGGCCGGGTCCGGGGCGCCGATCTCGGCCGACACCTTCTCGGTCGAGGTCGCGCGGCGGGCGCTGGCGGCGGGGGCGGTCGCCGTCAACGACATCTCCGGCGGCTCGGATGAGATGTTCGAGCTCGTTGCCGAGAGCGGTTGCGGCTATGTCCTGATGCACATCGAGGGTCCGCCGCGAGTGGACCGCGAGCCGCAGGAGTACGACGACGTCGTCGACCACCTCCGATCCTGGTTCGGGGGGCGAGTCGAGCGCGCGCTCGAGCTTGGCGTGGATGAGGAGCAGATCGCGATCGACCCCGGGCTCGACTTCGACCTCAGCACCGAGCAGGACCTCGAGGTCCTGCGCCGGCTCGGCGAGCTCGGCGAGCTGCGGGCTTCCTCTCTATCTCTCGCTCTCGCGGAAGGACTTCATCGGCGCCGTCCTCGGCGGCTCCTGGGACGGCCGCCTTGCGGCCGGCGAGCGCGAGTGGGGGACGATCGCCGCGGTCGCCCTCGCGGTGCGCGCGGGCGCCGACATCCTCCGCATCCACGACCGGTCCTCGTTGCAGGCGATCAGGGTTGCCGGCGCAATCCGCGCAGGGGCCGCAGCATGACGCCCTCCCGGTCGCTGCTGGAGACGCCGTGGGCGATTGCGATCGACCCGGCTAGGCGCGACGGCCGAATCGTCGCCGAGAGCGCCGAGCCGGAGCGCCCGTCGAGGACGGTGACGATGCCTACGGCTCTCGATCCCGGCCTCGTCGATGCGCTCGCCCGCGCCGGGATCGACCGCCTCTACTCGCACCAGGGCGAGGCGCTGGAAGCGGTGGCGGCCTCGAACCTCGATGATCACCAGCGGCACCGCCTCGGGCAAGAGCCTTGCCTTCAACCTGCCCGTCCTCGACGGCATCGCCCGCGACCCCAAGCGCCGCGCGCTCTACCTCTACCCGACCAAGGCGCTCGCCCAGGACCAGGCGCGGAAGCTCGCCGAGCTGCGCCCGCCGGGCCTGCGCGAGGCGATCTACGACGGCGACACCCCGCGCGAGGAGCGGCCGGCGATCCGGCGCCGCAACAACCTCGTCCTCACCAACCCGGACATGCTCCATGTCGGCCTGCTGCCGAACCACCGCAGCTGGGGCGACTTCCTCGCAAACCTCGAGTGGGTCGTCGTCGACGAGGCCCACACCTACCGCGGCGTCTTCGGGTCCCACGTCGCCAACGTCCTGAGGCGGCTGCGCCGGGTCGCGCGCGCCTACGGCTCCGAGCCGCGATTCCTGCTCGCCTCGGCGACGATCGCCAACCCGGTCGAGCTGGCCGAGGGCCTGGTCGGGGAGCCGTTCGAGGCGATCTCCGACGACGGCGCCCCGCGGACCGGCCGCGAGATCGCGATGTGGAACCCGCCGCTGATCGACAAGGCGACCGGGACCCGCCGCTCGCCGCTCTCCGAGGCGGCGGAGATGTTGGTCGAGCTCGTCTCCCAGGGCGTGCGGACGATCTGCTTCCTCAAGAGCAGGCGCGGGATCGAGCTGATCCAGCGTTTCGCGCGCGAGGGGCTGGAGGCGCGCGGCAAGCCGGAGCTCGCGGATCGGATCGCGCCGTATCGGGGCGGCTACACGCCGCAGCAGCGGCGCGAGATCGAGGCCCGGCTCAGCGCCGGCGAGCTGCTGGCCGTCGTCGCCACCGACGCGCTGGAGCTCGGGATCGACATCGGCGAGCTCGACGCCGCGATCTGCGTCACGTTCCCGGGCACCGTCGCGAGCCTGCGCCAGATGTGGGGGAGGGCGGGACGGCGCCGCCGCGGACTCGCCGTCTACGTCGCCGGCCAGGACGCGCTCGACCAGTTCTTCTGCCGCCACCCGGACGAGTTCATCGACCGACCGGTCGAGGCGGCGATCCTCGACCACGAAAGCGAGCAGATCGCCTCCCGTCACCTCCTCGCCGCCGCCTACGAGCTGCCGCTCTCGAGCTGAGGACGACGGGATCTTCGGCCCCGGCTGGCGCGAGCGGGCCGAGAGGCTGACCGGCGCCGGCGAGCTGCGCCGCGCCGGCGACCGGATCCTGCCGCGGCGCAGCGAGTTCGTCGCCGCCAAGATCCCGCTGCGCTCGGCCTCCTCCGACTCGGTCGCGGTGATCGAGCGCGATTCGGGCGAGATGCTGGGGCTGGTCGAGGCCGAGCGGGCGTTCACGACGATCCACCCGGGGGCCGTGTACCTGCACCTCGGGCGCTCCTACGAGGTCGAGCAGCTCGACATCGACGGGCGCCGGGCGATCGTCTCCAAGTTCGACGGCGATTGGTACACGCGGCCGAAGAAGGAGACCGAGATCTACATCGAGCGCCTGCGCGAGCAGCGGACGACCTCCGGGGTCGAGCTCCATTTCGGCGAGGTCTCGGTCAGCGAGCAGGTGATCGCCTTCCAGCGGGTCTCGATCTCCGAGCAGGAACCGATCGACGTCGTCGCCCTCGAGCTGCCCGAGCAGCACTTCGCGACCCAGGCGCTCTGGTACGTGCTGCCGGACCGGCTGAGCGGCGCCCTCCCGCCCGAGGTCCTGCTCGGCGCCCTGCACGCGACCGAGCACGGCCAGATCGCCGTCCTGCCGCTGATCGCGATGTGCGACCGCTGGGACATCGGCGGCCTCTCGACCAACGTCCACTTCCAGACCGGGCGCTCGACGATCTTCATATACGACGGCCATCCGGGCGGGGTCGGGATCACGCTGCGCGGCTACGAGCAGTTCGAGCGCCTGCTCGGGGACGCCGAGCGCCTGATCGGCGAGTGCCCCTGCGAGTCCGGTTGCCCATCCTGCGTCCAGAGCCCGAAGTGCGGCAACCTCAACGAACCGCTGCACAAGGAGGGGGCGCTGGAGCTGATGCGGACAATGATTGGCTCGAGTTCACGCGTGTTCGCCGCGGACGCGGGAGCGAGCGAGCAAGATAGCCGGTGATCATGGGTGCGAGCGAGCGGGAGCAGAGCAGGCGAACGCAAATTGCCGTCATCGGCTCCAGTCGTTGCGCTGAAGATTCCGAGACTTGGCGGCTCGCCGAGGAGGTCGGGCGGTTGCTGGCCGAGGCCGGGGCGACGGTGGTCTGCGGCGGCCGCGGCGGGGTGATGGAGGCCGCTGCGCGCGGCGCCGCGCAGGCCGGGGGCGAGGTGATCGGGATCGTCCCGGGGATCTCGGCCGACGAGGCGAACCCCCACTGCACCCACGTCGTCGCCAGCGGTGTCGGCTTTGCCCGCAACCTCGCCGTCGTCGCCAGCGGCGACGCCGTGATCGCTGTCGGGGGCGCCTGGGGGACGCTCTCGGAGATCGGCCACGCCCGGGCATTCGACCGGACGGTCGTCGCCCTTCACAGCTGGGGACTGGTCGGCAGCGAGGAAATGGCGGGGGCACCGGGGGTGATCGTGGTCGAGACCGCGGCCGAGGCGGTCACGACCGCCCTCGATTCGATCTGACCGACGGTTGCCTCAAGGATCGATCGGAAACAGGCGCGCCATCACCAGGGCCGAGCGCAGCGAGCCGTCCTCGCGGCGGTAGTGGTCGCGCCGAACGCCCTCCTCGACGAAGCCCGCCGACCGGTAGAGGGCGATCGCCGGCTCGTTCTCGACGAAGACCTCGAGCTCGATCTTGTGGACTTCGGCGGGGCGGGCCGCGATCGCCGCCTCGACGAGCATCCGGCCGCCGCCCCGGCTCCGCCACTCCGGCAGCACCCACATTCCGAGCGCCAGCACCCCGGGCGCGTGGGTCGGGTTGAGGCCGAGCCCGCCGATCACCTCGCCGTCCTCAATCAGGACGAAGGGGTGGTGCTCGTGGGATTCGACCGAGAAGCGGAACCGCTGCTCGAGATCGTCCTCTCCGACCGAGGGCTCGGTGGCGAGCCAGCGGCCTTCGTCGACCACCACCTTCATCCCGTGGGCGATCCTCGCGCAATCTTCGAGCGTCGCCGGCCGCACCTCCATCGGCGACGAGGATATGGCCCCCGGATTTCGGACGTGCCCGTAGTTGACCACCCAGACGGTGCTCAAGTGCGGTCAGGTCGGGCGGTTCACCAGAGTTCCCGGAGGGCGAGGATCGCAAAGGCGTGGGACCAGGCGAGAGGGGTGGTCGAGCGGGGGAGGCCCGAGCGGGTGCCGACTCGCTCGGGAAGGAGGCCGAGCGGCGTCGCGGCTCGGCGCAGCTCGGCCATCAGCCGCAGGGCGGCCCGGCGCTCGCCGAGGGCGGCGAGGCTCCAGGCAGACCAGGCCGTCGGCGCGGTCCAGGGGTCGGCGTCCGGCCAGTCCCGCGATGGGACCAGCCCGAATCGCCCGCTCTCGGCGGCGAGCCGCAGCAGGGTGCGGCGAGCGGCCGGAAAGAGGCTGCGGTGCGGGAACGGCCGCACCGCCCACGCCGCCGCCGAGTCGAGGTCGGAGCCGGAGCCCGCAACCCGTGTCAGCCCCTGTCCGCTCTCGAACCCCGAAAGGGCCTGGAGCGGTGCGCCCGCCGCGATCGCGTTCCCGAGGTAATCGCCGGGAGCTTTCTCCTGATAGTCGGCACGGTCGCGCCACGGAGTCCGGCCCGGCCCCGCGGGCATGCCCGCGGCCAGCGCGGCCGCCGCGACCCAGCCGCCGGCGTCGCCCTGGGCGGCGCGGCCGGAGACCGGCGCTCCGGAGACTTCAAATCGCGCCGCGGCATCGAGATCGAGGCCCTCGAGAAAGGCAACAATGCGACGTGCCTCGGCCCGGTGGCCGGCGGCGATAAGGGCGAGCGCGACGGTGGCCGCGTCCCTGGGCCAGACGTAGGCCCAGCCGTCCCGGGCGCCCGCGATCGCCGCTCCGGTGCGGAAGTCGGTGAGGGCCCGCAGCACGAGCAGCGAGCGCCGGTACATCCGGCGCGCCCAGCTCGGCGCGCCCGGCCCGAGCCGCCGCGAGGCGGTGAGCCAGCGGCGATCCGCGCGGGCGGCGGCAGGCCCGCCGACCTGTCTCACCACGCTCACCGAACGCTCGCCGAAGCGGGCGGTCGTTCGCAGGACGTTGGTTCCGGACAGGTAGCCCTGGCGGATGGTGTCGGCGCGCCAGAACGGAACCGTCACCCGCCCCAGCTTGGCCCGGGCGACGATCCCGGTACTCGGCGGCACGCTGCCGGCGGCCTGGAGGCCGGCAGGGATCTGGAGCCTCGCCCGCCCCGGCGGCCCCAGTTGGCGGAGGTCGACCACGTCGCCGTAGGAGTCGACCGCGCCCACCCTGGCGCCGTCACCGATCAGGGCGGTCCCGAGAAACGGCGTCGCCACTCCCGGTATGGCCGGCGGCGTCTCGGGATCCGCCCGCGACCCCCCCGAGACGGCGATCGCCGCGACGAGGGCGGCGCAGGCAACCCCTGCGACACGAACGCTGCGCATCCCCCAATGCAATCAGCCGCTCGCCCCGCCGGTCGCTAGCCTTCGACACCGCCGCTCCGCGGCACCAGGCGAGGTAGCTCAGTTGGTAGAGCACACGACTGAAAATCGTGGTGTCGCCGGTTCGATTCCGGCCCTCGCCATCGCATAGGCAAGCGGAACGCGGCTCCCGAGAGGGGGCCGTCTTCCGTGGGTGGGCAACGGATTGGGCAACACGAGCGGCTTCCCGAACCCGACTGAGTCACGCGGCCTCGGGGAGGATGCTCCGTCGCCCAGGGCTCAAAAGCGCGAATGCCCGGCGGTCGAACCCTTCGAGGAGGAGGTGCCGCCCAGACGGTCGGGATGCACTCGGCTGGAGCCGAGCGGTCGCCGGTTCAAATCCGGCCTCCCCGATTGGTCGGAAGCCCGGCTGGGAGGCGGGCTTCTAGTCTGAGAGGAGCGGGCTCTGAACCTTCCGTTGGGTAGCGGTGGTACCGGATTTGGTACCTCTTCAGGTCAGACGCGAGGGCAGAGTCGCATGCCGGCACCTCTGATCGATCTCCCCGCGGACGACCCGGAGCGCGCTGCGCTTCTGGCGAGGGATTGGGGCAGGGAGAACGGTTCCCTGGCCAATGGCCATCTTCCCCAGACCGGGGCAGCGAGATGGATCGTTGCCAGTGTCCGGCGCCACCCGAGCTCGGAACAATCATAGGATGACGCCCCGCAAGGCGGGAAGCGTCGTTGCGAATATGCCTGATCTATCGTGACTTTCCCATCCGGCATCCTGCCGATGATCGATCGGCGAAGGAAAATCTAGGAAATGCTGACGCAGCGCCCACGTTGATTTCGATCACCGACTCGAGGAGCGGGGAATCGCACCCGCCTGAGGGCGGCGTCCGCTCTGCGCCTGCCGCCGGCGGGACGTGAGCGCGGTCCGGCGGCAGTTGCGCCGGGTTCACCACCGGGCGGGGCGCTTCTGGCGCGAGCGGAAGCGGCTGGCAATCAGTCTGATCGCCGCCAGCCTTGTGGCCGTTGCGGCCGCCGGCCTCGTGGCTTACGAGCTGCTCAAGCGCCCAGCCGACATTCACAACCCGAACGTTGCATTCAAGCCGCAAAGGCCCAAGAAGCCGAAGGCAAGGACGGTCAATTGGCCCATGTTCGGGCTGGACCGGGCCCGCACCCGCTACCTCCCTGCCCGGGGTGTGAAGCCCCCCTACAGGCTGATCTGGCACTACACCGACAAGCCACTGATCGAGTTCCCGCCGGTCTACGCTCTTGGCAAGCTCTATTTCGTGAACAACAACGGATACGCGTACGCGCTCGCGGCTGAAACCGGCAAGGTTCTCTGGAAACGGCGGATCGGCCAATTGAACGCGTCCTCCCCGACCTACTACAGGCACCGGCTCTATATCGTCAACCTCGAACCCGGCCATGTCGTGAAGCTCGACGCGAAGACCGGCCGGGTGCTTTGGAAACACTCGCTGCCGGGCCGCGCCGAGTCCTCGCCACTGGTGATCGAAAGGACCCTCTATTTCGGCTGCGAAGACGGTGAGCTCTTCGCCCTCAGCACTCGCAACGGCCATGTCCGCTGGGACACGACCCTGGGCGGTCCGGTGAAGTCGGCGCCCGCTTTCTCGCACGGGGTCCTCTACGTCGGCGACTACGGCGGCTATATGAACGCGGTCAATGCAAGGAACGGCAAGATCAGGTGGCAGACGGCATCGCTCGGCCAGGGCTTCGGCACATCTGGAGCGTTCTACTCGACTCCCGCCGTCGCCTTCGGCCGCGTCTACGCCGGCAACAACGACCACCGTGTCTACAGCTTCGATGCCGCCACGGGAGAGGTCGCCTGGTCCTTTTCGACCGGCGGCTACGTGTACTCCGGTCCTGTCGTCGCCCGCACCCGCCACACTGGGCCGACGGTCTACATCGGCTCCTTCGACGGCAACATCTATGCGCTCAACGCCAGGAGCGGCGAACCGCGCTGGATCCGCTCGGCCGGAGGCTCGGTGATCGGCTCTCTCTCGGCGGTGGGCAACATCGTCTACGCCGCCGAGTTCACCAACGGCTCGACCAACGGCTATGCGATGAAGACCGGTCGTCAGGTCTTCCACTACAAGACCGGGACCTATACACCGGTGATCTCCGACGGACAGCGCATCTACCTGGTCGGCTACTCCAGCATCAATGCCCTGCAGCCCTACAAGTACAAGGCCGCGGTCGCGGATCGCATCAGGGCGCCCAAGTCAGCCACCCGAAATCGGCGGAAAACTCGAAAGGGCGGCTAGCGAGGCCCGCTCACCAACACCGCAGCACGGGGCGCCCCGCCGACCAGCGCACCCCGTTCGAGCAGGCGCACGCGCACGCGCTGTGGCCGGGCGGATACATAGCGGGTCAGCGTGAAGTTGTAAGAGACAGGGCGTGACTCCACCCGTCGGAAGCCGCTAGGGAGGAGGCGCCGGGCGTTCTCCTGGGCCGCCGCCGCCGAGCCGACCAAGTCGATCTCGCGCAGCGGAGGCAGTGCCCGGCGGGCCGGTTCGGCGTCGAGGTAGTACCGCAGCGGCATGTTCGCCGAGTAGCGAATCGTCACTACGGCCTTGTCGGGGCGCAGCCGGCCGACCTGCTGGGCCGCGTTGCGCAGATCCTCTCTCTGAAGTCGCGGCAGCCGATCGATCTCGATCGTGAAGAGGAGCGAGCAGACGCAGAACGCGGCCGCAGCGAGAAGGCCGGCGCGGGCATATCGCCGAACGCCGAAGCCGGCGGCGAGAACGAGGATCAGCGGGACGAACACCGGAAGTAGGTTGCGCCCGTCCAGATAGTCGGCACCGGCCGCGCCCAGGGCCAGGGGAGCGACGATCCCCGCAGCGCCCACCGCGGCCGCCGGCACCGCGCTGCGGCGCTCCGACCGGTCGCCGGCCAAGGCCAGCAACGAAAGCGCGATCAGCGCCAGGCCCGCGGGCAGTGCCAGTGGAAGCGGGCCCGGCTGGCGCACCCCATGCTCGTTGCCGTTGTCGTTGCCGACCAGCTTTGCCCCGGCGCGTTCGAGCCGTTCACCCAGCGGCTGTTCGGCGATCCAGGAGGCGTGGCCGTGTTCCGCCTGCTTAGCCGCGATCGGCAGAAGGAGCCCGACGGCGGCAACGACTACGAGCGACGCCGCGACGATGCGACGCCACTTGCTCGTCCAGAGCAGCAGCAGCACCGCCTCCGGAGCGACCACAAAGACCGCGAAGTAGTGACAGCAGATTGCCAGGGCAGAGCTGACCGCCCAAGCGATGAGCGTGCCCTGCCGGGCCTCGCCGAGCGCCCTGGCGAAGAAAAGGAAGGAGAGCGCGGTGAGCAGGAACACGAGCGAGTATGCGCGGGCGTCCTGCGAGAACCAGATGAGGACGGGTGAGACGGCGACGATCCCGGCGGCGATCAGCCCGACCCGGCGGCGCATTGCCAAGGCCACCGCTCCCAAGTAGATGACCGGGATCGAGGCCGTGCCCGCCAATGCCGAGAGCGACCGCAGGCCGACCTCGCCGGTCCCGAAGAGGCGCGACCAGAGCCAGGCGAGGAGGTAGTAGAGCGGCGGTGTGGACTCACTGTGGGGGACCGCCGAGAGGGTGTCGACGACGCTCGGGTGGAGCACCCTGACGACGGTCACCGCCTCGTCGTAGCGGTAGCTCTGGAAGTCGAGCGTGGCGAAGCGCAGCGCCGCCCCAAGGACGACGATCCCGGCCAGCGCGATCAGATGCGGAGACCTCTCCGCCCGCCGCCTTAGGCTCGATGCCAGGGCGTTTACCTGGTCGCCCCCGCTGTGACCGGCGGCTGCCTGGGCGGTTCGAATGCATATGCCGGGAACTCTTCGCCGGAGATGCGTCGTCGGACCACTTCGAGACTGGCCGGGAAGTTCTGGAGGCGGAAGGGGTTGACTTTGCCGAAGTCCTGGTAGTAGACGAGCATCCTGGTCCGAGGATGGCGCCTGACCCAGACGAACAGGCGCTTGACGAAGACGGGGTCGTCGCGGCCTGTCACACCCCACTCAGTAAGGACGAACGGGCGGCCCCGGAAGCTGTCGTACATCTTGTTCAGGGACTTCCAGTCCGCATAGTTGGAGTAGAAGTCCGTGCCGTACCAGTCGGCGTAGGCGCGCCCGGGAAAGAATCGTTCCGGCCGGTTCGAGGGCAGGCTTGGAGAGCCGGCGGGGAGGGGGCTCCAGAGCACGGCGACCGGTGCCTTCGGCAGACCGGTGGGGAGGGGCGCTCCCTCTTCTCGCAGCGGCGGCAGCCCGGCACTCTGGAGGCGGGCGTCTATCTTGGCCAGCTTGCCGCCGCCGTGCACGAGGATGTAGATTCGCCGGAACGCCTGTCGGTACCAGTAGGGCCGGTGCTGGGCGCCCCGCAAGGCGCCTGCGCAGTCATAGGAGGCGTACGCGTTGAGGCAGCGGTTCGGCTCGCCCAGCGGGCGGATGTAGGCGCGCATCCCCTGGGACCAGAACAGATAATTAAGCGCGACCAGGTAGGAGTCGCCGTAGCCGTTCGCGATCTGCCTTGGGTCGATCAACTCATGGCCGTCGTTCGGGTCTGCGGTCGAGATGTGCAGGATCGGGCGCGCTTCGGCTTTCTGCCAACGCTTGATCGAGCCGGTCAGGTCAGAGCCCCAGGTCTGGAAGGTCTCTATCACCGGGGGATGCTTGCCGACGAGATCCGAGAATTCGCGGAATTCGGCATTTACGCCAGTGTCCGAGACGCCGAAGAAGACCTGGCCGGGGGGCGGCTGCAATCCAGCGGCGACTGCGCCTGCCGGGGTCAGTGCCAAGGCCGCCGCGGCCAGGGCCAGTACCTTTGCGTTGATTCGCAGGCGATTCGTGTGGCACCTCCCTTCATCCGATGGAAGCCGACGAGACCATCAACACGACTCGGGGGCGCAGGTTCCTGTGGTCGGTAGTCGCCTTAACCGCACTCGCCGCCGCGTTGCGCTTCTCGACGCTCGGACTGCAAAGCTATCGCCACGACGAGGCCGTGACAGCCGGACGGGTCCTCGTTTCCAGCCTCTCGGGCACGATGCGCCTGGTCTGGACCAGTGAGTCGACGCCGCCGCTCTACTACGTGCTCGCCTGGTTCTGGTCGCACCTGTTCGGAGTGCACGAGGTGGGGCTGCGCTCGCTGTCCTCCCTGTTCGGAACCGCGACAGTACCGGTTGCCTACCTGGCGGGACGAGAGCTGATCGACCGGCGCGCCGGCCTCGTCGTGGCAGCGATCGTCGCGGTCAACCCCGTCCTCGTCTGGTATTCGCAGGACGCTCGCTCCTACGCGCTGCTCGTCCTGCTCAGTACGACGGCACTGCTGTTCTTCCTGCGCGCCAGGAGGGGGTCGGCAAAGGACCTCGCCTGGTGGGCGGTGTTCTCGGCCCTCGCGCTCGCCACCCACTACTACGCGATCTTCCCCCTTGCGATCGAGGCGGCCTGGCTGCTGGTCTCCGCGCGCCCCCTGCGCAGCGTCGCCTGGGCGCTTGCTGCGGTGGCCGCCGCCGGTCTGGCGCTGGCCCCGATTGCCCTGCACCAAGCGCAGGGCTCTAACAACGACTGGATCTCGGCCTTTCGCATCACCCGTCGCCTTCACGACGCCGCGATCGCCTTCTTCGCCGGGGAAACCGGCCTCCTCAAGCATGCCCTGGTGCCGATGGCGCTGCTCGCGGGCGCGATCGCGCTGCTTCTCCTGCGGGGCGGCGTTCGCGAGAAGCGCGGCGCTGGAGTAGCGCTCTCGGTCGGCGCCGGAACTGTAGCGCTGGCGCTGGTCTTCGCCGCTCTCGGGCAGGACTTTGTGCTTGGCCGCAACCTACTGCCGGCGCTGATCCCGCTGGGTATGGTCGGGGCGGCCGGCATCGCGGCGCCTCGCAGCGGCCGGTTGGGCGTCGCGGTCGGCGCCTCGTTGATCGCCTACTGGCTCGCGTTCTGCGTCTACGCCGACTTCCGCCCCACGCTGCAGCGAGAAGACTGGCGCAGCATGGCGGAGAGGATAGGGCCGCCGTTGGGGCGGCCCCGGGCGATCGTCGTCTGGGAAGAGGGCGGCGAACCGTTGTCGTTCTACATCGCAGGGGACGAGCACCAGGCGAAGTGGAAGCACTGGCACGGTGGCCAGGTCCCGGTATCCGAGGTCGACGTGGTCAGCGGCCGGCCGCCGCCGCGGCGGCATCAGGTGCTCCCGCCCTCGTTCCACCAGGTCCGGCGGATAACGCGGGGGCGAATGACCCTGATCGGCTACCGGGCGCAACGCCCGCAGGCCCTACGCTGGGGTGAGCTGATCCACAACTTCACCGGTTATGCCAACAACGTGGTCCTGCTCGACGGGCCGCGAAGCACTCCCTAGGGCGTCGTCGCGACGCCGCCGGGTGGAGGCGGCGGCGGCACCGGATGCCCGGGCACGAAGGCGGGGAAGCGCTTCGAGTGGATCTGCTGGTCGAGCGCCGCTTGGCTCACCGGGTAGTTCTGGATCCGGTAGGGGCTCGAGGAGCCGAAGTCCTGATAGTAGATCAGCATCCTGCAACGGTCGTGGCGCTTGACCCAGGTCAGCAGGCGTTCGACGTAACCGGGATCATCTCCACTCGAGACGCCGAACTCCGGGATCGCGAACGGCTTCGACGAGTAACGGCGATACATGCCGTTGAGCGACTTCCAGTCCTGGTTATCCGAATAGAAGTCGGTCCCGACCCAGTCGACATATCCGTCGCCCGGGTAAAAGTTCTTGGGCCGGTTCTGGGGCACGGTCGGGGAGCCGGCCGGCAGCGTGCTCCAGAGCACCGCGATCGGGGCCCGCGGCAGGCCGATCACGCTGCGGTCCAGGGGGTCGAGCCCGGCCTCTTTGAGGCGGGAGTCGATCTTGGCCCGCTTGCCCCCGCCGTGAAGGACGATATAAATGCGGCGGAAGGCTTGGCGGTACCAGTAGGGGGTGTGCGAGGAGTCGCGCAGCCTGCCCAAGCAGTCATAGGACGAGTAGACGTTGAGGCAGCGGTTAGGCTCGCCCAGCGGGCGGATGTAGGCGCGCATCTGCTTCGCCCAGAACAGCTGGTTGAGGCGGATCAGGTACTCGTCGCCGAGTCCCTGGGCGATCGCGCGGGGGCTGATCAGCTCGTGCCCGTCGCCGGAATCGGCCGTCGTGATATGGAGGACCGGCCTTGCTCGCGCCGCCTGCCAGCGTTCGATCGACCCGGGGAACTCCGAGCCCCAGGCCCTGAAGCTCTCGATCAGCGCGGGATGCTTATGAAGGGCAATGCTGAAATGCCCGAAGTCGGCAGAGTCTCCGGTATCGCTTGCGCCGAAGAAGATCTTGCGGCCTTGCGGCTGCAGCGAGTCGGCAGCGGCGGGCCCGGCCGCCGTCAGGCAGACCACCGTCACCGCCAGTATGCAGCGGGCGACCATCTTGCGCCTGATGCAAGTCACTCGGGCGGGTTCTAGCGCACTCCGGCCGCCCACCGCAGGCCGGCAGGCCGGCGGCAACGGTTCTTGTCGGCCACGACCCTGCTACTTCTCGGGGCAGACTTCGTGGTCGAAATCCGGCTGCCTGTGGAACAGCACCCGCTAATAGCTGAACACGCCGGTGCCTGCGTCTCGAAGGTCAATTTCAGCCACGCCTGGCACGGTTCGTGCTGTCGAGCTGAAGACAGCCGGAGCAGCAAGGAGGATCGACCAACAGCAGCGGGCGGCCGAGTGGGCGACGGTGCGCCGCCCAGCTCGAACCGCATTGCTTTCAGACCCTCTCGTTGCAGTCGTGCTTTTTCAGGAGCTTGTTCTCCTGATTCGTCTGCTTAGCCGTTGGGTCTTGTGCGCCTTTTTCCACTGACTCAGTTGATTCGTGCACTGCTTGTGGGTCCAGTGCTCGTGGTGCCCGCTGTTATCTGCCAGAACCGAACCTGCGGCTCCGCTGAACGCGAGCACAGCCGCAACTGCGAACAATGCGGTCTTTCGCGCTAAACCAGACATATAGGACCTCCTGGTTGGGATCCGGTCCGCCGACGTTAATCCTCGCCTCGTGCCGGGGAATCCGTAATCCCCCGCATATGGGCTGCGGTCTTTCCCGTCGGCGGCAGCCAGCTTTGATCCAGCCGTAGGAATGCGTAGCCAATCCCACATGGTGGCGACTGAACCGCAGTCGTCAACATGCCGCCATGCAGCGAAAGAGACGTAAGCCGCGAGCGAGAGCTGGTGATGAGCCGTCGGTTGGGGGCGCAGTCGGACGCTTCGCACTCGCCGGATTCATCGCCTTCGCCGTCGTTGGCATCGTCAGCTTCCTGATACTTCGTAATGTCGGCACCAGCGAGGCGCTCAAGAACGCTCGCAATCTGACGCAGATCGTCGGCCGCGGAATCGTCGAACCAAACCTCACCGAGGGGTTGGTTCGTGGACGCCCTGGCGCTGTTGCCCGTTTCGAACGGGTAGTCCGAGAAAAGGTGCTTCGCGACCCGATCGTCCGCGTCAAGCTGTGGACGCCCGCCGGCCGGGTGATCTACTCGGACGACAAGGCGCTGGTGGGGAAGCGCTACAAGCTCGGTGCGGACGAGGTGGCCTCGCTTCGCAACGGCACCGTCGATTCCGGCGTCAGCGACCTCTCGCTGCCGGAGAATCGCTCCGAGCGCGGGCTCGGCAACAAGCTGCTGGAGGTCTACCTACCGGTGCGGACCCCGGGTGGGCGGCCGCTGCTGTTCGAGGCCTACCAGCGGTTCAGCTCAGTCGCCTCCAGCGCCCGCGACATCTGGCTCGCCTTCCTGCCGGCGCTGATAGCGGCACTGCTCGTCCTCTACCTCGTCCAGCTCCCGCTCGCGGCTTCCCTGGCCCGGCGACTGCGCCGCGGCAGTCGCGATCGCGAGGAGTTGCTGCAGCGTGCGGTCGACGCCTCGGCGGACGAGCGGCGACGGATCGCCGGCGACCTGCACGACGGTGTCGTCCAAGACCTCGCCGGACTCTCCTTCGGCCTCTCCGCAGCGGCAGAGCGCACGGCATTGGCGGGCGAGGAGGATGCTGCGGCTGAGTTGCGCGGCGGAGCACAGCAGGCACGCCAGAGTGTCCGGGCCCTGCGCAGCCTGCTGGTCGAGATCTACCCGCCGAGCCTCCGCCAGGCCGGGCTCGCCTCAGCCTTATCGGACCTGGTTGCGCCAGCCGCGGCACGCGGTATCGAGACGCACGTCGATGCACCTGACGAGTTGGATCTCGATCCAGAGGATGAGGCACTGCTATTCCGCGTCGGCCAGGAGACGGTGCGCAACGCGGTAGCCCACGCTGGGGCCCATAGGATCACCGTCATCGTGAGTCGGGACGCCGACCGCACCGCTTTGACCGTCGCCGACGACGGCCGAGGCTTCGATCCCGCGCGGGCAGGCGCTGGCGAAGGGCACTTTGGGCTGGCGCTGCTTCGAGACCTCGCGCGCGAGCGCGGCGCCGAGCTGACCGTCGATTCGGGTCCAGGGGCGGGCACCCGGGTGACGATCGAGGTGCCCCGAGGATGATCCGCGTGTTGTTGGCCGAGGACCACCCGGTTGTCCGGGCCGGGCTCGAAGCCTTGCTCGGCGCCGCCGAGGATGTCGACCTGGTCGGCGCCGCCGCCGACGGCGAGGAGGCGGTCGAGCTGGCGACAGCGCTGGAGCCCGAGGTCGTCCTCATCGATCTCTCGATGCCACGGCTGGACGGGATCGAGGCGACCCGGCGGATCGTCGAGGCAAGTCCCGAGATTCGGGTGGTCATACTCACGGCCTTCTCAGACCGCGAGCGGATTCTCGGCGCGATCGACGCCGGCGCGCTCGGATACCTGCTCAAGGACGCCTCCCCCGAGGAGCTGCTCGGCGGCGTGCGGGCCGCCGCCCGCGGCGAGGCGCCGCTGGCGGCAAAGGCGGCAAGCGAGGTGCTGGCGGCGCGCGCGGGGCGCCGCGAGGCCGAGCTGACGGGGCGCGAGCAGGAGGTGCTGGCGCTGGTCGCCGATGGCCTGCCGAATAAGCAGATCGCCCGTCGCCTGGAGATCAGTGAGAAGACGGTCAAGGCCCACCTGACCCGGGTCTATCAGCAGATCGGCGTTACCGATCGCACGCAGGCTGCGCTCTGGGCACAGCGCCACCGCATATTTCCGCCGGAATGAGCTGAGGAGGCCTCGGAACGACGAACGGCCCCGCCGTCCGGCGAGGCCGCCTTCGCCACACGCACCGCGACTACTTGTGGTTCTTGCCGTGGTCGTGTTTGTGTTTGCCCTTGTCCTTGCTCTTGCCCTTGTCGCGGCTGTTGCCGTTCTTGTCGCGGCTATTTCCGTTCTTGTCCCGGCTGGTGTGGTCGAGCTTCGTACTTGGCGTCCGGTCGGGACTGACCTGTTGTCCGCGATCGGTGCTGGCCTGGGCGACGCCGGCTCCGCCGACCGCCAGGGCGCCGCTGATTCCGGCGACTGCGAGGACCCGTTTGAACTTGCTCATGGTGACTCCTTTGTCGGTGGTGGTGTTCACGGGAGCCAGCATGCTCCGGTAGCGGTCGGGGTCTCAAGAGGACATTTGTCTTACGACCTCTCCTCGCCTTGTGCCCTTTCTTCGCGGTCGGCGGCGCGCTGTTTGACGCTCCGAGGTCGAGCGGGCACCAATCTGGGCAAAGTGCCTCAATCCAAGGCAGCTCCACTGCCCTCTACAGGCACAGATCAAGCTGGATCCAGCAGTCGGAGACCTCTAACCCGAAAGGTCGCGGGTTCGAATCCCGCCCGCGACTCGCATCGAGACCCGGACGTGGTACCAACTTGGTACCGGATGAATCGTCCGATCCGTCCCATGAGTCCAGGGCGGGGGACGGGAGGGACGCATCGGAGGCATAGGGACGCATATGGCAGTCGTGTCCTTCGGCTGGGGGCCGAGCGGTCG
>CAVTTJ010000011.1:0-214896 GCA_963737575.1 uncultured Solirubrobacterales bacterium
CCGGTTCAAATCCGGCCTCCCCGATTATCTGGAAGCCCTCGGGTGGGCGCAGTCATCGGACCTCCGTATCCCAGGATCCGTACAGCCATCCATGCACCTTCCTCGGTTCGCTCGGCCTACTGCGTAGGAGATAACCCTGGAGACGGAAGCGTCCCGCGTACCTCCTGGACTTCGCCATCCCGACCCCCTCACTTTCCCAAGCGAGACCACCACGTCGTGATGATCTCGCCAGTCGCCGAGGCAGACATCCGCCTTTACCAAGGTTTTGCGCTCGATTGGAGGGCGTATTACTGCCCTCTCGCCAACCTCTGGGACGAAGCTCAGGCCACTCCCGAGCTCGCTCGGGAGCCTCGCCAAGGCAATTCCCGATCCCCCAAGGAAGGTGAATCCCCAATGTCGATAGGGACCATCATGATCATCAACATCGCCGCCGCCGGCATCCTCTCCGCGATCCTCACCGGGGTCATGCTGGCCCCCGCCCGCCACCTGCATGCGTCCCACGAGCGGGTCGTCGCGGGCCGCACGAGGGCGCAGCGCCGTCCCCTGCAGGCCATGCGCCCGGTCGAGGACGCGTCCTAGGCTCGCCGCAGGCGCGCCGGAAAAGCGATGCCCCTTGATAGTACTCGGCTGCCGGGGCGCTATGACCTTCCGGCCGTCTTGGCGGCTGGGGGCCGAGCGGTCGCTGGTTCAAATCCAGTCGCCCTATCCCGAAAGCCCGCTGCGAGCCCGGCGAGCAAGCCACGACCCGGCCGGTGGTGCACTACCTCAGCCGGGCCGCGGACCTACTCGAGTCTGAATTCTCGAACCTCTCGGCGCGGATTCAGACTCGCTCTGTGCAGCCGTGCTTCTTCAGCAGGTTGTTCTCCTGCTTCGTTTGGCTGGCGGTGGGGTGCTTGTGTGCCTTTTTCCACTGGGAGCGTTGGTTCTTGCACTGCTTGTCAGTCCAGTCCTTATGGTGACCCTGGTCAGCGTTCGCGACGACGGGGGCCGCCCCGACGCTGATGGCGATCGCCGCCGTGGCCGCCAATGCAGCGCACTTTCGTAGGAGACTGTGCATTGTCGAACCTCCTTTGTTCGGATAATCGCCATCATGGGTGGCAGGAGGTGTAGCCCACATCCGTAGGGCTCCCCAATCGCCTTTGTAGCGGATACGGACGCCGGTCACAGGACGATGAACGCGGGGCCCGAGCCTTCAGGCTCCCATTCGACCATCCGGCAAGTCCCAGTTCGGGAACGGGACGCTGGGACGCGCCTCTCAAATCCAAGGGTCCAAGGCCCCGGGCCGCTTATGCGGGCGTCCCGGAAACCTCCGCGGGCGCGGGACGGGCAGGCGTCCCGGCTTTGGCGGGGCGTGGCGCACGGCGGCCGTAGCGGACGACGAAGAGCGCGAAGACAACAGCCGCGCTACCGAGCACCATCACCCTGAACCAGGTGCTGGCGCCGTCGGTGCCTGATCCGAGCGAATGGGCGACCGCGAGGGCGAAGACGACGACGGTCGCGCGGTGTATCTGGCGCCAGCGCCTGGCGCCGATCCGGCGCCGCCAGTAGAAGCTCGGGCCCAGCAGCAGGGCGAGGTAGCCCGCGAGGATCCCGAGGCCGGTCCAGACGGGTCTGTATTCCAGGGTGAACGGGATCGTGATCCCGGTAATGCCGGGTTTGAGCCAGGCATCGCCCAGGAGGAACACGCCGTGGGCGCCGATCGCCACCAGCGCCGTCAGCGCGACCTGCTCGTGGATTTTGACCAGGTTCCGCTTCAGGCCCGGTCGCTTGATCAGTTTCGACGCCATCAGCAAGCCGAGCACCACCGAGGTGGTGATCAGCAGGAAGGCGACGATCCCTGCCGATCGCGAGGCCAGCCACCACGGGTATTTGCCGGGATCCGGCTCAGCGACCACCGCCGCCCTCCCCTGGCTCAGCGGACTGCTCCCTGTCCGGAGTGGTCTTGCTCGGAGCGGCCTTGGTCGTGCCAGCGCCGGTTGGAGCAGGCACCGTAGTCGGACCCGAGAACACGGTGTAAGCGGCGAGGCCCGCCAGCGCCAGCACGACAACGACGGCGACCACGCGTGTCATCAGGCGGGGACCCTGCTCCTCCGCGACCACGGTGCGCGGGGCGGCGCTCATGGCGGCGGCACCGGCGAGGTCTTTGTGACGATCGCGGCGGCTTCCGTTGCCGGCGCCCCAGCCCCGGCCTTGCCCGCGGCGGGCTGGGTGATCGCGGCCGGCGAGGCGATGCCGGGGCCGAGGGCCGGGTCTCTGCCGCTCCGTACCTGGATCGCGAGCAGGGTGAGCAGGATGAAGAAGAGTCCCAGCGCGGAGGTGATCACGGCCAGCGGGCTGGGCGCGCGACGCCGTTTCTGCACCGGCTTGTCTGCCACGGCGCTCACTGCTCCCCGCAAACCTGGAAGCCGTAACCGCGAGCAAACCCGGTCAGCGCCCGGGTCGAGTTGTCCAGCTCGTTGCGCAGGCGTCGAACCAGGGGGACGTCGGCGTTGGCGAGCGCGTCGCGGATCTTCGCCCTCAGCGTCGAGCTGACCCTTGACCGGATCGAAGACGTTGGCCCTCAACAGCGCCTTTTCGCCCGGCGGCGGGGCGATCGCTTCGATCTGCCGCAGCTCCTGCCACCCGAGCGCGATCGTGCCCTCGTAGGCCTTCACGGCCTCAGCAGAGCCCGTAGACGCTCCGACCTTCTCCTGCTCCTTGGTGCGTTCGGGGTCGATCTTCTCGCAGACCGAGTCGACCCGGGCCACGTAGGCACGGCGGGCTGGACTGGTGACCTTCGTCACCCGCACCGGTCCACCTTCTCCCGGCTGAGAGGATTCCGGCGACCGCACCGTGTCCGCCTGGGTCGTTGCTTCCGTCGTCTCGGCCTCGCCGCGGCGCTTATCTCCGCCGCAACCGGCGAAGAGGGCGACGAGAAGCCCGAGGAGGAGGATCGATCCAAGCCGGGCAGCCATTGTGTCCTAGGGGTAGACCTGCTCGCCGGAGTCCTCATCGATCACGGTGATCGCGACCGAGGGGCACGCTTCCGCGGCCTTGAGGATCAGGTCGGGCGGCCCGGGCCCGATCACCCGCGCCACGTCGTCCAGCTCGAACACTTCCGGTGCGATGTCCACACAATCGCCATGGGCGGCGCAGGCGTTTTCGTCAACTTGCGGCAGGTATCTCACTGTCTGTCCTCTCTTCCTGGGTCGTTGCTTCCTCGGTCGTTGCAAGCTCGATTCGCCTGCGAAGTGCGGGGATCGTCTTCGCCTGGTTGACGGCCATCGCCGCGACGGGGACGCCACCACTGCTGACCAGGGCGGTGAACTCGGGGGCGGCGATGTCGCCGGAGATCGTCACCTCGTCGGCGCCGCTGGCGTCGCCGACGAGGTGGATGCGATGGCCGAATTGGTCGGTCCAGAAGGAGGGCAGCGCGGGTGGCAGGGGGTCGAGGCCGAGGATGGCGCGCGCGACCTGCGCGCCCTGGCGGCTCGCCGCGTCCCAGTGCTCGCTGCGCTCGTGGGCGCCGCTGATCGGGTTGAAGACCCGCGCGGCGTCGCCGGCTGCGAAGACGTCGGGTGCGCTGGTGCGGCCGCAGGCGTCAACCCGGACGCCGTCGGTCTCCAGGCCGCTCCCCTCCAGCCACTCGGTCGCCGGTTCGATTCCGATCCCCAGCACCAGCGCGTCGCAGTAGAAGCGGCTGCCATCGGTCAGTTGGACCCACTCGACTCCGCCGCGCCCCTCGCCGAAGCGCGAAACGTGGGCGGAGAAGAGGAGTTTGACGCCTTCGTCGCGGTGAAGGTCGACGAACCAGCTGGCCAGCTCGGGCATGAGCACGCGACCCAGAGCGGAGGGAGCGGCCTCGAGGACGGTCACGTGAGCGCCGAGCCGGCGCGCGGTTGCCGCCACCTCGAGTCCGATGAAGCCGGCGCCGACGACGATCAGGCGGGTCTCGGGACCGAGGACGTCCCGAAGCCGGACGGCGTCCTCCGTCGTCCGCAGGAGATGGGCGTTGGCGAATGCCTCGGTCCCGGGGAGCCGACGCGGTCGGCTGCCGGTAGCGACGACCGCTGTGTCGTAGCCGAGGATCGCGCCGGAGCCGAGCGTTACGGTCTTGATGCCGGAGTCGAGGGCGACCGCAGGGTCACCTAGGACAAGGTCGATGTCGTGCTCGGCGTACCACGCATCCGGCCGAAATCCGAGCGTGTCGGGGCTGCGCTCGCCGGCCAGGACGGCCTTCGACAGCGGCGGGCGGTCGTAGGGTGGCCTTACCTCGTCGGCGACAATACGGACCTCGCTCTCGAACCCGCGAGCGCGTAGGGTTTCGCAGCAGCGCTGAGCCGCGAGCCCGCCACCAACGATCAGCACGCCGCTCATCGGGTAGATCCCACCGCGGTTGTGCTGCCACCAGCAAACATGCTGTCACGAAGGTAGGGGCGGCGGGACCGGCCTGCATCCGTAATGCACCGTGGCCGCACTAGGGTTTCGCCGAAGCCGCGCAAGGAGGCTCTTCGGGCAATGGCCGAGCACAATGTTGTCTTCGACGCGATGGGATCGCAGGTTCGACTGCTGATCGGCGCAGCGGAGGACGACGTGACCGCCGCGGCGCAGGCGGCCGATCGGGAGCGGCAATTCGTCGCCGAATTCGAAGCGGCGCTGTCGCGCTTCAAGCCCGAGAGCGAGCTCTGCGCACTGAACGCGGATTCGCGTCAGGTCGTTCCGGCCTCGGAGCTGATGCGGTCAGCTGTCAAGGCCGGGCTAGAGGCTGCCTGTCGCAGCAACGGCCTGGTCGACCCAACGCTGGTGTGGGAGATCGAAGCGGCCGGCTACACCTCCTTCGGGGAGATTCTCGCGGTCCCTCTTCGCGATGCCCTCGCGGAGGCGCCAATCCGACGCCCGGCGAGGCCAAGCCCCGAGTCCAATTGGCGGCGGTTCGAGGTCGACGACGTGTCCGGAACGATCTCCCGGCCACTCGGCGTCGGCTTCGACACTGGCGGCATCGGCAAGGGCCTCGCCGCGGACCTGATCGCGACCCGGTTACGGGGCTTCCCGCGTTTCGTCATCGACTGCGGCGGCGACGTCCGGATCGGCGGAGCGGAGGCGCTGGTCAATCCCTACGACGTCCTCGTCGAGCACCCGATGACGGGCGAGCGCGTCTACGCCCTGCGGCTCGGCCGGGGCGGCATCGCGACCTCGGGTCTGAATGTCCGCATCTGGCGTGGAGACGACGGTTGTTACCGTCACCACCTGCTCGACCCGTCGACTGGGGAGCCCGCCTGGACAGGATTGGTCGGAGCCACCGCCCTGGGCGACACTGCCGTCGAGGCCGAGACCCTTGCGAAGGAGGCCCTCCTCTCCGGGCCCGAAGGCGGTCACGCCGTCCTCACCGCGTTGGGCGGCCTGCTCGTCCATGACGACGGTCGGGTCGAAGCGGTTGGCCCAATCAGCGGGAGGCGCCTCTGAACGGGACCCCGCGGCGACGCACTCTCCACTTCGCCGAGGTTGAGCGGCCACACCCGTGGTGAGGTCGGGCGAAAATCCATGAACCGCGACATGACGAGAAGACGGGCGCCCTGCTCGGGTGGGGATCGTGGTACCGCATTGGTACCGCCTGCTCCGACCAATGCGTCCAGATTGTCCAACGGCCGGGGACAGATGGGACACGGGGGACGCATCTGACAGACCTGTCCGCCGGCTGGGGGCCGATCGGTCGCCGGTTCAAGTCCGGCCTCCCCGATCCACCGGAGCCCGCTCTAGAGGCGGGCTCTCCCGTCTCGAAACGAGATCCACCTAGATGCAGGCCGTCGCGCTGGTCTGGCTGGTACTGGAGATCTCCCGGGCGGGAGGTTTCTGTTGTCTGGCTCTAGCAGGCCAATTCAGCCAGGCCCCGGTCGCGAGGATGGCGCCAATGTGGGCCGGAGTAGCGTTGGGGGATGGCGAAGTCGCGGAGGGTCGCTTCAGCGCAGCCGCCTGCCAGCTTCATCCGTGGGCTCCTTGTCTCAACGCGCGCCGAGTCTTTCGTTGGGCTGGCAGGCATAGGATCGTGCCATGAAGGCAGCGGTGATCTTCGAGAACGGCGACCCGGAGGTGCTTCGTTACGAGGACGTCCCCGATCCGGAGTGCCCCGACGGCTGCGTGCTCGTGGACGTCGAGGCGATCAGCATCGAGGGCGGCGATCTCCTCGCCCGAGCCGGCTCGCCGCCGCCGAAGACCCCGCATATCGTCGGCTATCTGTGCGCGGGCACGGTGATCGAGGTTGGCGCCGGAGTCGAGAACCCCGGCATCGGCGAGAAGGTGGTGGCCCTAAACGCGGACGGCTCTCATGCCGAGAAACGGGTCGTGCCGGCGATCATGACCTGGCGCGTTCCCGAGGGCCTCGATCCCGCGGCTGCCGCGTGCATTCCGGTCGCGTTCGGCACGGCGCAGGAGTGCCTATTCACCGCCGCGAACCTCGAGGAAGGGCAGACGGTGCTAATCCACGCCGGGGCGGGCGGCGTGGGGATGGCGGCCATCCAGTTGGCGAAGCAGGCGGGCGCGACCGTGATCTCAAGCGCCTCGAGCGACGAGAAACTTGAGCGGCTGAAGTCGTTGGGGCTCGATCACGGCATCAACTATGCAGATGAGAGCTTCGTCGACGGGGTTCGTGAGCTGACCGACGGGCGCGGCGTCGATGTGGTGCTGGACTCGATCGGCGGCAAGAACCTGGTGGACGGTATCGAGGCGCTGGCGTACCGAGGGACGCTCGTCAGCGTCGGAGTTGCCGCCCGAGCCGGTTCGGAGATCGAACAGCCTCCAGAACCATCTCAAGCGCCAACGTGCGCCCCTCCGGGCGGTGGGGATTCGGATTGAAGAATTGGGCCGCAAGCGTTCGCCAATCAGCGGTAAGCCCTGCACCCTGTAGCGAGGGAGTCGGCTACCTCCTCAAGGACAGGATCGCCGAGGTCGACCGCTTCATCGACGCGGTTCGGCGGGTCGACGACGGCGGCTCGGTCCTCGACCCGGAGGTCGTCGCCCAGATGCTCGGCCGCCGCCGCGAGGACGGGCCGCTCGACACGCTGACCGAGCGCGAGCGCGAGGTCCTCAAGGCGATGGCAGAAGGGCAGACCAACAGGGCGATCTCTGAGGAGCTCTTCGTCAGCCAAAGGGCGGTCGAGCGCCACCTCACCTCGATCTTCCAGAAGCTCGACCTCTCGGGCGGGGACGGCGGCCATCGTCGCGTCCTCGCGGTGCTCGCCTACCTGCGCGAGTAGGGCGACGGCCCTGCGTTCGGTTATCCGCTGGCCTGGTCGGCATGGGCGAGGGCGGCGTCGAGCGCGGCGGCGATCGACGCCGGGGTCTCGATCTGCGGGTAGTGCCCGGCGTCGGGCAGCTCGATCGTCGGCACGCCCGGCCGCAGCTCCTGAAGGCCGCGCAGAACCTCGGTCCGGGCGACGGGGTCGCGCAGGCCCCAGGCAAGCGTCAGCGGGCCGGGCCAATCGCGGATCGCCCCGTGCCAGCGCTCCGTGAAGCGTTCGCGCTCTGCCATGTAGTTGATCGTGCGATGCGCGATGCGGGTGCCCCCGTCGTGGGAGATCAGCGACCACTGGTCGGCCGCCTCCTCGGCGCTCAGTGGGTGCTCGGCCGAGAAGATCCGCTCGAACTGGGCGCTGAACGTCCGCTCCGAGGTGAGGCGGGCGAAGAGTCCTCCGAGCCTGCTACGCAGAAGCTTTTGGCCGAAGGTCGGCCGCGCCAGATGGAGGAGCATGCTGCCGTTGAAGAGCATCGCCCCGGCGAGCTCGATCCCGAGCTCGCCGGCGAGGTCCCGCGCCATCAGCTCGGTCGCGACCGAGGTGCCCATGTCGTGGCCGACGAGGAAGACCGGCGGCGACCCCGCCCGGCGGACGATCTCCTCGGCGGCGTCGGCCTGCCAGGCGAGCGTGTAGACGTGGTCGGCGGGCTTCTCGGAGAGGCCGAACCCGAGGAAGTCGAAGGCGATGCTCGCCTCCTCGCCGCGGCGCGCCTCGAACAGCGGCCGCCAGTCGTAGGAGCTCGACGGGAACCCATGCAGGAAGAGGAGCAGCGGAGATTCGGATCCTCCCCGGCGGCGAACGAACAGCCGCCGGCCGAGGACCTCCTCGTTCGCCCCCTCGCGGCGCCACCGCTCGACGCGCTCCGTCAAAGCTGCGAGTCCCATTGCCCGCCAGCCTAGCCTCCCCTAGTCTCTGCGAAAGCCATGCAGGAGACGCTGGCGACACGGATGGCCACCCGCGATGCGGCCCGCTTCGTGGGTCGCGGCGAGGAGCTGGCGCGGCTCGAGGGGCTGCTGGACGAGGCCGCTGCGGGTGAGCGTCTTCCTCCTCCACGGCCCCGCCGGGGCGGGCAAGAGCGCCCTCCTTCGCGAGCTGGCCCGTCACGGAGAGGCCCGGGGGATGGAGACGGTCATGGTCGAGGCTCGCGACCTTGCGCCACTCGCCGAGGCGCTCGACGAGGCGATTGCGCCGGCGCTTCGGGCGTCCCGGCCGCTCCTGATGCTCGACTCCTGGGAGCGGCTCTCGGCACTCGACCCCCACCTCCGCCAGAACCTGCTGCCGCGCCTGCCATCTTCGGCCCGGGTGGTGATCGCCTCGCGCCGGGCACCTGGCGCCGGATGGTTCGCCGGCGGCTGGGAGAACCTCGTCGCCGAGCTCAGCCTGGGACCCCTAGCCCAGCCCGACGCCGAGGCGCTGCTCGCGTCCCGCGGACTCAGCGACCCTGCCCTGCGATCGCAGACCTTGGCCTGGGCAGGGGGCTCGCCGCTGGCTCTGGTGCTGGCGGTCGACGCCGGTGGCGTGCCGCCGGAGGCGCCGGGAGAGGCGCCCGCGGCGGTGGTCGACGCCCTGTTGCGGCGGCTTCTCGATGCCCAGCCCGAGGGTGATATGCGGCGGGCGCTCGCGGTCGCCTCGCTGGCGCGGGTGACGAGCCCCTCGCTGCTCGCAGAGGTCCTGCCGGACTGCGACACCGAGCGCGCCTTCTCGTGGCTGAGCGCCCAGCCGAGCGCGGAGCCGCTCGGCGACGGCGTCACTTTGCATGACCTCGTCGGCCGCGCCGTCCGGGCCGACCTCCGCCGCCGCTCGCCGGAGATCGAGCGGGACCTGCGCCGCCGCCTCGTCGATGCGCTCTACGCGCGCAGCGCCCGCGAGGGCCTTCTGCGGCTGACCCTCGACCTCCAGCACCTGGTCCAGGACCGGGCGATCAGGTGGGGTTTCTCATGGGACATGTCGGGTCGCTTCCACATCGACGCGCCGCGGCCGGGAGACGCCGATGAGATCGCCGCCCACGGGGGCTCGGTCGGCCGATCATGGCTGGAGGCGGCGCGCCGCTACTTCGAGGAGACCCCCGGTCGGGTCACGATCGTCCGCGACCAGGAGGGCGGGATCGCCGGCTATGGCGTCGCCGTCACCCCGGCCAACGCGCCGCCCTTCGCGGCCGAGGATCCCGTCCTCGGCCCGCGGCTGAGCCACGCGATCGAGCGGGTGCCGGGGGGAGCGGCCGTGGTGATCCGCCAGGCGGTCGACCTCACCCCCGACCGCCCTTCGCCGGTCGTCGGCCTGATCGGGATGGCGGCGGTGACCGGCTCGGGCCTGGCCAACCCCGCGGCCGCCTACCTCCCGATCGTCAGCGCCGATGCCGCCGCGATGGCGTTCAGCGCCGCCTGCGGCGCGCGGGCGGTCGATGAGCTGGCGGTCGAGGAGGCGGGGGTCCGGGTCGAGTGCCATGTGCTCGACTACGGCCCGGGCGGCCTGCTCGCCTTCCAGCGCGCCGCCGTCTACCGCGAGCTCGGGCTGCGGCCGCCGACCCTCGAGGCGGTGCGAGAGGCCCTCCGCAACTACACCTCGCCGGCGCGGCTCGCCGCGAGCGACCTCGCGCCGGCCGCCGGGAGTCCCGCCGCGCGGGCCGAGGCGGTACGGGCGCTGATCGACCAGGCGGTCGGCGAGGCCTTCGGCGACTCGCCGGAAGAGCGCCTGATGCGACGGGTCCTCGCCCGGGGCTATCTCGAGCCCGCCGCCTCGCAGGAGGAGGCCGCGCGCGAGCTCAACATGAGCCGGACCGCCTACTTCCGTCGGCTCCGCGCCGGAGTCGAGCGGGTTGCGGAGCGGCTCGGTGCGCCTGTCCCCGATTGAGTAGTCCAACCGTCCGCGGGGACCGAATCGGGACTCCCCCGGTACTGACGGCGGGTCGGGCCGTGCCTATCTTCGGACGATGGCTCGCTCGACGATCAGGATCGCCTCACCGACCCTGATCGCGGCGCTGTTCCTCCTCCTCGCCACGCCGGCCTCGGCTGCGCCGGTCACGGTCGATTTCGAGTCCGGGGCGGCGCCGAACGAACAGGTGAAGGACCAGTACTGCTGCCCCGGCGGTGTCGACAAGGGGCCGCACTTCATGAACGCGGTCGCGAACGCCGGTTTCAACGCGGGCAGCCAGCCCGGCCTGAGCGGGCTCTCCTGCGACGCCCGCCTACCTCGACGCGGGAGACCAGGCGCAGCTCCGGGACGAGGGCGATCAACCTGATCGGCTGCGCCGGCGGGCGAGTTCACCGGCTCCGCCGGCTTCTTCAAGCTCAACTGGCCGACCCACTCGGTCGAATTCCAGGTCGGGCTTGCCGAGCGAAACACCCTCCTCCTGCCCGAACTTCATCTGCGCCGAAATCTGGACGACGGCATTCGACAAGGAACGCCACATCGTCATGCAGGCAGCAGACGCTGCTCGGCCCCAACACGAAATTCAAGGGCGTCCCGTTGGTCTCGGGCTCCGACAACATCGCGTTCGTCGAGATCGAGCGCGGCAGCAGGGCCTCTCCGACCGACTCCGACACCGGGGTGGCGCTGACCCCGCTCTCCCCGGATCCGGCTACCTCGTCGTCGACGACCTCACCTACGAACCGCCCGCCTCGCCGCCGGAAAGCAGCTTCCTGCTGGGTGCCTCGCCCTCGACCGCCCGCTTTGCCCCGGGTGCCAAATCGCCCCAAATCAAAATCCCGGTGACCTGGACTGCCAACCCGAACCCGTCGGCGAGCCCCGTCGCGATGGAACTGAGCGCGCCGGCCGGCGTCACCGGGACCTTCACTCCCAACCCGACCAACACCGGCGAATCGACGCTCGTCCTCGAAGCGGAAAAGTCGGTGGAACCCGGGAAGTACACGGTGACGGTCGACGGCTACGTCGAAAAAGGCGGAGCCTCCGAAAAGCACTCGAGCGTTCAGATTGCGATCGAAATCACCGAACCGTTCACGCTCGACCAGCTCGGCAAATACCCGGTCTCGCGCTGCACCCCGGTTGAAGTGCCGATCAGGATCCCGAAGGATCCCGGCATCAGCGACCCGATCGAAGTCTCGGCCCGGATCAAAGGCACCAAGGCCAAGTTCATCGCGACGTCGGCCGGGTCGATCAGCAATGTCAATCCCCGGCTCGCGAACGCGACCCTGAACCAGCAGGGCAACGAAGCGAAGATGACGCTGACGGTGGGGATCGACCTCGACGCCCTGGCTGAAGACAACCCGATCATCGTCAGGGCCGCTCCGACCGGCTACGCGCAACTCGAATCCAAAGGGACGATCTCGATCGAACCGATCCGGGTCGACTCGATCTCGCCGGGTACCGCGCAGGCTCCGCAGCTGGGCAACCCGGGTACCCAGATGACGGTCAAAGGAGCCGGGTTCTGCCCCGGCGACAAGGTTGCGATCGGCCCGGTCGAGGACACGGCCAACCCCGATTCCATTTCGACCCCGGGGAACACACTCACCTTCCGCATTCCCCGCGGTGCCGTCAGCGGAGCGCTGCGGATCCTGCCGCTCAAAGGAACGCCGTACCTCGGCCCCAAGCTGCCGGTCTCGAGCTTCCGCAACACCCGCGCGTTCAGCTGGGAAAACCAGGACTACGGGATGCGATTCACCGGCGAAATGATGGATGACCTCTACGGCAAGGACGAGACCAACATCAACGTCTCCGGGTGGCTGGTCCGCAAGCCCGAGGCCGGCCTTCTGGGCGAGATCACGAACAAGTACATCCCTGACGGAATCTGCTTCGGCATGGCGTACTCGGTCGCCCAGATGTTCGACTCGCCGAACTGGGTCGACGAATTCCCGCACTCCGTCCACTCGGTATGGGGCCTTGACGGGCCGTCGAAACCGTCGGATGCCCTGCTCAGGTTCGTGATCCAACGCTTCTCCCTGCAGTTCTCCGACGAGGTGATCCCGATCATCACCGGCCAGGTCACTCGGCCAGTCCATCAACGCCCATGACCCGAGCGCCGACATCGATGAAATTCGGTCGCTGCTCGGGCCGGGCAAGCCGCCGCTGTTGCTCGGGTGGTCAGGCTGGAAGGAAGGCTTCGGCGCGCACACGATTCTCGCCTACGACTGGGAACCGGGCCCGAACGACACCACGATCGTCGACGTCTACAACCCGAACATGCCCTACACCGCTCGGCGAGGAGAGCCAGTGGGGCACCCACACCGCACGCGAGTTCAAGAAGTCGATGCTCATCGTCCGCAACTCCGACAGCCACTGGGAATTCGATCCCACGAGCTCAAAGTCGACTCCTGGGAGGGCGGCGACAACAACCTGCGTCCTCTTCCCCCACGACAAGCTGCCGATCCTGAACGGCAAGAGCCCGCCATGTGCCGAACGTCGGCGTCGCCGCGGCGATCGCCGGGTTCGGCGCCTTCGGGGACGCGGTCGACCCAGGTCAGCGACGACTCCGGGACACAGGCTCCTCGACAAAGGGGAGCCGGCGAAACCGAAGGGCTGGCCCAGCGGCGTCGCCCCGTTCGCGTCCTTCACCGGCTCCTCGGGCCCGCTGCAGATGCGTCGCTGCCGACACGGGCAAGGCCGGCGACGCTCGACCGCGACGGTCCGTCGGGGGAAGGGGGGCGGGGCGATGGATCTGGCGCTGCCGGCACGCGGGCGAGCCTCCAGGCCGACGTCGCGGCCGGTCAGGTCGACCACGTCACGGTCGACGACCATGCCGAGGAGATCGGCTACAGCCCCGGTGCGACCACCCCGTTTGGCGGGACGCTGATCTCGGGGCCGGGCGGCGGCGAAGTCCTCGGCGGCGAAGGGGTCGACGGAGCGAGCGGACCGCCGATTTCCAGACCACCTCCTCGAAGGGGGGCGGCGACACGGTCTCCTTCGCGCGGCGGCAGGGCGTTCACGATCGACCATGAGGGCGCGGCGGCGGTGCTCTCGCTGACGCTCTCGGGGTTCGGCGCCGACGGCCTGCCGGTCGCGGTCCGGCTGCCGAAGGCCCACCTCGCGGGCGGCGAGAGGCTGAGCGCGGCACCGACCAATTGGCGCAAGCTCGGATCGGCGCCGATCCGGGTCCGCTCCACCGTGCACGGCCGCACCTCGACCCGCCTGGTCAAGGGCAGCCGGATCGGCAGGAGCTTCGCCGCGGTCCGCGGGGCGAAGCTCGACTCCGACGGCACCCACGTCTCCCTGGCGCTGCGCCTGAAGCACGCGCCGAAGAGCGCGGCTGTCTCCCCGGTCGTCGAAGTCCTGCAAGGGAGAAAGGTCGTCGCCATGTCGAAGCCCGCCAGATTCAGCGGCCGAGAGATGGCGAAACCGAGCCTGGCGCTGGCACGGCGGGTGCGGCCGGCGGCCATCACGTGCTGCGGGTGCGGGTTCTCGAGACCGTCGCCGACGGGCTCACCCAGGACTCGGTGGTGGTCAGGAAGGTCTCTGAAGGCGGCGGGTGGCCCGCTAGCATTCCGGTTGCTCGAGCGATGAGGCTCGCTCCTTCATAACCGCGGTTCCGCCGCTGATGGCCTCTGTCCAAGTCCGTCGACAGACTGGAGGCCGTCTCGATGCAGGGGATTCGATTGACGCCGGGGCGCGTCGCCGCGATCTACGTCGGCGGGGTGCTGGGGGCGCTGGCCCGGGTCGGGCTGGCTCGAGGCGGTGCCGCACGGCTCCGGTGAGTGGCCCTGGGCCACCTTCGCGGCCAACATGCTCGGCGCCCTGCTGCTCGGCTACTTCATCGCCAGGCTGCGCGACCATCCCGAGGACAGCCTCGCCCACCCGTTTCTGACGACCGGGATCTGCGGGACCTTCACCACCTTCTCGACCCTCCAGCTCGAGCTGTTCGAGATGGTCGACACAGGCCACCTGGCGCTCGCCGCCGCCTACATCGCCGTCACCCTCCTCGCCGGCTACGCGTTCGCGCGGATCGGCATCGCCCTCGAGCACCGGCCGGAGGAGGTCGTCATGAGCCCGCTCGCGTGGGTCGCGGTCGGGGCCCTGGGCGGCGCGGCGGCCGTCGCCCGCTTCCTGATCGACGCCGCCTTCGCGTCGCGGACCGACCACCCGTTTCCGCTCGGGATCCTCGCGGTCAACCTGGCCGGCGCGTTCGCCCTCGGGATCGTTGCCGGCGCCGCGCTCGAAGGCGAGGCGCTGGCGATCGTCGCCGGCGGCGGGATCGGCTCCTTCACCACCTTCTCGACCTGGATCCTCGACTCGCACCGGCTCGCCGAGGCCGGCCACACCCGCCTCGTCTGGCTCAACGTCGGCCTCTCGACCGTCGTCGGGTTCGCCGCCGTGGTGCTCGGTCACTGGCTCGGCGCGGCCCTCTGAGGCGGGGGCGCGATTCGTCCGCCCCTGTCTCTACTTTGGATCCAAGATGAGCCAGCAGGCATTTTCCGAGATTCCCCCGCCCGAGCCGGGCGAGGAGATTGCCCCGCAGAGGGTCCCGCTGCGCGAGCTCGAGGACGGCCAGCGCGTCGCCGGCGCCTACGCGGTCCGCGAGCGTGAGCTGCGGCGCAAGCGCAACGGCGAGCCCTGGCTCCGCCTCAAGGTCGCCGACGCCAGCGGCAGCGCCGAGGCCGTCTGCTGGGAGGAGGCCGAGGCGCTCTACGCGCTTGCCGCACCCGGCTCCGTCGTCCACCTCAGCGGGTCCTTCGAGGTGAGCGAGCGGTGGGGGCCGAAGATCAAGCTCACGGCGCTGCGCGAGGCGGCGGACGGCGAGTACCGCACCGAGGATCTCGCGGCCGGCTCCGACGTCCCGGTCGAGCGCCTCGAGAGCGATCTCCGCGAGTTGCTCGAGACCGTCCAGGAGCCGCAGCTGCGGACGCTTCTCGACCGCTTCTTCGGCGAGGGCTCCGACATCTGGGCCCGGTTTCGCGACGCGCCGGCGGCGAAGGTCTACCACCAGGCCTATCGCCACGGGCTGCTCGAGCACACGGTCTCCGTCGCCCGCGCCGTCTCGGCCGCCGCCAACTTCTTCGGCGGAATCGACCGCGAGGTCGCGGTGGCGGGGGCGCTCCTGCACGACATCGGCAAGATCGAGGCCTACAACGACGACCCGATGGCGATCGACCTCACCGACCTCGGCCGCCTCCAGGGCGAGATCCCGCTCGGCTACTACCTCGTGCGGCGCGAGATCGAGGAGATCCCCGGCTTCGACCCCTCACTGGCCCAGGCCGTCCTCCACATCATCCTCAGCCACCACGGCAGCCTCGAGCACGGCTCGCCGGTCGTCCCCGCCACCCGCGAGGCCGTCCTCGTCCACATGATCGACAACCTCGGCGGCAGGCTCGGCAGCTTCGACCGGCTCGAGCGCCAGCTCCCCGCCGGCGCCTCGTGGTCGAGTTTCGACCGGGCCCTGTCGGGCTCGGCCTACTTCGGCCAGCGCGCGGCCTAGAGCGCCTTCGCCGCTAGCCGAATCTCGCCGCGCAGCGCTGGACCTTGTTGACGTCGCCGAGCGCCTTTTCCATGCACCTGCCGAGCCTCCTGACGTCGGCCGTGCCCTGGTGCTTGGCGACGTGGAAGGACTTTGTGATCGTGATCTGCACCTGTCGGTTGGCCTGCTTGATCGTGCGGTTGATCGCGTTGACGTCGACGCCGCTGTTCTTCAGCGTCCCTTCGACCCCGACGTTTTCGAGCGATTCGCCGTACTTGAACCCCTTGTCGACGGTGTCGAGGGTGGGCTTGACGATGAAGATGCCGACCGCCGCGATGACCCCGACCGCCGACGGCGAGCCTGATAATCCCGCTAGTTACGTTCCCGAAGAGATTGCGCAGAAGGTCCATGGCGCTCCGCGGAGACTATCCTCCGACCCGTGGCCAAGGACACCGAGAAGCTGATCCGCCAGCTCTCGTTGATCTCGTTCCTGATGGCCCAGGGAAGGCCGGTGTCGGCCCTCGAGATCAAGCGCGAGGTGGAGGGGTACAGCGACATGAACGACGATGCCTTCGCGCGTCGCTTCTACGCCGACCGGGCGGAGCTCGAGAGCCTCGGGATCCAGCTCGGCGTAGAGAAACCGGGCGAGGGCTTCTTCGAGGCCGAGCTCTACTCGCTGCCGCCGGAGAACTTCTACCTCGACCCGATCGAGTTCGACGGCGACGAGCTCGCCTCGCTCAGCACCGCGCTCTCGCTGCTGACGGATGGCGGCTTCGCCTACGCCGAGCCGCTGCGGTTGGCGCTCCAGCAGGTCGCCTGGGGCCACCCGAACCCGCTCAACGAGGCCGAGCGGGCGCCAGTCGAGATGGCGATGACGGCCTCCGCCGGTGGCCGCGACCTCTCGCAGCGCCTCTCGAAGATCGAGACCGCGATCTCGCGCCGCAAGACGATCGAGTTCACCTATTACACGATGGAGCGCGACGACACCGAGAAGCGCAAGGTCGACCCCTTCCACCTCGTCTTCCGCGGCGGGCAGTTCTATCTGATCGGCCACTCTCACGAGCGTGACGCGGTCCGCGTCTTCCGGCTGTCGCGGATCCAGGGCAAGGTCGGCTACGCCTCCAAGGCCGAGCACGACTTCTCCCCGCCCGAGGACTTCGACCGCCGCGACTACGGCCAGCGCGCCGACTGGCAGCTCGGCGAGATCTCCGGCACGGCGAAGATCTTCGTCCGCGATCGGATCGCCTGGCTGATTGAGCGCGACTTCGCCGAATACGGGGAGCTGCGCGCGGCAAGGAAGGCCGACAACGCGCCCGGCAAGGGACAGATCTTCGAGACCGAGTACGCCTCGACCCGCGAGCTGATCGCCTGGGTCCTGCGCTGGCGCCAGAATGCCGCGGTGCTCGGCCCCGACGAGCTGCGCGAGGAGGTGGAGAGCCGGCTCGGCCTTCTGCACGAGCGCCACATGAACGGGTTCGAGCCGGCCGAGACGGTCGAGCGGCCGCTGCGCGAGGCGCCGCGCCGGACCCGGGCCAACGGGCGCGGCGAGGCCGCGATCCGGCCCGAGCGGTTCGCCCGCCTCGTCACCCTCGCCGGGATGCTGATCGACTCGGCCAAGCGCGGCGAGCGGCTCCGGGTCGCGGACCTTCGCGACCGCCTCGAGCTGACCGGGGAGGAGCTTCAGGAGGACATCGACCTGCTGAACGTCGTCAACTTCGGCGGCGGCACCTACGTCCTCTACGCCGAAATCGTCGGCGACGAGATCGAGGTCGACTCCGAGCCCTACGGCGACAACTTCGCCCGCCCGGCGCGGCTGCTGCCGCTCGAGGCGAAGGCGCTGATCGCCGCCATCGACCTCTTCGGCGACCACCTGCCGCAGGGCGGCCTGCAGACCGCGCGCGGGAAGATCGTCACCGCGCTCGGCCACGATCCCTCCGAGGAGGGCCTCGAGATCGCCGGCGCCAGCGGCGGCGACACCGAGGTCGCGCGGGTCGTCAACGAGGCGATCGCCGCCCGGCGGCTGCTGGAGATCCAGTACTACAAGGAGAACGAGGACCAGTTCACCAAGCGCTCGGTCGAGCCCTACCGGCTCGAGAACGGGCGCGAGGGCTGGTACGTCGAGTGCTTCGACCTCACCAAGGAGGGCATCCGCCACTTCAAGCTCGACCGGATCAAGGAGGCGGTTGTCGCGCAGGAGAGCTTCGAGCCGCGGCCCGAGGTCGAGGAGCTGGCGGGCGTCGAGGGCTGGATGACCGACGGCGAGGTACCGACCGCGCAGGTCGCGCGGGTCTGGGTCTCACCCGACCGGGCGCGCTGGCTGCGAGAGGAGCGCACGGTCGTCGAGGAGCTCGCCGACGGCGCCGTCGTCGTCGAGCTCCCCTACGCGGGGACCTCGTGGCTGGTCCGCGAGATCCTCCGCGGCGCCGGCGACCTCGTCGTCCTCGAGCCCGACGACGCCCGCGAGGCGATCGCCAAAGAGGTCTCGGGCTGACCCGTCGAGAGCTGCTATTTACCCCGCTATGAGCGGGCAAATGCGAGTCCTCGATCGGAGCTGATGGTGGATCCGGCGCCCGGCCACCCCGAGATCGCCCGTCTGGTCGCGCCCAATCCGGGGCCGATGACGGGGGAGGGGACCAACACGTATCTCTACGGATCCGGCCCCTGCGCGGTGATCGACCCCGGTCCCGATATCGCCGAGCACCTCGACGCGGTCCGTGCCGCCGCCGAGGAGCGGGGCGGGATCGGCGCCGTCCTCCTCACCCACAGCCACGGCGACCATGCCGACGGCGCGAAACGGCTCGAGGTCGAGGCGATCCTGCCCGCAGGCGGGGAGGAGCACGCCGGCCTCCGCGCCCTCGCCACCCCCGGCCACGCCGCCGACCACGTCTGCCTGCTGACCTCGGACGGGGTCTGCTTCAGCGGCGACCTCGTCCTCGGCGAGGGCTCGACCTTCGTCCCGCCCGACGGCGGCTCTCTCGCCGCCTACATGGAGTCCCTGCGCCTCGTCCAGGCCGAGGCACCCGAGCTGATCTGCCCCGGCCACGGCCCCTGGATCACCGATCCTGCCGCCAAGCTCGCCGAGTACGTCGAGCACCGCGAAATGCGCGAGCGCCGCCTCCTCGCCGCCCTCGATCGCGGCGAGCGCTCCCGCGCGGCGCTACTGGCCGAGGTCTGGGACGACGTACCGGAGGAGCTGATCCCGGCGGCGCGCCAGGTGATGGAGGCCCACCTGCAGAAGCTCGCGGCCGAAAGCCGAATTCCTGGCCAGCTGGCCAGTTGATGAATACTTGAGGGGATGATCTCGGGCAGGGGCGTGGCCAAGACGGGCTTCCTCGCCGGCGCGGTCGGCGCCGGGGTCTTCGCCGCGACGACCGCCGCCCTCTGGCACCGGCTTGCCCGGCAGGCCGCTGCCGCAGACGAGCGGCAGGATCGAGCTCGACGGGATCGAGGGCCCGGTGCTGGTGCGTCGCGACCGCTGGGGTGTGCCGCACGTCGAGGCCGGCAGCCGCTCCGACCTCTGGTTCGCGCAGGGCTTCTGCCACGCCCAGGACCGGCTCTGGCAGATGGACTTCTACCGCCGCGTCGCCTGCGGGCGCGTCTCGGAGTTCGCCGGCTCGGAGGGCCTGAAGGTCGACCGGCTGATGCGGACCCTCGGGTTCCGGCGCGCCGCCGAAGCCGAGGTCGGCCGCCTCGAGCCCGACCTCCTCGCCCTGCTCGCAGCGCTTTTGCGACGGGGTCAACGCCGGGGCCGGCGCCGCCGGGGCCCTCCCGTTCGAGATGCAGCTGCTGCGGCTGCCGTTCGAGCCCTGGCGCCCCGTCGACATCCTCACCCTCGGCAAGCTGATCTCGCTCGGCTTCGCGACCAACTGGGAGCGGGAGCTCCTGCGCGCCGACATGGCCCGCGCGCTCGGGCCGGAGCTCGCGGCGAGGCTGGACCCGACCTACCCGGCCGGCAATCCGATCGTGACCCAGGAGCAGTGGTCGGGGGAGGGGCTGACGATGGCCGAGCAGCTCGGCCGGGTGCGCGCCGCGATCGGGTGGGCGCCGGAGGCGAGCGGGTCCAACAACTGGGCGGTCAGCGGCGCCCGGAGCGACACCGGGTCGCCTCTCCTGGCCGGCGACCCGCACCTCACCCCGAGCATGCCCGGGCTCTGGTACCAGGTCGGCCTCAGCCACGATGGCCGCACGATCCGCGGCGCCTCCCTTCCCGGCCTGCCGGGGGTCTGGCTCGGTCAGAACGACGACGTCGCATGGAGCTTCACCAATGTCATGGCCGACGTCCAGGACCTGTTCATCGAGCGGATCGAGGGCGACCGCTACCTGTTCGAGGACGAGTGGCTGCCGCTCGAGACTCTCACCGAGGAGATCGAGGTCAAGGGGCGCGCCGCTCCCGATGTGATCGAGGTGCGCGCCACCCATCACGGCCCGGTCGTCAACGAGGCGCTCGGAGCTGACGCCTCGGAGCCGCTGGCGCTGCGCTGGATCGTGTTCGACGCGCCTGCCGCCTATCCGGGGATCTTCGAGATGCTCTCGGCCCGCTCCGGGCCCGAGCTCGTCGCCTGCTTCGAGCAGTTCGTCGCCCCCGCCCAGAACCTCGTCTGGGCCGACCGGCACGGGTCGATCGGGTACCGGCTGATCGGCCGCCTCCCGATCCGCCGCGGCGATTGTCCCGACCTGCCGAAGCCGGGCTGGACCGCCGAGTTCGAGTGGGACGGGATGGTCCCGCTCGAGGAGATGCCGGAGATCGTCGACCCCGAGAGCGGGTTCGTGGTCACGGCCAACAACCGAATCGTCGGCGATGAGTTTCCGCACCACATCACCAGCGACTGGCTCGACGGGTTCAGGGCGCGGCGGATCGAGCAGCTGCTGCGGGAGCGCGATCGGCACGACCTAGAGAGCTTCGAGGAGATGCAGACCGACAATCTCTCGATCCCCGGATTGGAGGCCGCGCGGCGGCTGGGCCGGCTGAACCCGACCGGCCAGCGGGAGCTGAGCGCCATCGAGCGACTGCGGAGCTGGGACGGCGTGCTCGACCCGGAGTCGGTCGCCGGGTCGATTTACCAGGCGTTCCTGCTGCGGCTCGCGCGCGAGTTCACGCGCGCCGCGGTCGGCGATCGCGACCTCTCCGAGCGCTGGCTCGACCGGGCCGACAACGGCTTTCTGAGCTATGTCACCTCCCCCTGGCGCTGGCACTCGCACCTGATGGATCTCTGGGAGGAGAGCGACGAGGACCTGATCGGGCGCGCGTGGGACGAGCTCGTCCTGGAGGCGCTCTCGGCGGCCCTCGACGACCTCAGCGACCGCTTCGGGCCCGATCCCGAGGGCTGGCGATGGGGGCGGATCCATGAGATGGAGTTCCCGCATCCGCTCGGGGGCGCGAACCCGGTCCTGCGGCGGTTGCTCAACCGCAGGCTCCAGGCCGGCGGCGCCCAGGAGACGGTCAGCCAGATCGCCTTCGACCCGAACGACCCCTACCACGCCGTCTGGGCGCCGAGCTGGCGGATGGTCGCCGACCCCGCCGCGCCCGAGCGCTCGCGCTGGCAGATGTTCACCGGGCAGTCGGGCCACCCCGCGAGCCCGCACTACGACGATCTTCAGGCGGACTGGCTCGAGGGCCGCACGCAGCCGATGGTCGGCGAGGGCCCCTGGCGCGAGCTCGAGCTCGCGCCGGCGCCGGGCGCCTAACTGCCCGGCCGGAAGGAGAGCCCGCTGAGGACCGCGGTCGCTTCGTTGGCGAGCACTTTGCCCGAGACGTCCTCGCCGCCGATCGTGATGTTGGAGCCGAAGATCAGGATCAGCGATTCGCCGGATTCGAAGATCTGGGTGAACCCCGTCTGCGGACGGTAGCCCGTCGGGAGCGTGAAGATGAACCCATCCGTCCCGGCTTCGGCGAACCCTTCGAGGTGGACGATCCCGTCGTGGTCCTTGTAGAAGCCGACCGGCTGGGAGAGCGTGTCGGGGGCGACCAGGCCGACGTTGCCCGCATCTTCGGCGAATTGGGGCTCACCCGCGGCGCCGACCAGATGCAGCGCTTCCAGCGGAGCGAGGCTGGTCGCGGTGTCGGCGACGCTCGCGCTCGGCACTTTGCCCACCGAGCCGATGCGAATGTCCCTGCCGAGGATCGAGCGGTCCTTGATCTTGATGCCGGTGACCGCGTTCTTGCGAATCTCAGCCCTCGTCACAGCGTTCTTGGCGATCTCCGTCCTCGTCACCGCATTGGTGCGGATCTTCGCCTTCGTCACCGAGTTCTTCTTCAGCTGCCTTGCGCCGACGCTGCCCTTGGGCAGGTTGACCGCGGCATAGCCTGTGCCCGCCAGCGCGACGAGCAGCGCGATCAGCGCCACGATCATCGATGGCGAGGGGCGACGTATGCGGAATGCCTGCATGCCCAATCTCCTCCTTCGGAATGAACACGGGAAGGTATCCATTCGGATCGGTCCGCCGAGCGCCATTGTCGGCGCGGACCCGTAGAGTCCCCTGGCCGCCATTCCTCCAATGAGCCGCCGGGACGAGATCAAGCTGAGCGACGAGGACGCGCGCGACCTGCTCGATGAGGAGCGGGTCGCCGTCGTCTCGAGCCTTGGCCCGCGCGGCTGGCCGCACTCGATGCCGATGTGGTTCGTGGTGCGCGAGGGAGAGGTCTGGGTCTGGACCTACGCCAAATCGCAGAAGGTCCGCAACCTGGACCGCGATCCCCGCGCAACGGTGCTGGTCGAGACCGGGCACGAGTACGGCGAGCTGCGGGGCATGATGGTCGAGGCCGAGGCAGCCATCCACCGCGACTTCGAGACCGTGATCGGGTTCGCTGAGGAGCTGACCGTCCGCTACGCGGAGGGAATCACCTCGGTCGAGGGCGACGCCAGGGCGGCGCTCGAAGCCCAGGCCCCGAAACGCGTCGCGATCCAGTTCCGGCCGGTGCGGACCGCGACCTGGGATCACCGCAAGCTGGGCGGCATCTACTAGCCGATGAGAACCGCGAAGCCAATCGCCCACGCCCTCGCGATCGCCGCCGCCGCGCTGATCGCCGCCGGCGTCGCACGGCCGTCCGGCGCCGAAGCCGTCCCCCGCGAATTCTTCGGGATCGCGCCGCAGACCCCCCCGTCGCTGGAAGACGTCGAACACATGCGGGCCGGAAGGATCGGGAGCATGCGCTGGCCGTTGGTCTGGGAAACGGTCCAGCCGACGGAAAAGAGCGAATACGACTGGAGCGAGTTCGACGAAGTCGTCGCGATGGCGGCGAAGGGGCGGATGCGGATGCTGCCGTTCTTCTACGGGACCCCATCCTGGCTCTCGCACCGCTACACGGTCCTGCCGATCGACAGCGGCCGCAAACGCCGCGACTGGGTCGAGTTCGTCGAAGCGGCGGTCGCCCGCTACGGCCCGCACGGGATCTTCTGGGCCGAACACGAACCCGGCAGCAAGGAACCGCTGCCGCGGATCCCGGTCCGCGACTGGCAGGTCTGGAACGAGGCCAACTTCTTCTACTTCGCCACCCCCGCCTCGCCCCAGCGCTACGCCAAGCTCCTGCAGCTGACCAGCCCGGCGATAAAACGGGTCGAGCCAAGCGCCCGGGTGATTCTCTCGGGCCTGTTCGGCGACCCGACCGCGGTCCCCCCGAACGGGCTGCCCGCCGTGCAGTTCCTCGAACAGCTCTACCGCGTCCCCGGGATCAAGTCCGAGTTCGACGGCGTCGCCCTGCATCCGTACGCGGACGAAGCGCTCAGGCTCGAGGAACTGGTCGAAGAAGTGCGCGCCGTGATCCTCGAAAACCACGACCCCGGCGCCAGCCTGTACGTCACCGAGATGGGGTGGGGCTCGCAGAACGACCCCAACACCGTCAGCTTCGAGCGCGGCGTCCGCGGCCAGGTGCTCGAGTTGCGGCAAGCCTACGAATACCTGATCGCCAATCGCCGGCGGCTGAATCTCAAGGGCACCTACTGGTTCTCCTGGAAGGACCTGCCCGACGTCTGCAACTTCTGCGACTCGGTCGGCTTCTTCCACGAAGGAAAGCGCCTGCGGGCGAAGCCCGCCTGGCACGCCTTCGTCGAACTCACCGGCGGCCGGACGACGCCCTAGAGCGGCAGTCCGGCGGGCTCGAGCTCGAACCGGCGCAGCGGCTGGGCCTCACCGCGCAGAGCCAGCGCCCCGGCCCACCCCGGCCCGACGCCGAGGTCGGAGACGGAGATCCCCTCCTCGGCGACCGGTGCCCAAATGCCCGAGCCCGCGCACTTGGCGACCGCCTCGCGCCGGGACCACTCTCGGTAGAAGGAGCTCGCGTGCCTGGCCCCCATCCGCTCGACGTCGACTCCGACGTCGCGCCCGGCTGCGATCGCGACCAGCGCCAGCCCCTCCGAATGGCTGAGGTTGAAGCGAAGCTCCGGGTGGGCGGCGAGTCGGGGCTTGCCGTGCGCCCCCGCCACGATCTCGAGCTCTTCCGGGCGTGTGCCCGTGTAGCCGGAGAGCGCCAGGCGGAGCGCCCATCGAGCCGCTACCCAGCGCCGCCGCCTGCCGTCGACCTGGATCGCGCCGGCGCGAGCGCGCTCCTCGGGCGGCAGTTCGCCCTCGCTCGGCCATCCATCCTCATCCAGCCAGGCTCGCCAGAGGTGGACCTCGCCATTCGGGGTGATTCCCACGCTCAAATCATCGCCCACCGGCAATAGCATCGGCGAATGCCCGCACCGGCCTGGGTCGTTCTCCCGACCTTCAACGAGGCGGTCAACATCGAGGCGATCGTCGAAGCGGTGTTGGCAAAGCTGCCGTCCTCCGGCCGGATCCTGGTCGTCGACGACAACTCCCCCGACGGGACCGGCGAGATCGCCGAGCGGCTGGCGGATGGAAGCGAGCGCGTCCGGGTCCTGCGGCGACCTCGCAAGGAAGGCCTCGGCCCCGCCTACGTGGCCGGCTTCAAGCACGCGCTCGAGGGCGGCGCCGCCCGCGTGCTCGAGATGGATGCCGACTTCTCCCACGACCCCGCCTACCTGCCGCGGCTGCTCGACGCGGCGGAGAGCGCCGACCTGGTGATCGGCTCGCGCTACGTCGCGGGAGGCGGCGTGTCGGACTGGAGCGCGGTGCGGCAGGCGATAAGTCGCGGCGGCAGCGCCTACGCCCGCCTCGCCCTCGGGCTCGAAGTCCGCGACCTGACCGGCGGCTTCAAGTGCTTCCGCCGCGAGGTGCTCGAGGCGATCGACCTCGACTCGGTCACCTCCCGCGGCTACGCCTTCCAGGTCGAGTTGACCTACCGCGCGATCGAGAAGGGCTTTCGAGTCGTCGAGGTCCCGATCGTCTTCCGCGACCGCAGGGCGGGGTCTTCCAAGATGGGTGGAGCGATCGTCGCCGAGGCGATCTGGCGCGTTCCCCTTCTGAGGCTCAACCCGCAACGAAGTGGGCGCTAGCCTGAGGATTCGGCAACCGCCGGCCGCCGTGCCCAGATGCGAGCCTGGGTGCCGTTCGGGAGGGGAATCGTGTGGACCAGGTGAAAGCCGCTCGACCGCGCCGCCGCCTCGACCGCGGCCTCGTTGACCCTCGGTTCGTAATCGCCGGTGTTGGGCCGAATCGTGACGACGGCTCCGGGAAGCCCGACGGTGGGATCATTGAGGGCCGCTCGGTACTCGGCGGCATCGTTGCCTTCCCTCGGGAAGAGCTGCATCTGGGGAATCCGAATTTCGTGGTAGTCCTCCAGGAGCGCCAGGTTCACCGAGTTGGTGTTGATGATCCGGTTCCGCGAGCCGAGCGCCGTGAAGGGACCTCCGAGACGTTCGACGATGTACCGCGTCAGCGCATCGTTGGCCTTCGGCCAGAGACGGTCGCGCTCGGCGAAACGGGTTTCGGGACCCGGCGACTGCGTGCGGATGTCTTCCAGCCCGGTCGTCACTCCGTCGATCCAGTGAATCGAGCCGAGCCCGGGAACCTCGGTGGTCCGCTGTCTGGAGAGGCCTTCGGAAACATTCGAGTTGGCCAAGCCGTTGGCCAGGGCGATCACGGCGAGGAGCGAGATGACCGGGACCGCTGCGCGCCGATGCAGCCTCAGCGCGATCACCGCCAGCGGAACCAGGAGGACGGTGATCGGCAGAGTGAATCCGACACCCCCGTTGCGGGAGGTCGAGAGCGCCAGGTATCCCGCTGCGAAGACGATGGCCACGGAGGCAGCGTCGGACCGCAGGACAAGAAGGGCCTCTCCTCGGCGGTCGCTGGCGTCCCAGATCCGGCTGACCGCCGCGAGTGCGACCGCGACCAGACCCGCGAGGACGACCGCTCCGAGTGGAACCAGCAGGTCGGAATCGGCGATCCGCGAGGCCACGGCATGCCACCAAGCCCAAGAGGCGACTGAGTGGGCGGTGCCGAAGTTTCCCGATTCTTCCCCGTACCCGTAGTTGGTCAGGTAGTCGACAACCGAGCCGAGATTCCGCCAGTACCAGGTCGCAGCAACCGCAAATGCGGCGACGCTCGCCGCCGCGGTGTTGAGCGCGCCCGGTAGCCACTGCCGGCGCGGGCGTAACGCGAGCGCCACAAGCGCGGCGGCGGCAAGGCCGGGAACGAAGACCACCGTCATGGTCCGTGCGAGCAGCATCAGCCCGATGGCGGCCCCACAGGCCAGTGCCCAGCACGTTCGCTGCATCCCCTCGCTGCGCAGCAGCGAGTAGACCGCGCAGGAGAGCAGGGCTGCTGCCGGGAGGGCGAAGACGAACTGGTGGGCGAACATGAAGACGCCCTGGCTGGTGGCGGCGACGATCGCAGCGAGAGCACCGAGGCGCGGTCCGGCGAGCCGGTCTGCGATTCCGTATACCGCCATCGTCAAGACGACCAGGAAGCCCGCGAGGACGACGAACCCCTGCAGGATCCCCTGGTTTACGACCATCACCAACGAGGCAAGGGCCGGCACGAGCGGCGCCTGGGCGGGAGTCGCCTGGATCGTGTCCCACCAGCCGTGGAAGCCGTGGGCCTCGAGGCTGAAGTAGTCGCTCAGGGCCCCCGCCGTGTATCCCGCCTCGTCGATGTCGAGCGGGTAGCCGTGCCGGTAGGTGGCAATCCACCAGGCGTCGAGGGCGACGAGTGCGATCGCCGCGGCGAGGACGACCAGGGCCCAGCGGCCCCTCTCGCTAACCCTCACCGACACGCGATCGGGCAGCCGCGCCCCCGCGCCACCTCGCTGACGAGCTCGCCGATCCGTTTCCCGTACTCGCTCAGCGAGTGGCGGCGCTCGACCAGAGCGCGGCCGGCGGCACCCATCCGGGCGCGCTCCTCGGCGCTCGAGGAGAGCGCTCGCTCGAGCCCGGTCGCGAGCGCCTCGACGTCGCGGGCGGGGCACAGCCAGCCGGTCTCGCCCTCCCTGACGATCTCCGGCAGCCCGAAGACGTCGGTGGCGAGGACCGGGAGCTCCCAGGCCATCGCCTCGACCACGGTTCGCGGAAGCGACTCGACATCCGAGGCGCAGACGAGGAGATCGGCCATCCCATACCAGGCCTGGACATCCGGAGTGAGCGGGATCAGCCGCATCCGGTCGGCGAAGTTGGAGTCGTAGATGTACTCGCCGAGCAGCATCGCGTCGTCGTCGTCTTTGGCGCCGACGAGCGCCAGATGCGCCTTCGGGTGGGCCGCGGCGATGCGCTCGAAGGCCTGTGTCAGCGAGACCTGGGCCTTGCGGGGCTCGACCGAGCCGACGCAGATAACGAGCTCGGCGTCCTCGGGGATCCCTGCCTTCCGCCGCGCCGCGCCGCGGTCGAACCCCTCTCGGACGGAGTCGATCGGCTCGAGATCGAGGCCGTAGGGAATCGTCAGAAACCGATTCTCCCTCCGCCACGGCTCGAACAGTCGCTGCGTCGCCTCGGCGACGAAGAGGACGACCGAGGCGTCGCCGAGGTCGCGTTCGGCGCAGACCCGCACCTCCGGGTTGATGCCGCGCCAGAGCAGCGGCGGCTCGAGGCTCTCGTGGATCGCCCAGATCGCCGGGATCCCGAGCCTGGCGGCGATCTCGACCCCGGGGAAGGCCGTCGCCGTCGCGGTATTGACGAAGACCAGCTCGAAGCCGCCGTCGGACGCCCAGGCGGCGAGCTCCTCGACCCGGCCGAGGTGCGCGCTCCGGCCCTCGATCGCGACCATGCTCGTCACGTGCGACGGAATTCCGAGTGCGGCGAGCCTGTCCCGCAGCGGGCCGTCGAGGGTGCTGACCACGGTCGCGTCGATCGCGTCGTTCTCGACGAGCTCGCTCAGGAGCTCGAGCAGGTAGAGCTGGGCGCCGCCGAGGGTCAGCTGGTGGGTGAAGATCAGGGCACGCGGCGCCCTCCCTCTGACCCGCTCATGCGGCGGGGCGGTCAGCGCTTCGCCCGTCTCCTTCGGGGCCGGCTCCTTCGGTGCGATCTCGATCTGGGCGGTGAGCCTGTGTCGCTCGCCCTCCGGCCCGACCGCGACGACCTCGAGCTCGGCATCGCCGTCGGCCCCCGGCCATCCGGATATGTCGGTGATCAACTCGAAGCCCGCCAGGCCCGCGGCCGGGTTCCCGGTCTGGCGGCTGAGATCGACGCGCGGCAGGCCGATCCGGGCGAGCTCGAGCGGGTGCCCGCCGAGCGAGACCTCGATCCGCACGCAGGGCCCGGACGGGAACAGCGCCCAGCCCTCGATCTTGACCGGCCCGCGTTTGAGGACCTCGCCGAGCGCGAGCGTGTCGATCCGCCCGTCGGGCATCGGCTTCGGCTCCAGCAGCGGCATGTCGTGCCGGGCGCCCGGCCTCCAGATCCGGCCCGTCGCCCGCAGGCGCCAGAGCAGGCCGAGTTGGCGATGGGCTTCCCGCACCGGCCGCAGATTAGCTGCCGCCCGGCGTGGATACGCTTGCTATTGGTTTGAGCAGAATCCTGATCACCGGCGGGGCCGGGTTCGTCGGCTCGAACCTGGCCGTCTCGCTCGCCTCCCGGCACTCCGACTGGGAGCTCCTGGCCCTCGACAACCTCTACCGGCGGGGATCGGAGCTGAACCTGCCGCGCCTCGAGGAGGCCGGAGTCGAGTTCGTCAAGGGCGATGTCCGCGAGCCGGCCGACCTCGACCGCCTGCCGGAGATCTCGGCCCTGATCGAGTGCTCGGCCGAGCCCTCGGTGATGAGCGGGACCGACGGCGACACCGCCTACCTCGTCCACACCAACCTGACCGGCGCCTACCACTGCCTCGAGCTCGCCCGCCGCGACGGCGCCTTCCTCGTCTTCCTCTCGACCAGCCGCGTCTACCCGGTCGAGGCGCAGCTCGGGCTCTCAAGGGTCGAGGCGGAGACCCGGTTCGAGCTCGCCGACGAGCAGGAGGTTCCCGGTGCCTCGAGCGCGGGTATCTCCGAGCAGTTCCCGATGACCGGACACAGGACCCTCTACGGGGCGACAAAGCTCGCCGCCGAGCTCCTGATCGAGGAGTACCGGGAGAGCCAGGGCGTCCCCGCGGTGATCGATCGCTGCGGCGTGATCGCCGGCCCCTGGCAGATGGGGAAGGTCGACCAGGGGGTGTTCACCCACTGGATGCTCGCCCACCATTTCCAGCAGCCGCTCGCCTACATCGGTTTCGGCGGCGAGGGCAAGCAGGTCCGCGACCTGCTCCATGTCGAGGACCTGGTCGACCTGGTCGAGCGCCAGCTGCTCGACCCCGGCGGCTGGGATGGCCGCACCGTAAACGTCGGCGGCGGCCGCGAGTGCAGCCTCTCGCTGCGAGAGACGACCGCGATCTGCCGCGAGCTGACCGGGAACGAGGTCCCGATCGAGCCGGTGGCCGAGACGCGCGAGGGGGATGTGCCCATCTATCTCTCCGATTGCGCGAAGATCTTCGGCTTGGACGAGTGGCGTCCGAGGCGCAGCGCCGCCGAGGTGCTTTCCGATATCCATCGGTGGGTCACGGCGGACGAGGAGCGGATCGCCGCCGCGCTCGAAATCGAGTCCCCGGCAGGGGAGAAGGAGTGAGAGGCGACATATGCCGGTAGCGATCATCACGGGCTCGGGAGGCCTGATCGGGTCAGAGGCGGTCGGTCATTTCGTCGGCCAGGGCTATGACGCGGTCGGCATCGAGAACGACATGCGGGCGAGCTTCTTCGGGCCCGAGGCCTCGACCGCGCACGTCACCGAGCGCCTCGTCACCGAGCACCCCGAGTTCCGCAGCGAGGCCGCCGACATCCGCGACCGCGACGCGGTCGACCGGGTCTTCGCCGAGCACGGCAACGCGATCGAGCTCGTCATCCACACCGCCGCGCAGCCCTCGCACGACTGGGCCGCAAGCGACCCGCAGACCGACTTCGCGGGTCAACGCCAACGGCACCCTCAACCTGCTCGAGGCCGCGCGGGCCAACTGTCCCGACGCGCCGTTCATCTTCTGCTCGACGAACAAGGTCTACGGCGACACCCCGAACCGGCTGCCGCTCGAGGACCTCGAGAAGCGCCTCGAGCTGCCCGAGTCCCACCGCTACTACCGCGGGATCGACACCTCGATGTCGATCGACTCCTCGACCCACTCGCTGTTCGGCGTCTCGAAGGCCGCCGCCGACCTCCTGGTCCAGGAGTACGGCCGCTACTTCGATATGCCCACCGTCTGCTTCCGCGGCGGCTGCCTCACCGGGCCCCAGCATGCCGGCGCGAAGCTGCACGGCTTCCTCGCCTACCTGATGAAGTGCACCGTGACCGGCACCCCCTACACCGTCTTCGGGTACGAGGGCAAGCAGGTGCGCGACAACATCCACAGCGCCGACCTGATCTCCGCCTTCGCCGCGTTCAGGGCGGCGCCGCGCCCGGCCGCCGTCTACAACATCGGCGGCGGCCGGTTCAGCAACTGCTCGATGCTCGAGGCGATCGAGGTCTGCGAGCGTGTCGCGGGCCGCGAGCTCAGCTGGGAGATGGGGGAGGAGCCGCGGATCGGCGACCACCGCTGGTGGATCTCCGACCTCGGCCCGTTCGAGGCCGACTACCCGGACTGGAAGCTCCGCTACGACGTCGAGGACATCATCAGGGAGATGTACGAGCAGAACGCCGAGCGGTGGACGATGGCCGCGGCATGAAGCTCTCGGTCGTCATCCCCGCCCAGAACGAGGAGGGCTCGGTCGGGGCGACGGTGAGCGGCGTCGTTTCGGTGCTCGAGCGCGAGAAGATCGAGTACGAGGTGCTCGTCATCGACGACGGCAGCGACGATCGCACCGCCGCGGTCGTCGAGGAGATCGGGTCGGCCAACCCGCGCGTGAGGGTGCGCCCGTCCCACTACGAAAAGGGGTTCGGGATGGCGATCAGGGCCGGCCTCGACCTGTTCGAGGGAGACGCGGTCGTAATCACGATGGCCGACGCCTCCGACGACCCCGAGGACATCGCCCGCTACCACCGGCTGCTCGAGGAGGGTTGGGACTGCGCCTTTGGTTCGCGCTTCGCCGCCGGAGCCAGGGTCCACGACTACCCGCGCCTGAAGCTGGCTATCAACAGGCTCGCCAACTGGTTCATCCGCGTCCTCTTCCGCCACGGCTACAACGACACGACGAACGCCTTCAAGGGCTACCGCCGCGAGGTGATCGAGACGATCCAGCCTCTGCTCTCCAAGCACTTCAACCTGACCGTCGAGATGCCGCTGAAGGCGATCGTCAGGGGCCACAGCTACCACGTGGTGCCGATCTCCTGGACCAACCGCACGACCGGCGAGGCGAAGCTCGCGATGCGCGAGATGGGCAGCCGCTACCTCTTCATCGTCCTCTACGTCTGGCTCGAGCACACGCTCAGCCGCGGCGATTACAGGGTCGGCGCGCCCGATGAGTCGCCGGACCGCGGCGACGTCGAATCAACCGTCTAGCTTGCGGCCGATCACCAGGAACTGCTTGCCGAGCAGCTTCCAGGCGAGCGGCGTCCGCAGGTAGGTGCGGGTCAGCGCGGGCGAGGGCGGCAGGATTCCGCGGAAGGAGTACGGCAGGTAGCGGGGGATGATCCGGTCGGGCTCGAAGCCCGCGGCGTATAGATGCTCGGCGATCGCGACGTGGGTGAGGGCGACGTAGTGGTCGGCGCAGTCCCAGTACTCGTCGGCGCAGTAGCGGTAGTTGGGGCCCATGATCGCGATCCGGCCGCCGCTCTCCATCGCCCGGTTCATCTTTTCGAGGAAGGAGGCGATCCCCTCCTGGTCGGGCAGGTGCTCGAGGAAGTTGGAGACGAAGACCCCGTCGAAATGGGTTTCGGGGAGGTCGGCGTTCATGATCGACGACGTGATCACCTTCGTGTCCGGCTTGTGCGCGGCCTCGGGGTAGCTGACCTCGTCGACGGCCCAGGTCTCCCTGGCCGGCACCGCGCCGATGAACTCGCCGCGACCGGCGGCCGGGTCGAGGACCTTCTGCGGGGAGCCCATCAACCCGTAGACGTGGGGGCTGATCTCGCGCCAGACGGCGATTCTCGCGTCCTGGTCGATGTCGCGAAAGCGGTACGAGTAGAGGCGCTCGTAGTTCAAGTGGTCGTCGTCGCCTTTCTACGGGCCGGCCGGCGCGGGAAGCGGCGGATCGCCCATTTGAGGGGGGAGCTGAGCCGCGGCGTACCGTACTTGAGGCTCGGGTTGGAGAACGGGTCCGGGTCGATCATCGGCCCCCAGCGTTCGATCAGCATCTCCTTCTCCCACTCCGCGACCTCGGTCGAGCGGCTCGAGGACTCGAAGTGGTACAGCAGCGTGCCCGGGTCGTAGACGACGCGCAGCCCCAGCGTCCGCAGCTTCAGGCAGTAGTCGATGTCGTTGTAGTTGACCGGGAGCGTCGTGCTGAGGCCTCCGACCTCCTCGAAGGCCTCGCGCGGAGTCATCAGGCAGGCGCCGGTCACCGCGAGCAGGTTCTGGGCGACGAGGACGCTGTTCGAGTAGCCGGCGAACTCGCGCGCGAACCCGTGGTAGGGGTGGCCCGGGAAGCCGCCGTTCTCGAACAGCACGCCGACGTGCTGGAGCCGGCCGTCCTCGACGATCAGGCGGCCGCCGACGGCGCCGATCCCCGGGTGGTCCGGAGTACATGACCATCCGCTCGATCCAGTCGGGGGCGATCACCTCCATGTCGTCGTTGAGCATCAGCAGGTGCTCGCCCTCGGCGCGGACCGCGCCGGCGTTGATCTTCTCCGAGAAGCTGAACGGCCGGTCGTAGGGGACGACCCGCAGCCGCTCGCCGGCGATCGCCCGGAGCTCGTCGAGGATCGCGCGCTCGGTCGAGGTGTCGGCGACGACGACGAGCTCGAAATCGTCGTAGGTCGAGGTCTCGACGATGCTGCGGACGCAGTGGGTGACGAGCACGACCTGCTCGAAGCGGACCTCGCGGCTGTTGCCGGCGGTCGGGATCACGATGCTGACCGGCGGCCGGCGCTCGAGGCGCGGCTCGAGGTTGTAGACGCCGGGGTGCTCGAGGTCTCGCTCGACCGCCGCCGGCAGCCCGATCCGCTCGCAGTGGGCCTGGAGCGCCCGCGTCCCCGCTTCGAAGGCCCACGGCTTCGCCTCTTCGCCGCCGCCGGCGGCCGAGGTCTCGAGCATCCGCCAGTGGTAGAGGATCCGCGGCAGGTGGGCGACCTTCCGCGCCCGCTCGGTCACCCGCAGGATCAGGTCCCAGTCCTGGGAGCCCTCGAACTCGGCGTGGAAGCCACCGACCTCCTCGACCAGCGAGCGGCGCAGGACGCTGAGGTGGCAGGTGTACATCTGGGTCCGGAACCGCTCCGGCGACCAGTCGGGCTTGAAGAACGGGCCCGGAGTGGTGGCCGGCCTCGTCGATCTTGTCTTCGTCGGTGTAGAGGTAGTCGACCTCGGGGTCCTCGCACAGCGCTTTCTCGACGAGCTCGAGCGCGTCGGGGTGCAGCTTGTCGTCGTGATCGAGGAGGACGACGAACTCGCCCTCGGCCATCGCCAGCGCGTCGTTGGAGGCGGCGACGATGCCGCCGTTCTCCTCGCGGGTCGAAACACGGATGCGGGCGTCGCCGCGAGCCGCTTCATCGAGGATCTGCGCGACGTGGGGCGCCGCCGAGCAGTCGTCGACAAGGCAAAGCTCCCAATCACCGAAGCCCTGGCGGCGGACCGACTTCAGCATCGCCCGCAGCACCCCGGCCGGCGTTTCGTAGACCGGGGTGAGGATCGAGAACCGCGGGCGCCGGCACCCGCTAGCTCCGTCGCCGCAGTCGCGCGAGCAGCGCACGGAGGCGCAGGAAGATCCTGCGGGGAATGAGCGGCAGCGCTGCCTGGATCGTCTTCGCGAGCAGCGTCAGGCGGGCCGAGTGCTCGGCGAGCTCGGCCAGGGTCCCGCGAGCGGTGCCGAGTTCGGCGTCCTTGGCGATCAGCAGGTCGCGCAGCCGCAGCAGCTCCTCGTCGCGGGCGTCGAGTTCGCGCAGCACCTTCGGCCGGTCCTCGACCTCGCCCTCCTCGATCTTCGCGAGTTGCTCCTGGACCGCGAGCAGCGAGCGGCGAAGATCGCCGACCTCGGTCTGGAGCCGCCACCAGGAGCGGTCATAGCGGCGCACGGTCTCGACCAGCGGCTCCTCTGTCCGCACGTAGAGGGCGGCCCAGGGGGTCACGTAGGAGACGTCGGCCTCGAGATCGCGGAGAAAGCCTTCGCGAGCGAGCAGTGCCGACCAGGCCTCCTGCGGCCGGACGTTGAGGTGGGTCGCCTCGCCGTAGTCGGTCGGTGTGCTCGAGAGCAGCAGCCGGTCTGTGTTGGCGCAGAGGTTCGCGATCGCGGCGTCGGTCTCGGCCGGCGGCAGGTGCTCGAGGACCTCGATGCAGACGATCAGGTCGTACCGGCGCGGCAGCGGTTCGGTGATCGAGGCGACCCGGCAGTGGTCGCGGACCGAGGGATGGACCTGAGAGATCGCGTACTCGGAGATGTCGATCCCCCACGCCTCGACCTCGCGTTTGCGCAGAGCCTCGACAAGGAGGCCCATCGCGCAGCCGGCGTCGAGGACCGAGCTCGGCTCGAGCTCGCGCACGATGCCGTCGGCGACCCGGCCGAAGAACTCGAGCCAGTGGTCGTCATGGCGGTAGGGAACCCCGCACTGCCGCTCGAAGTAGTGCGGTCCGAACTCGACGCCCGCCCCCTCCTGCCGCGGATCGTTCGTCCTCTGCTCCGGCATCGCGCCGAGTCTACCCAGAGCCCCGATACGGTTCCGGGCCTTGTCTTGGAACGTGGAAATCCTCTGGATGCTGGCCGCCCACCTCGCGCTGACCGGGCTTCCCGGCGTCGCCGCCGCGCTCGCGGCGATGCGGCTCGGCGCCCGCAGCGTTCCGGTGCTGCTCGCGATCGGGCTGGTCGGATCCGGGGCCGCCGCCTTCATCGCCTTCTGGGCCTACTTCGCCGACCCGACCCTCGGCCAGGCCTGGAACTGGGTACTGCTGATCGGCTCGATCCAGGTGATCGTCCTATCCGTATGGCGCGGAAACCTCGACCGCGAGCTGCTGCGGACGCTGCGTATCCCGCTCCTGCTGTGGATCCTCGGGTCGGTCTTCATCGTCTACCTCGGGTTCATCCACGGCGGCACCGAAAACCCGATCGGGATGTCCGGCATGCGCTACGCCGGCGGCCTTCCATCCGACAACGACATCCCCCGCTACTTCGCCGAATGGTTCGCGGCGGAAGGCCACCACGGGACGCCGCCGGTCTACCCGCCCGACTGGCTGATGAGCGACCGGCCGCCGCTGCAGGTCGGGTACGTCCTCTCACAGGAGTCGATCACGGTCGCCGACACCCAGGACGCTCCACTACGAGATCCTCTGCGTCGGTCGTCCAGCAGCTCTGGATCGTCGGCCTCTGGGCGGTGCTCGCCGCCGCCCGACTGCGGCGGCGGACGATCGGCCTGGCGATCTTCGCGGCGCTCGTCAGCGACATCGCGATCGTCTACGGCTTCTACGTCTGGCCGAAGCTGATCGCCGCCACCTTCCTGCTCGCCGCGCTTGCGCTGGTGATCTCGCCTCGATGGCCGGAGTGGCGGCGCGACTGGCGGATGGGAATTCTGCTCGGCGCCCTCCTCGCGCTTGCGATGCTGGCCCACGGGGGAAGCATCTACGGCGTGATCCCCCTCGTCGCGTTCGCTGTGTACAGGGGCATTCCGAGCTGGCGCTGGATCGGCGCCGCCGCCGCGATCGGCGATCGTGATGATGGGGTCCTGGTCGGCATACCAGAAGTACGATGACCCGCCGGGCAACCGCCTGATCAAGTGGCACCTCGCCGGCGTCGCCGGGATCGACCAACGCGGCAGCCTCGAAACGATCGTCGACCGCTACCGCAACGCGGGCTTCGGCCGGATCGTCGACAACAAGTGGAACAACGTCGAGCACATCACCGGGATCGCGCTGGATTCGGAGGTCAATCAGATCGTCGACTCGATCGGCGAAGGCGATGCGGAAGAAGCGATCGCCTGGATCCGCGAGTACCGCTTCTTCGAGCTGCTGCCGATGCTGGGGCTGCTGCTGATCGGACCGATCGCGATGGCGATCCGCCGTCGCAGGCGGGAGAGCGATGTCGACTGGAGGTTTGCCCTGATGAGCTTCGCCTACGTTGGCATCGGGTGCTTCTTCTGGGCACTGATGCAGTGGGGCCCGACGGTGGCTAGCACGGTCATCCACGCCGGGACGATCGCGATCCCGCTGATCGCGATCGCCGGCTGCGTCGCCGCGATGGCCTCGGTATCGACCAGGCTCGCGATCGCCCTGGTCGCGATCAATGCGTTGTTCGTGCTCGTCCTCTACGCACCCGCGTTCGAGCCTCCCTCCGGCACCGAGTACTCCCTCCTCAGCGCCCTGTTGGCGGCGGGGGGCCTGGCGGGGTACTGCCTTGTCGCCCTTCGTCCAGCTCCGCTCCTCGCGTCCGCAGAAGCGGGCGATCCACCCGCTCGAGCCGACCCGGCGCCGTCCTCCAAGTGAGAGACGGTTTGACGCGGCGAGGCGCGAAGGCTCCGATCATCCTGCTCGGCGTTGCCGTGGTGGCCTCAGCGGCGCTGCTACTCACACTCACCGCCGGCAACACCTTCTTCCAGGACAGCTGGGCGTTCTTCTTCGAACGGGAAGGGAACTCGCCGGGGGACTTCCTGCGCCCCCACAACGAGCACATCGTCGTCATCCCGGTCGCGATCCAGAAGCTCCTGCTGGCGTTGTTCGGGCTCAGCTCGGAGCTTCCCGAGCAACTGGTCCTGACCGCGGCGCTGATGGCGACGGGGATCCTGGTCTTCGTCTACGTCCGCCGCCGCGTCGGCGATTGGCCGGCGCTGATCGCCGCGGTGATCGTGCTCTTCCTCGGCCCCGCCTGGGAAGTCCTGCTGTGGCCATTCGAGATCTCGCTGCTCGGCTCGGTCATGGCGGGCGTGGCGACGCTGGTGGTGCTCGACCGCAACGACCGGGCGGGGGATATCGCCGCTTGCGCACTCCTCGTCATCTCGGTCGGGTTCTCGAGCCTGGGCGTCCCCTTCGCGCTCGCCGCGGCAGCCGACGTGCTGGCCAGATTCCGCGACCGCGGGTTCGCCCGCCTCTATGTGGCCGCGGTTCCATTGGCCGTGTACGGAGTCTGGTATGTCACCTACGGTCACGACACGGCGGCGGGCAGCCATGCCGCCACTCTGAAAGACCCGCTCGGCGTCCCCCGTTTCACGGCGGAAGGCGTCGCGGCGTCGCTTTCCTCGACCCTCGGTCTGCGGACGATGGCCGGCGGTATCCACGCCGACGCCCCGACCCTGTTCCTGCTCGCGCTGGCCGCCCTGGTGGTCATCTGCGTCGCCGTCGCCCTGCTGGAGCGCCGCGACCGCGGGACCATTCGGCGCCAGCTGCGGCGCGCGGGGGCAGCGGGGATCTGGCCGGTGCTCACGGCGACCGTCGTCTTCTGGGCGCTCACCGGGCTCAACAGCAACGGTTTGCGGCAGCCGCTGGAAAGCCGCTACATGTACTTCGGCGCGATCCTCATCCTGTTCCTCGCCGCCGACCTGCTCACGGGCATGAGGTTCGGCCGTCGGGCGCTGATAGCCGCGGGGGTCGCAACCGCGGCGATCGTCGCCCTCAACCTCGTCCCCCTGTTCGAAGGAGGGGAATATCTCGAAGAACAGACCGTCTACGCGCGGGCCGATCTCGGGGCGATCGAAATCGCGCGAAACTCGGTCCCGCCGGCGTTCTTCTTCGACCCCTCGTTCTCGGGGACGATCTCGCTGATCAACGTCAATGCCGGGGCCTATCAGGCGCTAGTCGAAGAAGATGGTTCCCCCGGGTATGGCCCGGCTGAACTGGAATCGGCGCCCGAATTCGGCCGGCGACAGGCGGACGTGGTCCTAACTCACGCCCTGCCGCTGACGACCGAAACGGCCTCGGGGCCGTTTCGCGGCAGGGCGGGCCAGGGGTGCCGGGGGGTCTCCGGCGGCCCTGGCGCCCCCGAGCTGACCCTGAAGCCGGGAGTGACGACGATCGAGCTGCCGCCGGGCAGGCAGGGCACCATCTTCATTCGCCGCTTCGCTCACTCCTATCCCGTCGCCGTTCGCAGCGTTGCAGCGCCGTCGACGACGACGATCCGCTTCCCTCCAGATGCCGCCGCCCGTCCCTGGCGCCTCCGTGTCAGGGCGGAGCAGGGTGCCCGGGTCTGCGCCTGAGCAACCCGACTGCGTCAGCGCCGCAGCCGGGCCTTGAGCGATCGAAGCGGTGCGGTCATCCTCCAGGAAGCGGACTCGGTCACCGCCTCCAGCTGGCTCTCCAGCGCGTCGGCCTTTTCGACGAGCTGGCCCGCGTGGGTTCGCAGCCGCCGGGTGTCCTCGATCAACTGCTCGGCATGGTGCTGTAGGGCTGTGATCTCGCGCGGCTCGTTCGGCACGAGACGGGTCAGGTCCTCGAGGTTGAGCTCGACCGGCTTCTTTCGCGCCAGCACCAGCCCGTGGCTCGGCACGCCTTCGACCATCCGCGGCCGCAGCTCGACGATCTCGAAGGCCCGCCCCCAGTGCGCGCGGATCCACCAGGGGGAGTTGAGCGCGATCGGCCCGCCCTGAGCCCAGGGGTTGTCGTGAAGGAGGGGATTCATGCCGATCCGGTTTTCGTCCCAGGACTCGCCGATAAGGGGCTCGCTCATCCCCTCCCCGAGGAAGGTCGCCAGGAGGTACCCGCCCTCGGCGAGCACGCGGTGGTGCTCGAGCAGCCAGCCGGCCCAATTCTCGGTGAAGTGGGTATAGACGCTGAAGGCGTAGATCAGGTCGAAGTAGCCGTCCTGCTGGGGCAGGCCCGGGGCTTCGTCGGACTCGAAGAAGTGAAGAGGGGGTTCGAGGTTGCGCTGCGCCCACTCGATGCTCGTCCGGTCAAGGTCGCAGCCCCAGAACTCGGCCTCACCGGCCTCAGCGGCGAACTGGCGAATGACCCGTCCGACCCCGCATCCGAAGTCGAGGACCCGCTTCCCGTGCCAATCCCAGTCACCGGGAAGCAAGCTCTCGATCAGTTTGCGGTCGGCCCTGCCTGACTGCTCGTACAGCGGCGCAAGCTCCGTCGCTCCTGAAAGTCCGATCCGCTGCAGGAGATCGGATGGGGGGACGGGGAGCGCGTCCCCTGCCGACGCCTCATCCATCGAGGCCAAGCTAGAGGTCCTCGGCGATCCGGGGTGCACTCCGTACGAAGATGAGCACTCCGGCGACGCAGACGGCGCCGAAGAGGAAGATCGCGGGCAGAAGCTCCGAGTAGCCGCCGGCCGCCTGCGCGGCGTTCGGAGCCGACGGGTCGATCACCCAGACCCGGATCTGCTCGAAGATCGCCGCCAGCGGGTTCAGCATCAGGACCTGCTGGTACTGCTCGGGCGCCTTTTCGATCGGATAGAGGATCGGGGTCGCGTAAAAGAGGACGGTCGCAAGCACCGTCCAGATGATGAGGACGTCGCGGAAGCGCACATACAGGGCGGAGAGCATCATGCCGACCGTGCAGGTGAGGGCGAATATCAGGACCAGCGCCACCGGGAACAGGAGCCAGGTCCAGGTCGGGTCGACTCCCCAGGCGAGGATGAAGACGAAGACGACGATCAGGTTGAGGCAGAGGTTGAAGACACCGGTCAGCGTGACGGCGATCGGGATGACCATGCGGGGGAACTGGGTCTTGCGGACGACCCCCTCCTGGGCGACGACCGACGTCACCGCATTCAGGGTTGATTCCTGGAAGAAGGAGAAGACGACGATGTTGAGCAGCAGCAGGACCGGGTAATTCGGGACTTCGCTGCCGATCCGGAAGATCTTGGTGAAGACGAAGAGCAGCACCGCGAAGAGCAACAGTGGCCGAACGAGGGACCAGAGGTAACCGAGCACGGTTCCGAAGTAGATCCGCTTGAACTCTGTGACTGACATCAGCCAGAGCAGGTCGATGAAGCGCCTCCAACCGCCGCCGAGCGCGGACGGGCCCGTGACTTCGCGCAGCGGCGGGCTCGTCTCCAGTTCCGTCATCGGATGCCTTCCTCGACCACGGCCTCGATCTCGTGCGGCAGCTCGACCACCCCGCGCCCACTGGGCCCACCGAAGACCACGAAGTCGAGCGCGTTCGGCAGGTGCGCCACAGTGCTGCCGCCTTCTTCCCTGGTCACCCCGCAGTGGATGAAGTAGTGCCCGTCGGGGAGCAGGTTCTCGACGTCGGCCACGATCCGCACCCGCTCGCCCTCCGCCAGCACCTCACCCCCGGCCCTGCCCTTGACGGGGGTCCCGAATTGGAAAAGTTCGACGCCGTCGCCGTTGGCGATGATGAACCCGACGTGTAGGCCCGCGACCTCGCGCCTCACCTCGAGGTCGAGCCTCAGCCGGATCTTTTCGCCGTGTTCGAGGCGCCTCACCCGCTCGCCGGCCGCGTCCTCGAGCCATAGCTCGCGCAGGCCGATCTCGCTGGCCTCGTCGATCCCGACATCGGCGCCGCCGGCTTGGTCACCGCGCTCGAAGTTGAGCCGGAGATACCGCCTCGCTACCTCGGCAGGCTCGCCGATGCAGGTGATCTCGCCGCCGTCGATCAGCATCGCCCGGTGGCAGTAGTGCTCGACCGTGGCCATCTCGTGGGTGACGAGCACGATCGTCTTCCCCTCGGCTTTCATCGCATGGAACGTGTCGGCGCACTTCTGCTGGAACGCCGCGTCGCCGACGGCCAGGACCTCGTCGATCAGGAGTACGTCGGCGTCGGCCTGCAGCATCACCGAGAAGGCGAGGCGTACGAGCATCCCCGACGAGTAGTTCTTCAGCTTCAGGTCGACGAAGTCCTCGAGTTCTGCGAACTCGAGGACCGACGTCCGATGCGGTTCCGGGCTTCGGTCGGCGTCAAACCCATCATCACCCCGTTGATCACGACGTTCTCGCGGGCCGTCAACTCATTGTTGAATCCGACCCCGAGCTCGATGAACGGGGCGAGCCGACCGGCGATCCTGATCATTCCGGCGTCTGCGCGGTAGATGCTCGCCAGCAGTTTCAGCAGCGTGCTCTTGCCCGATCCGTTGCGCCCGACGATCCCGAAGAACTCGCCCTGCCCGACCTGGAATGAGATGCCGTTGAGGGCGTTGAGCTCGCGATAGTCACGTCGCGCGAATGGCCTCACCGCGCGCTCTTTTAGGGAGTCGACCCGCTGGGTCGGTATCCGGAAGCTCTTCTCCAAGCCCACGGCCTCGATCGCTGGGTGCATCTCAGCGCGCCCGTTCCCCTCACTCAAGGCGACGCGCGGCGGCTCGGGGCGAGCTTGCGCAGCACGCGCCGGCCACGAGCTCGAAGCGTCCGCGGCGCCGACGGAGCCCCGACGGCGGATGGAGGAGGCGGAAGCGGGCCACGCTTGCGCAGCACGACGATGAACTCAATCATCTGGCGCGAGGCCGCTTCGAGGTCGAACGCCTCGTCGAGCAGTTCCCGGCAGGCGAGGATCAGCCTCAGGAACTCGATCTGGGTCCAGACGTGCATGTGGATCGAGTACCTCTCGTCTTCGAGGCGGCGCGCCCTGGCGAGCGTCTGCTCCTCGGTCTCGCCGTCGAAGGTGTCCACCAGCCGGGCCCACTCGTCGTAGTGCTCGCGGCGCGAGCTCGCCGGCCCGTGTTCGTAGTCGCCGATCATGTGATCGAGTGGCGTGGTCGGTCGCAGGTGGTCGAATGTGTAGCGCTTGTCCGGCACCGCGTAGAAGAGGACGCCTCCCGACTTCAGTTTCTTCAGGTGCGTTTGGATCGTGGCGATCGGGTTCTCGCAGTGCTCGAGGAAATGATTGGCGACGATGAAGTCCTGAGTCTCGGGTTCGATTGTGGAGAGCGTCTCCCCGTCGTCGATCACGTCGACGGGCGTCAGAGCCCAGTCGGCGAGCTCGGGATACTCCCTTTGCAGGTCCTCGACAGGCATCCTGTCCAGGTACTTGGCGCGAGCGTAGGGAGGCAGCCGCAGCGGCTGATGCAGCGGCCCGATCTCGAGCCCCTCGCCGCTGAGGAAGCTCGCGGCGAGCACCGCGCGCGCATCGAAGTAGGCCGGCGGCGGCTCCGCCGGCAAGGTTGCCGGCGCTGGGCCTGCTCCCTGAGAGGACGGTGATGCCACGGCTTGGAGGCTACATATCGGTGATGGCCACTGCCCGCACTGGGTCGCGGGGCGCGTCTGCTTCCGATCGATTCGCCGCGTCAGTCCGCATCGCGAGGACGATATCTGCGGCCCTGGGCGGAGAAGGGGCGCGGTGACCAGCGCTTTGTGTTGAATGGAGGCCTGTTGAAGGCCTCAGCGAGAGGATCGGAAGGAGGGGGCCGGGTTGCGCGTCTGCCTGATCTCCGACGAACACGACGCGGCACCGCTTGCCGACCTCCTCGCCGCCGAGCACGAGGTGAGCCTGATCCGCCTCGCGGAGCGGGGCGGCGAGCTGACCCCGTGCGCCGCGGCCCGGGAGATCGTCCACGAGCCGAGCCCCGATTTGCTCGCGACCCACCTCGCCGGTGAGGAGCACCGTCGCTCGGCGGCCTATCTCGAGGCGATCGAGGCCGCCTACGACGGCGCCGGGCCCGACTACCTCGAGGCCGGCGACAGGTGGGCACCCGGCATGATCGCGGCAATGGCCCGCGACGGGGGCAACCCGCTCCTGCGGGACACGACCTTCGGCGTTCGCCTGATCGGGAGCGCAGAGCTGGCCGCGCTGCACGACGCCGACCTCGCGGCCCCCGGGATGAGCACCGTCTGCGACCTCGAGCGCGAGCAGCTCCGCCTCGCCGACCGGATCGTCTGGCCGGGTGGGCCGGGGATCGACGCATACCGGAGCCACTACCGGGCGGCGCTCGACCCGGCCGTCCGCATTCCGCTCCCGCAGAGGCTTCCCGCTGAGCCTGAGCCCACCGCTGAGCGGCTTGCCCGGCGCTCCGCTTCGGATCCTCTATTGCGGGCGGCTGAGCAGGGGCACCGGCGTGGGCGACCTCGCCGAGGCCTGCCAGAGGCTGGGGAGCGAGGATTGGGAGCTGACGATCGCCGGCGCCGACACGCCGACCGCGCCCTTCAAGCAATCGATGCGGCTCTCGATCGAGGAGATGTTCGGCGGCGACCCGCGGGCCCGGGTCGAGGAGCCGCCCGGCTTCGAGGAACGGCTGGAGCTGATGCGAGCTCATGACCTCTTCGTCGCCCCGGCCCGCTTCGAGCTCTGGGGGCCGGAGGTGCTGGAGGCGATGTCGGTCGGGCTGCCGGTCCTCGCGACCCCGGTCGGCGGCAACCTCGAGATGGTCGAGGAGGGCGTCACCGGATGGCTCACCCGAGGCGCCGGGTTCGCGGCCCTGCGCGCGGGGCTCGAAGAGGCGCTCGAGCGGGTGGATGAGGTCCGCGCCGTCCGTGCCTCGGGCGAGCCGCGCTCCAGGGCGCTGCGGCTGACCGACCCGGAGATCGTGCGCGATGGCTACCGACGGCTTCTGGATGGGCTGGGCCCAACCGCCGCCGGAGCCCCCGCGGCCCGCCCCCGAGCCGGAGCCGCTGGTCAGCGCGATCGTGCCGTACTACCAGGCATCGGCCCACCTCGAGGAGACGCTCGACTCGTTCTTCGGGCAGACCCACCGGAACGTCGAGGCGATCGTCGTCAACGACGGGTCCTTCGAGGAGGAGGACGAGGTTCTCCTCAGGGTGGCCGAGCGTCCCGGCGTGCGCATCCTGACGCAGCTGAACGCGGGCGAGGCCGCCGCCCGGAACCTCGCGATCCTCTTCGCCGAGGGCGAGTACCTGATGATGCTCGACGCCGACAACGTCCTCGAGCCGCAGTTCCTCGAGCGGGCGGTCGACGTCTACCGCCGCCGGCCGGATGTCGCCTACGTCAGCTGCTGGCTCCGGTTCATCGAGCCCGACGGAACCCCGTACCGTTGGTCCACCGGGTGTGCCCACCTCGGAAACCGGGTGATGCGCGGGGACGACTCGAACTGGGACGGCGACAACCTGGGGCTGATTCGGCGTCGGCTGCTCGAGGAGCTCGGGTACTTCCACGACACCGAGGCGGCCAGCATACACCGACTGGGAGTTCTACCGGCGGCTGCGGGAGGACGGGCGGTTCGGGATCGTGATCCCGGAGCGCCTCGCCAGCTATCGCGTCCGCCCCGGCTCGCTGATGAGGACCTGGAGCAAGGACGTGATGGACCGCTGTTGGATCGAGGCGCGGGACCGGCGCCTCGCCCGCCAGACGCAATGGGTGGGAGGCCCGGCCGATGGCCGCTGACCAGGCGCCTCGAGGCGACGAGGACCCCCGGGTGCGGGAGCTGCTGCGGGTCAACGCCGAGCTCGCGGCGGAGATCCGGAACCTCGCCCTGGGCCGGGTCTCGACGCCTCGAAGCTCGCTCCTCGGGGCGACACGGCGGCTGACGGCCCTGACCGAGGAGCGCGACGAGGCGGTGGCCGGCAACGAGGCCCAGAGCGCCGAGCTCGAGGCGCTGCGGGCCGAGAACGAGGAGCTGCGGCACCGGGCCGAGCGCCAGGTCCGCGAGCTCGAACGCCTGCGGGCCGGCCCCGGCGGCCTGCTCCGCCGCGCCAAGGCGGGCCTGCTGCGACGCCGCGCTAGCCGCGGCGGCGGCGCCTGAGGCGGAGCGCCTCACGGGCCGAGATGTCCAGCAGCGGCGCGCCGGCGGCCTCGCGCCGCTCGAGGCCGGCGCCGGCGCGCCAACCCTCGATCCGGCCCGCAACCCCGCGGGCGGTCCGATCGCCGAGCACCTGACCCGCGCAGAGAGCCGCCTCGCAGGCGAGCGCGCGAAGCGCCCGGCCCGGGCGCCGCATCACCCCGTAGCGCCGCAGCATGTAGCCGCGGCTCCAGCCCGTCCGCGCGTACTTCTCGCCGCTCCCCGCGCCGAGGCTGGAGGAGTAGGCGTGGATCGCCCGGGCATCGGCCGCGAGCCGGCACCGGACCCCCGCCGCCGCCATCCGCAACGCGAGGTCGAGGTCCTCGTAGTAGAGGAAGATCCGCTCGTCGAAGCCGCCGACCGCCTCGAAGGCGGACCGCGAGTAGAGCGCCGCGCCGCCCGTCGGCCCGAGCGGATCGGGCGCCGAGGCGGCGCTCGCGACCGGCTCGCCGTGGAGGTAGTCGAACCCCATCAGGGTCTCGTCGGCGACGACTCCGGCCGAGTCGATCAGGCCCGGGTCGCGTTCCTGGAGCAGGACGCCGGCGACCGAGTCGGCGCCTCCGGCCCGGGCCTCGAGCATCGCCTCGATCAGCCGCGGCTCGCACTCGATGTCGTTGTTGAGAAGGATCACCGGGTCGGCGGGGCGGGCGGCGACGGCCCGGTTGATGGCCGGCCCGAACCCCAGGTTCTTCGCCGAGCTCGACAATCTCGACCTCGCCGAACCGCTCGCGGGCGATGGCGAGGGAGCCGTCCTCGGAGCCGTTGTCGACGAGGACGACGTCCACCGGCCGGGACTGGCCGCGGATGCTCTCGAGGGTTCGCGGCAGGAACCGCTCCCCGTTCAGGTTCGGGATGAACACCGCCGGCCGCGGGCCCTCAGCCATTGCCGGAGATCCTGAACAGCGGCGCGGCCACCGGCGCCAGCCGCCGGTGGTGCTTCTCGATGTAGCGGCGCAGGGAGGGGCCCCTGATCGATTGCATCGTCGGGCGATCGAGCTGGTTGAAGGAGCCGGCGGCCGCGTGGCCGACCCGGGCCGAGCCGACGAGGAGGTTGTGGAACCCCGCCTCCTCGAGGCGCTTGGCGAGGTCGACGTCCTCGTACCAGAGGAAGAAGCCGTCGTCGAAACCGCCGATGCGCTCCCAGGTCTCGCGCCGCATCACGAAGCAGGCGCCCGAGGGCTGGCCGACCTCACGGACGACGCCGGGACCGGGGCTCGGAACCGGCTTCCGCATGAAGGAGCCGGCGAAGATCTGCCCCAGGAGCGCGACCCGGCCCGGCAGCTCGGCGTGGTAGATGTCGTCGTCGCCCTCGAGCGCCGGCCCGACCATCCCGGCGCGCGGGTCGGCGGCCGCCACCGCGGCGAGCTCGGAGAGGGCAGCCGGCTCCGGCCGGACGTCGGCGTTGCTGACGCAGACCATCTCCCCGCTCCCTCCTGCGAGCGCCCGGTTCGCCGCCCTCCCGTAGCCGAGGTTCGAGTCGGCGAGGTCGAGGGTGACGCTGCCCGGAAGCCCCTCCTCCAGCGCCCGGCGGTCGTCCTCGGAGGAATCGTTGTCGACGATCGTCACAGCCGCAGCGACCCCGTCCGAGGCGAGGAAGGCGCCGGCCGCCGCCAGGGCCGCGCCGGCCGTGTTCCAGTTGACGATTGCGACGTCGATTGCTGTGGCAGTGGCGCCGCCCGTCATTCGCGACCCGACGATAGCCTCCCGCAAACGTGCAGGACCTCAAGGGACTGATCCTCTCGGGCGGCGCAGGCACCCGGCTGCGGCCGATCACGCACACCTCGGCGAAGCAGCTCGTGCCCGTCGCCAACAAGCCCGTGCTCTTCTACGGGATCGAGGCCCTGGTCGAGGCCGGGATCGAGGAGATCGGGATCATCATCGCCCCCGAGACCGGCGGCGAGATCCAGGAGGCGGCCGGCGACGGGTCGCGGTTCGGGGCCCGGATCACCTACATCCTCCAGGACGAGCCCGCGGGCCTCGCCCACGCGGTCCTCACCGCGCGGGAGTACCTCGGCGACTCGCCGTTCGTGATGTACCTCGGCGACAACCTCCTCGCCGACGGCCTCGGCAGCCTGGTCGAGACCTTCCGCGCCGAGGAGCCCGATGCGCTGATCCTCCTCACTCCGGTCTCAGACCCCCAGTCCTACGGGGTCGCCGAGCTCGAGGGAGAGCGGGTCGTGCGGCTGATCGAGAAGCCGAAGGACCCGCCTTCGAACCTCGCCCTCGTCGGCGTCTACCTGTTCTCGCCGGCGATTTTCGCCGCCGCCGAGGCGCTCGAGCCCTCCTGGCGCGGGGAGCTCGAGATCACCGAGGCGATCCAGGGTCTGATCGACGACGGCCACACCGTCCGCTCGGAGGTCGTCACCGGCTGGTGGAAGGACACGGGCCAGCTCGCCGACATGCTCGAGGCCAACCGCCTCGTCCTCGAGGAGATCGAGGGCAGCCTCGACGGCGAGGTCGACGAGGACTCGCGGGTCGAGGGGCGGGTCGTGCTCGGCGAGGGGGCCACGCTGCGGCGCTCGGTCGTACGCGGCCCGGCGGTGATCGGCGCCGGCGCCGACATCGAGGACGCCTACATCGGCCCCTACACCTCGATCGGCGACGACGTCCATATCCGCCGCTCCGAGGTCGAGCACTCGATCGTCCTCTCGGGAGCCGTGGTCGAGGACCTCGGAACGCGGATGGAGGCGAGCCTGCTCGGCCGCAACGTGAAGCTGACCCGCAGCGACGGGATGCCGAAGACGCTCCGTCTCCTGGTCGGCGACAACTGCGAGATCAAGCTCATCTGAGCGCTCGATTGGTCACTTGTGCACACCAGGGGGTGCTCAATCGACCAATCGCGGGGTCGCGGGTCATGCCCGAGTACCGCATCGTCTCGGAGCAGGACTAACTAGCCTGTCCGGCTGATGCGGATCGTCGCGACCAAGACAGGATCGAGCCGATGAAGGTGCTGGTCACCGGCGCAGCGGGGATGCTCGGCCGCGATGTGATGCTGGCCGCGGGCAACGCCGGCCACGACGTCGTCGGCTTCGGCCGCGCCGAGCTCGACATCGCCGACGCCGCCGCGGTGGTGAAGAAATTCGAGTTCGAGCGGCCCGACGTCGTCATCAACTGCGCCGCCTGGACCGACGTCGACGGCGCCGAGGAGGCCGAGGAGGCGGCGATGGCGGTCAACCGCGAGGGGGCGGGCAACGTGGCCGCCGCCGCCGCCGAGCACGGCGCCAGCGTCGTCTACGTCTCCAGCGACTACGTCTTCGACGGCGCCAAGGGCGAGCCCTACGTCGAGACCGACCAGCCGGCGCCGCTCTCGGCCTACGGCCGCACGAAGCTGGCCGGGGAGGACGCGACCACAGCCGCCAACAAGCGCCACTTCATCGTCCGCTCCTCGTGGCTTTTCGGCGTCGGCGGCGGCAACTTCGTCGAGACGATGCTGCGCCTCGCCGCCGATCACGGCGAGGTCCTCGTCGTCCGCGATCAGGTCGGCTCGCCGACCTACACCTGGCACCTGGCCTACGGCCTCGTCCGCCTGATCGAGGGCGTCGAGTTCGGGATCCACCACATGGCCGCGGAGGGCTCGTGCTCCTGGTACGAGTTCGCGCGGGAGATCTTCGAGCAGGCCAAGGTCGAGTGCAAGGTGATGTCGGCGACGACGGAGATGCTCGGCCGCCCGGCGCCCCGCCCCGCCTTCTCGGCCCTGGTCAGCCAGCGCCGGCACGCGATCCGGCTGCCCCCCTGGCAGGACGGGCTCGCCGGCTATCTGGCGCAGCGCAGCGACGGAGAGAGGCGGCATGAGCGGCGAGGGATTCGCATGAGGATCCTGGTGACGGGCGCGGCCGGCTTCATCGGCTCGACCTACGTGCAGGCTGATCGGCGAGGAGCACGAGGTCAGGGTGCTCGACAAGCTCACCTACGCGGGCCGCCGCGAGAACCTGCCCGAGGGGACCGACCTCGTCGTCGGTGGGATCGAGGACCCGAAGGCCGTCCGCGAGGCGATGGAGGGATGCGACGCGGTCGTCAACTTCGCCGCCGAGTCCCACGTCGACCGCTCGATCGACGACCAGGACGCCTTCGCCCGCACCCACGTGATCGGCACCGGCACCCTGCTCGACGCCGCCCGCGAGCTCGGAGTCGGCCGCTACCTGCAGGTCTCCACCGACGAGGTCTACGGCTCGATCGAGTCCGGCTCGTTCACCGAGACCTCGCCGCTCGACCCCTCCTCGCCCTACTCGGCGACCAAGGCGGCCGGCGACCTGCTGGTCTCCGCCCACGTCCACACCTACGGGGTCGAGGCCTCGATCGTCCGCGGCTCCAACAACTACGGCCCGCGCCAGTACCCGGAGAAGCTGATTCCGCTGATGGTCCTGAACGCGATCCACGGCGACTCGCTGCCCGTCTACGGCGACGGCCGCCAGGTCCGCAACTGGCTCTTCGTCGAGGACTTCTGCCGCGGGATCCACACGGTTCTGATGAACGGTCGCCCCGGCGAGGCCTACAACGTCGGCGGCCCCGACGAGTGCGAGAACATCGAGGTCGTCCGCCGGGTGATCGAGCTGACCGGCGCCGACGAGTCGCTGATCGAGCACGTCACCGACCGCCCCGGCCACGACCGCCGCTACTCGCTCGCCTCCGACAAGCTGCGCGAGGAGCTCGGCTGGGAGGCGCAGGTCCACTTCGACGAGGGCATCGAGCGGACCGTGAACTGGTACCGCGAGAACGAGGAGTGGTGGGGGCCGATCCGCTCCGGCGAGTACCGCGCCTACTACGAGAAGCAGTACGGCAGGGCCCTCGGCTGATGCCCGACCGGCTCCCGACCGAGCTCGAGGGGGTCGTGCTGCTGGAGCCGGCGGTCCACGGCGACGAGCGCGGCTTCATGGTCGAGACCTACCGGCGCGACGCCTGGGCCGAGCTCGGGGTCGACGTCGAGTTCGTCCAGCAGAACCACTCGCGCTCCTCGAAGGGGACCCTGCGGGGACTCCACTTCCAGACCGATCCCGGGCAGGCGAAGCTCGTCCGCTGTGCCCGCGGCGCGATCCTCGACGTCGCGGTCGACCTGCGCCGCGGCTCGCCGACCTTCGGCCGCTGGGAGGGCCACGTCCTCGACGACGAGCGCCACCGCCAGCTCTTCGTCCCGGTCGGGTTCGGGCACGGGTTCGCCGTCCTCAGCGACGTCGCCGACGTCGCCTATCTGCTCTCGAGCGTCTATGACCCGGCGACCGAGGCGGGGATCGCCTGGGACGACCCCGACGTCGGCGTCGAGTGGGGCGTCGAGGACCCGCTGCTCTCCGAGCGCGACAGGGAGGCTCCGCGCCTCGCCGAGGTCGCCGGCGAGCTGCCCTTCGAGTACGCGTGAGGGCGAGGGCGCTCTACCTGGCGAAGGCGCTCGCCCGCCGCGTCCTCTTCGCTCCGGCCGATCTGATCGCCCGCCTGCGCCGCGGCGACGGCGACCCGGTGCCACCCCGCGGCCTCTCGTTCGTCGGCGAGGGCGACTTCCTCGCCACCGGGCGCGAGTTCCTCGCCCACTTCACCGAGCTCGGCGGCCTGCGGCCCTCCGACCGGGTCCTCGACATCGGCTGCGGGATCGGCCGGATGGCGATCCCGCTGACCGGCTACCTCGAGGGCGGCTCCTACGCCGGATTCGACGTCGGCCGGGCGATGATCCGCTGGTGCCGGGGCAACATCACCCCGCGCCACCCCGAGTTCGAGTTCGAGTGGGCGCCGATCCACAACGCCAAGTACAACCCGTTCGGGACCGTCTCGGCGACCGAGTTCCGGTTTCCCTATCCCGACTCATCGTTCGACTTCGCCTTCGCGACGTCGCTCTTCACCCATCTCGTTCGCGACGAGGTCGGCCACTACCTGGGGGAGACCGCCCGCGTGCTCAGGCCCGGGGGCGCCTGCCTCCTCACCTTCTTCCTGCTGACGCCGCGCTCCCGGTCCGAGATCGCCGCGGGGAGGGCGGCGCTGTCCTTCACCCATCCGGTCGAGGGTGGCGCGACGACCGATCCCGGCCGGCCCGAGGAGGCGATCGCCTTCGAGGTCGGCGAGGTGCGGGCGATGCTCGCCGAGGCCGGGCTCGCCGTCCGCGAGCCGCCCCACCCCGGGCAGCTGGTCGAACGAGCCCGGCGCCGCCGGCTACCAGGACATCATCGTCGCGACCGCGTCGCGCTGACCGCGAGGCTGGCAAGCAGTTTGGCGCCGATTCCCGCGTAGACGGCGCGTTGAGCAGCGGGTTGTGCTCGGGGGCGTCGAAGCGCCGGTAGAAGCGGCCCATGCCGCGATGGAAGGCGATCTCCTGGCGGGACGCCCGCCGGCCGCCGCTCGAGCCGCCCTTGACGTGGAGGGCGACCGCCGGCCGGCTCGTAGAAGACCTTCCAGCCCGCCTCCCAGAAGCGCCGGCACCAGTCGAGGTCCTCCATGTAGAGCCAGTAGCCCTCGTCGAGCAGGCCGACCTCGCGAACCGCCTCGGCCCGGCAGAGCATGAAGGCGCCGTTGACGGCGTCGACCTCGCCCGGCTCGTCGTCGCCGAGGTGGGTCGCCCGGTACTGGCTGAGCGCGGCGGGGGCGTCGTCGCCGCGGCCGACGCCGGTGAAGTGGGCGAGGGCGCTGAGCGGGGTCGGGAAGGAGCGCTTCGCGGCGTGGTCGAGCTCGCCCGACTCGGTCAGCAGCTTGCACCCGACCATCCCGATCCGCGGGTCGGAGCGCAGCCGGGCGAGGGCGGTGTCGAGGGTCCCGGCGTAGACCTCGGTGTCGGGGTTGAGGAGCAGGACCGCGTCGGCGCCGCGCCTCGCGCAGGACGAGGTTGTTGGCCGCGGAGAAGCCGATGTTCTCGCAGCGGATCAGCCGCACCCGCGGGAACTCGCGCTCGACCATGTCCGGGGTCGCGTCGGGGCTGCCGCTGTCGACGACGGTGACCCGGCATCTCGCCGCTCGCCGGGTGCTCCTCGAGCGATCGCAGGCAGCGCCGCAGCAGCTCCTCGGCGCCGTGGCTGACGACGATCGTCTCGAGGTCCGATCGCGCTCAGTAGGCGCCGTCGCCGCGGACGATCGCCCGCGGCGTGCGCAGCAGGATCGCCAGGTCGCCGGCGATCGAGAGGTTGTCGAGGTAGTCGCGCTCCATCGCCAGCCGCTCCTCGAAGGTGAGGTCGCCGCGGCCGTAGACCTGCATCGGCCCGGTCAGCCCCGGCTTGACCGCGAGCCGGACGCGCTGGCGCTCGTCGTAGAGGGCGACGACCGCCTCCTCCTCGGGCCGCGGCCCGACCAGCGACATGTCGCCGCGCAGCACGTTGAACAGCTGCGGCAGCTCGTCGAGGCTGGTGCGGCGCAGGCAGCCGGCCCGAGCGGGTCACCCGCGGGTCGTCGGGGATCTTGAAGGCCGGCTCCTCGAGCTGCTCGAGGTCGACCAGCTCGCCCAGCCGCTCCTCGGCGTCGGCGACCATCGTGCGGAACTTCAGCATCGTGAACGGCTCGCCGTCCTTGCCGGCGCGGCGCTGGCGGAAGAGGACCGGGCGGCCGGAGTCGATCAGGATGAGCGAGCGCGATCGCCAGCAGCAGCGGCGAGAGCAGGATCAGCAGCAGCGCCGGAGACGACGATGTCCATCGCCCGCTTCATCGCCAGCGTCGAGCGCGGCGGGTCGGAGAAGCGGAAGTCGAGCACCGGCAGCTCGGCGAGCCGGTTGAGCTCGATCCCGGGGCCGAGCAGGCCGTAGTGCTGGGGCAGGAAGGTGAGCCCGAGCCCGGCCGCCTTGCACTCCTCGATCAGCCGCTCGGCCGCCGGCTCGCTCATCTCCTGCTCGGTGACGACCACCCGCTCGATCGCGTGCTCGCGCGGCGACCCGCGCGATGTCGGCGACCGAGCCCAGCCGCGGCAGCGTCGCTGCGCCGGCCTCGTCTCGGCCGGCGGAGAGGTAGCCGACCAGCTCGCAGGCGCGCCTCGGGATGGGTCGACGACCCGCCGGGCGACCAGCGTCGGCGGCCTGCGGCCGGGCCGATCACGATGCCCGGTCGCGACGCCCGTCAGCGCGGTGCCAGAGGAAGCGGAGCACGGCGCGCAGCGACGAAGCTGCCGACGAGGGCGCCGACGCCGACGAGGATCGCGCTGCTCGCCGAGAGCGGCCCGACCGGGCTGAGCGCCAGCAGGCCGTCGAGCGCGAGCGTGCCGAGGGCGCTGGCCGAGACCAGCGCGGGCAGCTCGTCGAGGGTGCTGTGGCGGATCCGCCGGTGGTCGTTGTCGTAGAGGCCGTGGAGCTTGAGGACGAGGATCCAGACCGGGCTGAAGAGCATCGCCCAGAAGAGCGTCGCGACGTCGGTGCTCGGCGGTCGCCGCGGTCGCGACGCAGAGCGCCGCGACCAGCGCCAGCCAGTCGCCGGTGGCGAGCAGGCGGCGCAGCAGCGCGCCGCGGCGCCGCGAGCTCGCTCGGCCCGGTCAGCCCGAGCCGGCTGCCGGCTCGGTCCGGGCGCCGGTCGGCGGCTCTGCCGCGGCCGTCCGGCGCCGTGCGCGGTCGTCGCTTCGCTCGGTCTCGGCGCTCATCCGCAGTTCCACGCCTTCGCAGGCACGCTCGCGGGTTGAGTCGCCGCGCCGTTCGAGGTCGGCCTGGGCGGCCGCTTCGTCGCCGGCCTCGTGCTCGACCTCGGAGCGCAGGTAGTAGAGCTGCCAGTTGTGGTCCTCGCGCTCGATCGCCTGGGTGAAGTGGGCGATCGCGGTCGGGTAGTTCGCCCTGCAGCTCGGCGAGCAGGCCGAGCTGCACGTAGGGCGAGGCCGCCCAGGGCTCGATCGAGCGGGCGCGTTTCGGCGTGGTCGACGGCGCTGCCAGGTCTGCCGTCGGCGGCCGCCGCTCTGGCTGGCGTCGATCTCGTGGTCGACCAGGAGCGGCCCGATCAGCGCGAGCGCCGCGATCCAGGCGACCGCCAGGCCGGCGACCGCGAGGCCGAAGCGCCGGCCCTCGCCGCGCGGCGTCGCGGCGCGCGGCCGGCGCGAGCTGCGCGCAGCGGGCGGCGACCAGCACGCCGGCGGCGAGGAAGAAGACCGCGCCCAGCGCGGCGATCTCCCAGAACCAGTCGAAGGCGGCGCCGACCGCGAAGGCGAGCATCGCCGCGAAGCAGGCCGCGTAGCGCTCGCGCTGCGGCTGCGCGGCGCGTCGCGCCAGGCGGCAGAAGGCCGGACCAGAGCAGGGACCCGACCAGGGCCAGGACCAGCAGCCCGCCGACCACGCCGAGCTCGGCGAAGGCCTCCAGGTAGAGCGAGTGGGCGTCGTGGACGGGCAGGTCGATCGAGCGCTGCTGCTCCCAGGAGAACTCGTAGGTGCCGGCGCCGTGCCCGAGCGAGCGGCTTTTCGCCGAAGGCGTCGATCGCGACCCGCCAGAAGTCGTGGCGGCCGGCGCCGGAGAGCTCGGAGAAGTGCTGCTGCGGGCTGCTCGGGGAACTGGATGTCGGAGCTGGAGAACTGGTGCCAGGCGCGGCCGCCGACCGCGATCGCGGCGCCGATCGCCGACCAGCGCGGCGACCAGGGCGATCCGCCTTCAGCACCGTCGGGCTGCGCGAGAGCGCGACCGCCCGGCCGGTCAGCGCGCCCCTCGCGGCGCTCGAGCCCGCGCAGCGCCGCGAAGAGCGCCGAGCGCGAGCGCGATCCCGGCGAGCAGGATCAGCAGCACCGTCACCCCCTGGTCGACCGATCGCCTGGCCGGCGAGGTTGTCGGCGAGGCTGTCGCGCGCCTGCACGGCGAGCACCGCCGGCAGGGCGCCGAGCGCCCCGATCGCCAGCGTCGCCAGCAGCCAGAGCCGGTCGCGGGAGAGGGCGAGCAGGCAGCCCGCGGCGACGACGAGCGCCAGCAGCCCGCCGCGCGAGTAGGTGAAGTAGAGGGCGAGCAGGACCGCCGGGCATCGACCGCGACCGAGAGCCAGCGCAGCGCGGCCCAGCGCGGCCCGGCGGCTCATCCAGAGCAGCAGCGCGACGGCGATCCCGAACATCGCCCCGTTGGCGTTCCAGTAGCCGAGCGGGTAGCGCAGGCGCGGCGCCGGTGCCGAGCGCGTCGCCGACGTCGAGCACATGGGGCAGGAGGCGGCTGCCCGAGCGCCGAGCAGGGCGACGACGAGTCACGGCGATTGCGAGGCCTTCAGCGAAACGTTGGCGCCTTTCGTCGGTTTGGGCGATGAGGAACGCGGCAAGGAAGAAGCCGAGGTAGACGAGGACGCGGTCCGCCTCGATCACGCTCAGCTCCACCGACCCCGACCAGAGGGATGAAATTGCCGACACAGAGCGCCAGACCCCCGATCAGCCCGGCCGCCCAGTAGAACGGCCGGCCGAGCGTCGCCGGCGAGCGCCGCGCCGAGCACGAGCAGGGCGACCACGACCAGCCAGACGGCGAGGCCGGCGATGTGGCGGTCGCTCACGTCGAAGCCCCCGCCGGCCAGCGCCAGGCCGCACGATCAGGGCGACCGGAGCAAGCAGCGCCGCCGATTGCTCTAACCTTGCGCGCGATGCATCGGGAAGCGCCATCGCCGGCCGCCCGCTCGGCCCGGCTCAGCCTTGCTGCTTGTGTCAGTGTTGGCTCTGCTGGCATTGGCCTGCTTCCCGGTGCTGGCTCAGGCCGAACGATCCGAGCGGGACGTCCAGTACTCCGAACATCGCCGAGCCCGGCGGACGGCGGAACCGGCGCACCAGCTCACGAACACCAACAGGCCGCCAAAGCGTCGAACTCCGGCGGCGGAGCGGGCGACCGCGCCGCAGAGCTCGCGGCGGTCGGCGGCGTCGAACGACAGCGAAGGTCTCGTCTCGGGTGGAATAATCCATCGGGAAGTCGGCTGCCACGGCAGACGGGCAACGGTGGCGGCACCGGCCAGCAGGGTAGCCCAGGCAACGGCAACCCGGCGGCCAGAAGGCCGGCAACGCGCACAGCCCGCTCAGACGGGCAATCCGGCTCCGCCGAAGCAGCGAGCGGCGGCTCCTCGCCGCTGGTCCCGATCCTGATCGCGATCGCCGTCCTCGCCGCGATCTCGGTCGGCGTGTCGTTGATCCGGCAGCGGCGCCAGCGCGGGCGCCGGCGCCGGCGGCCCGTCTCCCCGAAGGCGAGCTGAGCCGATGGCAGGATCGCGGGAGCGCCCGCAGCGGGCGAAGGTGCGCGCGTCTGGCCGTGGCTGCTGGCGCTCGCGGTCTGTCGCCTGCTGGGCGCTGCGCCTCGCCGCGGCGCGGCGCTTCCGGCCGAAGTTCTGGGGCGTCGTGCCGCAGGCGACTGCCGACGCCGAACAGTTCCAGCGCCTCAAGCGGGGCGGCGTCGACAGCGTCCGCATCCCGATCGTCTGGGGCGCGCGTCCAGCCGACCAAGGGCGGGCCGCTCGACTGGTCCGGCGTCGACTGCCTCGTCGACGGGCGCCGCCAAGGCCGGGATCGACGTGCTGCCGTTCCTCTCCGGCGCGCCCACCTGGGCGGTCCCGCAGGCCGCACGTTCCGGCGCACGCCGGCGCCGAGGACCCTGCCGGTCCGCACCGGCGCCGCAGCGCACCGCCTGGACGAGTTCCTCACGCAGGCGGTCGCGCGCTACGGGCCGGGCGGCAGCTTCTGGGCCGAAAACCCGAGCCTCCCGAAGCGCCCGATCCGCACCTGGCAGATCTGGAACGAGCCGAACTTCAAGTACTTCGTCGCCAGGCCGAACCCGGCCGAATACGGGAAGCTGGTGAAGATCTCCTACGCGGCGATCAAGGGCGTCGACCCGGGGCGCGAAGCTGATCCTCGGCGGGCTCTTCGCGCGGCCGCAGCGAGGCCGACCTGCAAGCGCAAGCCGCCGCTCGCCTACTTCGCCGCCGACTTCCTCGAACAGATGTACACACAGCACGCCCGGGATCAAGCGGAAGTTCCAGGGCGTCGCCCTGCACCCCTACACCGACGACTACAAGCAGCTGACGCCGGAGATCGAAGAAGTCCGCGACGTGCTGAAGGCACCACGACGCCGGCAAGGGGCTCTGGATCACCGAGCTCGGCTGGAGCTCGCAAGCCGCCGGCCGGCGAACAACCCTTCGCCAAGGGTCGGCCGGCCAGGCCACGCAGCTGAAGGGCGCCTTCCGCCTGCTGGAGCAACCAGCGAGGTGGCGCATCCAGCGCGTCTACTGGTTCTCGGTCGACGACCACGCCGGCTCCTGCAACTTCTGCGACGGCACGGCCTGTTCGCGAAGGCTTCAAGCCGAAGCCCGCCTGGTACGCCTACGTCAAGTTCGCCGGCGGCACCCCCTTGGCTCGAGCCGCGCCCCGGCGGCGTAAGATCGGTGGGTTGGCCACCGATGCGAAACGAGCGCGGGATCCGACCCGCTGGCGCCGTTCAGCGCCCCGGTCAGGCGCTGGTTCGAGGCCTCCTTCGAGGGGCCGACGCCGGCCCAGGCGGGTGGCTGGAGGGCGATCTCCGGCGGCGACAACGCGCTGATCTGCGCCCCGACCGGCTCCGGCAAGACCCTGGCCGCCTTCCTCTGGGGCATCGACAGGCTCTCGCGCGACGCCGCGAGCGGGGCGACCGGCGTCCGGATCGTCTACGTCTCGCCGCTGAAGGCGCTCTCCTACGACATCGAGCGCAACCTGCGGGCGCCGCTGCAGCGGGATCGGCGCCGACATCTCGGTCGGCCTGCGCACCGGCGACACGCCCCAGGCCGAGCGGCGGGCGATGCGCAAATCGCCGCCCGACATCCTGATCACCACCCCCGAGTCGCTCTACCTGATCCTCTCCTCCGGCGCCCGCGAGATCCTCGACCAACGTCGAGGCGGTGATCGTCGACGAGATCCACGCCGTCGCCCAGTCCAAGCGCGGCGCCCACCTGGCGCTGACTCTGGAGCGGCTCGACCATCTGGTGAACACCCACGCGCCGCCCGCGGGTCCGTCCCGGGACGACCCGCCCGCCGCGGACGCGAGGAGCGAGCGCCGACTTGGCAGTCAGTGATCGCGAGCGAGCGGGAGCAGAGCAGGCGGCGGAATTGGTATCCAGCGGATCGGCCTCTCGGCGACGCAGCGGCCGCTGGAGCGGGTCGCGCAGTTCCTCGTCGGGCCGAAGCGGGAGTGCAAGATCGTCGACGCCGGGCGCGAGAAGGAGCTCGACCTGGAGATCGTCGTCCCGGTCGAGGACATGTCCGACCCGGGCGCCCCCAACTTCCCCAACGCGGACGGCGTCCCGCCGAGGGCGAGCCGTACGTCCACGTCCGCTCGATCTGGCCGGCGATCTACCCGGAGCTGCTGAAGCTGGTCCAGGAACACAACTCGACGATCATCTTCGTCAACGCCCGCCGCGCCGCCGAGCGGCTCGCCAAGCGCCTCAACGAGCTCGCGAACGAGGAAGCCGAAGCGGAGCTCCCGGCGACCGAGCAGGCTGGACAACGCGCCCGCCGCGGACGCGGGAGCGAGCGAGCGCCGAGGAGCTTGGCCACGCAGGTGATCGCGAGCCGAGCGGAGCAGGCCAGGCGGGCGGAATTGTCGAGATCGCCAGGGCCCACCACGGCTCGCTCTCCCACGAGGAGCGGACGGTCGTCGAGGAGATGCTAAGTCGGGACAGCTGCCCTGCCTCGTCGCCACCTCGAGCCTGGAGCTCGGCATCGACATGGGGGCGGTCGACCTGGTGATCCAGGTCGAGTCGCCGAAGTCGGTCAGCCGCGGCCTGCAGCGGGTCGGCCGCGCCGGCCACTCGCTCGGCGAGGTCTCGCGCGGGCCGCATCTTCCCCAAGTTCCGCGCCGACCTGCTCGAGTGCGCGGTCGTCGCGAGGCGGATGCGGACGGGGGAGATCGAGGAGACGGTGATCCCGCAGAACCCGCTCGACGTGCTCGCCCAGCACCTCGTCTCGATGGCGGCGATGGACGAGTGGGAGGTCGACGAGGTCGAGCGCCTCGTCACCGCCTCGGAGCCGTTCCGCGAGCTCTCGCGCGAGCAGCTGGAGAACGTCCTCGACATGCTCGACGGCCGCTACCCGTCCGACCGCTTCGCCGAGCTGCGGCCGCGGATCGTCTGGGACCGGACCAAGGGCACGATCCACGGCCGCAAAGGCGCCCGCCAGCTCGTCGTCACCAACGCCGGCACGATCCCCGACCGCGGCCTCTACGGCGTCCACCTCCCCGACGGCCGCCGGGTCGGCGAGCTCGACGAGGAGATGGTCTACGAGGCGCGGCCCGGCCAGACCTTCCTGCTCGGCGCGACGACCTGGCGGATCGAGGACATCACCCGCGACCGGGTGATCGTCACCCCCGCGCCCGGCCTGCCCGGCGCGGTCCCGTTCTGGAAGGGCGACGGGATCGGCCGCCCGGCCGAGCTGGGCAGGGCGATCGGCGCCTTCGCCCGCGAGGCGGTCTCGCGCGAGCCGGCCGAGCTGGCGTCCGAGTACGACCTCGACCGCCGCGCGGCCGAGAACCTGGTCGCCTACCTGCGCGAGCAGCAGGCGGCGACCCGGGTCGTCCCCTCCGACGAGACGATCGTCGTCGAGCGCTTCCGCGACGAGATCGGCGACTGGCGGCTCTGCGTCCTCTCGCCCTACGGCGGCCGCGTCCACGCCGCCTGGGGGCTGGCGCTGTCGCAGAAGATCCGGGCCGAGCGCGAGCTCGAGGCGGACGCGATCTGGTCCGACGACGGAATCGTCATCCACCTCCCCGACGCCGACGACCCGCCGCCCGCCGACCTGGTGATGGTCGAGCCCGACGAGCTCGAGGACCTGGTCGTGGAGGAGCTCTCGGGATCGGCCCTGTTCGGCTCCCACTTCCGCGAGAGCGCCGCCCGCTCGCTGCTGATCCCCCGCGCCTACCCCGGCAAGCGGACGCCGCTCTGGCAGCAGCGGCTGAAGTCGCAGAGCCTGCTCGAAGTCGCCCGCGACTTCCCCCGCTTCCCGGTCGTGCTCGAGACCTACCGCGAGTGCATGCGGGACGTCCTCGACCTGCCCTCGCTGACCGAGCTGCTGCGCGAGCTGCACTCGCGCGAGCTCGGCCTGGTCGAGGTCGAGACGCCGACCGCGTCGCCCGTTCGCCTCGTCGCTCCTCTTCGACTACGTCGCCACCTACATGTACGAGGGGGACACGCCGAACGCCGAGCGGCGGGCCGCCGCCCTCGCCCTCGACCGCGACCTCCTGCGCGAGCTGCTCGGCCAGGAGGAGCTGCGCGAGCTGATCGACCCGGCGGCGCTGGAAGAGGTCGAAGCACAGCTCCAGCACCGGACCGAGGCGGGGCGGGCCGGCGATCGCGACGCCCTGCAGCAGATCCTCCGCGGCCTCGGCGACCTCACCGCCGAGGAGTGCGCCGAGCGCGTCGAGGAGGGCTACTCGGCCGCCTCGATGCTGGAGAAGCTCGTCGCCGAGCGCCGCGCGGCGCTGGTCAGGATCGCCGGCGAGGAGCGCTACATCGCCGCCGAGGACGCCGGGCCTCTACCGCGACTCGCTCGGGGTGCCGCCGCCGGCCGGGCTGCCCGAGGCCTTCCTCGAGGACCATCCCGACGCGATGCGCGCCCTCGTCCGCCGCTACGCCCGCACCCACGGGCCGTTCCCGACCGCCCAGCTCGCCGCCCGCTACGGGGTCGACCCGACGCCGGCGCTGCGCGAGCTCGAGCGCGAAGGGGCGATGGTCCGCGGCGAGCTCCTGCCGGGCGGCAGCGAGCGCGAGTGGTGCGACTCCGAGGTGCTGCGCAGGGTCCGGCGCGCCAGCCTCGCCCACCTGCGGCGCGAAGTCGAGCCCGCGGGCCGCGACCGCTTCGCCCGCTTCCTGCCGAGCTGGCAGAACGTCGACGCCCACCGCCCCGCCGGCGCCGGGCCGGACCGCCTTCGCGACGCGCTGGTGCCGCTGCAGGGCGTGGCGCTGACGCCGAAGGTCTGGGAGGGGGACGTGCTGCCCCGCCGCCTCGGCGCCTACTCGCCGAGCTGGCTCGACGAGCTCTGCACCAGCGGCGAGGTGGTCTGGATCGGCGCCGGGGCGCTGGGCCGCAGCGACGGCCGCGTCGCGCTCTACTTCCGCGAGGACGTCCGCCTGGCCGGGCCGCCGCCCGCGAACGCGAAGATCGAGGCGGTCGGAGGGGGAGGTCCACGACGCGATCCGCGAGCGGCTCCCCGCCGGGCCCTCGTTCTGGCTCGACCTCCTCGCCGACCTCGAGTTCCCCGCCGAGGAGCTCCACAACGCGCTCTGGGACCTCGCCTGGTCGGGCGAGGCGACGAACGACGCCTTCGCCCCGCTGCGGGCGCCGCGGCTGCGCTCGGTCGCCGGCGAAGGAGCGCCAGGGCCGCCGCTTCGCCCGCCGCCGCTCGGGCGGCGGCGCCGCGGTGCAGGGCCGCTGGTCGCTGACCGCGCCGCTGTTCGAGAACGCGCCCGGCGCCGGGCCGAAGCTGCGCGCCCAGGCCGAGCTGATGCTCGAGCGCTACGGGATCGTCACCCGCGAGACGGTCCTCGCCGAGGGCGTGCCGGGCGGCTTCTCGACCCTCTACTCCGAGCTCGGCAACCTCGAGCTGCTCGGCACCGCCCGCCGCGGCTACTTCGTCGAGGGGCTGGGCGGCGCCCAGTTCGCCCTCGCCGGGCGCCGTCGAGAGGCTGCGCTCGCTGCCGGAAGCCGGACGGCGATTTCCAGGTCCTCGCCGCAACCGACCCCGCCAACCCCTACGGGTCGGCGCTGCCCTGGCCGAAGCCGCAGTCCGGCCGCCGCCCGGCCCGCGCGCCCGGCGCCCACGTCCTCCTCCGCGACGGCGAGCCGCTGGTCTACGTCGAGCGCGGCGGCCGCAGCATCCTCCGCCTGGCCGAGCTCGACGAGGCCGCGCTGGCGGCGGCGATGCGGGCCCTCGCCGACGCCGTCTCCGCCGGCCGGCTGCCGAAGCTCTCGATCGAGAAGCTCGACGGCGAGCCGGTGATCGGGTCCGGCCACGAGGAGGCGCTGCTCAGCGCCGGCTTCGCCCGCGGGCCCCGCCGCCTGACCGCGCGCCGCAGGCTGAGCCGCGAATGCGGCGATAATCACCAAATGGAGGATTCGGTGGGGAGTCCGAGCCCGGTCGAGCTGCTTCGCAGCGTCCCGCTCTTCTCCGACCTCGAGCAGGCCGAGCTGGAGCGCTTCTCGCTGTCGCGGTGCCGCGCTCCTTCCCGGCCGCGACCCGGGTCTTCCACGAGGGCGACCACTCCGATGCCTGCTACATCGTCCGCACCGGCAGCTTTCGCGTCACCCGCGAGCACTCCGACGGCCGGGCGATCACCCTCGCGACGCTCGGCCCCGGCGACATCTTCGGCGAGCTGGCGATGCTCGACGGCGAGGTCCGCTCGGCGAGCGTCGAGTCGCTCGAGGACAGCGAGCTGCTGGCGCTGCCGGCGAACGAGGTGCGCTCCCTGCTCGCCCGCCATCCCGAGATCACCGTCAAGCTCGTCGCCGCGCTGGTCAGGCGGCTGCGCACCGCCAACGAGCGGATCTCCCGCCAGTCTTTCCAGACCGTCCCGAGCCGGGTCGCCGGGGTGCTGACCCAGCTGGTCGCCGAGGAGGGGCAGGGGGCCGACGGCGGCGAGGTGACGATCCGGATGAACCAGGCCGACCTCGCCCAGCTCGCCGGCACCTCGCGCGAGAGCGTCAGCCGCTTCCTCGCCGACCTCGAGCGCGCCGGCGTCGTCCGCCCCGGCCGCGGCCGGGTCACCGTGCTCGAGCCGGCGAAGCTCCGCAACTACATCTTCTAGCTCTCTATCCGTTGGCGGTCTCGACGGTGCCCCTGACCTCGCAGAAGGTGCCACCGTCGAAGGCATGGAGATTGATCGTCAACACGCGCGGCCGGCAGCGAGTAGATGAACTGGCCCTCGATTCGTTTCGGCCCGGTGCTGAGGAACGAGAAAGCCTGTTCAGCCCCGCCGTTGACGTTCGCACCGTTCGCGTGGGCGGCTTCGGCGTCGCCGTAGAACCAATTCAGCGTCGCCGCCGTGGAAACCAATGTTCTGGAAGTTAATGGACACCTGGCCGCCGTCGTGGCAGACGGTCAACAGCTGCAGTTCGTCGCCGAGGTTCTCCGCGATCTGTTCTCCGGCGGCGGGAGTCATCCTGATCGCCCTCACCGGCGTCGTGCAGGTCACCTCCCCTTCGGAACCGACGATGGCAATCGATTCGGGCGGAGGACAGGTCTGAGCGATTTTCCGCTGGTAGGAACCTGCAGAGAGCCCCCCGAGTTTGTCAGCGTCCTTTGCGGTCGTCGCTTCGTTGGCCTTGGTCGCTTCTTTCGCTTTCGTCGCTTCGTTCGCCCTGGTCGCTTCGTTTGCCTTCGTGGCTTTCGTCGCTGTGTCCGCGCTGCCGGCGTGGGCGACCGACGCTCCGCCAATGCTGCCGTTGAAGACCTTCGTCGCGATCTTCTTCACCTGCTTCTTCTGCTTTCCGGTGAGGCCACCGGCAGCGATCGCGGTTCCGCCGAGTGCGGCGATCAGGGCGACGATCGCGATCACCGTCGCCGGCGACCGACGCGGGTTGAGCTTCTGCAGCATCTTTCTCTCCTCCGACCTGGGTTCAGGGTCAGAGCCAACGTATACGCCCGGCCCGGCCGGGTCTACCCTTAACCCAAGGTCACGTTCACCTTGCTGCCTGGCGGCAGCACCCTGCCCGTCTTGGCGCTCTGTTTCCTGACCTTGGCCGAGTTGGACCGGTGGCCCCTCACCCTGCCGAGCCTGCAGCCGGCCTTCTTCAGCTTCTTTCGGTCTGCCTCGAGCGAGCGTCCCCTGAGATTTGGGACGACGCAATTGCGCGGTTGGGTACCGGTGGGCACCGTGTCGGGAGGAGTGACGGGGAAGTACGTGAACCGGTCGGCGCTCACCTCCGCAGTGGTGCCGGCGGCTGTTGTCACAGAGATATCGACGACTCCGGGCTGTGCGCCGGGCGGAGATACCGCCGTGATCGCGTTGTCGGAGTTGACGGTGAAGCCGGCCGCAGGGGCTTTGCCGAATCGAACCGCCTCGGCGCCGGTGAAGTCGTGGCCGGCAACGACCACCGAGGTTCCTCCGGAGACCGGCCCGGAGGGGGGACTTACCAGGTTGAGCACCGGTGGCGCTGAAATCGTCGCCTGGACGTTGACTCTGTCATCCATTTCGGTTTTGAAGGTCTCGAGTTCTCCGATGCGGGCACTGGGCAGGTGGAATCCGTAGGTGTCCGCCGGACTGTTCGTGAGGAAGACACAGGCGTTGGAGACGACCGAAGCATTGCCATTGTCGAGGCCGATGACGTCTCCTTCGGCGACGTGTATCTGGACCGGGAAGGTATTGATCTGTTCCGGCACCAATTCCTCCGCGGATTCAGCGAGGGCTTCGTATTCCAAGCCGCTCAGCCGGTGGAACACCTTGAACGCCACTTTCTGGGGGGAACCCTCCGAGGCGAAGGTGCTCCAGGATGTGATCGTCGTGTATCCCGGCGGAACGACGTAGCCGCTGCCCGCCGCCACCGTCAGTTGGGTCACGTCGGCGTCCCCGTTTGCGCAGCCGGCGATGGGGACGCTGGGAGGCAGCTGGCCGATGGTCACCGGCGCTGCCTGGCTGGAGACCGCACCAACGCTGAGGAAGTACACGATCGCCAGGATGGGGCTGGGAATTCGTTGGAGCCCTTTCATGCTGTCCCCATGGCTCGAATGAGCCTAGACCGGGGAGGCTGAACATGCCAGCCGCTGAGGATCTCGCTAGGAAACCGGGATCGCGTCGCCGACGAGGGTGCAGTTCGTGAAGATCCCGCCGTTTTCGGCTGAGATCAGGGTCTTCAGCTCGTAGAACGTCGATCCGGAGCGGAGGAACACGGTGTCGCTCAGCTGGGCGCCGTCATTGACCGACAGGTTGAGCCCCTCCGCCAGCACGGGCGTCCCCACAAAGGTGTTAGCTGGGTTTGCGCCGACGGCGAGCGAGACGGTGCCCACCCCAGTCCCCGGCCCGTGGACGACCATGGTCGCGTTCGGCACAGATCCCGAGCATGTGAGCGTGATTTCCCACGGACCCGCCGTGCCGGCCCGCTGCGGCGCCGGTTCGGTCGAGCTTCCGCTCGCGAGGATCGGGACCGCGCCGGGTCCCGCCGGACCCGTTTGTCCCGGCGCCCCGTTGGCGCCGGCTCTCCCGGCCGGACCGGTCAGTTCCTTCTTGTGGGCGTTCACGTAGGCCGCGATCATCTTCTTGACCTGTGCCTTGGTCGGGGTGCTGCCTGAGTGCGTTGCGGCGTAGCCGGTTCCGCCAAGGGCGACGAACAGGGCGATCGCGCCGACCACGAGGCCCGGCGAGGGGTGGCGAAGCCTGGTCGATCTCATCTCTCCTCCATATCTGCGCGGGCGCCCACGAATGTCGGGCATTCAATCAGGCGCTTCGGGCTGCAATCCTGTTCCCCTTGAGCGCCGAGACGTACGAATCGCTCGGCGGTGACCTTCACCGTCATGGTGGCCTGAGGCATTCACACCACCATCACGGCCCTCACACCCACGGGCCGGAGGCGGGCGGTCACGGCCACTCTCACGGGCTGATCGACCCGAGCATCAAACGCTCGCGGGAGGGGCTCCGAGCGGTCGGAGCGTCACTCGCCGTGCTCGGGCTGACCGCCCTCGCGCAGCTGGCGATATTCCTCGCCACCGACAGCGTCGCCCTGCTCGCGGACCTGATCCACAACTTCGGCGACGCCGCGACGGCCATCCCCCTCGGAATCGCATTTCTGCTGCGGTCCGACCGGGCCGAGAGGTGGGCGGGTCTGTTTGTCGTCGCCGCGATATTCGCCTCCGCCTGCGTCGCCGGGGTCGAGGCGATTCAACGCCTGGTCAGCCCGGAGCCGCCGACCCACCTCTACGCCCTGGCTCTGGCCGGCCTGCTGGGGTTCGCCGGCAACCGGGTAGCTGCCGGAATCAGAACCCGGGCGGGACGAACGCTCGACAGCCCGGCGCTGATCGCCGACGGCAATCACGCCCGGGCGGATTCCTACGTCAGCCTCGCGGTCGTCGCGAGCGCCATCGTCGTCGGAATCGGAGTCCCGGTTGCGGATCCGCTGATCGGCCTCGGCATCATGGCCGTGATTCTCAAGATCACCTGGGACTCGTGGCTCACCGTCAGCGGCCGAAATCACGGCGACTGAGATGTCCGACTTCGCCGAGCTGCGCGCGGCGATGGTCGAGCGGCAGCTGCGGCGGCGCGGCATCTCCGACGAGCGGGTGCTGGCGGCGATGGCGGCGGTCCCGCGCGAGGAGTTCGTGCCCGATCGTCACCGCTCTCGCGCCTACGCCGACGCCGCCCAGCCGATCGGCGAGGGGCAGACGATCTCGCAGCCGTGGATCGTCGCCGCGATCTGCCAGGCGCTCGAGCTCAAGGGGCTAGAGCGGGTGCTGGAGGTCGGGACGGGCTCGGGCTACTCGGCGGCGGTCCTCGCCCGCCTCGCCGCCGAGGTGATCAGCGTCGAGCGCCATCAATCGCTGGCCGATGCGGCTCGGCTCAATATCGACAGCCTCGGCGTCCGCGGGGTCGAGGTCCGGGTCGGCGACGGCAGTCGGGGCATCCCCGAGCAGGCGCCGTTCGAGGCGATCGCGGTGCACGCGACCGCGCCGGAAGCACCGGCGACCCTGCTCGGCCAGCTCGCCGACGGCGGCAGGCTCGTGGCCCCGATCGCCGCCAGCTCCGCCGACATGCTGACTGTCTTCCGTCGTCACGGGGAGGCCATCGGAGCGCAGGAGATCGGGCCCTGCAGGTTCGTGCCGCTGGTCGGTGAGGAGGGGTACTCGCCCGACTAGATGATTGATTCCTAATTCCTCTGGGGCGGCTCCGCGGACCGCCTGCGCGAGGGGAGTAGGCGAAGGGCGCCGAAGGAAGGCGTTGCTGAAAGCAACGTCGACCCCAAGGAGCCACGATGCACGCCGACCTCGACGCCCTTCTCACTGCAACTTACGTGCTGATCGACGACTTCCTCCCTAAACGGCCGCGCGGCCCGGGTCGCCCGCCGCAGATCAGCGACGCGGAGGTGATCACCCTGCTGATCGCCCAGGCCCTGCTGCAGATCCCCGAGGACCGCCGCTTCATCGCCGCCGCCAGGCGCCGGTTGGGCCACCTGTTCCCCTACCTGCCCGAGCAGTCGGGCTACTCCAAGCGGGTCCGCGCGCTGACGCCCGAGATCGAGCGGGCGATCAACTACCTGGCCTACGTCTCGCCGTCCTTCTGCGACGGGCTGCGCCTGCTGGACTCAACCCCGGTCCCCTGCGCCGCCTCGCGCGAGACGGTCCGCCGCTCAGAACTCGCCGGCCAGGCGGCCTACGGCTACTGCCGCAGCCACTCGCGCTACTTCTGGGGCTTCCGCCTCTACCTGCTCTGCGCCGCCGACGGCACCCCGATCGCCTTCGAGCTGGCCGCCGCCAACCAGCCCGAGCGCGAGGTCGCCAAGGAGATGCTCGAGCGGGTCTCGGTGGCCGGCCACACGGTGATCGCCGACAAGGGATTCGCCGGGGAGGACTTCGAGGCCTTCATGGCCTCCCGCGGCGCCAACTTCCTGCGGCCCGATCGCAAGGACGAGGCGCCTCGCTTCGGCTCGCTGGGGGCGGTGCGCCAGTGGGTTGAGTCGGCCTTCTGGAGCCTCAAGGGCCAGCTCGGCCTGGAGCGCCATGGCGCCCGCACCCTCCCCGGCCTCTGCGCGCGGATCGGCGCCCGGCTGCTGGCCCTCTCAGCAGCCATCTGGCACAACTGGGAGATCGGCGAGCCCGGCAGGCACCTCAGCGCCTACGCGCACTGAATTAGGAATCAATCAGCTAGGGGCAGGCGACCGGGGTCGGGTCGACCTTGTCCTTGAGGATGTCGTCGCCGGGCCCGCCGCCGCAGTTGATGACCTTGTCGTGGGTGCCGTCGAGGGCATCGATGAAGTCCGACCCGCCCTTGCCGAGGAAGGTGTCGGCGCCCTTGTGCCCGAGGAAGCTGTTCTGGCCTGAATCGCCGATCAGGACGTCGGGCCCGTCGGATCCCTCGAGGCTCTCGTTGTTGGCGTCGACCTTGTCGTCGTTCCCACAGCTCCGGGGGCCGCCGGTTCCCCCGAGTTCGATCCTCATGTTCGCATCGGAGCGCCCGTAGGAGACGGTGTCGTCACCCGGGCCGCCGTCGAACGTGTGACCCTGGCAGGTGGCCACGGAGGAGACGAGGAGGTCGTTGCCGGCGCCGCCCTGCAGGAGATCCGCGCCCGGATCCGCGTAGAGGACGTCGCTGCCCCCGTTGCCGATCAGGGTGTCGTTCCCGTTGTCAGGATTGTTGTAGTTCTCGCCGGCTTCGAGGACGTCGTCGCCGGGGCCGCCGCTGAGGACGTCGGAGCCGGCGTTGCCGTTGACCCGGGTCTTGACCCCGAGGGGGATGCCGGGTCCGAGGCTGATCTGGTCATCGCCGTTCCCGCCGGTGATCACCACCAACCCGGTTGCCGCAGTCGAGGCGCAGCTGACCGCTGTGGTCCCGATCGGGCCGCAACCTGAGCCGGGGAAGATCGGGACACTGTCGGAGATCGTCCAGGCGCCGGCGGCATAGTCGACCTGGAGGTTGTCGGCCCCCGGCCCCCCCTGTACCACCAGGCTGCTCCCATCGAGTCCTTCATTGAGGATCGCGAACGCGTCGTTCGCCGGCGGGCTCGGTTCTGGGCCGCAGGACTGCTCGACCGCGAATTCGGTGCAGTTGTCTGAGCCGGACCCGCCGAGGGCTTCATCGGGGCCGCCATCGCCGATCAGGGTGTCGTCGCCGACGCCGCCGTCGAGCCGGTTGGCTTCCGGGTCGCCGGTGATCGTGTCGGCCTGGGGCGAGCCGACCACGTCCTCGAAGCCGCTCAGGGTGTCATGGCCGTCGCCTTTCGCCCTGCCGCTGGCGAGGTCGACGATCACACCCCCGCGGGTGGCGCTTGCGTAGGAGACGATGTCGTCCGTCCCGGGGCCGCCGTTCAGGGTGTCGATCCCGGAATCGCCGCGGACGATGTCGCCGTCACCGCTTCCACCATTGACGTTGTCGATGCCCGTGCCGCCGTAGACGACGTCGGTTCCCGAGCCGCCGTCGACCGATGGGTCGTCACCGGGGCCGGCATCGACGCGGTCGTTGCCGGGGCCGCCTTCGAGCTTGTCGTTGCCGTTGTCGCCGACGAGCTGGTCCTGTCCGCCGCCGCCTTCGAGCAGGTCGCTGCCTTTGTCACCGCTGAGGAAGTCATCGCCGGGGCCGCCGAAAAGCTTGTCGGGGCCTTTCGTGCCGAGCAGCCGGTCGTTGCCGGCGCCACCCTTGAGCCCGTCGTTGCCGGCCGCGCCTTCGAGTTCGTCGTCGCCGCCGCCACCCTTGAGCTGGTCGGCGCCGGATTCTCCGAGCAGCCGGTCGTCGCCGCCTTCGCCGAACAGGGTGTCGTAGCCGCGGCCGCCCCTGATCGTGTCGTCGCCGGGGCCGCCGCAGATCCGGTCGTTGCCATTCGGCCCGCCGCTGATCTTGTCGTCGCCCCCGCCCCCGTAGATGACGTCGCTGGCGCGTTTGCCGACGATCACGTCGTTGCCCGGCGTGCCGACGATCGTCGCGTGCCGCCCGGCGCAAGTCGCGGCATGGGCATCGGCCCAGTTCGGGAGGAGCAAGATGAGCGCCGACGCGAGGAGCAGACCCGCGACCCGGCGCGGGGTCGAATTTCCAAGTTCAGCCATTCCTGACCTCTCATCGGCCGGACGGGCAGGTCCCTGCAGCGCAACGTGCCTCATCTACCTAAAAACAAGTATAGGTGCCGCTTGAATATCCGAGGTCGAGGAAAGCAGCAGAGCGGCGCGGGGGTCAGATACGCTCGCTCCGCTATGCGCGGCGGCATCTACGTACTGAACTTCTATTCGGCGGTGTTCGTCGACCAGCTCAAGCGAGCCCGCAAGACGGCGACGATCAGGCTCGGCGACAAGACGTCGAAGTACGAGCGCGGGCAGGTCGTCTGGATCACCGTCGGCTTCCGTCACAGCCCGCGCGAGAAAATATTCGCCGCGGTCATCGACGACGTCGAGGTGAAGAAGGTCGGCGACCTCTCCCCGCGCGACATCGAGCACGACAACCCGGAGTTCCGCCGGCTCGAGGAGGAGGTCAAGTTCCTCGAGCAGATCTACGGCGTGCCGATCTCCAATGACGACCTCGTCACCGTGATCCGCTTCTCGCAGATCGTCGAGCCCCCGGGCGCGCACTTCGGCAACGGCGAGACGCCCCACCACAACTGACGTGGCCGGCTACGAGTTCCTGACCACCTGGCTCCTCGACGCCCCTCGGGAGTCGGTCTGGGGAGCGCTCCATGCGCAGGAGCGCTGGCCGGAGTGGTGGCGAGGTGTCGAGGAGGTCGACGAGCTGAAACCCGGGGACGGAGACAAGCTCGGGTCGGTGTCGCGGATGGTCTGGCGCAGCTTGTTGCCCTACCGAGTCGAGTTCGAGGTGACGACGACCAGGGTCGAGCGGCCGCTGCTGCTCGAGGCCGATGCGGTCGGCGAGCTCCAGGGCATCGGTCGCTGGCGGCTCTTCGAGCAGGACGGCGCCACCGCGGTCCTCTACGAGTGGAACGTCTCGACGACGAGGCCGTGGATGAACGTCCTCGCGCCGCTCGCCCGCCCGGTCTTCGAGTGGAACCACGATTGGGTGATGGCGCGCGGCGGGGAGGGGATCGCGCGCCTGCTCGGCTGCCGTCTCCTGGCCAGGGACTGAGCTCGGCCACGTCCCCGTAGCGCAGACTCGCTATCTTTCTCTCGTTGACCTTTGGCACTCTCATCCACTGAGTGCCAAGACCAGTTCGAACTTCTGACCGCAAACGGAGGTATACGGATGAAGCTGAAGCCCCTCGGGGACCGGCTGATCGTCAAGCCGATCGAGGAGGAGGAGACGACCGCGAGTGGGATCGTCCTCCCCGACACGGCCAAAGAGAAGCCGCAGAAGGGCAAGGTCGTCGCCGTCGGCGACGGCGCGATCAACGAGGACGGGAGCCGCCGGCCGCTCGACGTCAGCGATGGCGACGAGGTCCTCTACTCGAAGTACGGCGGCACCGAGGTAACCGTCGAAGACGAGGAACTGCTCGTCCTGCGCGAGTCGGACGTCCTCGCCAAGCTCGGCTAGCCGCTGCCCAAAAAGGACTTAGAGAAGAAGGAGGACTGAAATCAGATGGCTCATAAGGAGCTGAAGTACAAAGAGGAGGCAAGGGGAGCCCTGCAGGCCGGTGTCGATGCTGTCGCCGACGCGGTCAAGGTCACCCTCGGCCCGAAAGGGCGCTACGTCGTGCTCGACAAGAAGTTCGGCGCCCCGACGATCACCAACGACGGAGTCACCATCGCCCGCGAGGTCGAGGTCGAGGACGTCTTCGAGAACCAGGGTGCCCAGCTCGTCCGCGAGGTCGCGACCGCGACCAACGACGTCGCCGGCGACGGTACGACCACGGCGACGCTGCTGGCCCAGATCATCGTTCGCCAGGGGCTGAAGAACGTGGCCGCCGGCGCCAACCCGCTGGCCCTGCGCCGCGGGATCGAGAAGGCTGTCGACGAGGTCGTCGAGAACCTGCGCGAGAAGCAGTCGAAGGAGGTCGCCGGCAAGGAGCAGATCGCACGTGTCGCCGCGATCTCCGCCGCCGACGACGAGATCGGCAACGTCATCGCCGACGCGATCGAGAAAGTCGGCAAAGACGGCGTCGTCAACGTCGAGGAGGGCCAGACCTTCGGGATGGAGCTCGAGTTCACCGAGGGCATGCAGTTCGACAAGGGCTACATCTCGCCCTACATGGTCACCGACCAGGACCGCATGGAGGCCGTGCTCGAGGACCCCTACATCCTGATCGCCAACCAGAAAATCGGCTCGGTGCGCGACATCCTGCCGGTCCTGGAGCAGGTGATGCAGGGCGGCAAGCCGCTCCTGATCGTCGCCGAGGACGTCGAGGGCGAGTGCCTCGCGACGCTCGTCGTCAACAAGCTCCGCGGCACCTTCACCGGCGTCGCGGTGAAAGCGCCCGGCTTCGGCGACCGCCGCAAGCGGATGCTCGAGGACATCGCGATCCTCAGCGGCGGTGAGGTGATCACCGAGGATATGGGGCTCAAACTCGAGAACACCCAGCTCGCTCAGCTCGGAAAAGCCCGCCGCGTCGTCGTCTCCAAGGACACGACGACGATCATCGACGGCGCCGGCGAGGGTGACGACATCAAAGGCCGGATCAAACAGATCAAACAGGAGATCGAGAACACCGACTCCGATTTCGATCGCGAGAAGCTCCAGGAGCGGCTCGCCAAGCTGGCCGGCGGTGTCGCGGTGGTCAAGGTCGGCGCCGCGACCGAGACCGAGATGAAGGAGAAAAAGCACCGTGTCGAGGACGCCCTGCAGGCGACCCGGGCGGCGCTCGAGGAGGGTGTCGTGCCGGGAGGCGGCGTCGCGCTGCTGAACGCGCAGTCCGACCTCGACGCCGATTCGCTCGACGACCCCGATGAGGCGACCGGGGCACGGATCGTCCATCGGGCGCTCGAGGAGCCGGTCCGTCAGATCGCCGAGAACTCCGGTCTGGAGGGCTCGGTCGTCGTCAACAAGGTCCGCGACCTGAAGGCCGGCGAAGGCCTCAACGCGGCCAGCGGCGAGTACGGCGACCTGATCAAAGACGGCGTCATCGACCCGACGATGGTGACCCGGTCGGCGCTGCAGAACGCAGCCTCGATCGCGAAGAACATCCTCGTCACCGAGGCCATCATCGCCGAGCCGCCCGAGAAAGACGGTGCCGGCGGAATGCCCGGCGGCGGAATGCCGGACATGGGCGGGATGATGTAGCCACGCAGCATGCGTATGCTCGCCTCAACAGGCGAGTGACTTTCCGAGAGGCCCGGCATCGCGTCGGGCCTCTCGCGTTTCCAAGGCCCGTCAGGCCCGTCGCTGCGGCCCCCGATCGGGCAGCGCCTCGGCGACGAGGGCGGCGGCGACGATCGCGGCGAGGGCGCCGATCTGGATGGCGGCGTCGGCCTCGGTGCCAAGCGGGATCGTCGCCAGCAGCAGCGGCGCCGCCAGGAGGCGGGCGTTGTTGCGCTCGATCCCGAACGTCCGCCGGAACCCGACGTCGCAGAGGATGAAGAGGACCGTGCCGGCCGCGAGCCCGATCGCGATCCAGGTTTCGAGCGGGTCATATGGGTGCCCGACGGCCTTCTTCAGCCCCGCCGCCACGGCGACGATTCCGAGCAGGATCCCGTAGTGCCAGTAGCCGAACCCGAACAGGGCGAGCTCCGGACGACGCCCGGGCGGGGCCGCCTCGAAGGCCCGCTCGACCTCGCCCTCGTCGCCGAAGTAGGCCCACCAGAGGGTGGCGCTGAGGCAGAGCGAGAGCAGCGCGGCGACCACCAGGCCGCGGTCGATCGGCAGCCCGGCGGCGCCCGCTCCGACGGCGACGACCGACTCGCCGAGGGCGATGATCACGACGAGGCCGTGACGCTCGACGAAGTGCGATACGGAGACGACGAACCCCTCGACCGTGGTCACCTTCGGCGAGAACCAGACCATCGCCGCGCTGAGCGCCCAGAGGACCCACTGGGTGTCGCCGCCGACGGCGCCGCCGATCAACACGAAGATCGCGGCGAGCAGGTTGAAGGGGACGATGCGCAGGATCCCCCGCACCTCGGAGACCGAGGTGCCGCGGATGTACATGCCGGCGTGGAGGAGGGTCACGATCAGGCACCCGATCCCGAACGCGAGCCCGCTGTTCTCGTAGGCGTCGGGGATCGCCAGGGCGAGGATCAGGAAGCCGCCCATCCCGCCGAGCAGGAGCAGCCGAAATCGGACCAGGTCGGTCGAGATCGCATTGGTCAGCCAGGCGTAGCCGTCGTAGATCCACCAGATCAGGAGCAGCATCACGACCACCTGGGCCACCGCCGCAATGTCGCCGCCGTCGACGAGGACCGTCGTCAGCTGGGTGATCGTGAAGACGAAGACGAGGTCGAAGAAGAGCTCGAGGCTGGAGACCCTCTCGCTGCGTTCCGGGGGGGCGGGCACCCCCGAATCATGCCGGTCCGCCTACGGCGTTGCCGGGATCGGGGCCGGTGGCGGGACCGGTTTCACCTTCGGCGGCGGCGGTGGCAGCAGCGGCAGCGTCCCGGCGTTGTATTCGGCGTAGGAGAGGAAGTTGGGGCGACGGACCTTGAGCCGCAGGGTGTTCGTCGTCCGCGGGTAGTGGCTGAGGTCGTAGGTGTTCGTGGCGGGAGTCCCGAATCCGGTGTAGTAGATGAACATCCGCACCCGCTGCCGCTTCGCCGTCCAGGCGACGAGCTGTTTGGCGAACCGGGGTTCGTCCTTCCCGTATACGCCCCACTCGGCGATCGAGAACGGCATCCCCTTCCACTGCTTGCCGGCGTAGAAGCGGTTGAGGTCTTCCCAGACCGGATACTGGGAGTAGAAGTCGGTCCCCACCCAGTCGACCCAGCGGCGGCCGGGCCAGTAGTTGCCGGGGAAGTTGCCCTTGACCCTCGGCGAGCCGCCGGGCAGCGGGCTCCAGATGATCGCCACCGGGGCCGCGGGAAGGACCGCGGGGGGCGCCCCCTTGGTCCGGTTGATCGGCGGCAGGCCGATTTCGGCGAGGGTGGCGTCGACCTGTTCGAGGGTCAGCCCGCCTTTGACGATCAGCGAGATCCGGCGGAAGGCCTGCTTGTACCAGCCGGTCGTGTGTTCGCCGCCGCGCTGGGTCCCGTTGCAGTTGACGGCGGTCCATGGGTTGAGGCAGCGGTTCGGCTCGCCGAGCGGCCTGATGTACGCCGGCAGCCCGTGTTTGGAGAAGAAGTCGTTGAGCTGAAGCAGGTAGTCGTCGCCGTAGCCGAGCGCGATCTGCTCGGGCGTGATCAGCTCCTGAAGCGTCTGGTCGTCGGCGGTCGAGATGTGGAGGACGGGGCGGGTCGCGGTTTCGCGCCACCGTTCGTAGGCCGCGTTGAGGCTGTTGCCCCAGGGGTGAAAGGTCTCGAGCAGCGCCGGGTGCTTTCCGAGCAGCCCGGCGAATTCGTTGTAGTCGGTCGTCGTTCCGCGGTCGCTGACCCCGAACAGCACGCTCGGCTTCGGCGGGACCAGCGTCATCGCGCCCGCCGGCGCCGCGAACAGCCCCAGCGCCGCCACCGCCAGCACCGCGATCCAGCTAGGTGTCCTCGAGGACATCTCGCATCCTCCTCGGCTCGACTCCGAGCGCCTCTGCGTCGGCGGTGCCGCGCTCGCTGACCATCGGGACCTCCATCAGCTCGGCCTCCTCCCAGGTTGCAAATACGGACTCGCCGGCAATGGAGCGGGCTGCAAGCAATCCGTAGCGGACGAGCGGCAGCGGCAGGTGGACGAGCGGCCGCGGCCTCCCCGCGGCGCGGCTGACCAGGTCCGACATCTGGTCGTAGTCGAGGACGTCGGGCCCGGCGAGCTCGAAGCGGCCGGGCCGGGGGGCCTGCAGCAGGCCGTCGACGCAGCGGGCGACGTCCGCCGCCCAGATCGGCTCGAAGCGGGCCTTGCCGGATCCCGACACCGGCAGCACCGGCAGGAACGAGAAGCGGCGCAGCAGCGTGATCCACGGGTCGGAGTGGTCGTAGACGATCGAGGGGGCGAAGATCGTCGTCTCGAGGCCGGAGGAGGCGATCGCCTCCTCCGCCAGCCACTTGGCGCGGAAGAACCGGGTCCGCTGCGCGGTCGAGGCGTTGAGGGCGCTGAAGAAGACGAAGCGGCGGACGCCGCTGCGCTCGGCGGCGCGCAGCAGGCGGACCGTGGCCAGCCCGTTCAGCTCCTCGATCCGGTGCGGCGGCTGGTCGCGGATCGTCGCCGCGAGATGGACGATGGTGTCGATCCCACGCAGCGCCTGTCGCATCAGGTAGGGGTCTGACATCTCGCCGAGATCGCCGAGCGCGATCTGGACGGCGACGCGGCGATCGCCGAGCCGGCGCGGCTCCCTGACCAGGCAGCGGACGTCCTCGCCTCGCTCGAGCAGGAGAGGCAGCAGGCGCGAGCCGATGCTCCCCGTCGCCCCGGTCAGCAGCAGCATTGCGGCCCCCGGTGGCTGCGTTTTGCGTCTCCCATCGCTGCGCCCAAGGCTAGAGGACCGCTGCGGACCGGCCTGCCGCCTCAATCTTTAGAATGTGACGCTCGCGTTGGCGGGGGCCCGTGGCCCCGCCGGGCACCGAAAAGACGAGCTAGGAGAAATACGCCGAATGACCTACGTCATCGCCGAGCCGTGCATCGGCACCAAGGACAACTCGTGTGTCGAGGTCTGTCCCGTCGATTGCATTCACCCGACCCCGGATGAGCCCGACTACGACTCGGTCGAGATGCTCTACATCGACCCCGACGAGTGCATCGACTGCGATGCCTGCGTCGAGGCCTGCCCGGTCGACGCCTGCTTCGCGGAGGATCAGCTCCCGGCGGAGTGGGCGAAATACGCCGAGATCAACGCCGAGTACTACAAGAGCAAATCGACGGCCTGAGGTTCGTCGTCTGCTGAAGAGGTAGGCGAAAGGTAGAGGTTGAGGACGGGTCCGGTGGCGGTCGTCGATGAGCAGATGCGGGCCTACTACGACCAGCGCGCATCCGAGTACGACGAGTGGTGGTTGGGGACGGGGCTCTTTGAGACGCGCGACCGCCCCGGCTGGTCGGAGGAGGTGGAGCAGCTCACCGATGTCCTGCGGGCGCTGCCCCCGGCGCGAACCCTCGATGTCGCTTGCGGCACCGGCTTCCTGACGCGCCACCTCCCGGGTGAGGTAGTCGCGATCGACCAAAGCGCCGAAATGGTTCGCATCGCCGAAGCGAGAATGCCCGATGCGAGCGTGCTCCAGCCGGACGCGGTACCGCTCCCCTTCGCCGACGCTGACTTCGACCGACTCGTCACGAGCCACTTCTACGGTCACCTCCTCCCCGACGAGCGCAAAGCGTTTCTAGACGAGGCTCGGCGGGTCAGCGCGCGGCTTGTGGTGGTCGATTCCGCCAGACGTGAGGACCTCGACGGCGAGGGCTGGCAGGAGCGGGTACTGAACGATGGCTCACGCCATAGGGTCTATAAGCGGTTCTTCGTAGCCGCAGACCTGGCCCGGGAGCTCGGCGGTGGCACGGTGCTGCACGACGGTCGGTGGTTCGCCGCCGTCGCCGCGCCCGACACCTAGGCCGGCACCCCGAGTTTCCTACTGGACGACCGGGAGAGGGGTGCCGCTGAGCGGCTTCTGCTCGGCGGCGGCCGATGTCGCCTGCAGGACCGGCAGCTCCTGCGGGGTTGCTGCGACGATCCCGCGGGCCGCGTCGCGGATCGCCTGCGAGGCGGGGGAGTCGGGCTCGGCGGTGACCAGAGGGGAGCCGGTGTCGGCGTGCTCGCGGAGGGCCTCGGAGAGGGGGACCTTGCCGAGTAGGGGAACGTCGAGCTCGTCGGCGAGCGCCTGGCCGCCGCCCTCGCCGAAGATCGTGAAGCGCTCGCCGTCGGGGGTCGTGAAGCCGGACATGTTCTCGATCACCCCGAGCAGCTCGAGGTCGAATTTGGAGGCCATCTCGGCGCCGCGGCGCGCCACCGACTGGGCCGCCGGCTGCGGAGTGGTGACGATCAGGAACTTGGCCTGCGGAAGCAGCTGGGCGAGCGTCATCGAGACGTCGCCGGTTCCCGGCGGCAGGTCGAGCAGGAGGTACTCGAGGTCCCCCCAGGCGACGTCCTCGAGGAACTGCTGGATCGCCTTGTGGAGCATCGGGCCGCGCCAGACGACCGCCGCGTTCTCCTCGACGAAGAACCCGATCGACATCACCTTCACCCCGCCGGGCGACTCGAGCGGCAGGATCTTGCGCTCGGCGTTGACATCGGGTTTGCGGTTGACGCCGAGCATGCGCGGGATCGAGTAGCCGTAGACGTCGCAGTCGAGCGCACCGGCGGAGTGGCCTTCTGCGGTCAGCGCCGCGGCGAGGTTGGCGGTCATCGTCGACTTGCCGACGCCGCCCTTGCCCGAGGCGACGCAGACGACGTTCTTGACCTGGGCCAGCGCGCCCTCGGGCAGGCGGCCGCGGCCGAGCGCTTTCTGCAGGCTCCCTTTCTCCTCGTCGGAGAGGACGTCGAACCCGACCGCGACCTCGGTCACCCCGTCGAGCGCGCCCACCTGCTGGGCGACCGCGGTTTCGAAGTGGGAGCGGATCGGGCAGCCTGCCGTGGTCAGCGAGACCACGACCTCGACCCTGCCGCTCTCGCCGATCTCGATCGACCGGACCATGCCGAGCTCGACGATCGAGCGGCGCAGCTCGGGGTCGATCACGGTCCGCAGGCTCTCGGTGATCTGGTCCTTGGTCGGAAGTGCCATCGGCCCCATTCTCGCAAAGCCCGGTGGGCGGGTCCCGTCCGACCGTGACCTCGTTCACACGGCCGAACTCTCATCCGGCCGGAGGCGGAGCGTACGGAGCGGGCGATGTCTGCCTGTTCGCCGGCTACGTGCTCCACTCCTAGGCACCACGTTCGCCTCGACGCCGCGAGCTCTCGGGCCGCGGCGGCGAGCTTCCTGCGCGGGACCACAGCGGAAGGGGGAGAGATGTCGGAGCTGCGCCCTTGGCCCCCGAACGAATGTCTTCGGAGGAGGTCGGATGTCGGGCGCACGCATCGGGGTGTTGAGAATCGTCGGGCTCGGGGTGGCGCTCGCGCTTGCCCTCCTGCTGCTCGTCGCGCGCGAGGCAGAGGCCGGCAAGTACTCGGTCGCCCAGTGCGGCTGGTACGTCGGCATCGACGCCGGCTGGGCCGACACGACAGGCGGGGCGAAGTTCCACCCCGACGCCTTCTGTGCCGTCGCGCCGGGCGCCGACCCGTTCTCGGGAGTGCACGTCAAGAGCTTCACCCAGGCCTCGGGGACCGTGTCGGGTACCCGCTTCGCGCGCTGGCGCTGGGACGCGCCGCCGGGGACCGGGATCACGCGGATCACCGGGACCTGGTGGCAGGCACTGCACGACGGGATCGAGCAGCGGATCGGGACGATGTCGCCGGCCGGGTTCTCGCCGTTTGCCGTCGCCACCGTGACCGACGCAAACCCCCGCAGCTTCGTCGCCGGGTTCTCATCGCCGGCGCCCGCGATCGAGGACCGGCTGCTCTGCGCGCGGGCCGAGTCGAAGTGGTGCAGCCTCGAACCGGGTTCGTGGTCGGCGGTGCGGGCGTTGACGATCACGGTCGAAGACAACGGTGTGCCCGCCGCCGCGATCGGGGGCGACCTCACCGCCGGCGGCTGGCAGCGCGGCACCCGTAGCGTCGGCTTCTGGGGAAACGACGGCGGCAGCGGCGTCCGCTTCGGCGAAACCACGATCGACGGCGGCCGGGTCGACCTGACCGAGTACCTCTGCCAGAAGGCGCTGATCTCGGGCGAGTGGCGCGGAACCCGGATGCAGCCCTGCCTGACCCTCGTCTCGGGCTCGACCGTGATCGACACGACCCGGTTCAGCGACGGCCCCCACACCCTCGGCCATTGCGCCACAGATTTCGCCGGCAACGTTGGCTGCGCCGCGCCGAGCACGATCCTGATCGACAACAACCCGCCGGCGCATCCGCGGACCCCGGCGCTCTCCGGCGGCGAGGACTGGCGCCGCGCCGACGACTTCGACCTGACCTGGGCAAACCCCGATCAGGGCAGGGCGAGCCCGATCTGGGGCGCCTACTGGCGGATCACGGGGCCGGGCGGGTACGACACGGGGGTCAGGCTCGCGCCGGGCCAGAACGTCGCGGCGCTCGCCGACCGCACCGTCCCCGGACCTGGCGCCTACGTGCTCCATTTCTGGCTGCGCGACGAAGCGGGCAACGATGCCGTTTCGAGCGCGGTCGAAGTTCCCCTCCGGCTCGACAACGTCGCGCCGGGCGTCGGCTTCGAGGCGACGCCGGACCGCGACCCGGAGGCGGACCTGCCGAACTCGGTCGCCGCCGCCATCACCGACGCCCTCTCCGGGCCGAAGAGCGGCGAGATCGCATACCGCCGGCTCGGCGCCGACGCTTGGGCCGAACTTCCGACCAGGCTCCTCCCGGGCGCCGGCGCTGACTCCGCCCGCCTGGTCGCGACGCTCCCCCGCGACCTCGGCCCGGGCATCTACCTGTTCCGCGCCGAGGCGGCCGACGCCGCTGGCAACACCGCGACGACGACGCGGCGGGTCGACGGGACCGAGATGGCGCTCCGCCGCGCCGCTCCAACCGGGCGGGACCATCCCGGAAGCGGCGTCGCCAAGGAGAAGACCCGCCTCTTCGCGCGGATCCTCTGGCGGCACCGGAGCGGGACCGAGCTGACCGTCCCGTTCGGCGCCGCGGCGACCCTCGGCGGCCGACTGCTCAACGCCGACGGCGCCGGCCTCGCAGGACGCGCCCTGCGGGTAGTCTCGCGACCGTCCCACGGTGCCCTGGCCAGGCCCCGCGTCGACGAGATCCGCACCGGCTCCCACGGCGGCTTTCGGCTCTCGCTGCCCGCCGGGCCCTCGCGGCGGATCACGGTCAGCTTCGCCGGCGATGAGGCGCTCGAGGCCTCCCGCCGGCCGGCGATCGCGCTGCGGGTCAGGTCCGCGGTCGAGTTGGGGGTGGTGCCGAGCGCGGTGCGGACCGGCGGGGTCGTTCACTTCTCCGGCCGGGTCCGGGCCCGCGGGGCGCCGATGCCGCGGCGCGGCAAGCTGGTCGCGATCCAGTACTACGAGACGGCCGCCCGCCGCTGGCGCCCCGTCCTCTTCGTCCGCAGCGACCGCGACGGCCGCTTCCATGCCCGCTATCGCTTCCGCTACCTGACCGGGGCGGCGAGGATCAGGTTCCGCGCGGTCGCCCTGGCGGAGGAGCGCTGGCCCTACGCGACCGGCGCCTCGGCGCCGCTCACCGTCCGCGTCGGCGGCTGAACGAGATCGATAGGGTGCCACCGATGTCGCAGGCGACTCTCCACACCAGCGCCGGCCCGATCGTGGTCGAGCTGCACGACGAGGACGCGCCGAAGACGGTCGAGAACTTCCGCAAGCTCGCCGGCGAAGGCTTCTACGACGGCCTCATCTTCCACCGGGTGATACCGGACTTCATGATCCAGGGCGGCTGCCCGGAGGGGACCGGCACCGGCGGCCCCGGCTACACCTTCGAGGACGAGATCAACGACAACAAGATCGTCAAGGGGGCGCTGGCGATGGCCAACGCCGGGCCCAACACCAACGGCTCGCAGTTCTTCATCGTCACCACCGACGCCGCGCCCTGGCTCGACGGCAAGCACACCGTGTTCGGCGCCGTCGTCGAGGGGATGGACGCGGTCGAGGCCGTCGAGAAGACCGCGACCGACGGCAGCGACCGGCCGCTCGAGGAGCAGACGATCGAACGGGTCGAGCTCTCCGAGTAGCTCACTCCTCCAGCCGCGACCAGAACCGCAGCCATTCCCTCTCGTTGGCGATGCCCGCCTCGAGGGTCGTCCGCGGGCCCGAGGGCATCAGCTCGCCGCTGAGCTCGAGGATTCGCTCGTACTCCTCGAGCTTGGCCCGATGGGCGGCCAGCTGGTGTGTTGCCAAGGGGCCGGGATCGGCGCCGAAGAAGACCTTCAGCAGCGCAGGGTCGCGGAGCTCGGGGAGCTGGTCGGTGGTCTCCGTCAGCCACTCGGCCAGTGCCCGGCGCCCCTTGGCGGTGATCTTGTAGTGCTTTCTGCGCCTGCCACCCTCCTCGCGCCGCTCGGTCACGTAACCGGCCGCCACCAACCGTTCGGGCTCGGAGTAGAGCTGGGCGTGCTGCAGCGACCAGAAGTTCCCGAGGCTCGCGGCGACGCCCCGTTTGAGGTCATAGGGGGTCGACTCGCCGGCAATCCTGAGCATGCCGAGGACGATGTAGGAGGTGGGGGTGAGGCGGATTTCGCTTGACATGGGCTTCGGGTGGCAGTATAAGAGGGACCGTCTATTGTGGACGGTCAACCAAGGAGGGAATCATGACCGCTGGGGCGCAGACCGTATCCGGCCGGCAGTACGCATTGGGCTTCGAGACCCTGGATTCCGAGATCGAGCTCGACTCGCTTCCCGTCGAGGGGTCGATCCCGGAGTGGCTCGCGGGCAGCCTGGTCCGCAACGGGCCCGCCAAGTACGAGGTCGGCGAGCGGCGTGTGCGGCACTGGTTCGACGGCCTGGCGATGCTCCACCGATTCGGCTTCGCCGGCGGCGAGGTCTCCTACGCGAACCGCTTCCTGCGCACCAAGGCCTTCCGCGCGTCCGAGGAAGGGAAGATCTCCTATCGCGAGTTCGCCACCGATCCCTGCCGGTCGATCTTCAGGCGGGCGGCGACGATGTTCAGCCCGAACCTCTCCGACAACTGCAACGTCAATCTGGCGAAGCTGGGCGAGGAGTACATCGCGATGACCGAGACTCCGCTCCCGGTCGCCTTCGACCCGGAGACCCTGGACTCGCTCGGCGTCGCCTATGACGTCCCCGGGCTCCACGCGACCGCCCACCCCCACGCCGACCGCGACAGCGGCGAGCTGCTGGCCTACGTCACGCACTTCGGCGCCCGCTCGGAGTACCGGCTCTACGGCCAGAGCGACCGCACCCACCAGCGGCGGATCGGCTCGCACCGCGTCGCCGAGCCCTCCTACATGCACAGCTTCGCGCTGACCGAGCGCTACATGATCCTCGCCACGTTCCCGCTCGTCGTCAACCCGCTCCAGCTTGCGCTCAGCGGCCGCCCGTTCATCGAGAACTACCGTTGGAAGCCGGAGCTCGGGACGACCTTCCTGATCTTCGACCGCAACGGGGGTGAGCTAGTCCGCAGGGTCGAGGCCGACCCCTGCTTCTGCTTTCACCACATAAACGCGTTTGAGCGCGGGCAGGAGATCGTGATCGACATGGCCTCCTATGAGGACGCCTCGATCGTCGACTCGCTCTTCCTCGATCGGGTCCGCGCCGAGCCCCCCAGCGGCGGGGCGCTGGCGCGGCCGGTCCGCTACCGGATCGCGCCCGATCGCGACCAGGCGACCGAAGAGGAGCTGAGCGACGTGACGCTGGAGCTGCCCCAGATCGACTACGGCGAGCGCAACGGCCGCCCGTACCGTTTCCTCTACGGAATCGGCGCCCACCAGGACGGTGACTCGCCCGACTTCGTCGACCGCCTGATCAAGATCGACGTCGACAGCGGCGAGGAGAGGAGCTGGTTCGAGCGCGGCTCATATCCCGGCGAGCCGGTCTTCGTCCCCTCGCCCGAGCCCGATCGGGGAGAGGACCAGGGCGTCCTGCTCTCGGTCGTCCTCGACAGCGGCGCTGGCTCGTCCTTCCTGCTCGTCCTCGACGCCGAGACCCTCGAGGAGGTCGGCCGGGCGCAGGTACCGCACCACATCCCGTTCGGGTTCCACGGCCAGTACTTCGACTGAGGGCTCAGGCAGGAGCGGGCTCGGCCGGTGGGGGGTCCGCCGAGGGGGGGTCGGTCCCGCTCTGGAGCTCGTCGAAGCGCCGGCTTGGCAGGCGCCTGGTCGCCCAAAATGAAGCGACCACGAGGAAGGCGGCGACGAGGAAGGCAAGCTTCAGCGAGTCGAGCTGTGCGTCTTCGTAGCTGCTGACGATCGCGTCGGCTTCGGCCGGCGGGACCCCTTCCTTCGCTGCGGTTTCCTGCACCTGTTCGGCGGAGACGAAGCTGCCGCCCGAGCTCAGTCGAACCTCGATCTGGTTCTTCACCCCTTCCGAGAGCTGCGGGTGGTCCGCCACCTTGGCCGAGAAGGACGCGAGGAGACCGCTGATCACGATCGCCCCGAGCAGGGCGGTTCCCAGCGAGGAGCCCAGCTGCTGGGCCGTGTACTGGAGGCCACCGGCCTCGCTTCGCTGGCGGTCCGAGACCGCCGACTGGACCACGTTCCCGAGCTGGGAGACGATCAGGCCCATCCCGATCCCGAGCACTCCCATCGCGGCGAGGAACGCTCCGTTGTCGAGTTCGGGCTCGATCGTCCCGAGGAGCATTCCGGTTGCCAGGAGCACGACGACGAGCCCGGCCCTGACAAGCGCCTTTGCGGCAAAGCGGCGGGCGAGGGCGGAGCCGGCGAGGGCGGACAGGAAGAGGCCGACAGACGCGGGAAGCATCCGAATCCCGGTTTCCAGCGCGTCGAGGCCCTGCACCACCTGGAGGAAGAGCGGGACTGTGAAGAAGATGCCCATCAGGATCAGGTTCTGGGCGAGAAGCATCGCCACTCCTCCGCGTAATGGCGCGATCTTGAACAGGCCGAAATGAAGGAGCGGTTCAGCGCCGCGCTCCTCGAGGCGACGCTCCCAGGCTCGGAACCCGGCGAGCGCGAGCGCCCCGGCGCCGATGACGAACGGCGCCAGCGAGAAGCCAAACGGTTCGAGCGGCGAGTTACGCGGAACAACCCAACCCCAGTTGCTCGCCTGCAGGACCCCGAAGACGATCAGACCGAGCCCGAGGGCCGAGAGAAAGCCGCCGATACGGTCCAGGGTCACTCCCTCCTCGCCCGGAGAGGGCGGGAGCAGACGGGCGCCGGCGAGGATCCCGATCGCGACGACCACCTCGCCGGCGAAGACGAGGCGCCAGGTCAACTCGGTCGTCACCCAGCCGCCGAGGATCGGCCCAACGGCGATCCCGGCCCCGGCGACGCCGCCGAGGACGCCGTAGGCGATGGCGCGATCGCTGCCCTCGTAGGTGGAGGCCACGAGCGCGACAAGGGCCGGAAGCACCAGGGCGGCTCCGATTCCCTCGAGCACCGACCAGCCGAGGGTCAGCGCGGGAACGCTCCAGGAGACTGCGGTCAGGGCTGAGCCGACGCCGTAAATGCAGATTCCGATGACCAATGCTCGGCGCCGGCCCCAGATGTCACCGAGCTTGCCTCCGATCAGCATCAACCCGGCCATCACCAGCGCGTAGAAGGCGATCACGAACTGGATCGTCGTCACCGTGGTGTCGAAGTCTTCGACCAACTGTGAGATCGAGACGTTCATCACCGCCTGATCGAGCACCATCAGGAATTGGGCCGTCCCCAGCACCGCGAGTGCTCCCCATCTCCCCATCGTCCATGAGCCTACCGGCGCCGGTGGTTTAATCGCTGCGCTTGATCAGAAGCGAGAAGCGAAAACAGAGATGGTCGAACTACGCCGAGCGGATGAACCAGGCCTTCGGGGTGGTCCTCCTGCTCGTCGTCCTCACCTATGTGCTCGCGTCGCTCATCCGGTACTCGGGGGTCGGCGCGGTGGCGCTGACCGCGGTCGGGTGCTCGGCCGCCGCAGTCGCCCTTGGCAGCTCCGGGGTGAGGCCGCCGCTGGTCCGGCTTGCCGTCGGCGTCGTGATCCTGGCATCGATGCTGGCGGCGATCGGAGCGCTCTCCGGGGACGACGGCTTCTACGCCGCTGCCGGATTGGTCCAGATGCTGCTGCTGGTCGTCGCGATCTTCGCGGTCCTGCGTTCGGTGCTCTCCGAGCTGGCGGTCAACTTCCGCACGATCCTCGGCGCGATCAGCGTCTACATGATCTTCGGCCTTCTCTTCACCTCGCTCTACGTCGCGATCGACCGGCTCCAGTCTCCCCCGTTCTTCAGTCAGGGCGGCAGCGGCACCGGCGACTTCGTCTTCTTCAGCTTCACGACGCTGACGACGACCGGCTACGGCGACCTCGTCCCCGCCGGGCAGCCGGGGATGATGTTCGCCGGGCTCGAGATGCTGCTCGGCCAGATCTTCCTGGTGACGCTGATCGCCGGCCTGGTCAGCCTTTGGCGGCCGCGGCGACGGGACTGACTCCGCCGCCGCTCGCCGTGGCCTCGTCTTCGGCGGCGTAGGCATCGAGGAGCTCCCGCTCGTGGTCGCGGTCGGGGAAGAAGAAGTGGACGAGGACGGCGCCGATGACGATGGCGATGATGCCCGCCGAGTAGGCCCAGGCATCGCCCTGCAGGAAGGAGGCCTTCGCCCCTTCGATGATTGCTTCGGCATGTGCCGGGTGCTGGGCGGCGAGGTCGGCGGCGCTGGCGAAGGACTTGGTCAGCTCGCCTTCGACGTTGGTGTTGACGTTGCCAGGCGCCGCGTTGACCGCTTCCGAGGCAGCGGCCGCGTAGCCGGCGGTCAGCAGCGCCCCGAAGATCGATTGCATGATGGCGCCGCCGAGGTCGCGCTGAAGGTCGGCGGTCGCCGAGGCCATTCCGGCCCGGCGGACTGGGACCGATCCGGTCAGCGAGTGCGAGGCGGGCGTGCCGGCGAGCCCGACCCCGATGCCGATGAAGGCGTAGCCGAGACCCACCTTCCAGTAGGCGATGCCGTCCTTCCAGAGCAGCAGCATGGTCACGAACCCGAGCAGGCAGAAGACATAGCCGGCAAGGAGGGTGAAGCGCGCCCCACGCGCCTCGACCAGCTTCGCCGAGCGCGGCGCGACCAGGACCATCAGCACCGCGGCCGGGAGGATCGCCAGCCCCGAATCCAGGGTCGAGTAGGAGAGGACGTTCTGGAGGAACTGCTGGCCGACGAACATCGCCGCCATCAGCGAGCCGAAGACGATGATCCCGGCGCAGGCGGCGACCCAGAAGATCCGCCGCTCCGCCACCTCGAGGTCGTAGAGCGGGGAGGCGAGCCGGCGCTGGCGCAGGGCGAAGGCGGCTATCGCCGCCACGGCGACGACGCCGAGGCCGATCGCGGCCGCGCCGGCGTCGGGCACAGGCGCGAGATTGATCGCGAGGACGAGGGCGGCGACCATCAGGATCGAGAGAATTCCGCTCAGATTGTCGACCGGCTCGGTCGACTCGTTGACGTGGGAGGGGACGTGGCGCACAGCCAGGTATAGGGCGACCAGGGCCAGCGGCAGGGTGATGTAGAAGACCGAGTTCCATTCGAACTGCGTCAGCAGGGCCCCGGAGATCAGAGGGCCCAGGGCCGCGATTCCCCCACCGAGGGCCGACCACAGGGCGATCGATTTGGTTCGCTCCGGCCCGGACCAGAGCGCTGTGATCAGCGCCAGGGTCGTCGGGAACGCCATCCCGGCCGCCAGGCCGCCGAGCAGCCGGGCGGCGAAGAGCACGCCGATCGACGGAGCCAGGCCGGCCAGCAGCGACGCCGGTATCGCAAGCCCGGTCCCCAGCAGGAGCATTGTCTTGCGCCCGTACCGGTCGCCGAGGGCGCCGAGGTAGAGCACCGACGCGGCGAGGCCGAGCGAGTAGCCGACGGCGACCAGGTTGAGCGACGTCTGGCCCGCGTCGAACGCCTTGCCGATGTCGGGCAGGGCGACGTTGGCGACGGCGAGGTTGAGGTTGGCGACCGCGGCGACAAGGATCAGCGCGGCAAGCACGGCGCCGGCGCTCTCGGGCCGCGTGGACTCCTCTGTCGGGCTCGCGCCCTGGGCTGTCTGGCTCATCTCCGCGGCATCTGCAGGCGTCGCTCTCGCCCATCGTAGTCGCCGTTCGTCCACCCGCCCCCCGGCTTCGTCGAAATCTGTCAACTTTCCCGGGACCAACCACCGAAAGGCTGAAGATGAAGCTCCGACGTTCAGGGATCTGTGTGGCACTGCTGACCACGGCGATCTGTCTCTCCGCGACGGCCTCCGCCATCGCCGACACCGCAACTCCCCTCGGCGGCAGCCCACTGAACGTCTACGTCGGCGAACGCGGCCAGCTCCAGGCGGTCCGGGCGGATTCCGGCGAAGGGATCTTCTTCCCGTCGTCCGATACCGTCGGCGACGCCGGCTTCTTCCTCGCCTTCCCGAGCGGATACCCGGGCGAATCCGAACCGCAGGTCTTCGGCTTCGACGGCAATGCCGGCCCGTTTCTGGAAAAGGAATACACGCCGGGTCCGCTGTCCCCGGTCAGCGGCAGCGGCACCGCCGCCGACCCCCTCAAACAGGTGACCACCTATGACGTCGGAAGCGTCATCACGGTGACCCAGACGACCACCTACGTCAACGGCTCGCAGGAATTCCGGGTCCACTGGGAAGTTCACAACAACAGCGTCGAAGCAATCAACTTCAAGGCGCTGGCCGCAGCCGACTTCTACTTCCAGGGCGATGACTCGGGCACCGGGATCTTCACTGCCGGACCCCCGCGCTTCATCGGCGGCACCAACCTCGACACCGGCACCTCCGGCGGGTTCGTCGAGGTCCTCGAAGGCGGCCTGGCGCCGTGGTCGGCTTACGAGGCCCTCAAATACGGGAATGGCGATCCTGAAACCGTCTGGGGCAAGATCGAGGAATCGGCGTCGAGCACCAGCGCGACCTTCGACGACTCGGTGCTCGGCATTGCCGCCGACAACGCCGGTGGCGTCGAGTGGGACCAGGACGCGACCGGGCCGGGCCTCGCCGCGAGCTCGACTCGCTCCTACGAGCTGGTGATCCGCAGCGCGGTCCCGTCGGCTCTCCAGCTCAACCCGACCAACGCCGGCTCGAAGCAGGGCGTCCCGATCAACATCACGGCGACCGCGACCGACTCCAACGGCACCCCCTACGCCGGCAAGACGCTCCACTACTCGATCGCGGGGCCGAACACGACCACCGGGACCACCACGCTCAACTCCGCGGGAGTCGGGGTCATCACCGACCCCGGCGCGAAAGCGGGGACCGACGCGGTCACGGTATTCCTCGACTTCAACAACAACGGCAACCGCGAGCCGACCGAGCCGCAGGCCTCGGCGCAGGCGACGTTCGTCGACTCGGTGCCGCCGAATTGCACGATCAAGACCAGCGGCACCCTCGTGGCCGGCGGTGAATCCGGCAAACCGCTGGTGATCGAAGTGAAGTGTGGCGAGGCGGGGACGGTGACGATGGAAACCACCCTCGAACCCCCCGCCGGGGCGGGCTCGTCGGCCGCCGCCTCGAAGAAGGTGAAGATCAAGCTCAAGCCGGTCAAGAAGAAGGTCAAGAAGGGCAAGAAGACCGCGTTCAAGATCAAGATTCCGAAGAGCGTCGCCCACAAGTACGCCGGCAAGACGCTGAAGGCGAAGATCAAGGTGACCGCCCGCGACAAGCAGGGCAACAAGAAGACGAAGACGTCGAAGGCAAAGGTCAAGCTCGCGAAGCTGGGGAAGTGACCGGCGGTTGAAGCTCGCCCTGGCGGCGGCGCTGCTCGGCTCGGCGCTGTTCGCGAGTTCCGCGAGCGCCGCCGTCACGGTCAACACCACCACCGACTCGAACGCGGCCGGGGGGTGCATCGGGGCCGCGGGCGACTGTTCGTTGCGGCAGGCGATCGCGGTCGCGGCGCCGGGTGAGACGGTTGTCGTTCCCGCCGGGACCTACCCGCTGGCCCTCGGCGGCCTGACGGTGACCCAGGCCGTGAACATCCAGGGCGCGGGTGCCGGGGCGACGAGCGTCGTCGTCGACGGCGGCACATCAGCGCACGCGTTCGTGGTCTCGAGCTCCGAACAGGTGACGATCTCGGGAATGACGATCTCCGCCGGCCACGTGACCGGAGAAGGAGCCGCCTTCCTCAGTGGTGGGGCCGTCTCCAACCTGACCGGCTCGGCTCTCTCGCTGGTCGCGGTCGCCGTCTCGGGAACCACGCTGGAGAAGACCGACGCCTCGATCGGCGCCGTTCGGGGGGCGGGTATCGCAAACAGGGGCACCCTCAGCATCGCCGACAGCACGGTGAGCGGGAACATGGAGGTCGCGACCGAGGCGGCGAGCGCCGAGCAGGGCGCCGGTCTCTTCAACTCGGGAGGAACCGTCTCGATACTCGACAGCACCTTCTCGGGCAACACGCAGATCGCGACCTACGGGGCGACCTCGAGCGGGTCGGCGATCGCGAACCTGGGGCCGGAAATGTCGCTGCTGAACGTCACCGTCGCCGGCAACTCCGGCTCGGCCGCGATCGCCAACAGCGGCACCCTCAACACCCGGAACTCGATCTTCTCCAACGCCCCGGGCGGCAATTGCGAAGGCGCGCTGACCTCGCAGGGCACCAACCTCGAGAACACCGACCAGTGCGGGCTCCACGCCGCCGGCGATCTGGTGGGAACGGAGCCTCAGCTCGGTCCTCTCGCCGGCAACGGCGGCCAGACGGACACCCTCGCCCTCCTCCCCGGAAGCCCGGCGATCGACCACGGCTCCGGCTGCCCGGCGGCCGACCAGCGCGGGGTCGCGCGGCCACAGGGGGCGGCCTGCGACATCGGAGCGTTCGAGCTCGTGCCGGCGAGCGTGACGCCCTCGAACGTGTTCAGGTTCGAGCAGTTGAAACGCAACAAGGCGAAGGGAACCGCGCTGCTGTTCGTCACCGTTCCCGGCCCCGGGATGATCGCCCTCGCCGGCAACGGCATCGCTGCGCGAGCCCCGAAAGCCGTCGCCGCTGCCGGCGTCGTCAAGCTGCAGATCAGGGCCAAGGGCAAGGCCCGCCGCAAGCTCGGCCGCGTCGGCAAGGCGAAGGTGACCGCGAAGGTGACCTATACGCCGACCGGGGGCATCGCCAGCACCAAGGCGAAGACGATCAAGCTGCTCAAGCGCCGCTAGGAGGTCAGGCTCGCGAAACCGGGGTGGACGAGGCCGCCAGCCGGAGCTTGGCCCCGCGTCTCGATCCCCTCCGGGCCCGGTTCGCAGCCCTCGCGAGCGGGGCCCGCACCTCGTGCATCAGCCGTTCCCACTCCCGGTCATATGCCGTGTCCGCCGCCCCGTCTGTGGTGACCGCCTCGTGTTCGAGCGACCGGATTCGGTTGCTCCAGCCAGGTCCGTAGAGGACATCCGGGCTCGCCCCGAGCGACCGGGCGATCGAGGCGAGGAAGATCGCGAGGGTGAGGTCGAGCCGTGCCGGGTCGACACGCATCAGGAGCTCGCGGGCCCTGTGTTCGAACGCGGGATCAACCCGCTGTGCGGGGGTCGCCTCGAACAGGTCCCTCGATAGCCGGCCGGCGATTGCGTGGGTCGGTTCCATCCCGACGTTTTTCGGCTCCCCCAGCGGCACTTTGAGGCCATTGGACGAATCGACTCGACTTTTGGGGACCCTTCCTGCTGAGGCGTGAGGAGCTTTGGATAGATCCGGTCCAGGCGCGTGCTGACGAAATTCGCCTTGCGAACCGCATGCTGTGGCCGTTCGCGGTCGATTCGGGCTCGGTAGATGCCATCGCCATCGGTTTCAGCAGTGGAGTGCCCATGAGCTCGGCCCTAGGACCGAGCACTCAGCTCTTCTCACGCAGCGCCAGGGTTCGAGCAGGCGGTCCCGAACCAGTTGACGAGGTGGAGGGACCACCCCGCAAACAGCTTCGTTGGACGCAGCACGAGCGCATTGGGTGGACGTGATGCGCAGGTTGCCTTCCATCCCCTCGACCGCCGAAGCGGCTAGACTGCCCGCGTTCCGAGGACCGATACGCCGAGTCCCGCTCGCAGAAGACGAGCGGGAGCGGGGGAACCACGTTTTCGGGGCTAACCCGCCCGCTGAGGGCGGGGGCGCAGGCTCCTTTCGCGCCAGCCCGACAGCTAACCCCGTAGGCCCACGGAGGAGGCTGGTTTTGCGGAAAGAGGAGAGAGTTGCAAGGGCCGCGCTGGTTGCCTTCGGTGCGGTGCTGGCGATGGCCATTGCCACCTCGTCGGCTCTGGCCTCCGGCGGTGGCTTGGAACCCGATCCGACGGGGGTCGATGCTCCCTCGTCGGCCACCGAAACCGTCATCGAATGCTCCCCACAGGTGGGTGGAGTCGCGAACGGCACCTGCACGAGATTCCCAAGGGCGCGTCTTTTCAATGGAATCGCGGTGGCGCCGGCAACCGCCCTTGGACAGGTCAGGGCAACCATCGAAGCGGCCAATTTGATTCGCACAAAGCCCTACATCTGGGGCGGAGGCCACGGTCAATGGTCCTCCCCTGGATACGACTGTTCTGGAGCGGTCAGCTTCGCCCTGCATGGCGGCGGTTTTCTCGAAGCGCCGATGGATTCGGGCGAAATGATGGACTGGGGTCTGCCGGGCAAGGGTCGGTGGATCACTATCTACGCCAACGCAGGCCACGCCTTCGCGGTGATCGATGGCTTGCGCTGGGACACCGTCGGAGACGCACACGGGACGGGCCCTCGCTGGCACAGGCAAATGGTCCCGACCGCTGGATTCGTCGCTCGCCATCCTCCCGGGTACTGAGGCGACTCGAGCTCGAGGGCGAAGCGCCAACGCCGTCCTTTTGGCGGGAGGTCTACTCCTGAAGGAGCTTCGGCAGATCGTGGATGATCTGTTCGGGTTGGAAGTTCTCCGGATAGATGGTGGTCAGCTTCCCGCTGGCGCCGATCCCGTAGATCAGAGCGGAGTGGGCAACGAACTCCGGGTTGACGGAGTCCCGGGTGGAGCCGACGTTCCAGGCTTCCCAGACCGGTCCGAGCTGTTCGGCGTCGCCGATCAGGTACTTCATGCGACCGATCATTCCGTGCACCTTGAGGAAGTGGGCGACCGATTGGCGTGTGTCGTTGTGGGGGTCGACCGAGATCGCGACGATCTGCAGCTGCTTGCTGCGTTCAGGCCCTAGCCTTTCGAGCGTGTTATGCAGTTCGGCGGTCATCAGCGGACAGACATTCGGGCAGTGGGTGTAGAGGAAAGTGACGAAGACGGCCTTACCGCGGTAGTTCGCAAGATCGACCCGTTCCCCGAGGTAGTTGCGCAGTGCTCCGACGGAGGGCGCCGGCTTACGAGGTGAAACCAGCAGGCCGTCGAATCTCTTCACCGCTTCGCTGTGGGCATTGCCGGGAAGCGCGGGCGAGGAGTGGTGGGTGACGAGAAGCGCCGTCACGCTGGCGACCACGGCCGCCACGACGATCAGAGGGAAGAACACGGACAGCGGTACGCCTCTGGCCTTCTCCGGGCGATCCGGTGTGTTGGAGACATTTCTCGGCATTGGTCTATTTGCCCCTTTCTCTTGCGACGGTACTACTTCGGTATTCGTGCTCTCTGTGGTCGTGCTCCAGGGTGAGGACAGGGACTTGCGGCCAGCCCGCTGCGCTGGCCGTCAGCTCGCGCAGCGCTTGCAGAGACCGCGCAGGACGACATCGTGCTCGGCAATCTCGAAGGGGACCTGATCGGAGACCGCTCCGATCGCCCGCTCCAGCCCGCGATCCTCAAGAGGCTCCATCCGCCCAAACCGCGAGCAGATCGCATGGTGGTGATGGCGGCCGCTGGGGTCGATCCGCTCGTAGCTGGCGATTCCCTTCGCCACCTCAAAGCGCTGAACCAGACAGCTGTTTTTTGATGCCCTTCGCGCGGCATGGCTACTCAGCCTCTTGGATCGCAACTTCGAGCTCTTCCATTGTTTCCGGCGTGCCGATCGCTTCGCTGCCACCCGGTCCTTCGACGAAAAATGACGGGGTGCCTTCGAAGCCGTGCGCCTGCGCTTCGCGCGTCGTACGTGCGACCTCGCGAAGTAGGCCCTTGCTCCTGCGTTCCTTGTTCCAGCGGGCCAGATCGGGGACCTTGGCGCCCTTGGCGATGGCGGTGAGGAAGGAGTCGGTCACGTAGCCGGATCGCTCCTCCCCCTGGTTGCGATAGAAGACGTCGATGAAGTTCCAGCCGCGGCCCTGTTCGCCGGCTGCCAGAGCGGCCGCCCCGGCTGGAACCGACTGCTGGCTGATGATCGTGTAGTTGCGGAAGTCGATCTTCGCTTCACCGCGACTCACCGAGCCGGCGATCACCGATGGCAGGACTTCTTCGGAGAAGGCCTTGCAGATCGGACACTGCAAGTCACCGAACTCGATCAGCGTGACCTTTGCCGAGGGATCTCCGAGAACCGTTCCGTGCTGGGGGATACCGGCCAGCTGTTCTTCGACGAGGCCGACGTCCTCGAGGTTGGTGTCTCCACCGCTCCCGCTGCCGCCCTGGCTGACAGTGACAATCAAGACCACGATCACGACGATCCCGACGAATGCCGCGGCGCTCAGGAGCTGAACCCTGCGCCGTCGGCGCTGATCCTCCTTTGCTTGCGCCTGGGCACGAATCCGCTCCTGCCGACGCCGATCTCGCTCCTGCTTGCCGCTCATGATTCCTCCTTCTCGATTTCTTGGCCGTCGGCCGAGGCCGGCACCTGGGTCGGCTGGCCCAGGTAGGCGAATGCCCGCGTCGTGTTGAGAGCGAAGATGGCGGTCATCAGGACCGCGCTGCTCACGCACCACTGGCAGATCGCTTCGATCACGAACAGCTCCAGGTAGGTCAGGTAGGCACTGAAGCCGAAGCCGGCAAGCGAAATCGCGAAGCCGGCGAAGCGCCCCCGGTCGCCGGGGGTCAGCGCGGCCGCGATCAGCAACACGTAGCCCGCGATGCCGAAAGCGGCGACGTTGACCCCCGCGAGGTGGGAGTAGGAGCTGGCTGCGACTGTCTCGCAGCCGCCGCCGCCCGCCAAGCAGGCGGGTGCACCCCCACCCGAGTCGGCGATCGCGATGTACGTCGCGACGCCGACACCGAGCAAGGCGAATACCCCCGCGGCCCGCCTGAGCGCGTCCTCACGAGGCATCCTCACCCAGACCCCCCCCTTCTTTCCGAGACCCTGCGATCAACCGCACCAAAATCGAGGTGGAGCACCCTGCCCGAGCAGGAGCCGTCATGTAGACCGCCCGATACCCGCAGAGCCCTTCGGCGTGACGACATAGACGCTGGGATGCGCCGAAGGGCGTCAGGTTTCCGCTCAGCGTTTGCGACATCCACTCCTCTAGGAATTCCGCCGGGTGCGGATCAAAGCGGCGGCGCCGAGAATCAGACCGAGCGCGCCGATCGCCAAGGCCGAGATGCCGAGGCCCTTGCTGGCGCTGTCGCCGGAGCTAGATTCGGAGCTCGATTCGCTGGATTCCGCCGGTGCTTCGGAGGGGCTCGGCGGTGCCGTCTCCGAGCCGGCGACGTCCTGCAGGACCCCACCTTCGGAAGTGACGTCGATCTGCGGTGCCGGTTCTTCCGAGTTGGGCGGGCCGATCCAGCGCACGACTTCGCCGTTGTCGTAGTACTGCAGCACCTTGAAGGTCAGCACTTCGCCTTCCTTCCCCGGGATCTCGGTCGAGATCGGGAAGTTGAGAAACTGGCCGGGCGGAATCAGGCCCTGCTTGCCGCCCCCGGTCCAGATGATCTCCTTGACCTGTTCCGTGACTTCGCCATCTTCAGTTTGAACCGGCTTGGCTAGCTTGCTGGTCAGTACCTTTGACGTCCAGCCGGGCATGTATTCGGTCGAGATGTCGAGGAACCCCGGCGGCACCTGGACGGCTAGCTTGACGGTGTTGGCGCCTTCCATCTCGTTCGGTACCCGGATGTCGAGGGTGGCGAAGGAGCCGGTCGGGACCTCATTGGGATGCAGGCTGACATGCGCCTGCGCGACGGCCGGAACGAGCAGCGCTACGGCGGCCGCGAGGGCGAGAGCGATTCGTCTCATCTCGGTGATCCTTTCTCTGGCGCCATCAATGGATCGGCACCTCGATTTTTTCGGTGTACTCGGTGAAGGCGGAAACGCGAACGTCGATGTCGATTCCCCATTCGCCTGAGGAGTTGAAGAAGGCGCTGGGGATCGTGTAGTGGCCGGGGCCCGAGAGCTGCGGTTCCAGGGGCAGCGAGATTGACTTTTCGGGCAGCGATGCAGTCGCTTTCAGCTCTTTGGCCTTGGCGAACGGTGCTCCCGTCTTCGCGTCGAAGAGATACAGGTGGACCTCGTTGGCGCCGACCCGCGCCGGTTCGACCGTCATCTCCAGTTGGATCGGGCCGAACTGCGATTCCGCTGAGAACGGCCCCGACTGCGCGATGACCGGCGGCGCGTAGCTGGCGAGCGCGGCTGTTACGCCGAGCACGACCACGAGCACCGCCACCTCCCCGCGTAGAGCGCGGCGCAGCAAGAGGCCTGCCCGTCCCGGGGACTCGCCCCCCGCGGCGATGCGGTTGAGGCGTGGCACCGAGCGGCGCCGGTTGTAGGCACCGAGCGGGATCAGGATCGCGACCAGCAGGACGAACTTGATCAGCACCGCTCGCCCATAGCCGGTTTCGGTGAGTGCGTCGAGGTGGCGAACGTAGACGTAGGCCTGAATCAGGCCGGTAATGAGGATCGCCCCGACCGAGATCAGAGCTACGCGTGAGAAGCGCGAGAGGTTGGCGGCGAGGAGGCGCCCGCGCTCAGCGGGGTCGAGCTCCCGGGTCGCCCGTGGCAGGACGAAGAGCAAAGTCGCCAGGCCACCGAGCCAGACGGCCATCGCGGATACGTGGATGACGTTGACCGGGAAGTTGAGGGCGACCGGGGACTGCGTGCTGCCGTGCCCGGAGAGAGCGGGGACGAGGACGACGTAGGCGAGCGGGGCGGCGAGTGCAACGAGCAGTAGTGGGTTAGGCCGACGCTCTGCCGGACGGCGCAAACACAGAGCGGCGAGGGCGCCGAAGGCGAGCCAGGCGAGGACGGCGAGCCCCCACACGGTCCCAAATTTGGTTTCCAGGGTCTCGTGGACGATCGTCCACTTCAGGGCCGAGAAGCCCGAGACTCCGGCAGCCTCCGCCCCCTCCATCACGACGCCGGCCGCGGCGCTGAGCGCGCCGATCCCCGCGGCCAGGAACATGGTCACCCGCAGTTGCCGGCCGAAGCCGCGCGTCGCGCGCGACCACTCGCCATCGGCCCCGCCGAGCGCGGCGAGGGAGGGAAGCCAGGCCAGCAAGAGGAAGGCGAGGCCGCCCACCCCGAGCGCCGTCGCCGCGTATTGCAGTCCGCGGGCGAGGCCGAAGACGGTCTCGGTCACCGCGCCGCTGCCGGAGCCGGCGGTCAGTTCTGCCACCGTCTGGCTCGGCGCCTTGCCGAGCTTGCCGATCGAGAAAACAAAGCCGCTGGAGACGATGTGGCCGTCAGCGGAGATCACCCGGTAGGTGGCGGTGTAGCTGCCGTCGGGTAGGCCGGGCTTGAGGTGGACACCGAGGCGCGGGCCTTCGCCATTCGGGTGGAAGGCGTCGCCTTCGTCTACACGCGCTCCTTCGGCGTCGTAGACGCGGACAGCGCCGAAGTTGCCCTCGACCGGCTCGTCGAAGCGGAAGATAACCGCGGGCGGCTCCTTCTTCACCACCGCCCCGCGCTCCGGCACGGTGCCCTCCAACTGTGCGTGTGCGAGTGCGTTGGCGGGCGCCGCCAGGGCGAGGAGCAGAAGGGCCAACGGAACCGATCGGACCAGGCGTGCCACCTACCAGGCCTCCTTGGACGCCTCGTCCTCGGGCCCGGCGTCTGAGTCTCGCCGCCGGCGTGCGAATAGCGCTATGGCGCCGGCCACCACCAAAACGGCGATCCCGCCGATGATGAATGGAAGCTTTGAGAGGCTGGGGATGCCTGCCCAATAGAGGGTGCCGTGGATCGCCCCTTTGCGGCCGTCTATGCGCAGCGGGATTTCGTAGTCGTAGACCTTCGTCCTGCGGCTCTGATCGGTCACCTGGGGAGGGACTGCGGTCGACCCGTAGTGCATCCGGTGGTCGTGCCAGACCAGGGTTCCTTCCTTGCCTTCCGTCCTCCACCTAGGAGGAGCGTTGGGGTCGGCGATCGGCGGGACTTCCGTGGTCGGATAGCGCGTCTCGTTCAGGTAGTAGGCGGGCGAGCGTTCGTTGAGCTGCACCGTGCCGTCTTTGAGCACGCGGCCGTAGGGCTCGCCTTCGTAGCCGTAGACGACGACTTCGTGGCCCTGCTTGTCGCGCAGTTCGATGTAGGCGTCGTAGGAGAGGACCCTGAAGTGGACGCCTGGAACGCTCGGGGTCACCCGCTCGATAACCGAGCGGTAGTCAGGGTTACCTCCTGCGTGCCCTAGGGCTGAAGGGGCAGATATGAGGACGAGCAAAGCGGTGATGGCGGCAAGTGCCGCCCAGTGCCTTCGCACGGGTATGTCCTTTCGGTCGCACACGAGGCGACCGAAGGGACTTCAGGCCGCTCGCGCTAGATCTGGGGGAGCGAGCAGAGCGGCGGCGGACGCTTGGCCAGTGACAATGCGATCAAGTGCCTTCCCCGCGGTCGCCAAGTCGTGGGGATGCCAGGGGCCAAGGGCGGCGCAACGGCCGAGCGCCGCGGCTTGCGAGTCGGCTTGGCGGCGAGCTTGGCGATCAGCTCCTCGCCGAGGTAGAACCCGCCGAAGAGCGGAACTGAGATCAGAAGGGCTGGCGCCAGGAAAAGCAGAACATCGGTCGAGCCTGTGACCGCCAGAGCAAACACCCAACAGAGGGTCAGCGCCAGCGCCCGCCTCTCGGTGAACCCACCAACCAATTTCATTGCGAACCGAATGGTAGTCCAATGGAGGCGACCGGTCGTCTACCTGCCGCCCCGGGGTCCTTCCTGAGATTGATCTACGGCTAGGTTCTGCTTCCTTCCGTCGGCTCCAGAAGACATCCAGGCCAAGCCCCTTCGCAGGGCAACGGTGAAGGTGGGAGGCGCCCCGCTGGCTGATGTCGACCGGGCACCCTGTCCGCACCCCGCCAGCGCCAGAGTCGCCCCGCCGACCGCCAGCAGAGTCTTGATCCGGCGACTGGGCAGTGACCGTCTCCTTGGAATTACTCCTCGCTGGGTTGCCAGGAACCAGATCGCACCGCCCAGTGTCAACACGCAGGCGACGTAGAAATTGAGGCGCAGGCCAAGGATGTAATGGGCCGGGTCAACCCGGATCGACTCCTCGAAGATTCGAAAGGCCGAATAGCCCGTCACATACAGCGCGAAGAGGCCGGGCGCTCGAATCCGGCGGTGGCGACCGAGCCAGACCAGGAATGCTGCGAGGGCAAGGTTCCAGATCAGCTCGTAGAGGAAGGTCGGGTGGAAGGTGGCGAACGCCTCATAGCCTGCAGGGCGGTGCCCCGGTGAAATCTGCAACGCCCAAGGCAGATTGCTCGGGCCGCCGAAGAGCTCCTGGTTGAAGTAGTTCCCGATCCGACCGATTGCCTGGCCGACCAGAAGTGCCGGTGCTGCAGCGTCCATGAACGGAGCCGCTGAGACGGCGGCCCGGTGCAGGCGCCAGAGTCCGACGAGGGTTCCCGCAGCTATCCCACCCCAGATGCCCAGTCCTCCATCCCAGACGGCAATCGGACCCCACCAGTGGGGCGGTACGAGATTGGCGCTCGTCAGGTCGAAGTAGAGCCGCCCGCCGATCAGCCCGGCCGGGAAGGCCCACTTTGCAACGTCGTACACAAGCTCCCTGGATCCACCTTGCGCCTCCCAGCGGTGGATCACGATGAGCACCGCAACGAGCAGGCCGACGACGTACATCAACCCATAGACGTGGACTTCGACCGGCCCGATCTGAAAGCCGCTCGAGTGGGGGCTGGGGATCGACGCGATCACCGTAGGGGAGGGTTGCACAGCCTCTCAAGGGACAGGGCATGGGCGGTGCGTGGCGCGACCATGCGACTCCTGCCTATAAGGCGTGAGGATTCAGTACCTGTGAGAGGTAGGGAACCTGCCGCGGATGGAATCCTCACGGCGTCGAGGGGTGGCCGGGGGCCCTCGGGACACAAACACGCGACCCCGGTGAGGCGCAATGACCCTCCCTGAGGTTTCGGGTTCCCTCTCCGATGGCACCGGGACCCCGCTGTCTAGAGCGAGATCCGCGGTGTCCAGCGGAGGGGGTGGGAGTCGAACCCACGAGACGCCCATAGAGCGCCCAACGGATTGCAAGGTCGGGCCCCTGCTTAACCCCTCGCACCCCACCCACCTTGGCACTCGACACTCCGCAACTACCATTCGACGATGCTTGGGAGCCGAGGAGGCATGCTGGCCGGGGTCGCCCTATTTGTGGCGACGTTCGGTGCGCACGGGTCGGCATCTTCGCCCGGCGCAGCTGCGGCTCCTCGCTGCCGCGGGCGGAAGGCGACGATCGTAGGGACCAATGGGTCGGATGTGCTGCGGGGGACGCCCGGCCGCGACGTGTTCTGGGGCGGCCCGGGAAACGACGTGATCTACGGCGCCCTCGGCAACGACCTGATTTGTGGCGGTGCGGGGGACGACCTCGTCCACGGCGGGCGAGGCAACGACATCATCGATGGTGGGCCTGGGGCCGATCGGTTGTTCGGCGACCTTGGCGACGACAAGTTGCAGGGTGGTCCTGGTGACCACGACGAAGTGAGCGGCGGCCTCGGCATCGACACCGTCAGCGGCGGCCCGGGAAACGAAGACCTCGTCCGCGGTGATTACGGATATGACCGCATGGATGGAGGGCCGGGCAAGGGGGACACCGCCTCCTACGCCACCGCGGTCGGAGGTGAGGGCCGGGAACGGGGGGTCTGGGCTTCGCTCTCAGCGCACAGGGCCTACGGCGACGGACACGACCGCCTCTACCGCTTCGAGAGCCTGGAGGGCTCGGCCTTTGCCGACACCCTGATCGGCGACCAGGGATCGAATCTGATCGACGGCGGGCCGGACAACGACCACATCCTCGGCGGCGGCGGACACGACACGCTCAAAGGGGGTCAGGGAACCGACGCCTGCAGGGGAGGCCCGACTCATAACTCCTGCGGTCCCGAAAAGCCCCTCAACGCCTCAGGCTATGTTCGGGTCGACCCCTCCGCTGTCGGCGGTGGCGGTCTCCAGGTCACGGGCGGCCCCGGCCCCGAGGACATGACAATCGCCTACGACGAAGCGAGCCAGACCTTCGAGGTCGGCGCCGCAAAGGGTCTCGCGGCCGGCGAAGGCTGCGTCCATCCGCCCGGAACGGTGACGCAGGTGAGCTGCCATGTGGAAGGGCCTGCGAGGTGGCTGATGGCCGACATGGGCCCCGGCAACGACAAGCTGCGGGTGGATGGCTCGCTGCGCGCCGTCGATTTCGTCCGCCTCGCCGGAGGGCAGGGCAATGATGAGATCCACGGCGGCTCCGAGGACGACCTGATCGAGTCCGGCCCGGGCGCCGATCGCATCTACGGTGGCGCCGGAGACGACGGTCTGATCGGCAACCTGCCGGGACCAACCTACCTCTATGGCGGGCCCGGCGGCGACCTGCTGGCGGCGGGCGGCGGTTGCGCCGGCGGTGCCCTGGTCGGCGGGCCGGGCCAGGACGACGCATCCTTTGCGGAGACACAGGCTCATCCCGGCACGCTCTACATCTCCCTCGCCGCCGGCTGGGCCTGGATCGATGCGATCAAGGGCTGCCACAGAGTCCGCCTCGACCGCACCGACCAGGACATCGAGGGCTCGTTCGACAACGATGTCTTGATTGGCGATTCGGGGCCGAACCTCCTGCTCGGCCAGCCCGGTGTGGACAGCTTTTACGGCCGCGGGGGCGAAGACACCATCGTTGCCGCTGACGGGGTCAAGGACTCCTCCATCCAGTGCGGGCGCACGCGTCACCCAGAAGGCATCGCGGTAATCGACTCGATCGACCCGGCTCCCCTCTACTGCAAGCGGGTGATCTACCAGCGGCCCATCGCCGGCCTGCACAAGAAGTAGGCGGGTGGTTGGTCGTCGGCTGGTCGACCTCCAGGCAGCCCTCCACCTCGGGTCTCTCAGTGATGATGCCGGTGTTCGCGTTCCTTTTCGCGCTGTTCGGTTCCATATCCGCGCCGATCAGGCCGACGAGGGCGAGATAGCCGAGATGTTCAGGGTTTGCTATCAGAGTCAGACGGGGTGCCTGCCTGTCTGGCCGGAGGCTTGGAGCTGCGCGTCTCCTGCTCGCCGGAAAAGGAGTCCCTGAACTCGCGGATTCCAGCTCCCAGCGAGCGCCCGATCGAGGGCAGTCGCTTGGGTCCAAACACCAGCAGCGCCACCACGAGGATGAAGAGAAGGTGGACGGGGTTCTCGAGGCCGGTCAGCATCGCCTCCAGGCTAGCGCCGTTCAGGGAATTTCCCTGGCGATCTCGCAGGACGTGGCTATGTCCTGGCCGGGGCCGCCGACGCAGGTGTCTTTGCCGGGGCCGCCGCTCAGGTTGTCGTTGCCGGGGCCGCCGGAGAGCCAGTCGTTGCCACGGCGACCGACCAAGGTGTCGTTGTCTGGGCCACCGATCAATTTGTCGTTCCCCCTGCCGCCGACGAGCGTGTCGTCGCCGGGGCCGCCCGTCAGGGTCACCTGCGCCGGAACCGTGCGGCCGATGATCACCGAATCGTTTCCGGCGCCCCCGTTGAACCAAAAGCCATTGATCGCAGCTGCTTCACAGCTCAGCTCGTTCGGATTGCCGGGCGGGTTGGCGCAGACCTTGCCGCCCGCTTCCAGCGGCGAAGAGGACTCGATCACGTAGGTTCGGCCGTCGGCGCTCAGGGTGATCTGGATTTGGTTCGACCCGGCTCCACCCGCGAGAACTACATTGAAGCGGCCGGCGCTTGTGCTGGCGCGGACGGCGGCCTTCAACGGGCGCGGCGCCTCCCACGCTCCAGCCAAGACCGAGGTATGGGCGAAGACGCCGAGGGCCAAGAAAAGGCTCAGTTGCTTGGGCAGAGATGGCATCGCTTCGCTCCAGCCTCGGGGTGGCTGGTTCCGAAACATCTAGCGCCGGGCGATGATGCGGTGCAAGACGGCCAGCTCGCGACGAGCGTGGCGCTTGCGGCGGTAGCGAGGGCCGGTGCCGGTGTACTCGCAGTTGGTGATTTCGTTGCTGCCGCTGCCGCCGACGCAACTGTCGAAGCCGCCTCTGCCGTCGAGGCGATCGTTGCCGCCACGGCCCAGCAGTGTGTTCGGCCCTTCGTCCCCGGCGAGAATGTCGGGGCCCGGAGACCCCTCGATCTTCTCGACGCTGGCTTCGATGTGCCCCGCGTTGCAGCTGCTGACGTCGGGATCCAGCACCGGGCCGGCGATCGTCGCTTGAACGTAGGTGCCTCCGTTCCGAACCCGAGCGAAGGAGGCGCTGTCGTCGCCGCCCGGGCCGCCATCAAAGAGATCCCCGTCGCAAGGTTGGCCACCGATCAGCAGGTCGTCGCCAGGACCGCCAAACATGCGCGAGGCCCCGCTGTCCTTCCGAGGGTGAAAGATGTTCACCCCGTAGAGGACATCGTCCCCACCTCCCCCTTCGAGTGTGTCGGGCGCGTGATCGTCGCCAGCGTAGATCGTGTCGCCCCCTTCCCCACCGCGCAGGGTGTCGGAGCCGGCGCCACCATCGATCGTCGCGGAGACACTGGCCGGAACGCTGGGGTCGACGGTGAAGCTATCGTCGCCGCCCCCGAGTGAAGCCTGGATGGAGGAAATAGGCCCCTGGCAGGAAACAGAGTTCGATCCCGCGTCGCGTGAGCAACTGCCCGCATCGGGATCGCCGAGCACAATCGGATTGGTGCCCGGGCCCCCCTGCACCGTGTAGGTGCTACCGGCGAAGCTCACGGAGGCGGCGTCAACGCCATTGCTGCCGGTGACAATCAGGCTGGTCGCTCCGTCGATGCTCCGGTAGAGCTCAATGGCCGTGCCGGTGGTTCCGTTCAAGGCGCCGCAGGACGTTTCGGTGGAGAACCCTGCGCAGCTATCGCTGCCTGGCCCGCCAAAGGCTTCGTCGCCCGGGCCAGCGGCAAGAAGGTGGTCGTTCCCAGGTCCGCCGTCGAGGCGGTTGGGGAAAGCTGCCGAGCCGATCAGCGTGTCATCTCCCGAGCCACCGATCGCGTCCTCGATTCCAGTCAGCAGCTCGCTCTCCGCGCCGTCCACCGTGCCTGCTTCCAAGTTGATCGTGACCGCGCCGCCAGTGCCGGCGTAGGAGGCTATGTCGTGGGCGCCGGGGCCGCCATCTATCGAGTCGTTGCCGGGCCCGCCCGCGAGGACGTCGAAGTCACCCTCTCCCCCTGAGAGGTGGTCATCGCCTGGTCCTGCAAAGAGTTGATCATGGTCGCCGACGCCGCCATTCAGTTCGTCGTTCCCTGTTGACCCGATGAGCCTGTCTTCGCCGGCCCCGCCGTCAAGCGAATCGGATCCGCGTTCGCCATAGAGCGTGTCATTACCGCCTTCACCGAGGAGATTGTCGTCGCCGCGTCCGCCATAGATCGTGTCGTCGCCTTCGCCGCCGCAGATCACATCGTTGCCGCCCATCCCGTGGATGGTGTTGTCTCCCGGACCGGCGACGATCACGTCGGGTGCCTTGGTGCCGTGGATTTCCGGCCCATTGGAAACGATCGTCGCGGGCTTTTCGCCGCAGCTCGGCCCCGCCTCTGCGCCCACGGGGAACGTCGCAGCAAGGCCAAGGCAGAGGCCCACCAGAACTCCCCCAGCCAGCCGCTGCGCGGCCCCCGGCCTGCCAACCAGCGCGTGAATTCGGTTGAGGGTACCCATACTCTAGAGGCCGTGATTGGAGCGCGACGGGGCGCTCATGGGGCGAGCCCTAAGGCGTCCTGTCTCTTGATCGACCTTGCAGGTCGACGGACTTGAGCCCGGTTGCCAGGTCGCATCGATCGACGGTTGCTGCAGGCGGCCTGACACCCGATTCGCTTTGGTCAAATCGGGGTAGCCCGAACCGATGAAGACAAAAGCAAAGGTGCTGTTCGTTCCTGCCCTGCTCTCGCTGGCATTCGTCCTTGGTTCCTGCGGTGGAGGAGGCGAAACCTCGGAAACCACGGTCACGGAGACCACTACGGAAGAAGAACCGAGCAGCGGGACCCCAGACGAATCGAGCGGCGGCAACGCGCCGGCCCCCAGCGGCGAAGCGGTTCGGTCCGAAAGAGTTGAAATTGAAAACTTCGCCTACAACCCCGATCCGGTGACCATCCAGGAAGGCGGAAAGGTCATTTGGATCAACCGCGACTCGGAAGCGCACACCGCAACCGCAGATGATGGATCGTTCGACACCGGACCCCTGGAAGAAGGCAAGTTGAAGTCGGAAACGTTCAAGGAACCGGGGACGTACACCTATCACTGCACGATCCACCCGAGCATGCACGGCACCATTGAAGTGGTCCCGAGCGGCTGAACTTCGGCAAGTCGCAGCAGGTGTTCTAGCCACCAGGGATCTACCCGCCATCGGATCGGCCATGCAGCTCGAGGGCAAGGGTTTCAGGGGGTGAGGCGCGGTGCATGGCTCGAATCACTCGGCATCCCTGTTTGTAACGTGAGGATTTAGTGCGGCTCTAAGCCCCGGCGGCTCGTCCAACATTCGGGCAACTCCTCAGGCCGCGGAGCCGCGCAGGTTCGGGCAAGTGAGGGGCAGGGAACCTGCGCGGGTCCCATCGGCGGCGCCCGACGAGGATGGCGGGTATGGGCCGCGGGAGAGGGGACACAGAGACGCGATCCCCATAACGCGCATGACCCCCATGAGATCTAGCGTCGGTCCTCCGTTGGGACCGGGACTCGGCATGTTTGAGCGAGATCCGTGGTGTCGAGCGGAGGGGGTGGGATTCGAACCCACGAGACGCCTTGCGACGTCTAACGGCTTTCAAGGCCGCCGCATTCAACCGCTCTGCCACCCCTCCGTGGGGTAGGCCGATGAGCGTAGGTGATTGGATCGAGCGATGCGAAGGCTCCTGATCCTGGCCTCGACGATGGTCTTCTTCGACGTCGCGTTCTATGCGGCGATCGCGCCGCTGCTCCCGCATTACGTGTCCCATTTCGACCTCAGCGAGGCCGAAGCCGGGATCCTGCAGGGCTCCTACGCGGCCGGAACCCTGATCGCGGCCCTGCCCGCCGGCATCCTCGCGGCGAGGATCGGCCCGCGGGCGACGGTGATCGCCGGTTTGTCGCTGTTCGGGGTTTCCGGCCTCGTCTTCGGCTTCGGGAACGCGATCGGCCTCCTCGATGCCGCCCGCTTCTGCCAGGGCGCCGCCGGGGCAATGATCTGGTCCGGTGCCTTCGCCTGGCTGATCGCCGAATTCCCGCCTGAGCGGCGCGGCGCGATGATCGGGACCGCGATCGGGACCGCCGTCGCCGGCGCCCTCTTCGGCCCGTTGCTGGGAGGCCTGGCGGCGCACATCGGGACCGAGGCGGTATTCAGCGCCGTGACCGTGGTCGCGGTGGTCCTCATCTTCGCGGCCGCCCGCACCCCGGAGCTCGGCGTCAGCGATGCCCAGGATCTGCGAACCGCCCTCGTCGTCATGCGGACCAGGCCGATCGCGGTCGCCACCGCGTTCGTCGCGGTCCCCTCGCTGATGGCCGGATCTGTCGAGGTCCTGGTGCCGCTGCGGATCGATCAACTCGGGGGAAGCGCCACCGCCATCGCGGCGGCCTTCGTCGCCGGGGCCGCGATCGAGGCGGCGATGGCTCCGATCGCCGGCCGCTACTCGGATCGCGCGGGTCGTCGCCTGCCATTCGTCGGCGGAATGGTCGTCTCGGCTCTGGCGATGCTCGGGTTGGCGGTCGCCCAGGTCCTGGGTGTGGTGATCGCGGGACTCCTGATCATGTCCCTCGGCGCCGGCCTCTCGTTCACCCCCGCGATCACGGCGCTCTCGGAGGCCGCGGAAGGGGCTCGCCTTCACGAGGGCTTCGCCGCCGGCCTCTCGAACATCGCCTGGGCGGCGGGCCAGGTCGTCGGGGCCATCTTCGGCGGCGGGCTCGCGAGTGCCGCCGGGTTCGCGGTGCCTAACCTGGCCGTCGCGGCACTGCTGGCGGCGACCGCGGTCTACGCAAGCAGGGCGCTGAGGGGCGGATACGCTGCGCCGATGGCCTCGGGGGAGAGCTAGCCGTGGCGGCGACGCAGTGGCGCAACTGGGCGAGAGACCAGACCTGCCACCCGGCCGAGCGGGTCGCGCCTCGCGATTGCGACGAGCTCGCGGCGGCGGTCGTCTCGGCTGCCGCGGCGGGGAGGCGGGTCAGCGTCGCCGGCTCGGGGCACTCCTTCACCGAGGCGGCGATGACCGACGGGACGATGATCGAGATCGGCGCCCTCGGCGGGGTGATCAACGCAGATCCCGCCTCCGGGTTGGTGAAGGTCGGCGCCGGGACCGTGCTCGCCGACCTCAACGGGGAGCTCGACCGGCTCGGCCTCGCGATGGAGAACCTCGGCGACATCGATGTCCAGACCGTCGCCGGGGCGATCTCGACCGGGACCCACGGGACCGGGGCGAGGCTCGGCAACCTCTCTACCCAGGTGGTCGGCGTCGATCTCGTGACGGGCGCCGGAGAGGTGCGGGAACTCGGCGAGGCCGACGGCGACCTCCTGCGGGCGGCGCGGGTCGGGATCGGCGCCTTGGGGGCGATCAGCGCGGTGACCCTCCGCTGCGTGCCGGCCTTCGTCCTGCAGATCGTCTCGCAGCCCCTGCCGCGCGATGAGGTTCTCGACAGCTTCGCCGAGCGCTCTGAGGCCAACGACCACTTCGAGCTCTTCACCTTCCCCTACGCCGATTCCGCGCTCGTCCTCGAACGCGACCGCACCGATTCGGAGCCGCGCCCGCGCAGCAGGGCCGGTGCCTACCTAAACGACATCGTGCTCGAGAACTGGGCCCTGGGGGCGTTCTCGGCGGCCGGAAGGTCATTCCCGAGGGCGATCCCACTCCTCTCGCGCATCGCCGCCCGACTCGCGTCCGGGGGCAGGGCGACCGACCGCAGCGATCGCGTCTTCGCCAGCGAGCGGCGGGTCCGGTTCACCGAGATGGAGTACGGGGTTCCGCGCGAGAGCGGCCCCGAGGCGGCGCGGCGGGTGATCGAGTGGGTGCGCCGGAACCGCTACCCGGTCTTCTTCCCGATCGAGATGCGGGTCGCTGCGGGCGACGACGCCCTGCTCAGTCCTTCGCACGAACGCGATACGACCTACATCGCCGTCCACCAGTACCGGGGGATGGAGTGGCGTCCCTACTTCGAAGCGGTCGAGGCGATCATGGACGAGTACGGTGGCCGCCCCCACTGGGGGAAGCGGCACTTCCAGACTGCGGAGACCCTGGCGCCGCGATACCCGCGCTGGGACGAGTTCGCCGCCGCTCGCGAGGAGCTCGACCCGGATCGCGTCTTCGCCAACGAGTACGCGGAGCGGGTCCTCGGTCCCTGACACATTCCTCGTCGTTGCCCAGACAGCGAACGCAGTTCGTCCCGCATGGCGGGTAAAAGTGCGTTCGCTTCAGAGGAAGGACCGGCCCTCGCCGCGGTAGGTCGGAGCCTCGTCGACGATCCGGCCGCCCTCGACCAGGTACAGGGAGTCGAAGCGCTCGCAGAGCTCGCCCGCCTTCGCGTGGCGCATGTAGACGCGGTCGCCGATCCGCAGCTCGGCGGCCGGGGGGCCGAGCAGCGGCGTCTGGACCTCGCCGGCGCCCTCCTCCGCGTCGAGCTCGAGCCCCGGCGGCAGCCAGGGGGAGGGAAGACGCGCCGTGTTCCCACTGCCGGACGCCAGGTAGCCGCCGCCGAGCGCCGTCGCCACCCCCGGCGTCGGCTTGCGGACGATCGGCAGCGCGAAACCCGCCGCAGGGGTGAGCGAGAAGCGGCTGTAATGGTCGAAGAGAGTCGGCGCGTAGAAGCCGGAGCCGGCCGTCACCTCGGTGACGGCGGCCTCGGCCGCGGTCAGCTCGAGGCTGCCGGTGCCGCCGCCGTTGACGATCCGGAGCTCGGCAAACTCCTCGATCGCGGCGACGATCGCCGCCCGGCGCTCGGCGATCTCGGCCGCCGAGCGGCGCTGCATGAACCGGATCGCGGCCCCTCGCAGGCGCCTCCCAGGCGGCGTGTCCCCGACCCCGGCGATCTGGCCCTCGTAGGCCATCAGCGCCGCGAGCCTGAGCTGGGGGCGCCCGTCGATCTCCCGCGCCAGCGCCACAGCCTGCTCGACCGTGTGGATGGGAGAGCGCTTCGGGCCGGCCTTGATGCGGCCGCCGAATCCCCACCAGCCGGCGTCGACGTCGATGCAGACCCGAACCGGGGCGGCACCGGTGCCGAGCACCGACTCGATCGCGTCGAGGTGCCGGGTGCAGTCGACCATCACGATCGGAGCGTCGTCCGGGTTCGCGGCCGAGCGGAGCGCCAGGGCGCCGAGGGCACCGGAATCGGCGGTCGGGTAGGCCAGCATGAGGTTCTCGTAGCCCCGTTCGGCGAGCCACAGGGTCTCCGGCAGGGTGAAGGTCATCAGACCGGCGAAGCGGTCATCGGACTCGATGATGCGGTCGATCACGGCGCGGCAGCGCACCGACTTGCTCGCGACCCGGACCGGCTTCGGCTCCGCCCGTCCCAGCATCTCCGCCGCGTTCCCCCACATGGCGTCGAGGTCGACGAACGCGAACGGCGCCTCCACCTCCTCGAAAATCGCCTCGTACTCCGCGTGGGTGGCCATCGGTCTGCCAGCCTAGCCTCGCCGGCCCGAGCGAGAGCAGGGTAGCCGGCAGTGTGTATCCAGCGGCCGGCGGTATGTTTCTCCCGTTCCGGAGAGGTGGCCGAGTGGCTGAAGGCACTCGCCTGCTAAGCGAGTAGGGGGCGCAAGCTCTCTCGAGGGTTCGAATCCCTCCCTCTCCGCTCCGGGGCTCAGCCCAGACGCGAGCGGATGACGACGCGGGCGCCGCGGGCGGGGATCATCGTAACGTTGCGGTGCCGCGCCCGCTCCGGCTCCGGCTCGGCCGCCTCGAGGTCGAGCCGCCGGGCCATCGCCTCGAGCACGACCCGCTGCTCCGCCATCGCCAGCGCGGCGCCGAGGCAGCGCCGGGTTCCGCCGCCGAACGGGATCCACTCGTAGGTCCCCGGCCGGCGGCCGATCCAGCGCTCGGGCCGAAACTCGAAGGGCCGGGGATAGACGTCCTCGCGGTGGTGGAGGAGGAGGATGCTGACGAGGACCGGGGTTTCGGCCTGTACCGCGTACGGGCTGAACAGCCAGGGCGCCATCACGCGCCGGCCGACGATCGGGACGACCGGTCGCGAGCGCATCGTCTCGAGGATCGTCGCCTCGACCTGCTCCGCGGCCCCCTCCCCGGAGCGGACCGCGTCGCGCAGTCGCTCGTGGGCGTCAGGGGCGCGAACCAGCCGCTCCCACGCCCAGGCGAGGGAGTTCGCGGTCGTCTCGTGCCCGGCGAGGACCAGGGTCAACAGCTCGTCGCGGACCTCCTGGTCACTGAGGCTCTCGCCGTCCTCGGTCCTCGCCAAGAGGAGCTGGGAGAGGATGTCGCGCCGCTCTGAGAGGTTCTCGGCGGCGCGGCGGCGGGCGATCACCGCGTAGGTGGGCCGATCGAGGATCTGGAGGCCGACGCGGGTCAGTCCGACCGGCTCGTCGCGAAACAGGTTCATCAGCTCGCTGATCTGGGCAGCGGGCTTGGTCGAGGCCGCGACCAGCCGCTTGGTGGCGAACCGCAGCCAGTACTCGGGGGTGTCCCGGCGCGGCGTCCCCTCGATCCCGAAGATCCCGGACATGATCACGTCGAGGGTGATCGCCTGCATTCGCGGTGCCAGCGCGAACGGCCGCCCGACCGGCCAGCTGCCGATCTCGCGCTCCGCGGCGGCGGCGATCGAGCGGGTGTAGCGCTCGATCGCCTCGCCGTGGAAGTTGGGCAGCAGCAGCTTGCGCTGGCGCATGTGGCGCGGTTCGAGGGCGGTCAGAACCGAGCTCCGCCCGACGATCGGCGCCAGCGGCGACTCGGCCGCAAGGGACGGGGCAAGCTCAGGGGAGGCGGTGAACAGGGACCGGACGTGGTCGGGGTGGCTGACGATGATCAGGCCGCCCGGCATCGCGGTCCGCATCCGGAAGGTCTCGCCGAGGCGGCGGCGGGCGCCGAAGACGAACTGGATCTGGCGCTGGTTGAAGCGCAGGATCTGGGCGGCGGGGTTGATCTCGACGACCGGCGGCGGCCGCAGCGCCGCCTGCTCCTCGGCGGCGATCGGCCCGGCGGGAGAGGCGGGGGCCTCGCCGATCAGCTCCTTCGCCGTCTTCTCGGGGGCGGTGGCGAGCGCAGATCCGCCGGGAGAGTTCACCATCGCCAATGCTACACGGATCGGTGTCATATAACAGGGAACGCCGACCATCTACAGTCGAACGTTATGCAGGCCGAACCGCAGAAGAGGGACGAACGCCGGACGAAGATCATCGCGACGGTCGGGCCGGCGAGCTGGGACCGCCCGGTTCTCATCCAGTTGATCGAGGCCGGGGTCGACGTCTTCCGGCTCAACTTCTCCCACGCCGATCGCCATCGCCACGCGGAGACGATCGAAGCGATCCGCAATGCCTCCGAGGAGGTCGGGCGCGACATCGCCGTCCTCGGCGACCTCCCCGGGCAGAAGCTGCGGATCGGCGAGCTGCGCAACGACGTCGCCGAGCTCGAGACCGGGATGCACGTGAAGCTGACGCCCCAGGACGTCGAGGGCGACGCGGAGACGATCCCGATCGACTGGCCCGGGCTCTCGACCCTGCGCGAGGACGAGCAGGTCTACCTCGCGGACGGGGCGATCAGGCTCCGCGTCTGCGAGCCCGATCAGAGCGACGGCGTCGAGTGCGAAGTGGAGGTCGGCGGCACGCTGTCCTCGCACAAGGGGATGAACGTCCCGGGCGCGACCGCGCAGGCGACCACCGACGGCGACATGGGCTGGGTCGAGTTCTCGGTCGAGCACGGCGTCGACCTTCTCGCCGTCTCCTTCGTCTCAACCGCCGCCGATCTCGACCCGGTCGCCGACCGGGTGCGCTCGCTCGACGCCGACATCCCGCTGATCGCGAAGATCGAGAAACGCCAGGCCGCCGAGAACGCCGAGGAGATCGTCGAGGCGGCCACCGGCGGGATCATGGTCGCCCGCGGCGACCTCGGCATCGAGCTGCCGCTGGCCGAGGTCCCGCTGGTCCAGAAGCGCCTAATCCGCGCCGCAGGCAAACGATCGAAGCCGGCGATAACCGCAACCCAGATGCTCGCTTCGATGGTCACCGCGCGGCGCCCGACCCGGGCCGAGGTGACCGACGTCGCCAACGCGATCTTCGACGGCACCGACGCCGTGATGCTCTCCGAGGAGACCGCCGTCGGCGCCAACCCCGTCGAGGCGGTGAGGGTCATGGACCGGATCGCGCGGGCCACCGAGCCCGATCTCCCCTACGGCGACTGGCTCTTCACCCGCACCGACCAGGTCGACCAGGAGGTCGCCGACTCGGTCGCCTGGGGCGCCGTCGGGGCGGTTTACAGGCTCGGCCTCGCGGCGCTCGTCGTGCCCACCTTCAGCGGCCGCACGGCCCGGCTCGTCTCCGCCCACAGGCCCAACGTGCCGGTGGTCGCGGTCTCGCCGCGGATCGAGACGGTGCGCCGGCTCAACGTCCTTTTCGGGGTCACGGCCCTGCACAGCGACCACGAGACCGAGGTCCGGGCCCTGCTCGACGACTGCGCCGCGCTCGTCGCCCGCCACGGGATTGCCAAGTCCGGCGACCTGATCGCGATCACGGCCGGCCTGCCCGACCAGGAACTGGGGACGAACCTGTTCGAGGTCCACCGGGTGCCATAGGCTCGCCTGATGGGTCGAATCAGGACGCCCTCGCCGTCGATGGCGGTCGCGGTCGCGGCCCCGGTGATCGCGATCGCGGGGACCGCGGTCGCCGGCGTCGGCACGATCAGCTCCCTGACCAAGAACGACAAGAAACAGGTCAGGAAGATCGCCGGCAAGGTCGCCGATCAGCGGATCAGGGCCCTCGCGTCCGGTCTTGCGGTGGCGAGCGCCGGCAGCGCCACGGCCGCGGACACGGCGAGGGCCGCCGACACCGCGAGAGTCGCCGCCTCCGCCGTCATCGCAGGCGACGTCTCCAATCAGCTCTGGGCGGTGGTCAATCCGGACGGCACGCTGTTCAGGGCAAGTCCAGGGATCGTCGAATCGTCTGCCGACGAACCGGGGAAATACACGGTGACCGCAGATCGGGATGTGAGCGATTGCTTCTACCTGGCCGGGCTCGGCGGGACGACACCGAACGAAGGGCTGAAGGGGGACGCCTCGGCCAATGCCGTCGAAGGAGTCCCGAACTCCGTCTACGTGCTCACCACCAATGGGTCCGGGAGCATCGAAGGTATCCCGTTCACCATCCTCATTCGCTGCTGATGCGGCTCGAGCGCGACGAGAGCGGCCTCGCGGTCGCGACCTTCGACAGCCCGCCGCTCAACCTCTTCGACCGCGCGATGTTCGACTCGCTGCGGACGACGGTCGACGACCTCGACAGCGATCCGCCGCGGGCGGTCCTCTTCCGCGCCGAGGGAAGGGCCGTCTCCGGAGGGGTCGACGTCCACGAGTTCGCCGGGGTCACGCCCGAGCGGGGGTCGGCTCTCTGGACGGAGCTGCTCGCCGTCGTCGACAAGGTCGAACTGCTGCCGGCGCCGGTGGTGTTTGCGGCCCACGCCCTGACCCTGACCGCCGCCTTCGAGCTGGCGCTCGCCTGCGATCTGATCGTCGCCTCCCGATCGGCGCAGTTCGGGCTGGTCGAGCGCGTCGTCGGGCTGACGCCCTCGATGGGCGGCACCCAGCGCCTCGCCGAGCGTGCCGGCAGCGGCCGCGCCCGCCAGCTGGTGATGACCGGCGATCTCTTCGGCGCCGAGGAGCTCGAGCGCTGGAACGTCGTCAACTACGTCTACGAGGACGAGGAGTTCGAGCAGCGCTCGCGGGCGCTCGCGGACGACCTCGCCACCGGCCCCACCCGCGCCCACGCGATGACCAAGCATGTGCTGCGCCGCTTCCGCGAGGGCGGGGTCGCGGCGGCCGACGACGCGATCCGCGAGGACGCCGGCGAGCTGTTCGGCACCGAGGACCTCCAGCGCGCGGTGGGCACATTCCTCGAGAAGGGCCCCGGCCACGCCGAGTTCGACGGCCGCTAGCCGCTCGCGCCCGGCTCGCGCCACATCGTCGAGACGGCGACGGCATCATCGGGCGGGCGCCTGAACTCTCCCACCCGCTCGAACCCGAGCCGTTCATAGCGGCCGTCGTTGGCGGAGTTGCTCGACTCGAGGTAGGCGGGCATTCCCTCGGCGTCGATCCGGGCCAGGCCCTCGGCCAGCAGCGCCATCCCCGACCCCTTCCCGCGGTGGTCGGGATCGGTGCCGAGAAGGCTGAGGTAGTAGTGGGGCCGCTCGCGCGGGTGGGTCTGCTCGAACCGCGCGAGGAGCTCGAGGACGTCCGGCGTCCGGGCCCCCGCCAGCTCTGCCAGCACCGACCCGACCCGACGCTCCTCTTCCTCGGTCAGCTCGACTCCGCCGGGCGGGATCCAGACCGAGGCGGCCGCGTCACGGTCGGCGATCAGCACCCAGGGGTAGCGGAGCGCGCTCGAGACGAGGAAGCGCCACCAGACCGCGCGGCTCTCGTCATCGGGGAAGGCCCAGCTCCAGAGCGGATCGGCGGAGAACGCCGCGGTGAGGATGTCCGTCACCATCTCGAGATCCTTCTCGGTTGCGACGCGCGCCGGCATCCTGGTGTCCGACCATAACCCGGGTCCCATAACGGCTGCTACTATATCGCTATGCGATCTATCGGTGAGCGTTCTACAGATCCCGGCCTGCTGATCCTCTCGAGCCTCGCGGAGGGGCCGAAGCACGGGTACGCGATCACCCGTGACGTCGAGGAGATGTCGGGTGTTCTGCTCCGCCCGGGCTCCCTCTACGGCGCGCTCGCCAGGCTCGAGGAGAACGGCCTGATCGAGGCGCTTCCCGAGGACGACCGGCGCCGTCCATACCGGTTGACGGGGAAGGGCAGCGAGGCCCTCCGGGAGCAGCTCGAGACCCTCGACCGGGTCATCAGCGCAGGGCTCGAGCGGCTCGAGGTCGGGACGGCGCTCGAATGAGCCGCCGGCTTGCCAGGGGCGCCCTCCGCCTCTACCCACTCGCCTACCGGCGCCGCTATGGGGCCGAGATCGAGGCCCTGCTCGAGGACTTGCCCGCGAACGCGCCGACCGTCCTCGATCTCCTCCGGGGCGCGGTGATCGCCCACGCACGGCCGGCGGCGACCGCGACCGCGGCGCTCAGCCCCGGTGATCGGGTGCGGTCGAGCTCGAGCGCGATCCTCGCCTGCTGGATCGCCTTCGCCGCCGCCGCCGTCGGCTTCTACAAGACGACCGAGGGGCCTGCGTTCTCCCATGCGGGCGATGCCCACATCGCGCTCGGTGGGTCGCACGTCGCGATTCAGGCTCTCGCCGGCCTCGCCTCGGTCGCGATTCTTTGCGGGGCGATGCCGCTCCTCATCGCCGCCGCGCGCCAGGTCGGCCGGTCGCGCGCCGCGCGCCGCGCCACCGGCCTGGCCGCCGCCGCGGTGGCGCTGTTCGGGATCGCGTCCGGGGCGTTGGTCGTGCTCGCGAACACGGTGCCGTCGCTCTCCGGCGGCACCGCGGCGGCGATCCTCATCGCCTGGTCGGCGATCGCCCTGGTCTGCGGAGCCGCGTGTGCGATCGCCGCGCGCCGCGGGCTGTTCGCGATCGACGTCGGTCGGCGCAGCCTGACCACGGCGCTATCTCTCGGCACCGTGGTGACGGTGTCGATGGCCTCGATCGCGGTCGCAACCGCCGTCTACCTGGCCGCGCTCGCGATCGACTCCGGCGGCCTGGCGGGTCAGCCGAACGGGCCTCTCGGACTGATCACGGTTGCGGCATCGGTGGTCCTGCAGCTGGGAATCATGGTCGCCTCAGCGAGCCTCGCCACGGTTACGACGGTGCGCGGCTGGCGGGCGCTGCGCTCCACCTAGGCGCAACGAGCAGATACGGTTGCTGCCGATGCCGGACTTCGACGCAATCGCCGCCGGGATGACCGAGGCGGTACCGTTCGCGAAATTCCTCGGACTCGAGATCAACCGGATCGAAGAGGGAGAGGCGCTGGTGACCCTTCCCGAGCGCCCGGAGCACACGAACCACGTCGGCTCCCAGCACGCCGGAGCGCTGTTCACCGCCGCCGAGGCAGCCTCGGGAGCGGCCTTCCTCGGCGCCTTCGTCGCGCGCCTGGCGGACGTCGTCCCGCTCGCCCGCAGCGCCGAGATCTCCTACGAAAAGATCGCCAACGGGCCGATCGAGGCTCGCGCGAAGCTCGGGGTGCTCGCCGCCGAGGCGCTGGCGACGCTGGACTCCGAGGGCAAGGTCGTCTTTCCCTGCGCGGTGGTGCTCACCGACCCCGACGGCCAGCAGGTCGCCACCGCGAGCGTCGAGTGGCACGTGCGGCTGAAAGAGCCGGTCGCCTCGGGCGACTAGCTCGCCGTGATCCGTTCCAGGGCCTGCGTGGCGAAGCGGGATGCGAGGGCGCACGGCCCGGTGACGTGAAGGACGTTCCCGTCGGGGAGCGACGCGACCACCCCGGTCGAGCCGTAGCGCAGGCACCACCCGGCCCTGCTCCCGAACGTCACCCGGGTGGCTCTGGACGCGTGGCTACGGAGAGCCTGCAGACTGGTCTGTTCGATCGCGACCGTCACCTGGGGCGCCGAGCCCTTCGGAACATAAATGCATGTCGGCCCCTGTGAGCCCACTGACGCTCGAACCCCGCCACCGAGGATCGTCGAGGCCTGATGGAGCGAGACCAGGCGGCACGGATCTTCCTCGGCGGCCCCGGTCTCGCTCACCTCGTCGTTCTCCTCGCCTTCCGGGTGCTGGCGCGACGCTGGGCGAGTCTTCGTTGGAGATCGTGTCCGATGAGGGAACGATGTATTCATTCGGCTGCTGGGAGGCGCTCTTGGCGTCCGGGCCCGTGGACTGGTCGCCGGAGCCCCCGCAGGCCGCTAGGGCCAGGGTGGCGGCGAGGGCCGGGATGAGGGCGAGACGGGTCATGGCGTGAAGAGGACGTCGACCCAGTAATTGGTCGCGTTGAAGGTGTTCGACGGGAAGGTGCTGGTGGCGCTGTAGGCGTAGACCCCGTTGGCGCCCGCGCTGTTGGCCACCGCATGCAGCGGCGGGTTGTCGATCGCGGTTTCGAATGCCTGGCTCGTTGCCGAGTAGTGGCCGCCGGGGGCCAGGTAGCCGGCGACATAGGTGGTGTTCGCGGCGATCGCCACTGGGCTCGCGAAGGCGACCTCCTGCCAGCCGGAGGTGGTCTCGCCGTTTGAGGTCGCCTGCGCCAGCAGCGTCCCCGCGGCGTTCCAGAGGCTCACCACATGCGGGCCGATGTTCCCGACCGACTTATAGAAGCGAACCCCCCTGATCATCCCGGCCATGTCGCTCGTGAACTTGACTCCGAGCTCGACCGAGTTCGGGTCGGTGTCTTCGAGCACCGCGGGTGCCGCCTGTTCGAAGATCGTCGCCCGCGGCATCACCGCGCTCGAGGCGGCCGAAGCCTGGCCGGGTCCGATCGCGTTCAGGGCGGTGACGGTGAAGGTGTATGAAGTCCCGTTTTCGAGGCCGCTGACGGTCGCCGAGGTCCCGCTCGACCCAGTCGTCGTCGGGGACTGCGCGGTCGATCCGATGAACGGGGTGATCCGGTAGCCGGTGATCTGACTGCCGCCGTCGCCTCCCGGCGTCCAGCTGACCAGGGCGGCTTGATTGCGGGCTTCGGCCGTCACCCCGGCCGGCGGTTCCGGGGTGCCCGCGGCAAGCGGTGTGACCGAGTTCGATTTCGCCGACTCCGGCCCGGCGCCGGCGGAGTTGATCGCCGTCACCGTGAACGTGTAGGCAATGCCCGCTGTAAGACCGGTGACCGCCTTCGATGTCGCCGGTGCGGAGGCAGTGGTGGTTGCCTGAGCTGTCGACCCCAGGTAGGGCGTGATCCGGTAGCTGGTTATCGTTTCCGCTTCGCTCGCCGGAGGAGTCCAGCTCACGGTCGCCTGCTGCGCGCCCGCGGTGGCGCTGACGCTCGTCACCTGGCCGGGCGGCTGCGCGGCGGCGGTCGGAGTGAACAGGACGTCGACCCAGTAGTTGGAGGCCTGGAAGGTGTTGGTCGGAAAGCGCGCAGTCGTGCCGTAGATGTAGACGCCGTTGGCGCTAGTCCCATTCGCGATCGCGTGCAGCGGCGCGTTGTCGAGCCCGTTGGCGAGGGTCGGGCCGTTGGCCGAGTAGTGGCCTTTGGGGGCCAGGTAGCCGGCCACATAGGTGGTGTTGGCCTGGATCGTGACCGGGCTCGAGAATTTCACCTGCTGCCAGCCGGATGCCGTCTCGCCGCTGAAATTGGCCTGCGCGAGCAGGGTTCCGGTCGAGCTCCAGAGGCTGCCGACGTGGGTGCCGGTGTTGGTGCTCGCCTTGTAGAACCGAATGCCGTTCACGGTGCCGGAGAGGTCGCTACGGAACTTGACTCCGAGCTCGACCGCGCCGGCGTCTCCGGCGTCGACGATCGAGGGGGTCGCGAGGTCGAAGATCGTGTCGTAGGGAGTGACCGCGGCCGTGGCCGTCGAGTCCGGGCCGGGCCCGGACGAGTTGATTGCCGCGACTTTGAAGGTGTAGGCGGTGCCGTTCGTGAGGCCGCTGACGCTCGCCGAGGTCGCGCTCGACCCGGTCGTCGTCGGAGACTGCGCGGTCGATCCGATGAACGGGGTGATCCGGTAGCCGGTGATCGGGCTGCTGCCGTTACTCGTCGGGGCGGTCCAGCTCAGCTGCGCCCCGGAGCTCTTGGCGACGGCGGTGACCCCGGTTGGCGCCCCGGGCGGGGTGCCTGCGGCGACCGTGAAGCTGCGGGTTGCCGGCGCGCCCTGGTTGCCGGCGGCGTCGGTCGCGCGCACCCGGAAGGTGTAGCTGCCGTCGGCGAGCGCACTCGGAGTGTGGGTGGAACCGGGGCCCGAGCAGGGGCCGAAGTTCGGGGTGCCGGTGTCGATCGAGCAGGCGAAGGTCGAGCCGGACTCGGTCGAATGGAATTCGAAGGTCGGGGTCGAGTCGTTCGTCGTGCCGGTGGGGCCGGCGTCGATCACCGCCGTCGGGGGCGTCGTGTCGATTTGCCATTCGAAGGCTGCCGGCGAGGCGTCGGTGTTGCCGGCTGCATCGATCGCACGGGCTTCGAAGCGGTGGGGTCCGTCGGCCAGGCCGCTGTAGGCCTTGGGCGAGGTGCAGGCGGCCCAGGCGCTCGCTTCGGTGGAGTCGATGCGGCACTGCAGCGAGGCGACGCCGGAGCCACCCGGGTCTTCGCCCGAGAATTCGAAGGAGGCGGCGGCGCTGGCACTGAGCGCCGGCGGGTGGGTGCCGATCAGGGTCTGCGGCGCGGCCGAGTCCTCGACGTAGTTGAGAGGCGAGGAGCAGGCGGAGGTGTTGCCCGCGGCGGTCGCGGTGGCGCGCATGGCGGTGGTCGAGTTGTCGGCGACGGTGACCGTGATCCCGGTTCCCAGTTCGGCCGCGGTGCCGGTCGCGAGCGGGGTGCCGGTGCAGCCGGAGGTCGCGTAGATCGAGACCTGCGAGCCGGCGGCGGCGCTGCCGAGGAGTTTCGGCGAGTTCTGGTTGGCGGGCGAGGCGGGGACGGTGGAGGTCAGGGTCGGGGCGGGGGGAATTGCGGTGTTGACCGTGAACGAGCGCGAGGCCGGGGTCGGGTCGACATTCCCTGCCTGGTCCGTCGCCCGCGCTTCGAAGACGTGTTCGCCATCTGCAAGCGCCGTGGACGGGGTGTGGGTCGCCCCTGGCCCGCTGCAGGGCGCGAAGGCGTCGGCGTCGAAGCGGCACTCGAAGCTCGAGCCGGCCTCACTCGAGGAGAAGCCGAAGGTCGGAGTCGAGTTGTTCGTCGTGCCCGTGGGGCCGGAGGTGATCGTTGTTTCGGGCGCGGCAGAGTCCTCGACGTAGTTGAGAGGCGAGGAGCAGGCGGAGGTGTTGCCCGCGGCGGTCGCGGTGGCGCGCATGGCGGTGGTCGAGTTGTCGGCGACGGTGACCGTGATCCCGGTTCCCAGTTCGGCCGCGGTGCCGGTCGCGAGCGGGGTGCCGGTGCAGCCGGAGGTCGCGTAGATCGAGACCTGTGAGCCGGCGGCGGCGCTGCCGAGGAGTTTCGGCGAGTTCTGGTTGGCGGGCGAGGCGGGGACGGTGGAGGTCAGGGTCGGGGCGGGGGGAATTGCGGTGTTGACCGTGAACGAGCGCGAGGCCGGGGTCGGGTCGACATTCCCTGCCTGGTCCGTCGCCCGCGCTTCGAAGACGTGTTCGCCATCTGCAAGCGCCGTGGACGGGGTGTGGGTCGCCCCTGGCCCGCTGCAGGGCGCGAAGGCGTCGGCGTCGAAGCGGCACTCGAAGCTCGAGCCGGCCTCACTCGAGGAGAAGCCGAAGGTCGGAGTCGAGTTGTTCGTCGTGCCCGTGGGGCCGGAGGTGATCGTTGTTTCGGGCGCGGCAGAGTCCTCGACGTAGTTGAGAGGCGAGGAGCAGGCGGAGGTGTTGCCCGCGGCGGTCGCGGTGGCGCGCATGGCGGTGGTCGAGTTGTCGGCGACGGTGACCGTGATCCCGGTTCCCAGTTCGGCCGCGGTGCCGGTCGCGAGCGGGGTGCCGGTGCAGCCGGAGGTCGCGTAGATCGAGACCTGTGAGCCGGCGGCGGCGCTGCCGAGGAGTTTCGGCGAGTTCTGGTTGGCGGGCGAGGCGGGGACGGTGGAGGTCAGGGTCGGGGCGGGGGGAATTGCGGTGTTGATCGTGAAGGAGCGCGAGGCCGGGGTCGGGTCGACGTTGCCGGCGGGGTCGGTCGCCCGCGCTTGGAAGGTGTAGTGCCATCGGCGAGCGCAGTGACGGGGTGTGGGTCGACCCGGGCCCGAGCAGGGCCCGAAGGCGTCGGCGTCGAAGCGGCACTCGAAGCTCGAGCCGGCCTCGGTCGAGGGGAAGTCGAAGGTCGGAGTCGAGTTGTTCGTCGTGCCGGTGGGGCCGGGGGTGATCAGGGTCTCGGGCGCGGCAGAGTCCTCGACGTAGTTGAGAGGCGAGGAGCAGGCGGAGGTGTTGCCCGCGGCGGTCGCGGTGGCGCGCATGGCGGTGGTCGAGTTGTCGGCGACGGTGACCGTGATCCCGGTTCCCAGTTCGGCCGCGGTGCCGGTCGCGAGCGGGGTGCCGGTGCAGCCGGAGGTCGCGTAGATCGAGACCTGCGAGCCGGCGGCGGCGCTGCCGAGGAGTTTCGGCGAGTTCTGGTTGGCGGGCGAGGCGGGGACGGTGGAGGTCAGGGTCGGGGCGGGGGGCGCGGCGGTGTTGATGGTGAAGCTGCGGGTTGCCGGCGCGCCCTGGTTGCCGGCGGCGTCGGTCGCGCGCACCCGGAAGGTGTAGCTGCCGTCGGCGAGCGCACTCGGAGTGTGGGTGGAACCGGGGCCCGAGCAGGGGCCGAAGTTCGGGGTGCCGGTGTCGATCGAGCAGGCGAAGGTCGAGCCGGACTCGGTCGAATGGAATTCGAAGGTCGGGGTCGAGTCGTTCGTCGTGCCGGTGGGGCCGGCGTCGATCACCGCCGTCGGGGGCGTCGTGTCGATTTGCCATTCGAAGGCTGCCGGCGAGGCGTCGGTGTTGCCGGCTGCATCGATCGCACGGGCTTCGAAGCGGTGGGGTCCGTCGGCCAGGCCGCTGTAGGCCTTGGGCGAGGTGCAGGAGGCCCAGGCGCTCGCTTCGGTGGAGTCGATGCGGCACTGCAGCGAGGCGACGCCGGAGCCACCCGGGTCTTCGCCCGAGAATTCGAAGGAGGCGGCGGCGCTGGCACTGAGCGCCGGCGGGTGGGTGCCGATCAGGGTCTGCGGCGCGGCAGAGTCCTCGACGTAGTTGAGAGGCGAGGAGCAGGCGGAGGTGTTGCCCGCGGCGGTCGCGGTGGCGCGCATGGCGGTGGTCGAGTTGTCGGCGACGGTGACCGTGATCCCGGTTCCCAGTTCGGCCGCGGTGCCGGTCGCGAGCGGGGTGCCGGTGCAGCCGGAGGTCGCGTAGATAGAGACCTGTGAGCCGGCGGCGGCGCTGCCGAGGAGTTTCGGCGAGTTCTGGTTGGCGGGCGAGGCGGGGACGGTGGAGGTCAGGGTCGGGGCGGGGGGCGGCGGATTTTGGGTCTGCGCCGGAAGGACCTCGACCGCAGCCAGATTCCAGCGGTCGCTGGTCGGGGCGGTGTCGTTCAGCGTCACCTGGGTGCCGCCGAGGGGAGTCGCTGCGGTCTGCCGCTGGACCCAGAATGTGTCGCCGGCCGAGGCCAGGAATTCATCCACTTTGGTCTGATTCGGGCCGATGGTGCGTTCGGTCGCGTTGTCCCAGTCGTTCCCGACCCCCCAGACCCACGATCCTGCGCGAGTCGTGGTCAGCGAGACGGACGGGGCGCCGGTGGCTACGCTGCCGCCCGCGGTGGCCCCTTCCGCGACCTGATCGGCGCCGCTGATGGCCGCCACCGCGATCGACCCCACGTAGGAGCCGCTCGAGCGGGTGGCGGTGACCGTCGCGTTGCTGAGCGTCGTCGCGGCGTTGGCCTGCCAGATCTCCGAGGTGCCCGCCTGGGTGTTGGCGCGGCGACGGAGGCGCCAAGTGAGACTGCCGCCGGTGACGCTCGAGAAGCTCTGGGTGCCGCTGGAAGGGCCGTCGGACGTGATGAAGGCGAGCAGCAGCTCACCCGGGGCGGAGGTCGAGAAGGCCGGGGAGGAGATGCTCGTCGAGGCGCTCGTCTGATGCGTGGTGAGCAGCTGGTCGACCGCGAGGTTCGTCGGGGTGACCGGGTTCGAGGCCGCCGATTCGGGGCCTTGCCCGATCCCGTTGACGGCGGCGACTTTGAAGGTGTAGGTGGTTCCCGAGGTCAGGCCGGCGATCGTCTTCGAGGTCGAGGGCGGGTTGACCGTGGTCGGCGTTTGCGCGGTGGACCCGACGTAGGGAATGACGACGTAGCTCGTGATCGCGCTGCCACCGTCGCTCCCGGGCGCGGTCCAGGTGACCGTCGCCTGCAGACCCCCGGCTTCCGCGCTCACGCCGGTCGGGGCGCCCGGAGCGGTGGGAGTGGTCGGGGTGACGGCGTTGGAGGCCGCAGAATCCTGGCCTGCGCCCGCCGCGTTGATCGCAGCGACCTTGAAGGTGTACGCGGTGCCGCCCGTGAGACCGGTGATCGTCGCCGAGCCGGCGGGCGCGGGGACCGTCGTCGGGGACTGCGGCGAGGAGCCGATGTAGGGGGTGACGCGGTAGCTGGTGATCGGGCTGCCGCCGTCGCTCGTCGGGGCAGTCCAGTTGACCGTCGCCCGCAGCGGGCCGGCGGTTGCGCTCACCCCGGTCGGGGCTCCCGGCGGGTTCGGGATCGTCGGGGTCACCGCGTTGGAGGCAGCGGACTCGGGCCCGCTGCCTTTTTCGTTATTCGCTGTGACCGTGAAGGTGTAGGTGGTACCGCCGGTCAGGCCGGCGATCGTCTTTGACGTCGCCGGTGCGTTCACCGTGGTCGGCGTCTGGGCGGTGGACCCGATGTACGGGGTTATCCGGTAGCTGGCCACCGCGCCGCCGGTCGTCGGCGGCGTCCAGTTGACCGTCGCCTGCGCCACTCCCGCCGTGGCGGTCACGCCCGTGACCGGGCCCGGCGGCTGGGTCGGCCCGGTCGGGGTGAAGGCGACGTCGACCCAGTAGTTCTCCGACTGGTAGGTGTTCTGCGGGAAGGTGCTGCTCGCGGTGTACTGGTAGACCCCGTTGCCGTTCCCGGCGTTGGGCAGGACGTGCAGGGGCGGGCTGTCAAGGATGTTGGACCCGAGCGCGGGCGGTTTCTCGAGCGCGAACTCGGTCTGCGAGTAGTGGCCGTTCGGGGCGAAATAGCCGGCGACGTAAGTGGTGTTCGCCTGGATTGCCACCGGGCTGGAGAAGTTCACCTGCTGCCATCCGCTGGAGGTCTCCCCGCTGAAGTTGGCCTGCGCGAGGAGCGTGCCGTTGCTCGTCCAGAGGCTGCCGACGTGGGTGCCCGTGTTCGTCGATGCCTTGTAGTAGCGGATGCCGCTGATCTGGCCGGCGACGTCGCTGCGGAATTTGACTCCCAGCTCGACAGCGTTGCCGTCTTGCGAGTCGGGCGAAGCGGGGGTCATCCCGCTGAAGATCGAGCAGGGGCAGGAGACCGAGACGGTCCTGGCGGCGCTCGCAGAACCGATGTTCCCCGAGTCGTCCACCGCCCGCGCTTTTATCGTCGTCGAGGGGGCGCCATGGACGATCCACGGATAGGTCCACGACGAGGTTCCGGTGGCCGTGTGCCAGGTGCTGCCACCGTCGGTCGAGACTTCGACAGCGGCGACCACCCCGCCGCCGGCGTCGGTCGCCGTGCCGGAGATCGTCGTCGAGCTTCCGTCGGTCAACCCGGCTCCTTCGGACGGGGATGTGACAGTGGCGGTGGGCGGGGTGCTATCGGTCGACGCTGTTTGGGCCACCAGGCCGGATTGCAGGGTCGCGGGCTGGGCCCCCATGTCGGCGAGCAGGTTGACCGTCGCCTGTTGCATCGTCGGGTCCGGTGCCGTGCCGTTCGGTCCCGCGCTGTTCCAGGCGTTGGTGACGTCGAGCCCCCACGACCACTGGACCGTGCCGGAGCCGAAGACCAGGGCGCCGCTCGGTGCCCTGTACAGCGAAAGGCTGTGGTTGGCCGTGGTGCCGCCTTGGACGTTCGTGCCGTAGTCGGTGAACGTTTCGACCCCGGTGACGGTCGTCGACGAGAGCGAGATTCGGCCGGGCGGCCGGAAGCCGTTATCGGGGTTCGTGTCCCACTCGTAGCCGAGAGTGCCGGTGCCCGGCGCCAGCGTCAGGGTCTGCCCGGCGGTCAAGGTCGAGACGGCCGTGTTGCGCCAGAACCGCAGGTTGGCGAACGTCCCGGGCACTTTTATTTCGGAGGTTCCCGAGTTGACCAGGAAGTTCTGGCCCGTGACCCCGTTCTCAGGCCGGCCGGCGTCGCCGGGCGGGCTGAACCGCGGGTCTCGCCAGGTCGAGGTCGTCACGCTCGGGCCCAGGGGGTCGACCGGGGTCGGAAAGTGAGTGTCCTTGTAGGTGATCAGCGTCCGATACGGCGTGTTCGACCCTTCCGAGCTGTTCGCCCAGCGCGTCTTCCAGAACATCTCATTGCCGCTGAAGAAGGCGAGGCTCACCCCCGCGCTGCGGGCCGATTCGACCGCCTGGCGTTCGCCCGGGGACCAGTACTCGTCGTGGCCGCTCGAGATCACGACCTTGTGGTTCTGGAGCAGGGATGGGTTTTCGTCGAGGTCGTGGCCCGAGACGTAGCTCATGTTGTAGCCGTTGCGCTCGAGGAATCGGATCAGCTGGTACTCGGCGTAGAACGGGTCGGAGAAGCCTCCGTCCCGTTCCAGCGTCCCGTCGAACGGGCGGTTGTAGGAGACCGCGTACGCGGCCTTGTACCCGCCCGGGTTGCCGGGCGGGCAGGAGACCGTGCAGGAGTAGAGGCTGTTGCCCCCGTAGGCGTTGTATGCCTCCCAGGTCGTGTCCGAGGTCTTGAGGACGAGGTCGGAGTGGCTGGAGTCTTCGCGGACGACGAAGAAGATTTGGCTCTCGCCGCCGGTGTCGTTTCGCACCAGGTGCGCGATGTAGAGGCCCGACACCGCTTCCGATGGGACCGTCCACGACGCCGAGACATTCCAGTTGCCGCAATCGACCAGGCCGGTGGAGCTGTTGGTCAGGCAATTCGGCTGGGTCTGGGGGAGCGACGCGGTCGGTTTGATGTTCGAGGCGATCAGGCGCGCTCCGTTGCCTCCGTAATAGCCGAGTCGCAGGATGTCGATGTGGTAGGAGCTGGCCGGCGTCTTGATCTTGAAGTTGACCGTCTGGCCGACGTTGACGCTCATCGAGGTGGCGAAGCCCTGGATCGTCGAGTCGCCGATCCCATTCACCTGCCAATCGGACGGGGGGTCCCCGGGTTTGGTGTTCTCGCAGGCGACCTTGTTCGTCACCGGCGGGGCGCAGGGGTCGGCCGCGAAGGCGTGGGCGCTGCCCAGCCAGGCCAGCATCGCGACCGCGAGCAGCGGGACCGGGAGCAGGCGGAATGCCCTGAGATTTCTCATCCATATATGGAACGGCGCCGCGGGAGCCGAAGTTTCAACTGCGGAAGTACGAAAAAGGGCCTACTCGGGAAGTTCGTCGGCGACCAACCCGGCAAGCGCCAGCGACGAGGTCGCCGCGGGGGACGGCGCGTTGCGGACGTGGATCGCGCGCTCGGTGCGGTGGATCACGAAGTCGTCGACCAGCTTGCCGTCTCGCCCCACGGCCTGGGCGCGGATCCCGGCGCCGCCGGCATCGACCCTGGCGCCGGCGAGGTCCGGCACGAGGCGCGCCGCGGCGGCGACGAACGAACTGCGGATCGCCGCATGGCGGATCTCGAGCAGCCCTGCCCGCCATTGGTGCGCCGCCATCCTCCACGTCCCGGGCCAGGCGATCGTTTCGGCCAGGTCGCGGGGGCGGACCTTCCACACCCTGTAGGCGTCTCGCGCCGCGACCATCAGCGCGCTCGGCCCGATCAGGACCTCGCCGCCGAGGGTCCGGGTCAGGTGGGCGCCGAGGAAGGGCAGCTCGGGATCGGGCACCGGGTAGACGTTGGCCCTCACCAGCTCCGCCTGCGAGGGGCGAAGCCGGAGGTAGCCGCCGCGGAACGGGACGATCCGGGGCTCGGCGGGGGCGCCGCAGCGGACCGCCAGCCGGTCCGACCAGAGACCGGCGCAGAAGACCGCCGCCGCCGCCGCCGTCGTTCCGCGCGAGTGGCTGAGGACGGTTTTGTCGCCACTGGGATCGGCGCCTGTCACCACGGTGCCGTAGTGGATGCTCCCTCCGGTGCCTTCGACGTCCTCCGCGAACGCCTCGGCGACGGCGACGAAGTCGACGACTCCGGTGGCGGGGGAGTGAAGCGCGGCGACGCCGGCGGCATGGGGCTCGACCGCCGCTATCTCATCGGCGCCGAGCCTCCTCAGGCCGGGCACCCCGTTCGCCCGACCGCGCCGCTCGAGCTCGTCGAGACCCGGCAGCTCGGACTCCCCGGTCGCGACCACCAGCTTCCCCGACCGGCGGTGCTCGATTCCCCGCTCCTCGCAGTAGGCGTAGAGCCGCCGCGCCCCCTCGACGCACATCCTCGCCTTCAACGAGCCGGGTTCGTAGTAGATCCCGGCGTGGATGACGCCGCTCGAGCGGCCGGTCTGGTGCGCCCCGAGACGATGCTCGGCCTCGAGCACGCAGAGCGTCGCGTCGGGATGCCGCCGCGACAGCTCCCGCGCCACCGCCATCCCGAGGATGCCGCCGCCGACGACCGCCAGGTCGCACTCGGACGGCGGCGGATCGTCGCGACGGGCGGGCATCGCGGCGGAGTTTGCCAGCGCGCTCCCCGGGGCGCGGCACCCCTAGAATCCGCCGTCCCAGCGCCCGTAGCTCAGTTGGATAGAGCGTCGGTCTACGAAACCGAAGGTCACAGGTTCGAATCCTGTCGGGCGCGCTCGGGTCCTCATCTCTGAATCTCATGCCGTCATGAGCGCGACCGACCGTCGGTGCCGGGCACGCTCAACACGAGATCCCAAATAGCCATCTCGAGGTTTTCGAGGGCGTCGGCCACCTGCCTCATCTCGAGGAATCGTCGCGCTTTGTCGGCGTTCTCGAGAGGTCTTGGAGGGCACCGAACCGGCCGAGTTCGACGTCGATGATTGGCAGCGTCGGTTTGAGGGCGGGGCAAGCCAGGCGAATGAGCCTTCGGGTGATGCGTAGGGCGGGTAGCCTGACCCTCGATGACACACATGGGCGGCAATGCCAGCGCGGAGATCGACGCCCCGAGAGATGAGGTCTGGCGGGCGGTGGAGGACGTGCTCACGTCTCCCGACTGGCAGGGCGGCGTGGTCGCGATGTCTGCATTGGAGCGCGACGCCGAGAATCGCCCGACCCTGGTTGAGATCGAGAACGACATCAAGGTGAGGCATGTGAAAACGCAAGTGCGATTTCACTATGAGCCTCCTTCGGTCCTGTCCTGGACGCAGGAGAAGGGCGACCTGAAGTCGGTGGCGGGCTCCTGGCGGCTCGAGGACCTCGGCGATCAGCGGACTCGCGCGACGTACACGCTCGATGCCGACCCCGGCCGGGTGCTGGGGATGCTGATCCGGGGGCCCGTCGAGGCCGCCGTTCGCGCGATGCTAGTGAACGCCCGCCCGGGTGAGCTCAAGGCGCGCGTCGAGAATCAGACATCCTGAGCCAGCCCCGAATACGCCCTTCCGAGAAGGGCGAGGAAGCCTTCTCGCTGCCTCGCGCCTTCAAAGGCCACGCCCCTGCCCTGGAAGAATGACGTCGTGTACCGGGGTGGCGTCGAGGAGACCCGGGCGGAAACCGTCCGACGACGGCTGCGGACGATCCCGCCGTTCGTGGTGGCTCTCGTGCTGGTCACGGCGCTGCTGCCGGTGTTGCTCGTCGTCGGTCTGGTGATTGACGCGGTGCGCCGGGTGGCGTTCGGCGTGCCGCCGACGGCCACGCGGCTCGTCCTGTTCCTGTGGGTCTATCTCGCCGCTGAGGTCGGCGGGCTCATGGCACTGGCGGCGCTTTGGCTCGCAAGCTTTGGCGGGCGGCGCCGCGCGTGGATTCTCGAACAGACCTGGCGCTTCCAGCAACTGTGGGCCGGGGTGCTGTTTAGGGCGGTGCGCGTGCTGTTCAGCGTGCGGCTCGAGGTGTCGGGGGACGACGCGGTCGCGCCGGGGCCCGTGATCGTGCTGGTCCGCCATGCCAGCATCGTCGACAACTTGCTGCCTGCCAACCTCGTCGCCAGTCCGCATCGGATCCGCCTGCGCTATGTGCTCAAGCGGGAGCTGCTCGCGGATCCCTGCCTCGATGTCGCCGGGCGACGACTGCCGAACTACTTTGTTCGCCGGGGTACCGGCGAGGCGCAAGAGGTGGAGCGGGTGCGCGCGCTCGCCCGCGGCCTCGAGGCAGATGAGGGCGTGCTGATCTACCCGGAGGGCACGCGCTTCACGCCGGAGCGCCGCGCCCGTGCAATTGCTCGCATCGCGGAGCGCGACTCCCGACTGGCCGCCCGGGCCGAGCGGCTCCAACATCTGCTGCCGCCGCGACTAGGAGGTGTGGGGGCACTGCTCGACGGCGCGCCCGCCGCCGACGTCGTGGTGATCGCCCACCACGGCTTCGACGGCCTGCGGCTGATCTCGGACATCTGGCGCGGTGGCCTCGTCGGGCTCGTGATTCGGGTCCGCATGACGCGGGTGCCGCGGTCCCTGGTGCCCGAGACGGGCGCCGCGCGCGCGGACTGGCTCTACGACGTTTGGCAGGGCGTCGACGACTGGCTCGAGGAACAGTTTGCAGCAGCCGGAAAGCAGCCGGCAGCGTGAGCACCGCGGGCCTGCTGGCAGTCGAGGGGGGTCTCGTGCTCGTCCTCGTCACGGCGCTGTGGGCAGTCAGCGTCGCTGTGCGCGACACCTCGATCGTCGACATCTTCTGGGGCAGCGGCTTCGTCGTCGTCGCGTGGGTCGGCCTCGCGCTTGCGGACGGGAGTCGCGACCGTCGCCTCCTCCTGGCGGCGCTGGTAACGGTTTGGGGCCTGCGCCTGACCGTTTATCTCGCTCGTCGCAATCTCGGGAAGGGCGAGGACCACCGTTACGCAGCGATGCGCCGCCGCCACGGCGACCAATGGCCGCTGCGCAGCCTGGTCGTCGTGTTCTGGCTGCAGGGTGCTCTGATGTGGGTCGTCTCACTCCCGGTTCAGGTCGGGATGACGGACCCCACGCCGCCCGGCCTGGGGGTGCTCGACTGGGCGGGCACGGCGTTGTGGGCAGTCGGGTTCGCATTCGAGGCCGTCGGCGACCAACAGCTGGCGCGGTTCAAGGCAGATTCGGCGAACCGCGGCAAGGTCATGGACCGCGGGCTGTGGCGCTACACGCGTCACCCGAACTACTTCGGCGACTTTTGTGTGTGGTGGGGGATCTGGCTTGTAGCACTGGCCACTGGCAGCGGTTGGTGGACGGTGGTCGGCCCGGCGGTCATGTCCGTCCTGCTGATCCGGGTCAGCGGCGCCGCGCTGCTGGAGCGCTCGCTGAGTCGGCGCCGCGAGGGCTATGCCGACTACATCGGCCGCACAAGCGCGTTCTTCCCGTGGCCGCCACGCCGCGGCTGAGTCGAGGAGTGGCGATATGACGGCACGTGCCACCTTGGAGCGGCTAACTTGATAGCGACCTCAACCGAACTGGATGGCGAAGGCGTCGCGACGGAAGTCGAAGATGCGCTCCAGGTCGCGGCGGACGAAGAGGCGCTGGGCCAGCTCGCCGAGCGATCCGTAGGGGATCGCGTAGCGGACGCGGTCGTACATCGCGCAGGCCTCTTCGCCGTCGGGCTCGAAGGCGTGCGTGTGCTCCCAGAGCGAGTACGGGCCCTCGACCATGGTGTCGAAGAAACGGAAGGGTGGTTCCCAGGTCTCGATCCGCGTCTGCCAGCGGATTGGGACGCCGTGTAGGCGCAGACGGTAGGTCAGTAAGGTGCCGGCCTCGATCGTGATCGGGTGGGGGGTGAGGAGCCGGAAGTGGAGCCAGGGCGGCGTCATCGGCTCGAGATTGAGGGCGTCGGCGTAGAAGTCAAACGCCCGCGTCGCGGAGACCCCCACTCGCTGGCTGCGTTCGAGGATGTGCACGGGCACGCGCGCCAGTCTCGCAGCCCGGCGCCGTAGACCCGGTGGGATAGCTTTGCGCCATCTCTCGGACGACGTTGATCGCAGGAGCGACGGGTTACATCGGCGGACGGTTGGCGGCCGCGCTAGCGGGTTCGGGAACGGTCAGGTGCTTGGTCCGCGACCGCTCGAGGGCGGCCGGCCTGGAGCGGGATGGAGCCGTGTTGCTGGTCGGCGACGTCACCGACGCGCGCAGTCTCGAGGGTGTCGGAAAGGACGTCGAGATCGCCTACTATCTGGTGCATGCGATGGCCGGCGGCGCCGGCTTCGCCGAGCGCGAGCGGGCGGGCGCCACGAACTTCGGCCGGATGGCGAAGCAGGAAGGGGTGAAACGGGTCATCTACCTCGGCGGCCTCGGCGAGGAGTCCCACTCCGAGCACCTGCGCAGCCGCCATGAGACCGCCCGCATTCTCTCCGCCGAGGGGCCGCCGCTGACCTACTTCCGTGCGGCGATGGTCGTCGGCGCTGGCAGCGAGTCCTACCGAACCCTGCGCTACCTGGTAGGGCGGCTGCCGGTAATGATCGCGCCGAGCTGGCTACGCACCCCGACGCAGCCGATCGGCATCGACGCCACGGTCGAGTACCTGCGGCGCGCTCCCGAAATCCCGGAGTCCGAGGGTCGCGAGGTGGAGATAGGCGGACCCGACGTCCTCTCCTACTCGCAGATGCTGGACCGGATGGCAATCGTGCTCGGGAAGGAGCCCCGTCGCAAGGTCCCCGTACCCTTCATCACGCCCTGGCTCTCGGCATTGTGGCTGGGACTGGTTACCCCGGTCGACACCAAGGTCGCTCGGCCCCTGGTCGAGGGCCTGACGACCGCGACCGTGGTCACCGATCCCTCGGGGGCTGGGCCGTTCGGGATCGAGCCCGAGTCCTTCGATGAGGCGCTGCGGCGGGCGGTGGCCGAGGAGGAGGCCCCGGGCAGCAGCTGAAGCTCGCCGGTCGTGTCGGGACTGCCTCGCTGGAGCTTCTTGACCTTCGGGCTATCGCAAATCCCTAGCCGAGTGCGGGAGCGTGGCGCCGCGATTCCGCCCTTCCGAGAAGGGTGAAAAAGGGTCGAAGCCGGTGAAGTTCGGGGCGCTTCGGGGAACGTAGAAATCGCCTTTCAGCAGGTCTATTTCGCCGAAAACCGCTCCGTAGAGCGCAATGCGTCGGCCTTCGCCGAATCGGTCTACGAAACCGAAGGTCACAGGTTCGAATCCTGTCGGGCGCGCTTCAGCCTGTCGGGCGCGCTTCAGGATCAATCCGTCCGTCCCGAATCCGTCCTTTCCGTCGGGGCTTCCATCGCAGCGGCCGGTTCGCTGTCCCACCGGGTAAAGCTCCAATAATGACGTTGATCGGCTGGCTGGCCGAGCATACGGTTGATCCCGTGATTCAAAGTGCGGACGATGCCGGGAAATCCCTGGATTCGTCGAGCACGAGGTCTCAGCGTTTTATTCTCTTGATCGCGGCTTTGCTTTGCGTGATCGCAGTCTCGGTCGGCCCATCGCAAGCTGGCGCTGCCACGTTCTCAAACCCGGGAGCGATAACGATCAACGATGCCGCTACTGCGTCGCCCTATCCCTCGACTGTCTCGGTGGCCGGGGTTGGTGCCAGTGTCGTCGACGTGAACGCGACCCTCTCCGGCTTCAGCCACACCTTCCCCGCAGATGTCGACGTGATGCTCGTCGGTCCTCAGGGCCAAAGTGTTGTGCTGATGGCGGATGTCCCACGGGACGATCCAGTCTGCGGTAGCGACGCTGTTGGGCTGATCCTCACCTTCGATGATGCCGCAGCGGGCCCGATTCCGCTTGATTCGGCGCTGGCTTCCGGCACGTTCCGACCGACAAACAACGAGACCTACGTCACGAACTGCGCGCCCGCCCCCGATGTCGACGCATTCCCGGGGCCCGCACCTCCCAGCCCGTACGGCTCGACGCTGGCCGTGTACAACGGCACAAACCCGAACGGCACCTGGAGCCTCTACGTCCTCGATGACGGCGGCGGGGACTCTGGCTCAATTGGAAACGGCTGGAGTCTTGATATCACCACTGCGCCTCCGCCACCCGGTCCTCCAGACACGCAGATTACCCGCTTCAAGGTCAAACACAAAGCTCGTAAGGCCAGCTTCAGCTTCACCGGTTCGGGGGGGAGCGGGGCGCTTTCCTTCGAGTGCCAGCTGGACAAGAAGTCATTTGGGGTGTGCACCTCCCCTACGTGGTACAAGCACCTTCGGCCAGGAAAACACACATTCGCAGTTCGTGCCGTTGACGCGGCCGCTCAGACCGACCCGACTCCGGCGAGCCAGAGATTCCGGATCCTCAAACAGGAGCACAAAAGGCACGGGAGGATCCACAACTAGCCGAGTGCCTCTGCTCCGGCTCAGCCCGATTGCCTTAGCGTCCGCGAAGCCCGCCCTGATTACAGGGCGAAAGAGGGTCGAAAACGGTGTCTTGCGGGGCGCTTCGGTGAATGCGAAAGTCGGCAGTTAGCAGGGCTATTTCGCGGGAAACCGCTCTGTAGAGCGGAAAGCGATCCCTTGGCCGAATCGGTCTACGAAACCGAAGGCCACAGGTTCGAATCCTGTCGGGCGCGCTCAGGACGCCGCCGCAAACCCAGGCGCCGGCGTTGACTATTTCCCGGGCGGGGGAGGCTAGGCGAGGATTTGGGCGCCGCCCTCTCATCATCAGTCCCCCGATTGAAGATCCTCGCCTGAGTTGAGGAACCGGAAATCGTCGGTACCCTGCTGCAATGCGCCTGGGGATCTGGGGAATCGCAACCGTCGTGTTCTTGGCGCTGGCCCCTGCCGCCTACGCCGGGCAGCGCTACGCGGCGCCGGCCGGGACGGGAACCGAATGCACGCAGGAAAAACCCTGCGAACTCAAAGAAGCCGCAGGCGCGGCGAAAGCCGGCGACGAGGTGATCATCACCTCGGGGACCTACGAAGCGAAAGGCCCGATCTTTACTCCAGCTGTGACAAACGTGCAGATCCACGGTGACACGAGCGGCCCGAAGCCGAGGATCAATGGGGCCTTCGGAGGACCGGTGTTCTCGCTCAACCAAACCGGCGACAGCCTCAGCTACGTCGATATTGAAGACAGCGCAAACGGCGGCGGCGGCGCTTCCTGCTTCGGCGCAAAGCTGGAAAGGATCAACGTGCGGATCGTCGGCGCCGCTGCCACCGGCGCCTTTGCGTATCCCGAATGCGTGATCCGCAACAGCCTCTTCCGGGTCGAAGGCGCCGGCTCGATTGGAATCCGGGGATTCGGATCGACGCCGCCCGGCTCGACCTCTGTACGGAATGTGACGGCAATCGCGTCGGGCTCGGCCTCAATCGGCGTGAGCGCCGAGTACGACGAACCTGTCGAAGGCAGCTACACCCTCGATCTACAGAACTCGATCGCGCAGGGGGGCGAACAGGACCTGAAGGCCCTGGCAGGTGCAAAAGGCGCCGGCAACATCACCGTCAACCATTCCAACTTCGATACCTCGAAAGCCGAAGGCGGAGCGAAAGTGCTCGACGGTGGCGGCAACCAGACGGCGCCGCCGCTCTTCGTCGACGCCGAAAGCCGCAACTACCACGAGGCGGCGGGCTCACCGACCATCGACGCCGGCATCGCCGGCGAACTCGGCCCACTCGACCTCGACGGCAACCCGCGCATCCTGGGCCCCGTGCCCGACATGGGAGCCTTTGAGACCTCGAACCCCGTGACGGTCACGCCGGTGGCCCAGCTGCAGTCCCTGAAGGTGTCGCCGACCTCGTTCCGCGCCGCGAAATCAGGCGGCGCAGTGGCCAGCGCCAAGAAGAAATCGAAGGGACCGGTCGGGACGAAGGCCACCTATTCCCTCTCCCTGGCCGGCAAGGTCGACTTCACGGTTGAACAGCTCACCACCGGCCGCATTGTCGGAAAGAAGTGCGTGAAACAGACTCCGGCGAACAAAGAGAAGAAGAAGTGCGATCTGGCCAAGCGGCTCAAGGGCGGCTTCTCCGAGACCGGGGCCGCCGGTCAGAACCGCTTCAAATTCACCGGGCGTCTGGGCAGCAAGGCATTGAAGCCCGGCCGCTACCGCCTGGCCGGCAGCGCAGGTGGCGTCGTCAAGCGCGCGAATTTCAAGATCGTCGGGTGAGGATCTCCGCGGCGGCAACCGTTCAGCAAACCGCCACGTCGACGAACCCCACATCGGTTAAGGAACCGTCGCCGACGACATATTCGAAGCTCGCCGGCCGCTGATCGCTGCCACCGTATTTGGCGGCGTATCCTTGGCCGGCTCCAGCGGTCTCGTGTCTCGGCAGTAGTGGTCGGTCCGCCGAGCACGCCGCGACTACGCCCTTCTTATTAGCCCGGAAACCGTTCTGTAGAGCGGAATACCTCGCAGTCACCGAATCGGTCTACGAAACCGAAGGTCACAGGTTCGAATCCTGTCGGGCGCGCTGAGAAGTTCGGCGTATTTGGCTTGAGCATTGGAAATGCGGCACAGCCGACCAGATTGCTCTGACCGCTCTGCCGGCTCAATTCCGGCGTCGTGCCTGGCAGGACTATCGCCCCGCTATCGCCCAGATCGAAGTTGCAGAGCCGAATCCGGCCGGGGATCGAACGGAACTCTCGCCGGCGATCGCGGCATACAGCTGTTGATTCCCGCTCGCCGCCGGCGACCTCGCCAAGCCCGGCGGCGCCGCCGCCGAGATCGCCGCCGCCCACGGCGCAAGGCCCGGCCAGGTAGCGATCGCCTGGCTCCTGCGGCGCTCCCCGGTCATGGTCCCGATCCCCGGCACGTCCTCGATCAAGCACCTCGAAGAGAACCTGGCGGCAGCCGAGATCGAGCTCGGCGACGACGAGGTCGTGCGCCTCAGCGCGGGCTGACCGCCGATGCCTCCGACGGCAGGCTAGCCCCGCTGCGGGGTCAAAAAAATGTGATGCCGGGTTGTGTCCGCCCATAGCTCGCCCTTCTCGCAGCGGCGGATCCTGCTCGAGGCATCAGCCGGGCGAACACCTGCTCCTCACCATCGCGCAGGTGGCACTGAGTCTGCTCGTCGGGCTTCAGCGAGCAATGGTCTTCCATGCGATGTGAGGGGGCGTCCGCTGATTGTCGGGTGGCCGGGGTCTGTTAGATTCAGGGGCCTCGACCCGGGCAGGGCAGAGGGAGCTCAGGCAGGTAAGCACCGAAACCAAGGAGGGCCCCATGTTTAGCCTGTATCGCGTTGGTGCGCGCTTGTTCGTGTGCGTCGCTGCTCTTACCGCACTCGGAGCGCTCGCGTTCGCCCCGGCTGCCGGCGCCAACAACATCGGAAACACCTATCTCGCGCTCGGCGACTCGCTCGCCTACGGCTACCACCAGGCCCAGTTCAAGGACGAACTGGAAGCCAAAGGCTTTGTCGAACCGGCAAATTTCAACGACGGCTACGTCAACGACTTCGGCGCGGCACTGAAGCTATTCGATCGCAAGCTGCAGATCATCAACGATGGCTGCCCGGGAGAGACCACCGAAACGATGATGAACGGCTCCGGCGTATATGGGTCTAACTACTGCGCCGGGGGTCCGACCGGCACTCCGTTCCCGAAGGCGTTCCTGCACCACCCATACCCTGGCACGCAGCTCGCTGACGCGTTGGCGGTCGCGGCAAACCCGGGCGTCCGGACGATCACCATCGACATCGGCGCAAACGACGTGCTGCAGTTCCTGGGACACACCTGTGGCTTCCCGAAAACGTTCACGTGCAGTTCGGGAGAAGTCGAAGCCGAGATCGGGCACGTCGCCAGCAACGTCGGGATCATCCTTGCGCAGCTGCGCGGGGTCGCACCGAAGGCGAAGATCATCTTCGTCTCGCAGTACAACCCCTATCCGACGGTGGTTGAACCGGAAGGCACCGGAGACGCGACCGTCGAAGCTCTCAACGGCGCGCTGAAGGCCGTGGCCCAGAGCTACGGGGTCAGCTTCGCCAACACCGCGCGGGCGATCAACTTCTCGGGCACCCACGGCGGGCGGGAAGCTGGAGACATTCGGACGGTCTGCGCGTTCACGGCCATGTGTCCGGGCGGTGCATTCGACCCGTCCAGCCCGGAAGCCGACATTCACCCCACCAAGCTCGGCTACGCCGTAATGGCGGGAGTCGTCGGGGTCGCGTACTTGGCTCACTGACCATCCGAGCAGACGATTCGTGGAAGACCGCGGTCGGCGAGGAAGGAAGGCAAGGAAGATAGACGAGGTGGTCCGGTGACGGAGGACACGGTCGCAGACTTTGGTTCAGCGGGCCGACTGGCTGCCGATCCGCGCCGCGGCTGTGGCGGGACAATTGCGCCCGGGCGTTCTGAAGTCGTCGCAACCGAGCCCGAGACGGCGGCCCCGATTGGGCCCTTCGGAGAGGGGCGAACCGCTCTGTAGAGCGGAAAACCTCGCGGTCACCGAGTCGATCTACGAAACCGAAGGTCACAGGTTCGAATCCTGTCGGGCCGCTGAGAATTTCGGGGCTGGAGCTCTGTGCCGGGAGTTCCCAAGAGGCAGCTAAGCTTGCTCTCTGAGGTCGAGAGGTCCAACCGATCGGTCGCGGACGACGGGTGCCCGCAGATTACGGGCGGCCTTGGCGCTGGCGTTTGCGCTTTCGGTTGTCGTCAGCCCCTCCGCGGACGCCGAAAGCATCATCTTCGCCTCGAACGCCGGTTCGCTCGGAGGGATCGAGAGCATCACCCCCTTCTCGGTGAACAGGGATGGCAGCCTCGTCGCCCACAAAGTCGTTCGGGTAGAAGACCGCCCCGAAGGCCTGGCGATCACCCCTGACGCCCGCTTCCTCTATGTCGCGACAAGCGTTTCGCCAGGCGTGCGCGGCTACGCGATCGGCCCGCGCGGTGCGCTCACCGAGGTGCCAGGGTCGCCGTTCAAAAGCGAAGGGATCAACACGACCGGCGTCGCCGTGGCGCCCTCCGGCAAAAGGCTTTTCGTCACGAATCGTGGCACCGGGCTCAACAACGCGGCGGATCCGGGCTCAGTGGCGGTCTACGACATCGACCCCGCCAGTGGTTCGCTGACGCCCGTCGGCGGTTCTCCGTTCGGTGTCACCGGACTCGAGGATCCGGACGGCATCGCGGTCGCACCCGATGGAAGCCACGTGTTTGTCACCGGAGACGCCGCGGGCATGACCTTCGACCCGCGGGTCGCGGTTTTCGAAATCAAACCCGGCACCGGCTCCATCAGCGAGGTCGGGGGGTCCCCATTTGCGAGCGGGTCCAAACAGGCGGTCCCGATAGTCGTATCTCCGGATGGAGGGCGAGTCTTCGTCGGCAACGTCAATCTGATCTCGGGCAACACCATCTCGGTGCTGGACGTGAACGAGGAAACAGGCGCCCTCAGCCCGGTCCTCGGGTCCCCCTTCGCAGCCGCAGGGATGGCGCCGGTCGGGCTCGCCATGACCCCGGACGGCTCGCGGTTGCTCTCGGGTGAGCGGGGGGCCGGGTTCGCCAGGGGGGTATCCGTATACGACCTCTTCCCCAGCGGGGTAATTACCCCGATCCTCGGCTCGCCGTTCAGCACGGAAGAAAAGGAAGTGCGAGGGGCTGCGGTGTCTGCGGACGGCCGCCGGGTCTATGCGATGACGAGCGCCGAACCCGGTGTCGTGATGGGATTCTCGATCGAAGAAGGGGGCGGGCTCTCGCCTCTTGCCGGCTCTCCCTATCCAACCGGTGACCAATTTTCCAGTCTCTTTCCCATCGCGATCGCCCCCACCAGACTCCTCGGCCCGCGTCCGGGCCTTCGACCACGAGCTGGGGGACCCGACGACGTCGATGCGGCCGAGAAACGGTTGACGGCGGTGAGGCGACCCGGTTCGATTGGGACTTCGGCGACGGAACGACGCTGGCGAACGGCGGTTCGAGCCCAACCCACACCTATGGGGCGCTCGGCACGTACCGGGTCACCCTGACGGTGACGAACGATTGCGCGATCGACGCCGTCTTCACGGGCGACACAGTCTTCACCGGGCAGACGGCACTCTGCAACGGGGCTCCGACGGCGACGGCGGCCAAGACACTCGCGATCGTCGATTCGAAGGCGCCGATCGTGAGCGGGTTGGCCATCGCCCGCCGCTTTGCACCGGGCTCCAAGCCGACCGCAAAATCGGCCGTGGCCTCGCCAGGGAAGCGAATTCGGCGAGGGACCAAGATCCGTTACTCGCTGTCGGAGACGGCGCGCACGACGATCGTGTTCGAGCGGAAGTCCAAGGGCGGGACGAGGAAGCAGCGCTTTAAGAGGGTCGGCGCCCTGATCCGCTCTGGCAAGGAGGGGCGGAATGTAGTGCCGTTCTCAGGGCGCATCGGCCGCCGCGCGCTGGCGCCGGGCCACTACCGCCTGGTGGTGACGGCGGCCGATCCGTCCGGGAACATGTCGGGGCCGAAGCGCAAGAGCTTTTCGATCGCACCGGCGCGACCTTGACCCGTATGCGCATCGGGCTTGGCGCCTCGCCCTGGCACACAGAATCCGGCCGCATCGGAGGCGGCAGTCGGCCCGCGCTTAGGCCCTCGCCAGTGGACACGCCGGCGAGGATCGAGGGATCGATCTGGACCGGATAGCCGACCCGCAGCACCGCGAGCGTCGCCGGAGGGGTGATCGCTGCAGCGGCCCCGTCGGCAGGTCGTCGGCGGTGTTCGCCGTAGCCGTTTGGCCCCCAGGCGACGAGGTCACCTTCGAGGACGAGGAACGGAGTGTCCTTGTCTAGGACGAAGGCGCCGTCCGGGAGCTCACGCCAAGGGACCTGATGGAGTCGCCGCCGGTGGGTGCCGCGGAAGATTCGCTCCGAGTGGAGACGTCGATTCATCTCCCTCGCGGAGGGCGGGTCGCCGCCGACAGCCTCCGCCCAGGCTGCCTTGTAGACCTGATATTCGCCATGGCGGCACTCACCGCAGGGGCGGTGGCCGGCGGCAAACGCGACCGCCTCGTCGTGGAAGAAGAGCGGAGTCCAGCGGTTCGGCAGCCAGAGCTCACGGTGGCGGCCGCGGAATTCGAGCGCGCAGGTGATCCAGAGATCGCCGGCATGGGAGCGGACGATCTCGCGGCCCTCGTGGAGGATCCCGCGGTTGCCGGTCCAAGCACCCCGCAGTTGGGTGGCGACGATCTCGCCGAGCGGGGTGACGCGGTTTCGCTCGGGCATCCGAATTCCGTCGGCGCGTTGGCTCAGGTGCGGATCGCCGGCTGTTGCTTGGCGGTGCGGTCGCGGTGCTTGCAACCCGGCCAGCAGCAGGGCCGGCGCTGGCCTTCCTCCAGCTCTTCCTGGGTCCGGCGGATGCGCCGCTCTCTGGTCGTCTTCTGCTTGGCATCCACGACCCAGCAGATGAACTCGTTGCGTGCCAATGGGGTGATGTCCTTCCAGGCATCGAGTGCGGTGGCGTTGGCCACCAACGCCTCGCGCAGGTCGCCCGGTAGCCGGTGCACCACCCCTCCAGGGACTCGCTGGGCGCTCACAAGGGCAAACGGTAGCGGCCGAGGGCTATGAACCCGCAGGTGGCTCTGACGAACCCTCCCTTGCCCTATCGGCCCGAGTACGCTTCGGCGGGTGAGGAGGGCCCGGGAAACCTGGGAGGCCGCGCCGCTCGGGCTGAGGGTCTACGCCGTGATCGCCATCGTCGTCTGGCCTGTAGCGTCGCTCGTGTTCGGGACGGGCAACCCGCTGCTCGCCTTGGCCTTTTTGCCGCTCACGCTGGTCATCAACTACTTCCTGCTCCGCGGCGAGCGGTGGATCTGGTGGTTGGTTGTCGCTTCCCATCCGTTCTACATCCTGACGGTCATCACGAGCCATCTCGGCTGGTACTACGTGGTCGCATCCCTCGTGACACTCGCGCTTCTTCTGCTTCCAGAGTCTCGGCGCCACGTTTTCGGTCGCGAAGATGAGGTACCCACCTAACCTTCCCTGCGCACAGGGAATGCAGCCCACCCGTTCAAGATCAGCAGCTTGACCTCTTCTGGGGTCATGCCCAGATCACCTGCCCACTGGGAGCTCGGGCAGATATGGGCTAGGAGGAGCCGCCCACGCGGCATTCAGTCCGTACCAGCCTCCGCCGCACCGTTCCCTGCGAGTACTTCAGTTGAGTGGCTGCCAGCGGAAAGGTCAGTTGACGCCTACGCTTTCCTGTGGGGCAGGCTGCTCCGACCAGGCTCCACCATCGCCCGTGACTCCTGAAACGGCGGTGCAGTGCCAGCTCAAAGTGCGCGATGTGGGTGTATACGCCCGAGATCGTGTAAGGCGAGCCACACCCTCGACGAATGCAAATGCCGTGGATGATGTGCATCTGGTGTACGACCAATCCGGTTCCAAAGCTGTGCTGACCTTTGCGGATCGTGAATGGGATGACATAGATGAGCGGTAGTGGGCCTTTTCCGTGCACGACTGCCAGAAGCCGCGGCTCACCTTGCGCAAAGGAGTAGTAGGCATCCATCGGACCGCTGACCATCGTGGGTTGCCGGCCACGCAGGGTGATTTCCGCGCTCACCTCCCCACGACCGACGAGCGATCGCCTGCAGCCTCTCCCGTACCTAGAAAACAGGGTGCTTGGTCTGCAACTGGAAAGGCCGGCTGTGGTCAGGCTCACATTCTGCGAGATCTCGAAGTCAATCGACTCGAGCGAGGGAATTGAGCTGGAGGCAGCCTGGAAGGACTTGAATCCGAGTCGAAGCGTCGCGTCCCGTTTGCGCCTGCGCGGCAGGTGTCGGGGGGTCAGGCTCGCCCGCGCCCGCATCCCGACCAGTGCAATCACCCGTTTCGTGATGGCAGATTGTGCGGGGCCATCGGTGCCACCGGGGGAATTGGCTTCGACCGACACCCTGAGCTCCAGGCCGACGTCGGTCGGGCCGGGCACAAAGCGCTGACCGGTCGCGCCGGGGATCGGCGTACAGACCTGGCGGACTCCGCCCCCGCCGGAGACGGCAGCCAACTCTGGCCGGAATGTTGCCCCGCCGGGAACATCGAGGCTTTCAACGCAGTGTTCCCACCGGAAACCGTAGCTCGTCGGGGTGTTGCTCCAGGAACCGGGTTCCGCCGAGAGCGTCTGACCCTGTTCCGCCCTTCCCGAGATGGCCGGTGGTGATGTGTTCTTGGGGAGCGGGGGCGGTGTGAGGCGACCGATCTTGCCGGTCCTCGACTCCGTGAACCACAGGCCTCCTTCCGGACCGGAGGCGATGTCGGTCGGTTCGCCGGCGTCAGTCGGGATCGCGTACTGGTTGAACCGTCCCTCGGGCGAGAGTCGTCCGACCTTGTTTCCGTCCTTCTCCGTGAACCAGAGTTCACCGCCGAGGGTGGTGATTCCCGCCGGCCGAGCGTTCTTCGTTGGAACTGGGAACTCAGTGAACGCTCTCTGTGGGATGTTGAACCGGCCGATCTGGTCGGCGTCTTCCTCTGTGAACCACATCTCACCGTCTGGACCGGCCGTGAGCCCGACGGGATGGCTATGCGCGGTCGGGATGGGGTTGAACAGGGCCCCTCCACTGCAACCGGGACCACGTTCAGTTTGGTCGATTCGGTTCGTTCCAACGTCGGTGAGCCAGATATCGCCTTCCGGCCCGGCCGCAATTCCCAGCGGTTCGTCTCCGGTCGAGCCGGAACCGGCGCAAATTTCACCGCCCGGCGCCATTTCGTAGTAGGTGTTTCTGCCCGGAACCGTGAACGAGACATGACCGGGCGGGCCCGCGGCGATCGAGGTTGGTTCGCTGCCTTCGAGGGAGAGCGGGAACTCTTTGATTTCACCGGTTGCCGTGATGCGGCCGATCTTGTCGCCCCTCCGCTCGGTGAACCAGATGTCGTTGGCCGGACCGGTCGTGATGCCGACCGGTTCGCTACCGGCGGTGGGAATCGGAAACTCTTTGATTTCACCGGTTGCCGTGATGCGGCCGATCTTGTTGGCCTTGCTCTCGGTGAACCAGACGTTGCCGTCGGGGCCGACAGCGATGCCGGTCGGTTCGCTATCGACGGTGGGAATCAGGAACTCGGAGATTTGCGCGACGGCTTCAGCCCGAGAATGCGCCGGCGAGCCCAGCTGGACAGAGAGCGTCCCCAGGGCCAGCACAAGGGCCATCGCCCGGGGAACGGGCGGCAGGATTACGCCAAGCCAACGATCGAAATTCGGCACGTGACCCCCTCCATAACGCGGATGGAGCATAGGTCACCCCTGGCGCTCTTACCAGCGGTCTGTCAAGCCGTGCACCGTGCGGCTCGGCGCTTCTTCCGAAAAGGGGTAGCCGCAATACCTGCGAGAGTCGAGCTCGTCCGAGGATCGATTCTCTTCGAGAGAGGGAGCCCCTATGAAGAACCTGCGCAGCAAGCTGACCTACGCGAATGTGATGGCGACCGTGGCGGTGTTCATCGCCCTGGGCGGCGCCTCCTACGCCGCCACCCAGCTGCCGAAGAACAGCGTCGGCGCCAAGCAGCTCAGTAAGAACGCGGTCACCACCGCGAAAGTGAAGAAAGAAGCGATCACGGCCGCCAAGGTCAAGAAAGGCACGTTGACCGGCAAGCAGATCAATTTGGCGAAGCTGGGGACGGTGCCAAGCGCGACCCACGCCGCCAGCGCCGATTCGATTCCGCAGGCCGAACCGATCCGACTGATCGGAGCGCCGGGGCAGCCGGGGTTTGAAAACGGCGCCACGAATCTCCCCGGGGAACCCGGATTCAGCGTTCAGCCGGCCGGCTTCTACAAGGACGCCTTCGGGATCGTCCACCTGGAAGGGTTGGTGAAAAAAGGCAGCAGTCCCGTCATCTTCACCCTTCCCTCCGGCTATCGTCCCGCAGCCGGCACGATTCAGGTCTTTGAACAGCTCAAAGAAAGCGGCGTGTTCATTCTCGGAGCGGCGGCTGGACCATTCCCGGCTGGCTCCGTGCTGGCCTTGAAAACAAATGCCGCGCTGAGCGGCATCACCTACCGGGCCGGGAGCTGAGCTGAGGCGCGGGCGGCCGGCCCAGCGGTCGGTCGCTCGCGCTCGTCTGGCGACGACTAGAAGCCACGCGAGAGGCGGGACTTGAACAGCGGGCCGGTCATCGCAACGTCGGGGTCACCGAGAAAGGATGCGGTCAAATCACCGGTCCAGCTGCGAGATCCGTTCTTCGCCCGGCTCAGTGTGGCCGTGCCGGCGAAGGGCGCGACAGCCTTCACGCTGGCCGAGCCCAATGTTCGGTCGGCTTGTAGGTCAGTTCGCGGGGCAGATGCAAAGGCAACCCGGTAGGTCCCAAGGTTGTCGACCACATCCTCCTCGGCTGCGGCCATCCGGAGCCCGCCCTGGGCTCGTTTGGATGCTTCAAACACTCGTTCCAGGGGCCCCGAGCGAAAGCCCGCAACCAGACGGGTTCGGGGGCTCCGCTTTGCCGGGGACAGTTCGGTGCTCGGCGGACCGAATCCAGGCTCCCGTCCGAGGCGCAGACTCCGACCATCACGTGCATCGCCAATTGACGGACAGGCGCGACCGGATCGCCGCTCGCTGCCGCGGGCTCGTCTGCGCACCGCGGTCAGGTAATGATGCTCGCCGACGAAGCGCAGCCTTCCGACGAAGACGCCCGCGCGCTCGATGATCGGCCGCTCGGGTGCGCAGTGAGCAAGGGCATGCCATCGGCCCTTCGGTTCGAAATGCATCGCGATCTGCCCGATGCCGGGAAAGACTGCTCGCAGACCGCCGGTAGCGGTTCCACGAGCGATGTAGTTGGTTTCTGCACGGCGGTGCTTCGAGCGTTCTTTGCGGCTGACACTGATGACCACAGTTGCCCCTTCGCCGCTCGGCGCGACAACGTAGCCGTGGGCTTTGAAGGCAAACCGGAACAGGGTCGGGCTCGCCGCCGAGGCATGGGCAGTGGTGAGCGCCAGCACCAACACCACACAGCCCATGAGCGACGCGATCGCACGAGCTCTCAATGGACCCTCCCGGCCACGCGCGCCAACCTGCCGACCACGTCTCCGAAGTAGGGCCCATAGACGGTCGTCGGGTCATCGGTGTAGGAGTTCGAGGTGACGCCGTCGAGCAGATCGCCGTCGATGAACCAGCCGCCGCCCGAGGAGCCCCCGCTGATCCGACACGAAACACCGGACTCGAGCGGACCGGGCATGAGGAGGGCCTGGAGGTCGTGGCCGACCCCCGCCGCCCCCTGGCAGACCTGAAGTGTCCCGCCGTTGAAGGGACGGGCGACCGGATACCCGTAGACGTCGAAGGCCCGCGGATGGCGACCGGTCACAAGCCGGTCGGCGCCGACTGCTTGGGCGAGGAGTTCACCCCGTTCGTTGCGGCCGACCACTGCGGCCCCGACATCGTAATTGTCGTTCTGGGCTCTATGCCACTGCGGCGTCGTGCCCAGCCAATGGGCGATGAAGGTCCCGAATGGTCGTTCGCCATGCCGGTACCCAGGCACGAAGACCCAGCGACGGCCGGACCAATGGCCGTCGTCGAATACGCAATGGCCGGCGGTGATCACGAGGCTCTTGTTGGGGGCGATCACCGACGTTCCCGAACAGCGGCCGTAGCCGCCGTCTTCCCGGATGAAGACCGCGCCGTTGACCGAGAGGCCCGGTGCGGTGGGATCTGGGACGGTGACCGATTCCGCCGCCGAGGCGAGGCTCGGCAGCGCCAACAGCGCGACCGACATCGCAGCGAGGCTGAGCAATCGCATCGAGGTGATTGTCCCTTCCGAGCCCTCGCCCGGCCGCTCAGCGGCTGAAGACCAGCTTTGTGAAGCGCTCCAGCAGAGCCTCGGCGGCATCGTCGAAGTCGATGGTGGTCAGCACCGGTCCGACATCCAGCCCCCCGTGGGCGAGCAGGTCCAGGACGGCCGGTGCGTCGCGGCGCGCGTGGACGCGCCCCGTATGGAATGTCCCACCGAGGACGTAGAGACCGAGCAGCGGGAACGGCGGCACGGTCTCGGGGTCGAAGTAGATCCCGGTGCTGGTGCAGACCCCGTCGCGGTCCAGGCTTGCCAGCGCCAACGCCAGTCCCGCTCGGCTGGCCGATGCGTCGACGGTAATCGGATAGCGCTGGTCCAGCTGCTCGGGAAAGTGATCGAGCGTCTCTGCGCCGTAGGCTTCGGCGATCGCCCGGCGCTCAGGGTCTGGATCTGCGTAGAGGACCTGCTCAGCCCCCAGCGACCGGGCCTGAGCCACGGCGAGTAGACCAATTGATCCGGGCCCGGCCCCGCCACAGACCAGCACCGGCGCTCCTGGGCGCGCGCTCAGATGGGGGCCGACGGTTCGGTAGGCGTCGGTGATGTTGTCGGAGGCTGAGGCGGCGAGCTCGGGCGCGAGACCCTCCGGAACGGGGATCAGCATCGCATCGGCGAATGGAACCCGCACCCTGTCGGAGAGAAAGCCTCCCCACTGCGTTCCCTCTTCGCCGAACCCGAAGCCGTAGGTCTGCCCCAGCGGCAGCGACTCACAGTTGCCGGTCCGTCCCTGCCGGCAGGCAACACATGCCCCGCAGTTGATCTGGAATGGCACCAGAACCCGATCTCCCGGCCGGACGGTCTTCACGTCGTCGCCGATCTCGATGACCTCGGCCACACCCTCGTGCCCAAGCTGGAAGGGAGGAGGGAAGGGGGCGGCCCCGGAGACGATCAACGCATCCAGATCGCAGGTCGCAACCGCCAGATGGCGAACGAGTGCTTCGCCGCCTCCGCTCAGCCTCGGCTCATCGACCTCTCTCCACTCCAATTGCCTGGGCCCCGCGTAGATAAGTGCTCGCATGCTCATCGCTCCAATCGAGGGTATGTAAATCGGTCGGTGCCAGTCGAGCCGCTGAGGCCGAGGTCCGGGGTTTCAGCCGAGCCCGTCGCGAGCCGATATCCGCCTCATGGAGATGGAAGGGCCGGCCGCGTCCGGAAATGGCACGGAGCCTGCGGCTCGCCGGCGGGTCGATTACTTCAAACGGCTCGCGAGATCGGCGATCGCCGTCATCGTGCTGGTCGTGATCAGGCACGCGGGCCTGGCCGGAGTCGTTACCGATGCGCTGGGTGGCTCGAGTCAGCCTGCGCCGCGTGTCTACACGACCGGAGACTCATTCACCACGACCTATTCTGCGCGCGCGGGCCGCTACTTACACGACGGCATGCCGGTCCGCTACCGATCCCGACGGGTGGGAGAAGTGGCTCACCATCATCTGGCAGGGGGCGTCGAGCGGGTCACCATCGTGGTCATCCCGACGCTCGACTGGATCCCCGAGGAAGGCCATATGATCGTCCTCGGAAGGGCCCCTCACCCGTTCGCGCGCCTGATCCGCCGTCCGTAGTCCCGTCGGCAGCGTTCCCCAGACAGGAGGAGGAAGATGAAATTTCGGAAGCCGAGCCGGCCTCAGCTACGGATGTTGATTTGTGGCAGCGTGGCTGCGGCCCTCGTCGTGCTGCTTGGTTCGATGGCCGGAACCTCCGGGGCGAGGATCCCAACCGGAGGCGCGGGCGGGAAGACCTTTGTCTACGAGCCGGTTCACTCCCTTCTCATCGTCAAGGACAAGGCCACATACGACTACTCCGCGACGAAATGGAACGGATTCGGCCGGCTCCAGCAGAAGCTAGAGCCAAAAAAAACGGGGCTGCCGATCGTGCTCGCACGTAGCGGGACCTATCCCATCACCCTCACCAGCAACGACACCACCCAGGGAGATGAGACCCTGACGACGAGCGGAATCACGGATCCCTGCAGCGGGGATTGGGATCAGGGCACCGAAAGCGGCGACATTTCCCTGCAGGTCTCGCAGGTCGGGGCCGGAAAGCTGAAGACGCTGTGGGGGCTCCCGACCGGATTTGCCTCGCCGATCTGCGGGCGCCCATACGACCAGTTCGGAGGCGGATTCGAGGCGCACGCCACCGTGGGCGGCGAGATCGGCGATCGTCACCTCGTTCTGGAAGCCCAGAACAAAAAGACCGAAACGTCCCCCGACGGCAGCACCCAGCAGACGATCAGCTGGGACGGAAGGGTCGTGCTCGATCGCAAGTGACCGAGGTTCGTCGCCCCGGAAGCTAGAGCCGCTGGCGAAGCTCCTGTGCCTCGGTTGAGAACTCGTGCTTGAGGCGGTCCATCTCCTTGCTGCGCTGGTGGAAGAAGGCCCCGAAGGAGCCGGCCAGGGTTGCGACGACGGTGATCGCGTAGATGTCGAAGAAGAGCTCCAGGACCTTGCCGGCGTTGGTCGTCGGGTTGGCGACCGAGGAGGCGGTCAGCAGCTGAGAGGTGGAGAAGAGGAAGGCATCGAAGAGGTTGTGGATCTCGGTGCCGTGGGCGTGGCGCTCGGTCAGGTAGACGACGATGGTGCAGGCCACCGCGAAGAAAGCGGTGACGAAGAAGATCGTCAACAGGCGGCGGCGCAGGTGCGCGTGCGTCGCGGTCTTCCCGCTGGCCACGGCGATCATCTCGCGGCGGGCATGGTTCACATGACGGCGCGCCTCCACGGCGAGTGATTATGGGAGCGGGTGCGGTGGGAACGCCGGCGCGGTGCTATACACGGCGCGTGGCCGCCGCCGCCGGGCTCGAAAGCTTCGCCGCCTACGCCGCGGCGCGCGGCCTGACGCTCGAGCCCGGCGTCCACCTGCCGCGCACGACCCCGCTGCTCGCCGAGGGGGAGCTGCGTTCTGTCGATGCCGTGATCAGCGGCTGGCTGGCGACCTACCTCGAAGGCGAGATGGCCCTGATCACGCGCGAGGAGACGACCACCGACGCCGGAGGCGGCGAGACCAAGGGCGACGCCCACTTCACCGTCGCCGTCGCACACGTCCCCAAGGCCAAGCAGTTCATGCCCTGGCTGCTATGCCGGCTGGGAGGAGGAGGGGATCCTCGGTCGCGCCGCAGAGACCATGATCCACGGGCATGACCGGCTCGAGCTCGAGAGTGCCGAGCTCGACAGCCGCTACCGGATCTACGCCTCTCCCGACAGCAGCATGGTCTGGGTGCGGGAGCTCTTCTCGCCGAGCTTCATCGTCTTCCTACTCGAACGGGCGCCGCGCGGGTTCGCCTTCGAGTATGTGGACGGGACGCTATGCGTGAGCCTCGTCGGGCGCCGCACACTGACCGAGGACCTCGACGCTCTGCGCGACGCGACGATCGAACTGGTCGGCCGCATGCGGGCCGAGATACGCGAGAGCCTCGGCGCCGCCCAGGGGCGGTCCTCGCCGACGCCGCCCGGCTTTCCGGACCGCTGAGCTTGCCCGGCGGCGCATTCTGAGACGCTTCGGGTGTGGAAGCGGCGCCCACCCCCCGCAAGCAACACGCCCTCGAGCTGTTCGAGGGGCTGCCGGGGCGCTACGACGAGCTCGGGGCTGCTCTGAGCTTCTACCAGGACCCGCGCTGGCGGCGGGCGATGGTGGGGAAGATCGAGGCGGGTCCCGGCGACCGTGTCCTCGACGTCGCGACGGGAACCGGCCTGGTCGCGGGTGAGCTCGTCAAGCGCTACGGGTGCCGGGTCGTCGGCCTGGACCAGAGCGCGCCGATGCTCGACCGCGCCCGCGCAAAGGCCGCGTCCGATCCGAGACTGGCCGAGCGGGTCACGCTGGTCGAGGGCGAGGCCGAGGCGCTCCCGTTCGAGGACTCCGAGTTCGATCACCTCACCTTCACCTACCTGCTGCGCTACGTCGACGATCCGGCCGCGACGATGGCCGAGCTGGCGCGGGTCGTGAAGCCGGGCGGCCGGATCGCCGGCCTGGATTTCTGCGTCCCACGCGGCATCTGGCTCTGGCCCTGGCGCCTGTACACCCGCGTCGGGCTTCCCCTGCTCGGCCGCCTCGCCTCACGGGAGTGGTACGACGTCGGGCGGTTCCTCGGCCCCAGCATCGAGGATCTCTACGCCGCTCACCCTCTCGCGGCCCAACTGCAGATGTGGAGGGACGCCGGAGTCGGCGAGGTCGGCGCCCGTCGCATGAGCCTCGGCGGCGGCGTCGTAATCTGGGGCACCGTTGACGGCCGAGGCTGAGCGGCGCCCCGCCTTCTATGCCCTCCGCCCGGGTGGCTGGCGCGACCTTGTCACCCTCCTCCACCCTCCCTACACCCTCTGGCACGTCAGCTACGTCGCGATCGGAGCCGCGGCGGCCGCCCAGGTGCACGCCGACCGTCTCGCCGCCGCGATCGTCGCCTTCGGTCTCGCCGTCGGGGTCGGAGCCCACTCGCTCGATGAGCTGCATGGGCGCCCGCTGGGGACCCACCTTTCCCGCCGTGCGCTGGTGGCGCTCTCAGCCGCGGGGCTCGGTGGCGCGGTGGCGATCGGGATTGCCGGCGTGTTCACGGTCTCGGCGACGCTTGCGCCCCTCGTGGCCGTCGGGGCATTCCTCGTTCTGGCCTACAACCTCGAGCTGTTCGGCGGCCGCTTCCACACGGACTTCTGGTTCGCGGCAGCCTGGGGCGCGTTCCCCGCTCTGACCGGCTGGTGGTCGAACGCGCTCGGGGTCTCGTCCGTCGATGAGGGCATCGCCGCCGCCGCGGCAGTGCTCGGATGCTTCTGGCTCAGTGTCGCCCAGCGGCGCCTCTCGACTCCGGTCCGCGAGCTGCGCCGCCGGACGACGGAGTTGAGCGGCGTGCAGCGGCTGGCCGACGGGTCGGTGCGCCGGCTTGCCCTCGAGGACATCTCACGGCCGCTGGACGGAGCGCTGCGGGCGCTCTCCGTTGCCGTCCCGCTGCTCGCAGTCGCGATGGTCGCGCTCAGGGCCTGATCGTCAGCCCACGATCGCCAGGCGTGTGAACTTCGTCCGAACATGCGCGCCGACCCTCGAGGTCAGCTTGACGAGGATCCCGCTGCCGAGACCGAAGCGGGCGGCAAATCCAGCTGTGGGCCTGAGCGAGACGAGCGCCGAGCGGCCCGCCTTCGACTTGACGCGGGCGAGCCCGCTCTCCGCCTGGCCGTGCTTGCGCTTGGTCATCGCGCGGAGCTTGAAGAGGCAGCCGCGCCGGCCGGCCTTTCTCGGGCATTTCAGGCTGACCGCCGGATAGACGACCGTGACCGAGCCGGTTGCGCTCGCCGCTGCAGAGCCATTGCAGGAAGCGGTCTGGCCGGTGAAGACAAGGTTCGTCGAGCAGCCCTCGTCGTCGGTCAGCCTGAGGCCGACCCTGTAGGTGCCGGGGCTGGAATAGACGTGAGCGGGGGTCGGGCCGGCGCTCTGCGTCGCGGTGCCGTCGCCGAAATTCCAGGCGAATTCGGCAATCGACCCGTCGGGGTCGCGAGAGGCCGACGCGTCGAAGGAGACCGGCGGCCCGGGGCGGGCCAGGGTCGGGCCCGAGAAGGTGGCGCTGGGCGGTTGGTCGGGGCTGAAGACCAGGCGGCTGGGCTCGACGCCGACCGCGATCGGCCCGCCGAGCGATTTCTCGCTCTTCGCCCTGAAGCCCCTGACCATCTCGTCCGAGAGGGTGGTGACGAACCAGGTGGCGCTATCGGGAGAGACCGCGATCCCCTGCGGTTCTTCTTCGCCGATCATGACCGTGGTCCGAACTTCGTCGGTACCTGGATCGATCACCGACACGGAATTCGAGCTGAAGTTCGATACGTAGACTGCGGAGTCATTCGGGCTCACCGTGACCCATTCCGGATCGGTACCGATTTCAATCGGAGGGCCGGTAACGCTGTTCGTCGCCGTGTCGATCACCGAGACGGTGCCGGAAAGGTCACTGGCGACATAGACGCTCCGCCCATCCGGCGTGATCGCGATCCCCTCCGGCCTGTCCCCGACCGGGACGGTCGCCGTCACCACGCCGGTGTTCGTGTCGATCACAGATGATCACCTCGGTCTACGGAATCGCGGATCAGAGGTTCGATTCTCCCGCGCGGGCGGCGATGCCGTCGACGAACAGATCGATCAGCAGGTTGAAGCGAGCGTCCTGGTCGGTGTTGGCGAAGTGATCCGCGACCTCCTTCAGATTCGAGAACTGTTCGCTGGGGAGTGAGCTGAAGTAGGTGCGCACCATCTGTGCGGCCTCGTCGAACTGCGGGGCTCCCTCGGGCGCCCTCTCCTCGTAGCCGGCCTCGTCGAGTGTGAAGCCATTCACCAGGGAGATCATCAGCAGGTAGCTCTGCACCGCCAGCTCATCCGGAACGCCGCCGGCGCGCAGGATCGCCAGGACGCCCTCCGAGAGGCGAAGCGCATTGGGCCCCATCGGGATCCGGCCGATGGAGAGCTGGACGATGTCCCGGTGGCGGAGGACCGTCCGGCGCGCTGTGCGGGCGACCTCCTTTAGCTGCTCCTGCCATTTCTCGGGCTCGGGCTCTGGCAGCTCCTCGACCTGCTCGCCGATCACTCTCTCGAAGATCAGATCGAGCAGCCCGTCCTTGGAGCCGACGTGCCAGTAGAGGGATGCCGCGCCGGTATCGAGCTCGTCGGCGACCTTTCGCATGCTGAAGGCGCCGAGGCCCTCCGCGTCGAGCACCTTGATCGCGGCCTCGACGATCGCCTCTTGAGTGAGGGGATCGCGCCGCCGGCCTTTCTCGCGCTGGGGCACGCGCTGCCAGGGTGGCGCCGGTAGCTCTGCCTTCCCGTCGTTTGCCATCTCGAACACCGTACTACTCCCGAACGATGTTGCATGGCTGGCCGCAATCTGCTAAAACGCTGTTCGAACTCGAACACTGTTCGTCTAGCGATAGGCGTTCTGCAAAGGAGGTCAAGCATGGAAGCAATGGCAATGGCAGCGCCAAAAGGAGTCGAGCGCTACCCGCGCAGATGGTTGGCGGCGGCTGTGATGATCGCCGCGGCGACGATGGATCTGATCGACCTGACGGTCGTCAACGTCGCGCTGCCGACGATCCGGGTAGACCTCGGTGCGAGCGGAACCCAGCTCGAGTGGGTGATCTCGGCTTACATGCTCGCCTTCGCGGCGGGACTGATCATCTCGGGCAGCTTCGGCGATTTGCTCGGCCGCAGGCGAATCTTCATCGGCGGGATCGCGACCTTCGGGCTGGCGAGCCTGGCGGCCGGCCTGGCTCAGACGCCCGACGCGCTGATCGCAGCGCGCGTGGTCCAGGGGGCCGCGGCAGCGGCGATGATCCCGCAGCTGCTCGGGACCTTCCGGACGATCTTCGACGGCGAGGAGCGTGGGAAGGTGTTCGGCGCCTACGGGGCGACACTCGGCTTCGCTTCGGCGATCGGGCTGGTGCTCGGCGGAGTGCTGACTCAGGCCGACCTGTTCGGCTGGGGCTGGAGGACGGTGTTCTTCATCAACGTCCCGATTGCGCTCGCTTCACTGATCGCGACCGTGCGGGTCGTGCCGGAGAGCAGCGACCCCGAGGCCGGCCGCCCGGACCTCATCGGCGCGGGTGTGCTCGCCGCGTCGATCGTCGCGATCGCCTACCCGCTGCTCGAGGGCCGCGACCTCGGCTGGCCGGCGTGGACATGGGGCATGCTCGCCGCGGGCGTCAGCGCGCTCGTCGTCCTTGGAGTTGTCTATGAGCAACGGCCTCGTGTCGGGGTGGCGCCGCTGCTGCGGGCCAAGCTTTTGGGGGTCCCGGCATTCTCCGCCGGCCTGCTGGTCCAGGCGGCTTTCTCGGCCGGGCTGCAGGGTTTCTCGGTGATGTTCGTCGTCTGGATCCAGGGTGGGATGGGCTTCTCGCCGCTCGGCGCCGGGCTCACCCTGCTGGCGTTCAGCATCGGGAGCTTCGTGCTCGCGCCGTTCGCCGTGCCGCTGGCGCAGCGCTACGGCCGTAACACTCTCAGCCTCGGCGGCCTCCTGATGGCGGCCGGCGTCGTCGGGGTCCTGCTTGGAGCGAGCCATGTCGGAACCGGCTCCGATCCGTGGCCGGTCGTGCCCGGGCTGGTGGTCGCCGGGGCGGGGCTCTCGCTGATGATCATCCCACTGATCAACGTGGTGCTGGCGGCCGTTCCGCACGAAATCGCAGGCGGCGCGGGCGGGATCTTCAGCACCTCGCAGCAGCTCGGCGGGGCCATCGGCGTCGCGGTGGTGGGAACGGTCTTCTTCTCGCAGTTGAACGACCATCCGGTCACCGCCGCGTTCGAACAAACGATGCTCGTGGTGATCGGGTTGTTCCTCATCGCCGCCGTGCTGTCCCTGGCCCTGCCGGGGACCGCGCTGGCCGAGGAGGAGGTCGCCGATCTCTGATGCGCGGCGCCGGTCAGGGCTTGATCGTCAACTTGACCTTGCTTCCGGGGGCGACGACGGTGCCCGGCTTCGGCGCCTGCCTGGCGACCACGCCATTCTTCGCCGTCGCGCCCCCGCGCTTGGTCAGCTTGCCGGCCCTGCAGCCGGCGGCCCTGAGCTTCTTCTTGGCGACCTTGAGCTTCCTGCCGTTCAGCTTCGGAACCCTGCAGCCCTCGTAGCTGAAGATCTGCGAGGAGGTCGTGGTGCCGGCGACGGTGGTGACGCTGACCGGGACCGAGGCGATCGCGGCGCTGGGCGGAGTGGAGGCGGTGATCTGGGTGTCGGAATCGACGGTGAACCCGGCCGCCGGCGTGGGGCCGAATCTCACGGCACTGGCGCCGGTGAAATCGTGGCCGCTGATCACCACTTTCGTGACGGAACCGACCGGACCGGCCGTGGGGGCCAGGGCTGAGATCCCCGGCGCCGGCTGGACGTCGGCGTTGAACAGCAGCTGGAATTCGGTCGCGGTTGATGTCGGTGCCCGCGTTTCGCCGGCGGCGAGGGCACCCTGCCAGTAGCCGATCGATGTTCCGGTCTCGTTGATGAGGCCGAGTTCGCTGCCTTCCTTTGGCATGTCGAGGGCGATCTGCTCGCCCGCTCTGATCAGGACGGCGGCCGGGAATTCCTGCAGAGAGATCGTGGACGCCGTCTCGGTCGGGCCGATCGCCCCGCCGGTGTTCCCACTGAGCACCCGGAGCGTCAATTGGCCTGTGCTGCCGGCCACCCGCCAGCGAACGATCGCACCGGAGACCGGCGAGGCGTAGCCCGGAGTGGCCTGGGAGAAGGTGCATCCTCCCGCAATGAGACAGGTGTAGCGGCTGACGAATTCCGTGTCGAGGCCGTTGAGATCGGGCCCGAGCCTGACCGTCGCCGCCGGTGCCGGAGCGGTAGCCCAGAGCGACAGCAGGCAGCCGGCCAGCAGGGCGAGGGCTGATGCTGAGCCACGCCGGGGCATTCAGGCGCCGCACCGCTTGAGGACGATGACCGTGTCCAGCTTCCTGCCGCCCCCACGTTTCGCCTTGACGTGGAGGGTGAAATCGCCCGGCACGCAGCCGGGGGGAAGGCCGCTCAGCCTGATCGCCCTCGAGCCGCTGATCGCCGGCGGCGCGTCGGCGGTGATCGTGTCGGTCGCCGTGCCCTGCGATGTGGACACGGACGTGTAGGGGTTCTGGGCCGGCTCGCCGTGTCCGCGCAATGAGTTGATGCTGACGTACACCGCTTCGAATGCGACCGAGCCGCGGTTGGCGACGGTTGCGTCGAAGCTGACCGACTGACCGACGGGGACGATCTTCGCCGACGGCGTGTCGCTGACCGCAAGGTCGATGTTCGCCTCGGCCGCCGCCGGCAGGGCCGGCATCGCCGGTGTGGCTCCGAGGGCGGCTGCGAGTCTGATTCCACGCACCGGGAGAGACTTTACGCCCGACCCCCGACCAGCGCGCAATCCACTCCCGAATGAGAAAGTCCTCACTTGACAGCCGCGGGGCGCCGAGTCTACCTTGGAATGGTGATCAAGCCGGTCCTCGGTTCGATCTTCGACCTCAGCAGCCCTGCTGAATACGTTCACTGGCACTTCTTCCAGATGTCGGTGGCGAACGTCGTCGTGATCCTGCTGATGATCGCCGTGTTCATTCTGGCGATCCTGATCCCGTTTCCCACGCGGCCCAGAATATGAGCGGGGGGGCCGGCCCGGACGTGCCGCCTGCAGAGCGCCAGATGTGGACGACCTGGGTTCGCGAGCGCGCAGTGTCCTCGCTGCCGCCCGAGAAACTCCTGCCCGACAAGCAGCCGTCCTACGTTTCGTCCTGGATATATGTGTTCGGAGTCGCCGCGATCGCCTCGCTGGTGGTCGTCGTCGCATCCGGCGGGATCCTCGGCCTGAAGGGCCCGGAATGGTGGCATGTCTCCAGCCTTGGGCGGTTCTTCAACAGCATCCACCTGTGGGGCGTCGAGCTGTTCTTCTTCACGATGGTCGTCCACCTGTGGGGCAAGTTCTTCATGGGCGCATGGCGAGGGGGACGCGGCCGCACGTGGGTCACGGGGGCGGTGACCTTCCTCATCGCGATAGGGGCGGCGTTCACCGGCTACCTCTCCCAGCAGAACTTCGACTCCCAGTGGATTGCCAGCGAGGGCAAGGACGGACTGAATTCGGTCGGTATCGGCGCCTTCTTCAACGTTGCGGACTTCGGCCAGATGTACACATTCCACGTCATTCTCCTGCCGGTGGCGGTTGTGGCCCTCGTCATCTGGCACGTCCTTCTGGTACGCCGGCATGGTGTGGTGCCGCCGTATCCGGCCAAGGCGTCCCCTGCGGATGCCGGCGGTGAGGGTGCCGGCGGGTGAGCGCACCGAGGCCACCGACCGCGCATGACCCCGCCGTCCCCTGGCCGGGCCCGTTCGTGCGGTACGACCTGGTCAAGGAGCTGGCGGTTGCGCTCGTCGTGATCACCGGGCTGGCCGTCCTCCTCACGATCCTCTTCTCCTCACCCGACGACTCGCCGACGACGATCCAGAGCTGGGCGCAGGCCGACCCGGCCGACTTCGTCGGGACGTCGCTCACCGAGCTGAACGGAACCAGCGAGATCGCCGAATACGGCCCGCCCTACAACCACACGCCGGAAGCGACCCAGAAGATCGGTCCGCTCGACCTGCAGAGCACCCCGGGCGTCCGAATTCCCATCGACACCGCCAAGGACTTCGTGCTGCAGCCGCTGAACGAGATCCCCGGCAACCCGCGGCTTCAGATCGCGCTCGCGAGCTACGAAGCCGCCCCGGCCGCCCGCCAGGAAGCGTGGGCGAGCGCCTACGAAAAGGCCCTCGAATCGGCGCGCTTCCCCCGAGGCGCCGCCGTGGTCCTCCCGGCAGGGCGCTACGGGCCGGTCGCCCCGATGATGTCCGCCCTGCTCGGGCTCGCCCAGAGCGGCGGCCTCGACGGCAACCTGCTCGCCGGAAATCACCGCTTCTACGAGACCAACTACACGAAGCCGTTGTTGTTCCTCTCCGGCGGCGAATACTTCGAGGGGCGAGCCGAAGGCCAGCATCTCCTCGGCACCCAGTGGGGGATGATGAACGAGACCGGGAGCTACCCGGGACAGGTCTGGCTCTGGCTCTACACCTTCTGGTACCAGATAGAACCGTTTCTGGAATCGCCCAATGCGGACGCCCTGATCTTCGTCCTGATGGGCGTGCTCAGCCTCGCTTTCATATGCATCCCCTTCATACCGGGGCTGAGGACCCTGCCTCGCCACCTCGGCGTTCACCGGCTGATCTGGCGCGATCACTACCGGGAAGTCGAAACCTGAAGGATCTCCTCGGTGGCGCCGGTCCTGCGGCCGGCCCTCAGAGGCCGAACCAGCGGGCGCACCGGCTCGCGCCGAACTCGGCCTTCTCCTCGGCGTACTCGGCGCTCGGCTCGTCGAGGGAACCAGTCGGGTGGGGACCGGTGAGGAAGTCGACGTTGACACGCCCGACCCGGCCTTGGCCGAACTCCACGTAACAGGTGCCGATGCCGTCGTAGGGCGGGGGCGGCTCTCCGCCGCGCAGCTGGGCGACGATCGAGCGGGCGACGACCTTCGCCGCCCCCTCCGAGAAGACGCCGGCCTTCGGGACGCCGGCCGTGGCGACGTCGCCGACGGCGAAGACGCCCGGGAACCGCGTCGCGAGGGTGGAGGAGTCGACCGGGATGTAGCCGGCCTCGGCCATCGCGCTGTCGAGCACGACCTCGGGGGCCTGATGCCTGGGCACGCCGAGGAAGAGGTCGTAGGGAAGCTCCTCGCCGCTGTCGAGGGAGACGATGCCGCGGGCCCCCTCCAGCGCGGAGATCCGGGCGCCCGGAACGAAGCGGATCTCGCGCTCGGCGAACGCCGCCAGCAGCGCCTCCGAGGCCTGCGGCGAGGGCGGGACCGGGCTCGGCAGCGGCATCGTGAACGTGATCGTGCTTCCCTCGCGGACCCCGTGGCCGGCGAGGTGGTCGTGGAGCAGCAGCGCACACTCGCTGGGCGCCGGGGGGCACTTGAAGGGCGCATCGCAGACGCCGATCACGTAGTTCCCCTCGCGCGGCCTCGCAAGCAGCTCGCCGACCCGCTCGGCGCCGGCCACGGAATAGAACTCGTTGCCGTCCTCGGCCAGCCCCGGCGTTGCCTCCAGGTCGTACTCTGCTCCCAGCCCCACCACCAGGATGTCGGCCTCGTGGCTGCCGGCGTCGGTCTCGACGACCTTCGCGACGGGGTCGATCGCCGTGATCGTCTCGCGCAGGAGGCGGACGCCTGGGTGGGTGAAGGACGAGTAGGGAAGCTGCACCGCGTCGAGCGAGGTGCGGCCGAACATCACGTCGAGCTTCGCGAAGCCGAAGACGAAAGCGTCGCCCATCTCGATCAGCGTAACCTCGACCTCCTCTCCGACCTCCTCGGAGAGCATCGTCGAGAGCTCCATCCCGGCGAACCCGGCGCCCAGGACAACCACGCGCGTTCGCATCGGCCGACAGTATCCGATCGACCGGGAGCGGGCGCGCTACTCTTTCCGGCGCGCCCGACGGTGCCAGTGCCGAGTCTGTCGCGTCCAGGACCAATGCGAAAACTTCTGATTGCGACAGTCGCGACGGCGCTCACCTGCCTTGCCGGGCTGTGTCTCCTGCCCTCAGGGGCTCTCGCGATCGGGCTCGGCGGCTGCTCGGGCGGCAACTCGTTCACCTGGACGGGGGAAGGCGACGGCCACAACTGGGCCGACGCCGAAAACTGGAACCCCGAAGAAGAAGCCCCACCGAAGAGCGGCGATACGGCGACCATCCACGGCAGCGAAGAAAAAGAGGCCGAGGTCGAAGGCGCTACGGGCGAAGTCTGCGAACTCACCGTCGTGGGCGGCGACTCCTTCCTGACCGGCTCCAGCCTGGAAATCGAAGGGGACCTGACCTGGGAAGGCGGCCAGGGCATGGAACCGGCCAGCGAACTCGAAGGAAGCTTCACGGTCGACGGCTCGGCGACGCTCGCCCACAACCTGGCCCTCTCCTCCGGCACCCTCACCTCACAGGGATCGCTTGAAGTCGAAGGCGGCACCAACCTGACGCTCGGCGACGAATCCGCCAGGCTCGTCGCCAACGGCAGCGCCGAACTCGGCGGCGGAGTCGGGGGTCTGCTCGGGGCCGGGACGGTGATCCAGAGCAACTCGGCCAGCGAGGGCGATGACAACGCGAAGTTCCAGGTCAACGGCGCTCTTGAACTCGACGGGGACGTCGAAAGCTCGCAGCTCGACCTCAATCTCGGGCCGCAGAGCAGCGTCGACCTCGGCGGGAACATCTGGACGCTTCCCGGCCTCTCGTTCTCACGCTGGAAGGGCGGTGCGAAGGTCAACTCGAGCAGCGAAGGCGGGATCATCGCCTTCACCAACCTCGCCCGGCTGTTGATCGACGGCGGGGTGACTGTCGACCAACACGCCCTTGTGAGCATGCGGGACTCCTCGACGCTCACCGACGGCGGGGCGGCCGCATCGACCGGGCTGCTGCGGGGCACCGGGGCGCTCGAGTGGCAGGGCGGCTCATTCGAACGGCAGCTCACCCTGGCGCCCGGATTCCACACCGTGGTCGACGACGGCGGAATCCACACCTTGATCAACGAACCCGGGACATTGCTGCGTAACGAAGGGACGATCGACTTCCAGTCGGGTGAACTGCTGGTCGACGGAGCGCCGGCCCGAGTCGAAAACTGGGGCGACATCAAGGTCCACGCCGGCGCGATCCTCGCCTGCAACAGCAGTGCCTGCGGGCCGGGCGCGATCGACAACACCCCGGGGGCCGAGCTCGAAGTGTTGGGCCCGGCACCGCTCCAGCCGCCGGCCACCCTCGTCCCCGCCAAGGTCATCAGCCTCCACAACAGCGGCGACATCAAGGTCGGCAAAGGCCTGATGCTGCTTCTCAGCAACGACGCGGTCGCCAATCTCGCCGACGGGGGAACGATCAGCGGCGGCGGCACCGTCCGCCTCGGCGAAGAAGGAAAGGCGAACGTGGTCGGGGAGACCACCATGCGCGATGGCTCGGTGCTGGGCATCGACGGGACCGAGGCCGAGCTGCATGGCGGAACCGTGAACGCCGAAGGAGCCCAGTTCTCGGGAGTCCTCAACGCCGCGCAGGCCGGGGACGGCACGGTGCAATGGAGCGACGGCGGCCTGGAAGGCTCGCTGCTCACCCACAACCAGCTGCAGACGAACGCCGTCGCGGGGGGGCCTGAAGCGGTCCACAACGTCGACGGCGAGAGCCAGGACACGCACAACCCGACGCGGAACCCGACCTCGATCACGCTCGCCGGCCCAACCCACATCGACGGAATCATGGTCACGATCGACAGCAACCAGAACGGCGATGCGGTGAGCGTCGACGGACCGATGCAGATCGCCGGCCCCGGCGCCGGCTTCACCCGGGGGAGCAGCGACGCCGATGGCGTGATCGTCGACCCCGGCGGCTCGATCACGGCGCAGGGCGCGGTGGCGATCGAGGCGCCCCTGAGCGTGCTCGGCAAGCTGGCGATCCCCTCCGGCGCGACCCTCGGCGTCCCGCTCGGATACACCCAGACCGGCGGCGGCGCCGAAACTGCGATCGGCGGCGGCACGGTCAGCACCGACGACGGGGAAGGCAACCTCAGCACGATCACCCTCGACGGCGGCGCCCTCCACGGCCCGGGGACCGTCAAGGGCGCCCTCGTCGTGCCGGGGGCGACGGTCTCGCCCGGCACCGACAACTCACCGCCCGGGACCCTGAACATCGAAGGCGACTACACGCAGCGACTCGGCTCGACGCTGGCCCTGCATCTGGCGGGTCCGGCGGCCGGCCAGCACGACAGGCTCGCAGTCAGCGGCGCGGCGAGCATCTCGGGCACCGCGGCCGCGATCACGAGCCCCGGTTACGCGCCGAGCGTGCCGACTGCGATCCCCGACGTCGTGGACGCCGGCTCGCTGAGCGGAACCTTCGCGAGCGTCAGCTCCCCCGGCGCACCCGCAGGCACCGCCTGGCAGGCGGCCTACCGCAGCGGCGCGGTCGACCTGAACCTCGCCTCGACCGCGGCGCCCGCCGCCCCCGCCAAACCGATGCTCGACAGGGCACATCCGAAGGTGAAGCTGAAGGGCCCCCGCGTCTCGGCGAAGGGAGTCTTCTCCGTCCTCGTCGACAACTCGAACCCATTCCCGATCAAGATCGACTCCCTCGGCCTCAAAGCTGCCCCGAACAGTGGGGCCCCGGCACACAAGAAGGTTCGGAAAGGCTCAGGGGCGGTCGCGATCGCGGGCGCCAGACCCGGAACCCAGGTGCGTGCCGGCGCCTCGAGCAGGGTGTCCGTTCACCTCAACCACACGGGCATGAGGCTGTTGCAGGCGGGCCCCCGGCTGGCGGTCGAGATCAGCCTGCGGGTGTCCGCGACAGACGGCTCGCAGGCAACCGTCGGCGCCCGCGCCAACCTGGCTGCGCCGAGCGGGGGCTAGGCCCCTTCTCACCGGGGCACCGCTAGGGTCGGGCGATGCCGGGCGTCGGGATCCAGCACATCGACCTTGCGGTCGCCGACGTCGACCGCTCACTCGCCTTCTATGACGCGGTCCTCGGGCCTCTGGGCCTCGAGGAGTACGCGCGGTTCCAGACCTACCGCGGCACCGAGGAGGTCGTCTACCTCCAGTTCGGGCACTCATGGATCGGGATCAGGCCGGCGGACGGCGGAGCCCATACCGACTACGGCGTCGGCCTCGAGCACGTCGCCTTCCAGGTCGACACGCGGGAGGAGGTGGACCTGGCGCACGGGCGCTGTGTCGCCGCCGGCGCCCCGATCCAGACTCCGCCCGAAGAGCACTACGCCTACGCCGGTGAGGACTACTACTCGTTCTTCGCCTTCGACCCCGACGGGATCCGAATCGAGGTCGTCTGCGACCGCCACCACCCGCGGCCCTGAGCGGCTCGGACTACTCGGCGGAGAGGATCTGTTCGGCCGCGCGGCCGCCGCTCCGAAGCGCGCCCTCCATCAGCCCGTGCCACTCGCCGGCCGTGTGCTCGCCGGCGAAGAAGAGCGGCCCGATCGGTCGGGCGAGGTCGTCGTCACGGAGGGGCGAGGAGAGGCTTCGCGCCGAGTAGGACCCCTGCGCCCAGGGGTCGTCGTGCCAGCTCGAGAGCAGCGCCGAGGCCGGGTCGGGATCGAGGTCGAGGTCGTCTCGAAGGGCGACCAACTCGGCGACCCAGCGAGGCGTCGCCATGGAGTTGCCGAGCGCCTCGACCGCGGCGCGGGTGCCGGTGTAGGCGACCGCGAACGGAGCCGGGTCGCCGTCGGTGCCGAGCTGGGTGTAGGACCAGAAATGCCCGGCGACCGACATGATCGCGCTCGGCGGCGCCGGCGCCAACAGGCGGGCGAACAGCTTTGAGTTCTGGCCGTAGGTGACTCCGCGCAGCGCCTCTGCCGTCGGGCCCTCGAGCGGAGGGTCGAACTCGATCGCGGTGAGCGGGCCTGTGGGGATGGCGATCACCGCCGCGTCCGCGACAACCTCGCTCGCGTCGGTTGCGATCGTCACCTCCTCGCCTGACCGCCGCACGGTCCGCACCGGGGTGGAGAGATGCAGCGACGGGCCGAGCTCGGCGGCGAGCGCCTCGGCGAGCCTCATGTTCCCTCCCGCGAGCGTGTGATTGTCGAAGTCGCCGAACGTCGAGGCTCCCTCCTCCAGGACCGAGGCCTCGAGGTCCTCCGACGGATGGCCGTTGGAGATCGCGACCCTGGTCCGGATCAGCGCCGCGAGCCGCGGGTCGAGGTCGAGCGCCGAGATCGCGTCGGCGGCGCTTCCGGAGCTTCCCCGCACTCCGTTGACCAGGCGCTCGAAGGCCGCCTCGAGCTCGCTCTCCGAAACCGCCTCCCGCCCGACCGGCACGCGGCGCCCGTAGGGGGTCCCCTTCAGCACCGGTGGGATCCCGAAGCGCGAGGCGAGGGCCTCCATCGTCTCGTAGCCCGGCAGGATGAACTCCGCCCCCATCTCGACCACCGCGCCGTTGCCGAACGGCGCCGACCAGACGCGGCCCCCGACCCGGTCGCGCGCCTCGAGCACCGTCACCTCGGAGCCCGCCGCCCGCAGGGCGTCCGCCGCGGCGAGCCCGGCGAACCCGGCGCCGATGACCGCGACCCGCTTCATGGCGTTCAGCCTAGACGGGGCGGTGGGTTAGATTCGACCGGCACATGGTTGAGATCGATCGCGGCCGGCTGCTCCCTGCCCTCGACGCCGAGGAGGAGCGGTTCCGGGCGACCCACCGACGCTCGGGCGAGCTCTTCGAGGAGGCGAAGGGGTCCCTCCTAGCCGGCGTCCCGATGCCGTGGATGACCGAGTGGGCGGGGCCGTACCCGGTCTTCGCCGCGAGCGCCGAGGGCGCCCACTTCACGGACGTCGACGGCAACGAGTACGTCGACCTCTGCCTCGGCGACACCGGCGCGATGACCGGCCACTCCCCGGCGCCGACGGTGGCGGCGATCGCCGAGCAGGCCGCGAACGGGATCACCCTGATGCTTCCGAGCGAGGACTCGGCCCAGGTGGCTGTCGAGCTCGAGCGCCGCTTCGGGCTGCCCTACTGGCAGTTCGCCCTCACCGCGACCGACGCCAACCGCTTCACGATCCGGCTGGCGCGGGCGATCACGGGCAGGCCCAAGGTGCTGGTCTACTCCTGGTGCTACCACGGGACCGTCGATGAGACCTTCGCCGTCGCCGACGATGGCGCAACGAGGTCGCGGCCCGACAACATCGGCCCGCCCGTCGACCCGGCGCTGACCACGGTCGCGGTCGAGTGGAACGACGTCGAGGCGCTGGAGGCGGCGCTGGGGACGGGCGAGATCGCCTGCGTGCTGGCCGAGCCGGCGATGACGAACATCGGCATCGTCCTGCCCGAGCCCGGCTACCACCACGCGCTCCGCTCGCTGACCAGGGAGCACGAGACCCTGCTGGTGATCGACGAGACGCACACGATCTGCGCCGGCCCCGGCGGCTACACCGCCGCCCACGGTCTCGACCCCGACCTGCTCACGATCGGCAAGCCGCTCGCGGCGGGGGTTCCCGCCGCGACCTACGGAATGAGCGAGGAGGTCGCGGCGCGGGTCCTCGAGCACAACGACCTGCTCGAGGTCTCGGACGTCGGCGGCATCGGCGGCACCCTCTCGGGCAACGCGCTCTCGCTCGCCGCGATGCGGGCGACGCTCGAGAGCGTGCTCACCGACGAGGCTTTCGCGAGGATGATCGAACTCGGCGAGCGCTTCGAGGCCGGCGTCGGCGAGGCGATCGAGGCCGCCGGCCTTCCCTGGCACGTGACCAGGCTCGGCTGCCGGGTCGAGTACGCGTTCAGCGCCCGTGAGCCGCGCTGCGGCGGCGAGGCGGCGGCCGCCCGGGACCACGATCTCGACCGCTTCCTCCACCTCCACGCCCTCAACCGGGGGATCCTGATGACCCCGTTCCACAACATGGCGCTGATGTCGCCTGCCACCACCGCTGAGGACGTCGACCGCCACAGCGCGGCGTTCGCCGAGGCGATCGGGGACCTGGTTGGCCGAACGGGCGGAGGGCGCGCCCACGGCGGGAGCGGACACTGATGATCGGCTCGGTGATCGAGGTCTAGGGTCCCGGCGCCCGGTTCAGGCTTCAGGCAGCGACTCGAGCGTTTCGCTCAGCCACTCGATCGACCGGTGGGCGAGCTGGCCGCCCCAGCTGATTCGCGCGATGCCGAGCTCGGCGAGCTCGGCGACAGAGGGGCCAGGGGGGATGCACACCGCGTTGACCGGGCCGGAGTGCTCGGCGACGAACCGCCCCAGAGGCCCCGGTTCCCAGAGCAGGATCGGGTAGGCGCAGTCGGCTCCCGCCTCGGAGTAGGCCCCTGCCCGGCGCAGCGCCTTGTCGACGAGCTCGGCCTGGCCGCCGTCGCCGGGTGTCGAACCGGCTGCGTGGAGGAAGACGTCGATGCGGGCGTTGATCACCAGGGCGAAGTCCAGCTCGACGGCGGCCGCGCGCACGGCCGCGAGCCACCCGGCGTGGGCGTCCGCGTCCCGCAGCTCCCCGGTCGAGTGGTCGGTGTCCTCTAGGTTGCAGCCGGCGACGCCGATCTCGCGCAGCGCCGCGACGAGGTCGCCCGGCTCCATCCCGTAGCCGGCCTCGGCGTCGACGGTCACCGGGACCGCGACCCCGCTCGCGATCCGCGCCGCCGCGGCGAGCATCTCCTCGCCGGGGGCGTCTTCGTGGTCCTCGTGGCCGAGCGCGGCGGCGACGCCGGCGCTGGTCGTCGCCACCGCGGGGAATCCGGCCGCCTCGACCACGCGCGCCGATGCGACGTCCCAGGCGTTCGGCAGCAGCAGCGGCTCGCCCGGGACGTGCAGTGACCGGAGCGCCTCGCAGCGGGCGCCGAGCTCGTTCATGGCTCTGGATTGTGCCTGGTCTGGGCCGCCAGCCTAAAGTGCGGCTAAAAGTTCTCGATTCGCGTCCAGGATTCCGCTCAGGCGATCCTGAGTGATCTAGGTTCTTCAAACCATGCGGTCTTCCCCCCGTCGCCCCCGATTCGCCGGCGGCCACAGGCTCCTTGGTCTCACACTCGCATTTTCAGGGGCATTGACGCTCTGGCTCGGCATCCCGGCGGTTGCCTCGGCGGCGCCGGTGACGCTCGACTTCGAGAGCGGGGCGACGGTGGGGCAGAAGGTGACGAACCAGTACGGGCCGCCCACCACTCCGGCCGGCCCGACGTTCGAGCAGGGACAGGAAGCGGGCTTCAATGGGCTGTACTGCGGCGCGCCGACGCTCGACAACGCCGGCGTTGCCCACTCGGGGTCCAACTCGCTGCTGCTCAACGCCTGCGAAAACGGAGAGTTCTGGCCCACCGCGACCTTCTTCGCGCTCGGCTACTCGACCGACTCGGTCGAATTCTGGATCGCAACGCCCGGGCATACTCTGGGCAACACCACCGTGATCACCACTGCCTTCGGCGGCAATGGCTCGATCGTCGAGCAGGAGGAAACGATCCTCCCGCCGCAGGCCTCGACGACATACAAGGACGTGGCGCTCTCCTCCGTTTCGGGCGACATCGCCTTCGTCGCGGTCGAGGAGGGGCTGAAAGGCGGGAACACGAACACCGCGACCGAAGTCGGATTGACGGCCGGCAACTCGGACCTCTCTCTCGACGACCTGACCTACGACCCGCCCTCCTCACCGCCGGAATCGAGTTTCCTGCTCGGCGCCAACCCACCCGCGGCGAACCTCGTCGCCGGTGGAGAAACGCAGGTGAAAATCCCGGTCGCCTGGACGAACAACCCGGACCCCTCGGCGAGCCCGGTGCTGATGGAAACGACGTTTCCCACCGGGATCACGGGGACCTTCTCGCCGAACCCGACGACATCGGGCAGCTCGACCCTGACCGTGCACGCGGCGAAGAACGCGCAGGTGGGGCCCGGGTCTCTGACCATCCACGGCTATGTCGACAAAGGCCTCGGCTCCGAAAAGTCCGCCAGCGAGACGATCCCGCTCGGGGTCAGCGCCCCGTTCGAAATCGTCAACCCCCCCGCGGTCACGGTCGGGCCCTGCACCCCTCACCAGATCGAACTCAGGGTGCAGACGGCAACCGACTTCACCGAACCGCTGACGATCTCGGTCGCGAGCCCCGGCTCCTCGGGAGTCGTGATCACCGAAATCTCCGGCGGGAAAGTGACCGACCCCACCCACGCGATGACGACGGTGACGCCGAAAAACGGGATCGCCACCGCGACCCTGACCCTATCGGCCGGCGCCGGCGCCGGCAACGAAGGCGCGCGTCCTTACACGGTCACGGTCGGCGCCCCGGGTTATGCGGACCAGACCGCGAGCGGGACGGTGGCCGTCGCGTCCAAGATCGAAAAGGTGCTGTACGCCGGTTCGTCCACGGAAGCGAGCTCAGTCGCCACGCCCGCACTCGGGCAGCCTGGCACCCAGCTGACCCTCAAGGGGGCCGGCTTCTGCCACGACACGGCGATCGCGATCGGGGACCCCCACAACCAGTCCTACGCGGAAACCATCGCCTCCGACGGCACCTCGGCGACCTTCCGGGTCCCGCGCGGAGCGGTGAACGGGCCGGTCGAGGTGATTCCGCTCCAGGGCCCGAACTTCAAAGGGCCCAACCTGACCGTGCGGACCTTCCGCAACACCTACGGCTTCAGCTGGGAAAACGGGGACTGGAAGCAGTTGCTGAACGAAGAAATGATCGACGAACTGTTCGGCAAGGAGGAGACGAACATCGATGTCCTCGGCTGGCTGATCCGCAAGCCCGAGGCCTATCTGTTCGAAACGATGGCCAACAACTACATCCCCGGTGGGATCTGCTTCGGGATGGCCTATTCGAGCTACGAGTTCCAGCGCGGCCTGATCGCGCCGTCGTTCTTCCCGCACACCGGCGGCTCCACGGTCTGGAACCTCGACACAGCCGAACGACCGTCGAACCCGCTGCTGCGGTTCGTGGTCGAGCGGTTCTCGCTCCAGTTCACCGACCAGCTGATCCCGGCCGAGCTGAACACGGTGCTGGGAGTCCACGGGACCAACGACGACGTCAACGCGATCGAGGGCGAACTGAGCAAAGGCAACCCGGTCATGCTCGGGTTGATCCACTGGAACGGGATCTCGATCGAAGGCCACACGGTCCTCGCCTACGACGCCCACCCGCTGCCGACCGGCGGGGTCGAGGTTCAGGTCGCCAACTCCAACGTCCCCTACAAGACCAGCGAGGAGGAAGACGCGGCGGCCCACGACGCGGCCGAGTTCACCAACTCGCATCTGGTGATCAAGGAAGGCAACTGGGAATTCCCCCAGCTCGGCTGGAGCGGCTCGGAGGCCGACCTCGTCGTCTACCACCATGACGAACTGCCCGAGATCAACGGCAACCAGCCGAGCCTGCCGAACGTGTTCACGGCAGCGGTGATGGTCGCCTTCGGCTCCTCGGGCGATGCCGTCACCCAGGTCAGCGACGGCCACGGCTCGCTGCTGAAGGGCGGAAAGCTTGCCCCGCAGAGCAGCTGGCCGAAGGGGGTTGCGCCGCTCCCCGACTTCAACGACACCCATTCGCCCCTGCAGCTGGTCACCCTCGGCCCCGACGCCCGCGGGACGGTCAGCGCGACCGTCAAACGGGGCAAGGGGGGAGGGGCGATGAACATGTACCTGCCGGGGCTGCAGGCGAACCTCGAGGCCGACGGGAAGCCGGGCCAGGTGGATCGGGTCAGCGTCGACCCGAAGGACGACTCGATCGGCTATACGGCCGGCGCCGGGGGGACCGGGTTCGGCGGCACCCTGCTCGCCTCGCCGGGCGCACACTCGAGCAAAGCCGCCTCGAGCCTCTCCGACCACCTCGTCGGCTTCGAGACCAGCAGCGGCAAGGGCGCCGGGGACCAGGTCTCATTCGGTTCCGGCCGCGCGTTTGTGTTCAGTCGCGAAAACGGTGCGCCGACAAACCTGACCCTGACTCTGTCGGCGTTCGACGCACAGGGCCGCCCGGTCGCGGTCAGGCTGCCGGCGGTCCACGTCGGCTCCGGCGCCACGGTGTCGGTGACCCCTGCAAACTGGCGGGCGCTCGGCTCCTCGCGGATCCGGGTCAGCACGACGGCGGCCGGCAGGACCTCGACCCGCGACGTCCGCGGCAGGTCGATCGGATCCCAGTTCGCCACGGTCCGTCATGCCTCGGTCGTCGAGCTCGGTGGCGGGGGGAACGGGGTCGCTCTGAAGCTCCACCTGCGCCACCCGCCGAAGCGGGGCTGGATCGCCTTTGCCGGAGGCCTCTCGCGCAGTGGGCACAGCGTCGGCCGGACGCGTCCGCTCCAGCTCTCGGCCGAGGCCATGCGCAAAGGGAAGGCGCTCCTCCAGCTCCCCAAGGGCCTGAAGGGCGGTCACTACACGCTGAAGCTGCGGGTTCTCGAGGCGACGGCCGAGCCCGGTGGTATCCAGGGCTCGCAGACCCTCACCCGCTCTTTCAAGCTGCGGCTGGGCAAGGGCTGAACGGCTAGCGGGCCCGCCCTGCCCTGCGGATCAGCTTCACTGACCTCGTCATCGAATTGGCGCTGCCGCCGGCGACTTCCGCCTCTCCCTCTACGGCGACAAGAAGGGTTACCTGACCGACACCCCAATCACTTTTTGTGCGGCAAGCCGCCGGTTACCACCGTCGAATACGGCGCCCAGAACGGGAAGCGACTCACCCAGAAGGTCAAGATGAAAGGTCCCTTGCGGGGGCCAAGGCGCCAGCTCGAAGAAGAAGCGGCGCTAGCCCCAGGAGGCCTCCGAGTCGGGCCGGAAGCTGGTCGTCAGGATCCGCATCCCGCGCGGGCGGGTGAGGGCGAAGAGGACGACCTCGGCGACCTCCTCGGCGCTCATCATCTCCTCCAGCGCCGGCTCGCCCTCCTCTCGGCCGGTGCCGATCGCGAACTCGGTGTTGACCCCCCCGGGGCAGATGCAGGTGGCCCGCACGCCCTTCTCGCGCAGCTCGTGGTCGAGCGATCGGGTGAACCCGAGCTGGCCGAATTTCGAGGCGTTGTAGACGGACTCGCCCGGGAAGGCACGGAGCCCGGCGACGCTGGCGATCGAGACGAAGTCCCCGGCGCCGGAGGAGATCAGGTGGGGGAGAGCCGCGGCCGCGGTGTGGAGGGTGCCCTTGAGGTTGACGTCGATCATCTCCTCGACCAGCTCGGGGTCGAGGTCGAGGAACGGGCCGTAGGCGCCCACCCCGGCGTTGGCGACGGCGATGTCGAGCCGGCCGAAGCGCTCGACGACGGCCTCTGTCGCCGCGATCACTGCGGCGCGGTCCCTGACGTCGCAGGCCACCCCGAGCGCTCGATCGAGGCCGAGGTCGGCGCCCCTGCGCGAGAGCAAGCCCACCGATGCCCCTGCCTCATGGAGGCCGCGGGCGACCGCGGCGCCGATCCCGGCGCTGGCTCCGGTGACGATCGCGACCCTGTCCTCGAGCTCCATCGACCCCGACATACCCGGGATTCTGCCTCAGGAGACCACCAGGGCGGTGACGATCGCGACCAGGCCGACGCTCTGGGTCGAGTGGACGAGGATCCCCATCCAGGCGCTCTCGTAGCGGCGCGAGGGGTAGGAGATGGCGAAGACGTTGATCAGCGCCGTCGGGATCACCCAGGGGGTGTGGAGGTGGTAGCAGGCGAACAGCACCCCGTTCGCGACCCAGTCGTAGCGGCCGAAGACCCCGCGCATGCGCGGCAGCAGCAGGCCGCGGAAGAGGAGCTCCTCGCCGAGCACGGTGTTGAAGACGGCGAAGACGACGATCACGGCGAGCCATCCCCAGGCGCCGCTGAAGAAGCTTTCGCCGGCGTCGGTCCCGAGAAACTCGGCGAGGCCGCGCGGCGACGGGGCGGGAATCCCCGGCAGGACGAACCCGAGCCCGAAGATCGCCATGAAGGGAAGCACCCAGAGCCATACCCGCCCGCCGTAGCGGCCGCTTCGCGGATCCCTCGGTGGCCGCAGCCAGAGCGCGTCGCGAAGCCCGGGCCACGAGAGGCTCCCGACCTCCCGCCGGGTGAGGATCAAGACCAGGGCGAACTCCCAGACCAGCCCCAGAGGAATGCAGATCAGGAGCGCCTGGACGAGCGGCTCCTGCCCGCCCAGCCTGTCGGCCAGCCAGGGGGCGACGATCCAGGAGAGGGCGCCCATCGGTATTGCGGCCGCGGCCCAAATGGCGAGGATCTGCGCGAGAGAGTACTGCGGGATTCCGTCGTGGCGGTCGGCCCGGGCCGCGCTCACCTGAACTCGAAGCTCGTCAGGTCGTGGCCGTAGATCGGGTTGTAGATCACCCGGTCGAGGTCGATCCCCTCGATCTTCGGGCTCCAGGGCGGCCAGAATCCCGTGGCAATCGAGCACTCGGCAGCCATCTACGGGGTGGGCATTGGGCATTGACGTCCGACTTGCTGCCCTCTAGCGAGATGCAGAAGAGGCGCTCTCCTTCTGGGGCCTTCGCGGGCCGACCGAAGAGGTCGCACCACTCCGCGGCTGGTCGGCGGAGCCACTGGCGTAAGCGCGGAGGACGTCCCGGTGATCGATCCACCCAACCACCGTCACTCCATCGACGGCGAGGACCGGCAGGCCCTCCTGGTCTCCTCTGGTCAGCCAATCGACCGCGACTGAGAGTGGCTCGGCTGGGTTCAGCTTGGGAACCTCTTCGGCCAGAGCGCCAACGGTGGCCGGCAGGTCGTCGGCCTCGCGCTCGAAGGCGCGCATGGAGACGATCCCCCGCAACGTCCCCGACTCGTCCACCACCGGGAGGGCGTTGTGCCCGGCGCGCAAGATGGCGGCGGCCGCCTCGGGGGCCGGAGCGTCGTAGGCAAGTGGTGTAAGAGGCTCGCCCATCGCATCGCCGATCGATAGCCCCGCCAACGCCGCGCTTGAGGCCGGTTGGTCGACGTCGATGCCGCGACGGCGCAGCTTCATCGTGTAGATCGAGTCCTCGCTCAGTGCCCGGCTCAGCCCGGTCGCCACGACCACCGCCAACATCAGCGGCAGGATAATCGAGTAGTCGCCGGTCAACTCGAAGACAATCAACACGGCGGTGATCGGAGCACGGCCGGCGGCCGCGAAGACGGCCGCCATTCCGACCAGTCCGTAGGCGCCGGCGCTCGCCGTGGCGCCGGGCAGTGCGGTGTGGACGGCAAGCCCAAAGGCGCTTCCCAGCATCGCTCCCATGAACAGCGAGGGAGCGAAGACCCCGCCCGAGCCTCCGATCGCCATCGTCAGGCTGGTGGCAATGACCTTTCCGGCCAGAAGGGCGATCAGCAAAGCGACTGCGTACTGGCCGGCGATCGCATTTTCGAGCACCGGGTACCCCACCCCGTACATCTCAGGCAGGACCAACAGAACGCATCCCAACAGCAGACCGCCGACCGCGGGGCGCAGCCAGGCGGGGCCGCGCCAGAGCCGGTCGGCGAGGTCCTCTGAACCGTAGAGAACACGGATGAAGACGATGCCGACCAGAGCCGCGGCGACACCAAGCAGTCCGTAGAGCGGGTACTCGATCGCCGTGTGGAGTCTGAATGCCGGGAGGGTCAGGAAGGCTTCGCTGCCGAAGGCGATTCGCCCGACCGCTGTGGCGACAACCGAGCTGAGCACAACGAGCCCGAAGGAGCGCGTTTGGAAGTCGCGCAGGATCAGCTCCAAGGCGAAGAACACCCCAGCGATCGGGGCGTTGAAAGTGGCGGCGATCCCGCCGGCGGCGCCACAGGCGACCAGCAGCCGCGTCTCCTGGCCGGCCAGACGGGTCAGCTGCGCCAGACCGGAGCCCAGCGCCGAGCCGATCTGCACGATCGGCCCCTCGCGACCGACCGAGCCGCCGGCACCGATACAGAGCGCCGAGGCGAGCGACTTGACAACGGGCACCCGGCCACGGATCCGCCCCTCATTGGAGTGGACCGCGAGCATCACCTCCGGAACGCCGTGGCCACGCGCCTCGGGAGCGAAGCGGTAGACCAGTGGCCCGTAGAGCAGGCCACCAAGAACCGGCGCGACCAAGACCACAAAGGGCCCGAGGAGCGGAACGTGGGGATTAGTGAAATGGCCGAGATCGCTGGGGTCGCTGTGGCCGGCGAAGAGCTCGGTGAACCCGAGGATCAGATAGCGGAATCCGATCGCACCGAGGCCCGCTCCGACGCCGACCAGCAGCGCCAGCGCGGCGAGCACACCCCCCTCGCCGCCGAACAGTGCCCTCGCCGTGGATCGAATGGCATACGGGCGAGCCGCGTCGTTCCTGGCCGTAGAGGGCACCATCGAGCCGAGCCTAGGAGACCGGGAACACGATTCGGTCCACTCTTCCCGCTCGCCGCTCCAGCGATGTCAGAGCTATGACATTCGGTGCCGATGACCGCGCCAGGGCACGGGGTTACCCTTTGCAGCGTGACGGCTGTCGCGGTGCTGCAACTCGAACCCGACCTGGGGGCCGCGGTGCCCGAGGGAAGAAGGCCGGCAGCGATTCGCGCCTGCGCCGCCCACACAGTGGAGATCCCGCTGGGCGATTGGGACGGCGGGCAGCCGGAGAAGAAGCCGGTCGATCACGCGGGCTTCGGCCTGCTCGTCCTCTCCGGGGTGCTCTGCCGCCGCGTGGTCCAGAGCGAGCACTACGGCGCCGAGCTGATCGGGCCGGGAGACCTGATGCGGCCCTGGGACCTGGTCGGGGACTGGTCGACCCTCCCCACCGACCCAAACTGGACTGTGATCCAGCCGACGCGGGCAGCAATCCTCGACGCCGATTTCGCTCTCCGCGCCGCTCCCTTCCCGGGCATCGCCGAAACGTTGGTGCGGAGGGCCCTGATGCGCTCGCGCTACCTGGCGATCCTGATTGCGATCGTCAACCAGCGACGGATCGAGACCCGGCTGACGATGCTCTTCTGGCATCTCGCCGACCGGTTCGGACGCCTGAGGGGCGAATGGGTGGAGGTTCCGGTCCCCCTGACCCACAGTCTGCTCGGGGAGCTGATCGGCGCTCGACGACCGTCGGTCACCACTGCGCTCTCGAAGCTGCACGAGCGCGGCGTTCTTCAGCGGGACCAGCGCGGCTGGCGCCTACGCGGCTCGGTCCCTCCCGAGTACCAGACACTGCAGGCCCCGAAAAGGGAGGCGGCCACTCCGGCCTGAGCGCCTGCTGCCACCCACCTGCCCCCGCCCCCGGCCGGCCCGTTCATCGCGACCAACCTTCGTCAGGGCTCTGACCTCAGGCGTTGCGCCGGCCGTGCAGCAGGACGACGATTGGGGCATGGTTCCCGCCGGAGTCATCGCTGGCTTCGCGGCGATCGATGTGACTGTGATCGCCGAGGCTCTTTATGCGATCCGCGACTATCGCCGCCGGCACCCCGACCAAACCGCCGAGGTCAGATCTTCTAAGCCCTGCGGGGCGCCGCGCTCGAGGGCGGGCGGGTGACGGCGTCGGCGGCACCTCCCTCCAGCATTGCCCGCCCGACGAAGGGGAAGACGAGCGTGGAAAGCATCGCCGCCCCGACCAGGCCAGCAGCGGTCGACGATTTCATATGCCCGTCCTCGACGGCGAGCGTGGTGATCGCGACGACCAACGGTAGCTCGGTCGATGAATAGAAGGCAAGTGCCGCCCGCTGGCGGGCGTTGAGCAGATGGCGGTAGAGCAGAAGTGCCGGAGTCCCACGTACGACCAGGAAGAGGGCGAAGAACATCGCCAGCTTGAGAATGGCGCCGATTTCACCGAGCGCCTCAAGGTCGAAGTTCATGCCGCTGAAGATGAAGAAGAAGGGGATGAAGAAGCCGAAGCCGACCGCGGTCAGCTTGGAGTCGAAGACCGCCACCTCGTGGCCGCGCAGGGCGGCGCGGGTGATCATCCCGGCGACGAAGCCACCGAGCAAGATGTCGAGATGCAGGTGTCCGGCGAGGCCGACGAGACCGAAGATCAGCACCACCGTTACCCGAACCGCGAGCTGGTCACTCGCCTCCAGGGTCTTTTCGATTGCCGGCAGCTCCTTCCAGACAACCCCCATCGACAGGAGGGCGATGGCGACCGCGATGAAGACGAAGGCGATCAGTACCAGTGCCTCGCGTAGCGGATGGTCGGTCGATAGGAACAGGGTGACCAGGAGGATCGGGCCGAACTCCCCGACCGCGCCGGCACCGAGCAGATAGGTGCCGAAGCGGGTCTTGATCTCACCGCTGTCGCGGAGGATCGGGATCAGAGTGCCGATCGCCGTGGTCGCCATCGCCGAGCCGGTGTAGACGAAGGAATCGATGACGCCGAGACCCCAAAGAAATCCCCCGAGCCCATAGGCGAGCACGATCGAGACCAGCCAGCCCAAGCCCCCGAGCTGAAGCGCGCGGCCCCTGATGCGCTCGAAGTCGATCTCGTAGCCGGCGAAATAGAAGAGCATCCCCAACCCAAGATTGGAGAAGAACTGACTGAATTCGTCGGTGGAGGCCAGTTCGAACCCGTGAGGTCCGATGAGAATGCCCAACAGGAGCTCAAGCACGATGACCGGCGGGGCAACGCGTTTCGGCAGAACCGCGACCGTGATCGCAGCCACTGCCGCGCTCAGGACGATGAGGAAGAACGAGGCGCTGTCGACCCGAACCAATGTGGACGGAATCCTACGTTCAGCTCTGCGGCTCGGCCGCGCCTGCCTCAGGGTCTTCGCCGGCTCCTGTTCCGCAGCCGATTTGCTGAGCCACCCCCGAAGTTGCTAGTGGCGCTTCTTGTGATGCCCGTGCTTCTTGTGCTTGCGGACGAGCTCGAGAACAGCGTCGGGATCCGTGCCGACCACAACCTCTCCTACGGCAACACCGGCGGGATCCTCTCCTTCGACCTGCCCTTCCTCGACGCCAAGGTCAACAGCGGCAACGTCATCGACCACAACGTCGTGACGAACAACGACCGGCCCAACACCTGCACCGACCCCGAGGACACGGTCTGCCAGGTGCCGCCGGGAACCGGGATCCTGCTTATGGCGGTCGACGAAAACACGGTCAAGGCAAATCTCGTCACCGGCAACGACTCCTACGGGATCGCTGTCGCCAATATCTGTCAGGCGCAGGAACTTCCGGAAGAAGTCTGTGCGGTGCTCGACATAGAGCCCAACCCCGATCACAACAGCGTCATCTTCAACGCCGTCCTCGGCAACGGCAACAACCCGGCCCCGTCACTTCCGCCGGTCTTCGCCGTCGCCCTCGCCTGGGACGGCAGCGGCCAGGGCAACTGCTGGTCGCACAATCTCTTCGGGTCCTCGTTCCCGGACCCGCTGCCGGGCTGCTGAGCCCGGGACCGGAACCGGATGAGGCGGAGCCTAACCTCGGTGTTTTGGTTTTTTCGGCTTGAGGACCTGGAAGTTGACCGTCTCGGTCCGTGAGACCTGACCGGCGGCGTCGGTCACCACCAGGCTGGCGCGGTACTTGCCCGGCTTCAGCTTGCGGCCGGCGACGCGCCCGTTGAACTCGATCGTGTTGTCGCCCGCGGTCACCGCCTGGCGGATTTCGCCGACCTTGCGGTAGGCGGTGCAGTTCTTCTTTTGGCCTTTTTTCGCCGCCACGCAGAGCTTTTTGCCTTTACGGGTCTTCTTCGTGCCCCTGAAGCGCTGTTCGATCGTCAGGACCGCCTGGCCGGCCTTGGTCGAGTGGAACTTGAAGCTGGCGCTCTGGCCGGGGCGCAGATTGGGGCTGTCGATGCCGAACCCGCTGACGCCTGGCGGCGTCGTGTCGGTCGTCGTGGCGCCCGGTTCGGGCTGGGGGTCGAGCGGCACCACCCTGATCGGGCCGGAGATGCCCGCCGTCCAGACCGCAAAACCGTGGCCGTCGGCGCCGGCCGCCAGTTCGGGTTCGTAGAAGCCTTCGGAGCCGGCAAGTGTGCCCGCGGCGGAGAAGTTGGCGCCCGAGGGGTCGCTTACCGCGTAGCGGAGGCGACCGCCTTCGTAGAGCGTGGTCCAGACGACGTGGATCCGGCCGGAGGGGTCCTGGTAGCTGTCCGGCGCGCCGAGGCTGGCGTCGTCGATCGGGTTCGAGCCCTCGATGAAGGTTGCGCCGCCGAACGTGTTGGTGGTCGCGTCGAAGCGCCGCAGCCCGATATGGGTGTTCCCGGGGACGAAGTTGCGGTAGGTCAGGAAGACACCGTTGGGGCCGCTGTTCAGGGAGGTGTCGCTGTTTTCGGGCTCGGGAGCGGGCAGGGTCTTGTCGATTTCCCAGTTGGCGACGTTGTTGATGTTGGCGGCCGTGAGAGTGCTGCCTTTGTAGACGCCGTACTTGACGGCACCGAGGTCGTTGGTTGCGGCCACCAGCTTGTCGGTGCCCTGGACGCGGACGAGCTCGGGCCCGTAGACAAAGAGGCCGCCGGTCGCGTAGGTCACGCCCTGACCGAGGTCGGTGAGCGCCGCCTTCGCGTTCGCGCCATTGGTGCCGACGTAGATCGAGACGTCGTCGAGCCAGGCGCCCCTGCCGTTCGTTTCGGGCCCTGTCCCAATTTCTTCCGCCGGCCCGAAGCTGGCGCCGTTGTTCGTCGAGATCCAGCGATAGGTCCGGTTGAAGGTTTCGGTCGGGCACTCCCAGCAGCCGGCGACGATCACGACCTTTTCCGGGGCCGGTGCGAAGACCTGAGCCTTGCCGGCACGCTGCGCTTCGGTCGAGCCGGGGAAGCTGAGGATTTCGGTGCGATTGCAGCTCGTGGCCTCGGAGCTGACCCGGCAGTACCCGACCTGGGTGTTTTCGGCTTCGGTCTCCCAGGCGATGTGGCCGGTCCCATCGGACCCGATCGCGACGCTGGGGTCGGCGCCGGCGCCCGCGGTGAACGGGGTCGCCGCCTGCGCGCTGACTGGAAAGGCGAGGCAGGCGGTGGCGATCAGAAGGGAACGAATGAGCGGGCGCATGATCTCCTCGAGGTGTTTGCGGACGAGACCCCGAGCGTTTCAGAGTTCGTGGGCGCCCACGGCCGAGGGTGGACGGATTGCGACCAATTTCGGGGATTTCTTTCAGGCCGAATCTCCGGGGCGGGGGGCGATGCTCCTATTCGTCCAGGCCGAGTTTTGCCTTGACCAGCGAGGTGGCGTCGAACACCTCGCTCGTGGGAGGAGGCGAGATGTCGGGCTCGATGCCGAAGTCGTAGAGCTCGGCTTCGACTTCCATGGTTTGGCCGGGGTCCCCGCCTTCGGCGCCACCGGTTGGCACCACCTCGCGGATGCGGCGGACGATCCCGTTGCGGTCGACCCAGACCTCCACCGGGAACGTGGTCTGGCCGTTCAGGGAGGCGTGTTCGATCAGCTGCGCGGCGGCATAGTCCCCTTCGTTGCGAAGTTTGTCTTCGAGGAGACCCAGTTCGACGGTGGCGCGATAGTGGGTCGTCTCCGTACCGCGGACCGTTTCGCGGCCGAGATCCTTGACCGGCCCCCCGGTCGCTTCCAGCGACCGCAGCAATTCCTCGGTGTCGGCGCCGCCGGACAGCGCGGTGTTCGGATCCTGCCCTCCGAGAAAGGATTCGACGCCGATCCATTCCTTGCCTTCCGGCAGGTGACCGCTCAGCAGCGAGGACCTCGTGTAGACGGAGTCCCCGTCGGAGACCGTTTCGAGAGAGACATCGCGGCCGGCAATCGACATCGTCATGTTCATCTGGCCGCGCTGGGTTCGCCAGTTCATTTCCCCCTGGCCCTTCGCCGTGAAGGCTCCGGCCCGTCCCGGCGCCGAGAAATGCATGCTCAGGTCCATCCTCGAGCCGGACATCGCCGAGGTCCGTTCCGCAGCCTCGGCGATCGGGTTCAGTTCGGCCTCGCCGCCGTGGCCGTGACTGATCGCGATGGCCACCAGCGCGATCAGGAGGACCGCGAGGCCGAGCACGAGCCGCAGCAGGCGGCGAGTGAGTTTGTCTTGATTTTCTTCCTGCAAATTCTCCCGGCCTATCGGCGCGTTCCGCCCATCGCTTTACCGAGGTCGGTTCGCATCCGACAGATCAATAGTCTGACGAAGGCGGCGCGATTTCCTCCGGCGGGCGGCCCAGCGGGCCGAAGTATTAACTTGTGGGTATCGCCGGTCAGGGGGCCGGCTCGAAGGTGGCAACGACTGCAAAAAAGCAAGAGCGGGTCATAGTCAGGTTTGCTGGCGACTCTGGCGATGGCATGCAACTCGTCGGCGCCCGCTTCACGGCCGCGACCGCCCTGTTCGGCAACGACCTCTCGACCCTTCCCGATTTCCCTGCCGAGATCAGGGCGCCCGCCGGGACGCCGCACGGTGTCTCCGCCTTTCAGATCCACTTCGCCTCGCGCGACATCCTCACGCCCGGCGACTACCCGAACACCCTGGTCGCGATGAACCCGGCGGCGCTCTCGGCCCACCTCGCGGCGCTGGAGCAGGGCGGCACGCTGATCGTCAACGAGGACGCCTTCACGAAGGCCAACCTCGCCAAGGCGGGCTACGACGACAGCCCGCTCGACGACAGCTCGCTCGACGGCTACCAGCTCTTCCGCGTCCCGATGACGACGCTGACCACGCGCGCGACCGACGACATCGAGGGCCTGAAGCCGGCCGAAGCACAGCGGACCAAGAACATCTTCGCCCTCGGCCTGATCTCGTGGATGTACGGGCGGCCGACGGAGTCGACGATCTCCTGGCTGGAGACGAAATTCGCCAAGCGCCCGGCCGTCCGCGACGCCAACATCGCCGCCTTCAAGGCCGGCTACAACTTTGGCGAGACGACCGAGATCGCCGCGACGCCGGTTGAGATCGAGCCCGCCCCGCTGGAGCCCGGTGAGTACCGCAACATCGACGGCACCCAGGCGATGGCGATCGGCCTGATCGCGGCGAGCGTTCGCAGCGGGCTGCAGATGTTCTTCGCCAGCTACCCGATCACCCCCGCCTCCGAGCTCCTGCACGCCCTCGCCAGCCGCGACCGCTTCGGCGTTCGCACGGTCCAGGCCGAGGACGAGCTCGCGGCTGCCAACATGGCGCTGGGGGCTGCGTTTGCCGGCAAGCTCGGCGTGACCGCGACCAGCGGCCCCGGGATGGACCTCAAGGCCGAGACGATCGGGCTCGCGGCGATGGTCGAGCTGCCGATGGTGATCGTCGACGTCCAGCGGGCCGGGCCGTCGACCGGGATGCCGACCAAGACCGAGCAGGGCGACCTGTTGATGGCGATCCACGGCCGCCACGGCGAGAACCCGATCCCCGTCTTCGCCCCGGCAACCCCTGCCGACTGCTTCACGATGGCGGTCGAAGCCGTCCGCACCGCGGTCCGCTACCGGACTCCGGTGATCCTCCTCGGCGATACCTTCCTCGCCAACTCCTCGGAGCCCTGGCGCATCCCCGACAGCGCCGAGCTGCCCGAGATCGATCCGAACTTCGCCGAGGCGCCGAACACGGGCGACGACTTCATGCCCTATCTCCGCGACGAGCGTGGCGCCCGGCCCTGGGCGATCCCCGGCACCCCCGGCCTCCAGCACCGCCTCGGCGGCCTCGAGAAGGAGGACGGGAGCGGCAACATCAGCTACGACCCGGTGAACCACGCGCTGATGACGGAGCTTCGCGCGGCAAAGCTCGAGAACCTCGCCGAGGAGCTCCCCCCGCTCGAGGTCGACGCCGACGACGGCGCCGAGCTGCTGGTGCTGGGATGGGGCTCGACCTACGGCGTGATCCGCGCCGCCGCCCGCCGCGTGCGCGAAAAGGACATCCCGATCGCGATCGCCCACCTGCGCCATGTGCACCCGCTTCCGGCCAACACCGGCGAGGTCGTCCGGCGCTACCCAAAGGTCCTGATCCCGGAGCTCAACAGTGGCCAGCTGCTGAGCATCATCCGCTCCGAGTTCGTCGTCGACGCGCTTGGCTTCAACAAGGTCGAGGGCCTGCCGATCCTCGCCGAAGAGATGGAACAGGCGATTCTGGAGGCGATTTCATGAGTGAGAACGGGAGCAGCAACGGCGCCGGCGGCAACGGGAGCGCGCCCGCGGTCCTGGCCAAGGCAGACTTCCAGTCCGACCAGGAAACGCGCTGGTGCCCGGGCTGCGGCGACTATGCGATCCTCGCCAGCGTCCAGGCGCTGATGCCGGAGATCGGCGTGCCCCCCGAGCGCACTGTCTTCATCTCGGGGATCGGGTGCGCCGGCCGCTTCGTCTACTACATGGACACCTACGGGATGCACGGGATCCACGGCCGGGCGCCGGCACTCGCGACGGGCATCGCGGCCTCGCGGGATGACCTCTCGGTCTGGGTCGTGACAGGCGACGGAGACTCGCTCTCGATCGGCGGCAACCACCTGATCCATGCCCTGCGCCGCAACGTCCCGATCAAGATCCTCCTCTTCAACAACCAGATCTACGGCCTGACCAAGGGCCAGTACTCACCGACCAGCGAGAAGGGCAAGATCACCAAGTCGACCCCGTTCGGCTCCGAGGACCCGCCGTTCAACCCGCTGGCGCTGGCGCTCGGGGCCGAGGCTTCGTTCGTCGCCCGCACGGTCGACGTCGAGAAGAAGCACCTCGCCGCGACTCTGCGCGCCGCCGCCGGGCACGACGGCGCCGCCTTCATCGAGATCTACCAGAACTGCAACGTCTTCAACGACGGCGCCTTCGACGCCGTCCGCGGCAAGGGCGGCGCCCCGAACCAGATCCGCCTCGAGCACGGCGAGCCGATCCGGTTCGGCACCGACAACGAGCGCGGCGTAGTCCGCGCCCCCGACGGCAGCCTGACCGTCGCCGACATCGCCGAGGTCGGCGAGTCGGCGCTCGTCATCCACGACGCCCACCTCGATAACCAGAGCCACGCCGTCGCCCTGGCGCGCCTCTCCGAGCGGCCCAACGGGCCGACCCCGATCGGCGTCCTGCGCTCCGTCGACCGCCCGGTCTACGGCGCCGGCCGTCAGAGGGAGCTGAGCGAGGCGCACGCCGGGGCGTCGATGTCGGACGTCGAGAGCCTGCTGCACTCGGGCGACACTTGGACCGTGTCCTGAGCCGCCTCCGGTTTCAGATCAGCGTTTCCCTCGACGGTTTCGTAGCGGGCCCCAAGCAGAGCGTCGAGGACCCGCTCGGAGAAGGAGGAGAGGCGCTTCACGAGTGGGTCCTCAAGCTCGAGGCCTGGCGCCGCCCCCACGGTCGCGAGGGCGGGGAGGTAAACGCCAGCACCGATGTCCTCGAGGAGGCGACTGCGAACGTGGGGGCAACGATCATGGGTCGGAACATGTTCGGCGGCGGCCCGGGGCCCTGGGGGGAGGACCCATGGGACGGGTGGTGGGGGGATAACCCACCGTTCCACACGCCGGTCTTCGTCCTCACCCATCACGAGCGCGAGCCGCTCGCACTGGAGGGCGGCACGACCTTCCACTTCGTCACTGACGGAATCGAGGCGGCACTCGAGCGGGCGACCGCCGCCGCCGGAGGGAAGGACGTCGCGATCGGAGGCGGCGCCGAGGCGATCCAGCAGTACCTCGCCGCCGGGCTCGTCGACGAGATGTGGCTCAACGTGGTCCCGATCCTGCTCGGCGCCGGCTCGCCGCTGTTCGGCGAGACGACCGCCGGCGCCGGCTTCGAGCAGGTCCGCGCGATCGAGGCCCCCGGCGTCGCCCACCTCAGGTATCGCCGGGCCGGCTGACGCGGAGCTAGGGCTCGAGCCAGGTGCCGGTCGGGCCGAGATTGTGGAGCGGCGTCTGGCCGACCAGGCGCTCGCAGCCCCAGGACTCGTGGATGTGTCCGCAGACCGCGAGCCGGGGCTGCTTCTCCTCGATCGTTTGCAGCAGCGCCGCGCTGCCGAAGTGATCGCCGGCCCCGTTCGTGTCGCAGTGCCCCTGCGGCGGAGAGTGGAGGACGAGGACGGCATTCTCGGGACAGGGGGCGAGCCGCTCGGCGGCCGTCACCTCGTCGAGGTCGAAGCTCCAATCCCATGGGGTGACCGGGATGCCGGCGCCGAGCCCGAAGAACTCGACTCCGTCGATCTCTGTGCCTTCCCCGTGCAGCACGGTCGCCGCGCTCCACCCGGATGCCGCCTCGCGCAGCGCGTCCTCGGTCTCGTTGTTGCCGGGGACGAGCAGCGTCGGGGCCGATATAGGGGCGAGCGCCTCGATCGTCTCGCCCAGGCCCTCGTGGATCGAGGCGAAGTCGCCGGCGCCGATCACGAGGTCGGCGTCCTCCGATTTCGCGACCAGTTGGGCGGCCTGGTCGAGATCGCGATGGAGGTCGCTGAAGGCGAGGATCCTCACGGCTCGAAACCTAGCGGCTCGACGCTGGCTCGCGATGGTCTCAGCCGCTCCCGCCAGCGTCTGGCGGGCGCCCTTTCAGTGACCTGGAGATCGAAGTAGAGGAGCGTCTGCCCGATCGCGACGTAGGGGATCAGGAGCGCGAACACGACCGAGCCGATGAAGTTGATCAGCAGCAGCGGCAGCGTCGTGAAGATCAGTGCGAAGCCGAGGAAGGGGCCGACGACGACGCTGACGAGCCAGAAGAAGGCCGCGACCCGCAGCGTGTACCACCAGCGGCCGCGGACCAGGTCGGAGCTCCCTCGGAAAGAGTCCCGCAAACCGCGGTCCTCGAACAGGATCTGCTGCTGGACGAACAGCCACCCGATGTACTTCCAGGCCGCGAACGGGATGCCGATGATCGTCAGCGCCATCAGCAGAAGCGCCGCCATCGCCAGCAGCTGGGCCCCGACGACCCGCCTGAAGCGTGCCCAGACACCGCGATATGCGCCGACGAAGCTCGTCGACCCGGTCCGCTCGAGCTCGCGGATCGCGACGATCACCGCCCCGGAGACGATCGCGCTGGCGAGCGGCTGGCCGACCCCGGTGATCAGTTCGCCAAGCGCGACGTGGAGCCCCGAGACCCCCGCCTTGTCGTCGAGCTGGCGGCCGCTGTCGCCGCCGGTGATCAGCCAGCTGAGCGCCGTTATCCCGCCGACGATCGGGATCGCGCTGAGGCCGAGCGCGCCAAACACCCGCCAGTGGCGGCGGTAGAGCCTGTCCGAGGTCCTGAGCAGCTGCCCGAACGCCCGCCGCTGGCGCAGCCGGGCGACGTCGACCGGCCGCCAGGTCGTCCGCCAGGCGACGAAGAGGATCAGCGCCAGGAAGAGGCCGGGGACCGCGTAGATGATCCACCGGTCCCGCTGCGAGCGGTTCATGAACGCGGTGACGTTGGCGACCGCGCCGCAGAACGCCCTCGAAACCGTCGGTCCCAGGATCGAGCCGATCGGCAGCCGCGGGCTGGTCGTCCGGATTTCTTCCATCCAGGTGAACGGCGCAAGCCAGCGGTCCTTCATCGCCGGCCCGGTTGGGCCGTTGTTGAATCCCTCCTCCTTCTGGCCCCAGTGGCCCGCGTAGGTGAGCCAGGCGAACGGGCTGTTGGGCCCCGGTTCGGTCGGGACCTGGATCGGCTTCACGTTGAGCCGGCGGTGGGGTTCGGCGGTGTTGTCGCATCCGACTCCGGACCCCTTGCGCCCGTTCTCGACGTAGATCGCCGCGTCGTAGAAGGTCGCGTGCGAGCCGGCCGCCGGATAGACGATCGGGTGGGTCCCTTCCTTCTCGACCTTGCCGCTTTCCCAGTCGGCCTTCTCGCCGCCCCCGTGCTGGAAGAGGCCGACTTCGCTCGGCCCTTCTTCCAGCGCTTCGGCGGGATCCGACGATTCGAAGGTGACCTGCATCCCCTCCCAATCGCCCTCGTGGAGGTCGTTGAACTGGTTGAAGTACCAGAAGAACCAGTACTGCACCGCGAGGCCTTCCCGGCCCTTCTCGCGGGCGATGTGGGCGTAGGTGACGGCCGGCGCTCGGCCCTCCTTCTTGAGCTTCTCGAAGTCCCTGGCGTAGACGCAGGTGTCGCCGAGCGGGTCGCCCGGGATGTTCAGGTAGAAGTCGTCGCCGAGCCCGGAGAGATCAGCCGCAGTCGGCGCCCTCTTGACCGGGTGCTCATTCCCATCGGGCCCCGTCTTTTCGAGCACGACGGCCGGGTTGCCGAGAACCGTGTCGACCGAGCTCGACTCGTACTGCTCCGCGGTCGTTTCGCAGGGAGGGTCCTGCTCGGCCCTGATTTCAAGCCGCGGCGAGTAGGTCTCGATCAGGCGCTCGGCCGCCGACCCTTCGCCGGGTTCGGCCGCAACAGCGGTGGCGGGTGGGCCCAGGGTCGCGGCGAGAGCCGCAAGGCCGAGAAGGAGGACGAGACGAGGCGGCCGCTTCATCGGGGCAACGTAGCCGCTCCGGTCGGGTGCGGTCGAGGTTGGGGGCGATGTCGGCGAGGCGGCCGCCAAAGGCGAACAGCGCCGAGAGCGTGAGCCCGTCCACCCGGTCCATTTCTGTCGTCGTGGCCTCGCTCCTGCCGGCGCCGGGCGCTGATAATCTCGCCCGCGCTCATGCCCGGCGTCTTCTGGATAGGTTTCGGCCTCGCAGCCTTCGGGGTGCTGGTCGGCCTCTTCGTCGGCGCCCGCTCGCAGAGCACCGGAGTCCTCACCGGCCTCGCGATCGGCGCATTCCTCGGCCTGATGGCGGGCTTCCCGCTGCTGGCGATCGGCCTCTCGACCAGCTGACCTCCGCGGCGCCGCCCAGATCCATCGAGGGGCCGGGCGAGTGGGGCGGGGCGGAGGCCGACGGGGCGGGGCCGTTCACCACCCGCATCAGGTGGCGGCTGCCGCAGGGAGGCAGCGCGGTCTGGACCTCGCGCGCGGCGCGCAGGCGCGGTTGGGTCGACCTCGTATCCGATGCGGGCGAGGTGACACACGTCGCGGCGCCTCCCGACCTCGCACGGCGGCTGCGGCGCGTCAACTGGGTCGCTGCCACCGCGTTCCTGATCGGCGGCTCGCTGTTCGCGCTCGGGGCGGCCCTCGCCGAGTCCGGGGTCGGCGCGGGGACGACCTGCTGGGTCTACCTGATCGGCGGCGTGTTCTTCTCGACCGGCGCCTACGCCGCGCTGCTTCAGGTCGTCAACGCGCCGCGCGAGGTCGGCCCGGGAGGGGCCCTCGCGGCCGGTCGTTGGCGTTGGTGGGCGCGCGAACCGGACAGGCTCGAGTGGCTGAGCGCCGCGGCCCTCTTCCTCGGCACCTTGGTCTTCGGAATCCTGCTGGTCGACTCGTTCATCGAGGGACTGGGCGGCAGGGCCGAGAACCACCTCGTCTGGTCCCCAGACATGGTCGGGTGCGCGCTGTTCCTGATCTCCGGCCAGATGGCCATCGCCGAGGTTTGCCACCGGCGCTGGTGCTGGCGCGGCCGCGACCTCGGGTGGTGGATCGTGATCGTCAACCAGCTCGGCTCGGTCCTCTTCATGGCGTCGGCGGTGGCGTCGTTCGCCCGGCCGGTCGGCGGCGAGGTCCTGAGCGAGTCGGTCGCCAACTGGGGCACCCTGACCGGCGCGCTCTGCTTCGCGATCGCCGGCGGGTTGCAGGAGCTCGAGCGGCCCGCCGCTTGAGCGGAACCGCGTCGGGTAGTAGAACGGAAGCCCGCGATAGGAAGGAAGACCGATGGTCGAAGTCACCTCAATCCCGCAGATCGAGCTCCACGACGGCGTCGAGATCCCCCAGCTCGGGTTCGGCGTCTTCCAGGTGCCGCCCGAGGGCACGAGGGCCGTCGTCGAGGACGCGCTCGAGGCCGGATACCGGCATATCGACACGGCCGGGGCCTATCGCAACGAGAAGGGAGTGGGCGAGGCGATCGCCGCCTCGGGCATCGACCGCGATGACCTGTTCATCACGACCAAGCTCTGGAACTCCCAGCAGGGCTACGACGAGGCGCTCTCCGGCTTCGAGTCGAGCCTCGGCCGGCTCGGGCTCGAGCAGGTCGACCTCTACCTGATCCACTGGCCGATGCCGACCGAGGACCTCTTCGTCGACACCTGGCGGGCGTTCGAACGGATCCACGAGCAGGGGGGTGCCCGCACGATCGGCGTCTCCAACTTCAGGGTCGAGGACCTCGAGCGGCTCGAGCAGGAGACCGCGACCCGGCCCACCGTGAACCAGATCGAGCTCCACCCGTGGCTGCAGCAGGCGGAGCTGCGTCAGTGGCAGGCCGAACACGACATCGCGACCGAGGCGTGGAGCCCGCTGGCGAAGTCGCGGCACCTCGACGACGAGACGATCGTCTCGATCGCATCCGCCCACGGCAAGTCGTCGGCGCAGGCGATCCTCCGCTGGCACATCCAGCTCGGCAACATCGTCTTCCCGAAGTCGGTGACGCCGGCGCGGATCCGGGAGAACATCGACATCTTCGACTTCGAGCTCAGCGCCGAGGAGATGGCGCGGATCGAGAGCCTCGAGTCCGGCGAGCGGACGGGGCCGGACCCGGCCGAGTTCGTCGCCCCCTAGGGCTGGGCGGCGGCCCCGGGGTGCCGCAGCTGCGTCCGCCCCTCGCCGTAGCTGCGGGTCTCGATCACGATCAGGGCCCAGATCAGAACGTTGGCGATCGCGAGCGCGGCAATGGCGGGAATATCCGTCGCCACCGGAACCAGGATCAGGAGCGCGATCGCGACCACGAGGCGGCGCCGGTTGAGGGTGTGCACGTGGCGCCAGCGGAAGGCCACCAGCCCGAGCAGATAGATCGCGAGGCCGCCGAGCAGGGCGAAGGCGGGGACCGCGTCGAGATGGCCGTCGAAGTGGCCGATCGTCTTCTTCAGGCCGAGGGCGACGAGGACGATCCCGGCGACCATCGGCAGGTGCAGGTAGGAGTAGGAGTCGCGGGCCATCGTGTTCTGCACCTCTCCGGGCTCGGCCGCCGCGAGCCGTTTCCCCGAGACCAGGGCGACGACGTCGAAGTAGACCCACCACATCGCCGCCGTCAGCGCCACCCCGAGCACCGCCGCCGCGCCGATCCCGAAGCTCAGCTCACCCGAGGCGCCGACCCCGATCGCGACGATCGACTCGCCGAGGGCGATGATCACGATCAGCCCGTGGCGCTCGGCGAAGTGCCGCGGGTGCAGGCGCCAACCGGCCGGGGGGATCAGATAGGGCCCGGCGAGGTCGAGGAACAGGGCAAGAGCCCAGATCGCCCCCTGGGCGGTGCCGTCGAAGAGCGAGGCGAAGGCCAGCAGGCCGACCGCGATCGCGGTGCTCACCGCGAGGCCGAGGACCGAGTGGCGCAGCGCGTCGTCGTCGGGGCTGGCGAGGATGAAGAGGCCGATCTGGGCAACGCGAACGAGGCCGTAGGCGAGGGCGAAGACGAGGGCGAGCTTGCCGAATGCCTGCGGCACGCAGAGCGAGACGATCAGCAGCGCCGCCATCGCGCCGAAGATGACGAGGCGGACCGCCCCCTCCTCGGGGTCGATGACGCTGGTCAGCCAGGCGTACCCGACCCAGGCCCACCACAGCATCCCGAGGACGAGGAGGCCCTGGGCCAACCCCGACCATGACGGGTCATGCGACATCAACGCCGTGCACTGGGTGATCGCGAGGACGAAGACGAGGTCGAAGAAGAGCTCGAGCGGCGTCACCTGCTCCTCTTCACCTTCCCGCAGCCGGAGCCTCGGCTGGGAGCTGTGGTCGGCGGACGCCATCAGCGCCTCAACCTATCCGAGCCTGCGAGGATCTTTCGATGAGCGGGAAGCGGCCGGAGGCGCCGCGGACGGAGAGGATGCTGCCCGGGGTCTGGCGGCTGCGGCTGCCGCTCCCGTGGCCCGGCGTTCCGCACGGGAACGTCTGGGCGGTAGCCGCCGATGGCGGCGTCGTTCTGTTCGACACCGGGATGGGCGGCCGGGGCCGGCTGCGCGCGTTCGACCTCGCCCTCGCCCAGGCCGGTTTCGGGCTCGACGACGTGAAGCTCCTCGTCTGCACCCACTCCCACACCGACCACTACGGGCTCGCTGCGCCGATCGTCGAGGAAGCCGGGTGCGAGCTCTGGATGCACCCGCGCTGGGGCCACATCCGGCTGCTCGCCGACGACCCCGCGGCGGCGCTCGAGCACCGGGTCGAGGTAGCCCGCCAGAGCGGCGTCCCGCCGGCGGCGCTCGAGCGCTACCGCGAGTCGCGAAGGGACGACGGCGAGACCGGCGTCGAAGCGATCGTCGAGCCCGACCGCGAGCTGCTGCCCGGGGTCGAGGTCGAGACCGACCTTGGCGCCTGGCAGGTGCACGAGACCCCCGGCCACGCGCCGTCCCACGTCGTCCTGCACCAGCCCGAGCGCAAGCTGATGATCAGCGGCGATCACCTGCTGGGCCGCACGGTGCTGTTCTTCGACCACGGCCACAGCCCCGACCCGGTCGGCGAATTCCTCTCCAGCCTCGATGAGGTCGAGCCGCTCGACGTCGACCTCTGCCTTCCCGGGCACGGCCGCCCGTTCCGCGAACCGGAGACGAAGATCGCCGAGGCCCGATCGCAGGTCGACACCCTGCTGGGCAAGGCTCGGGCCTCGCTCGCCGAGGGGGAGCGGCAGCCGTTCGAGATAGTCGCCGAGCTCGTCGGGCCCGACAACGTCAACTCGCCGGCCAGCGCCTGGGCCCTGCAGATCGTCCTCTCCTGCCTCGACCACATGCGGATCCTCGGTGAGGCGGAGCCGGTGGAGGGGACCGATCCCCAGCGCTGGAAGCTCATCTGAGGCATATAGCCTTCGCCGCCAATGGCCAGCTTCACATTCATACGTGAGATCAAGGCTCCGCCCGAGGTGGTCTTCGAGTTGCTGACCGATCACCGCGGCTATGCCGACCTGACGCCGCTCCGCCGCGTCGACCTCGAGCGCGAGGGGGAGCCGGCGCCGAACGGGGCCGGCGCGATCAGGGTCCTGCACGCGATCGGGCCGCCGCTGCGCGAGGAAGTGCTCACCTACGTCCCGCCGAACCGCTTCTCCTACAAGGTCCTGTCGGGGCTTCCGGTTCGCGACCACGTCGGCACGGTCGAGCTGAGCGAGCACGGCGACGGCACCCAGATCGTCTATGCGATCCGGACTCACCCGACGGTTCCACTGGTCGGCAGGGCGGTGGTCGCCGGCGTCCGACAGGGGGTCAAGCAGCTCCTGAACGGGGTCGCCGCCGAGGCCGAGCGGCGCGCCGCCGCCGCGGCCTGAGCGCCCGGATGGGGGCGGGCCTCGACCAGGCGGAGCTGCGGCGGCGGGCGATCGAGGGAGTGCGGGAGGAGGTCGCGGCCTTCGGCGCCGGCGCTCCCGGCTCACGACTCCTCCGCCGCGATGGCCTGCTGGCGGCGATCACGCCGGCGGCGCCGGAGCGCTCGCTGTTCAACTCGGTCTTCTTCAGCGATGCCGGCGCTCTCGCCGCCGAGCTCGATGGGCTTGCCGACGCCTATGAGTCCGCCGCGGTACGGGCGTGGACGGTCTGGGTGCCGGATTCCGAGCGGGCGAGCGCGGAGCTGCTCGCCTCGCGCGGCCATGTCCTCGACGCCGCGCCGCGGGCGATGGCAATGGAGCTGGCCGACCTCGGCGCCGGCCCGGAGCCTCCGGCCGGGATCGAACGAGGGCCGGGCGACGCCGCGAGCGGGGCGCTGCTCAACGACCTCGCCTACGGCTACGGGCCCGACGGGTTCCGCGCGGGGCTGTCCGCCGAAACCTCGATCCGCTGGCACCTCGCCCAAGAGGGCGAGGTGCCGGTGTCCTGCCTCGGCGAGATCCGGGTCGGCGACGACTGCCTGATCACGGGGGTCGCGACGCCGCCCGAGCAGCGGCGGCGGGGGATCGCGGGATGGCTCGTCCGGAAGGTCCTCGAAGAAGCCCGGGCCGATGGGATGAGGACCGGCTCGCTGCAGGCGTCGCGGGCGGGGGCGCCGCTATACGAGCGGATGGGCTTCGCCGACCTCGGCTTCCTCGAGATGTGGGAGCTGCGCCGATGAGGAAGGCGGCGAAGCGGGCGCGGGACTGGGTCCACAGGACCTGGAAGCAGCACCGGCCGGCGTCGATCGCCGCGATCCTCGCCGCCGTCGTCTCTCCTCGCGGGCGGCGCGCTGCTCGCCTACGAGCTCCTGAAGCGCCCGCCCGACATCCACAACGCCAGCGTCCCCTTCCAGCCCCAGAAACCGCAGAAGCCGAAGGCGAAAACCGTGAACTGGCCGTTCTTCGGCCTCAACCGGGCCCGGACCCGGTACCTGCCGGCCAGGGGGATCAAGCCGCCGTTCCGCAAACTGTGGCGCTACACGGGCCGGCCGCTGCTCGAGTTCCCGCCGATCTACGTCGCCGGCCGCCTCTACTTCGTCGACAACAGCGGCTGGGCTCGCGCCCTCGACGCCGACACCGGCAAACTGATCTGGAAGCGGCGAATCGGCCACCTCAACGCCTCCTCGCCGGCCTACGCCCGTCACCGGCTCTACATCGTCAACCTCGACCCCGGGCACATCATCAAGCTCAACGCGAGCAACGGGAAGATCGTCTGGAAAAGGTCGCTGCCGGGTAGGGCCGAGTCCTCGCCGGTCGTCGTCGGCCGCACGGTCTACTTCGGCTGCGAAAACGGCGAACTGTTCGCGCTCGCCACGGCAAACGGGAACGTCCGTTGGTCGACTCCGCTCGGCGGCGCGATCAAGTCGGCGCCCGCCTACAGCCGCGGGACGCTCTTCGTCGGCGACTACGGCGGCTACATGAACGCCGTCAACGCGAAGACCGGCGTGCTCGAGTGGCAGAGCGGCTCGCTGGGGCCGGGGTTCGGCGCCACCGGCGCCTTCTACTCGACCCCTGCCGTCGCCTTCGGCCGCGTCTACGCCGGCAACAACGACGCCCGCGTCTACAGCTTCGACCGCCACGACGGCACCGTCGCCTGGAGCTACTCGACCGGCGGCTACGCCTACTCGGGCCCCGCGGTGGCGACCACGAAGCACAGCCCGCCGACCGTCTACATCGGCTCCTTCGACGGCAACGTCTACGCGCTCGACGCAAGGGACGGCTCGCTGCGGTGGAGCCGGTCCGCCGGCGGCCAGGTGGTCGGCTCGCTCTCGGCCGTCGGCGAAATCGTCTACGCCGCCGAGTTCTCCGGCGAGACCACCAGCGGCTACATGATGCGGACCGGCCGCAGGGTCTTCACCTACCCTCGCGGCACCTACACCCCGGTCATCTCCGACGGCCGCCGCCTCTACCTGACCGGGTACTCGAGCATCACGGCGCTTGTCCCCTACAAGTACAGGGCGGCCGTCGCCTCACGCATCGTCGCGCCGAAGGTGAAGAAGCGGCCGCCGAAAGCAAAGAAGAAGCAGCAGAAGAAGAAGGTGGCCGTGAAGCACCACCACGGGAAGAAGAGCGGCTAGCGTTTCTTCGGCACCGTCGTCGGCAGCCCGCCGGGCGGAGGCGGCGGCGGGGTCGGGTGGCCGGCGACGAAGTGGGGGATGCGCGGGTGGTGCAGCCAGTCGTCGAGGACGGCGAGGCTCGCCGGGTAGTTCTGGATCCGGTAGGCGCTCGTCGAGCCGAAGTCCTGGTAGTAGATCGCCATCTTGCAGCGGCGGTGCCGGTCGACCCAGGTCAGGAGGCGGCCGACAAAGGTGGGGTCGTCAGAGCCGATGACGCCGAACTCGGGCAGCGCGAACGGCTTCTTGTCGAAACGCCGGTAGAGGCCGGACAGGCCCTTCCAGTCGGGGTCGTCCGAGTAGATGTCGGTGCCGACCCAGTCGACGTATTCGTCGCCTGGGTAGAAGTAGCGCGGCCGGTTCTGGGGGACGGTCGGTGACCCCGCGGGCAGGGTGCTCCAGATCACCGCGACCGGGGCCTTAGGCAGGCCGCCGACGGTGCTCCGCAGCGGCGGCAGCCCTGCCTTGCGGAGGCGGGTGTCGATCACGCTCCGCTTGCCGCCGCCGTGGACGATCACGTAGATGCGGCGGAACGCGCGGATGTACTGGCGCGGGCTGTGGGCGGCGTCGCGCGGGTTGCCGGCGCAGTCGTAGGCGGCCCAGACGTTGAGGCACCGGTTCGGCTCGCCGAGCGGCCGGATGTAGGCGCGCATCTGCTTCGCCCAGAACAGGTTGTTGAGTGCGGATCAGGTACTCGTCGCCTTCGCCGCGGGCGATCGCCCTCGGGGTGATCAGCTCGTGGCCGTCGCGCTTGTCGGCGGTCGAGATGTGCATCACCGGCCGCGCCCGGGCGTCCTGCCAGCGTTCGATCGAGTCGGGGAAGTCCGTCCCCCAGGTGCGGAAGGTCTCGATCAGCGCCGGATGCTTGTGGGTCAGCTTGCTGAATTCGCCGAAGTTGGCGGGATCGCCGGTGTCGGAGATCCCGAAGAAGAGCTTCTTGCCCTGGGGAGCGAGGTTCCCGGCCGAGGCGGCGCCGGGCGCGGCAGCCACGCAGACGAGCGCCGCGGCCGCGGCAGCGACGAGCGCCGCGGCTTTCGCTCGCAGCGACGCGTGGGCAGGCGCTTTCGACCTCGAGGAGGGCACTTCGAGGACAACACGCTACGAAACCGATCGCTTCCCCCGCGGGCGTAGCATTGCAACGACGTGATCGACCCCCTCGACCGCTGGCGGGAGCATGGGGAGAAGCCCGACTTCGCCGGGCTTCTGACCTACGGCGGCTCGCGCTACACAGAGGACCCCGCCGAGCTCGAGGGCGTCGACGTCGCGATCGTCGGCGCGCCCACCGACGACCTCGTCTCCGACCGGCCGGGCGCCCGCTTCGGCCCGCGCGCGATCCGCGCCGCGAGCTGTCCGGCGGGCCCTCACCTCGAGGCCGGCGTCGACGCCTTCGAGGTCCTGCGGGTGGTCGACTTCGGCGACGCCCCGGTGCTTCCCGCCGATCCCGCCGGCACGCACGAGGCGATCGAGCGGACGGTGAGCGACGTCCTCGACGCGGGGGCGATTCCGATCGTCCTCGGCGGCGACCACGGGATTGCCGAACCCGACATCCGCGCCTGCGCCGCCCGGCACGGCCCCGTCGGCCTCGTCCACTTCGACACCCATACCGATACCGGCTCGGTGGTGTTCGGGGTCGAGGTCTCCCACGGGACGCCGATGCGAAGGCTGGTCGAAGCGGGCCACGTCGACCCCAGCCGCTACGTCCAGGTGGGCCTCCGCGGCTACTGGCCGGGAGAGGAGGAGTTCGGGTGGCAGCGGGCCCAGGGCATCGAGAGCATCTTCATGCACGAGATCGGCGGGGTCGGGATCGAGGCGACGGTCGAGCGGGCGATCGAGTCGGTCGGCGGCGGGCCGGTCTTCCTCTCGGTCGACATCGACGTCCTCGACCCCGCGTTCGCCCCCGGCACCGGGACCCCGGAGCCCGGCGGGATGACCACCGCCGACCTTATGTGGGCCTGCCGCGAGCTGGGGGCCCGCCTCGAGCTGGTCGGGGCCGAGCTCGTCGAGGTGATCCCGACCGCGGTCGGCTCCGCCGACATCACTGCTCTGGCGGGGGACCGGATCGTGCGCGAGATCCTGACCGGGATCGCGCTCCGCCGCAGCCGCTAGCTCGAGGAGGGCAGCCAGGGCTCGCGCCAGTTGGCGATCCCGCGGGTCAGCTTGTCGGCCTCCTTCGGCCCCCAGGTGCCTGGCTCATACGGGTAGACCGGGCCGGGTTCTTCGAGCAGCGGCTCGACGATCCGCCAGGTCTCCTCGACGGTGTCCTCGCGGGTGAAGAGTTCGGTTCGGCCGGCGAGAGCGTCGCCCAGCAGCCGCTCATAGGGTTCGGGGTCCTGGCCCGGCTCTTTTTCGAAGAGCACCTCTAGGTCGGCAGGCTCGAACGCCTCCTCGCCGGCCCGCTTCGCGTAGAGCCGCATGCGGGAGCCAGGTTCGGGCTCGATCCGGAACGTGAGCTGGTTCGGTTCGGGTTGCTTGCCGCCGCCGACACCGAGCTTGGGAGGGCGGTCGAAGACGATGTTGACCTCGCTCGCCTTGTGCGGAAGGCACTTGCCCGCGCGGATGAAGAAAGGCACCCCGCTCCAGCGCCAGTTGTCGATCGCGAGCTCGACCGCGGCGAATGTCTCGGTCGTCGAGTCGGGGGCGACGTCCTTGACGTCGTGGAATCCGTCGTACTGGCCGCGGACATAGCGCTCCGGGTCGGCGGTGCGCACCGCCTTGAAGAGCTCGAGCTTCTTGTCGCGCACGGAGTCGGGCTGGTTGCCCGAAGGCGGCTCCATCGCGATCAGCGAGAGCATCTGGAGGGCGTGGTTCTGGATCACGTCGCGCATCGCGCCGACCGCGTCGTAGAAGCGGCCGCGGTCATCGACGCCGAAGTCCTCGGCGATCGTCATCTGCACGTGCGTGACGTACTGGCGTTTCCAAACCGGCTCCAGAATCGCGTTGGCGAACCGGAGGTAGGTGATGTCCATCACCGGCTCCTTGCCGAGGTAGTGGTCGATCCGCAGGATCTGGTCCTCGCGCAGCACCTCCTGGAGCTTGCCGTTGAGCTCCCTTGCCGAGGCGAGGTCGTGCCCAAACGGCTTCTCGATCACGACCTTGGCGTTCTCGACCAGGCCGGCGTTGCCCAGGCCCTCGACGACGGTTGCGAACAGCGACGGCGGCACCTCGAGGTAGAACACCGGCCGCTTCGGCTTTCCGAGCTCCTTGGCGACGCGCTTGAAGGTGTCGGGGTCGGCGTAGTCGCCCGGGACGTAGGAGATCCGCTCGGCGAGGCGGTTGAAGACGTCCTCGTCAGGGCTCTGGACAGTCGCGCCGATCGCATCGTGGGCGTGTTCGCGCAGCTGCTCGACCGACCAGTCGTCGATCGCGACGCCGACGATCCGGCAGGCGAGCTTTTCGCCGGCCTCGAGGTGGTAGAGGGCGCGAAAGGTCATTTTCCGCGCCAGGTCGCCGGTGATGCCGAAGATCGTCAGCACGTCGGCGATCTCCTCCCTGCTCTCCTTCTTCTGAGCCATGCGGGGCCAGGCTACCGAGTGGCATAGGGTTACGTCCATGGAGCTCGGGATCGTCGGCCTCGGCCGGATGGGCGCCAACATGGCGCGGCGTCTGATGAAGGACGGCCACCGCTGTGTCGTCTACGACGTCAACCCCGACGCCGTCTCGACACTCGCCGGCGAGGGGGCCGACGGGGCGGGGTCCCTGCAGGATCTGGCCTCGAGCCTCTCGACACCGCGCGCGGTCTGGGTGATGGTTCCATCTGGGGAGATCACCGAGAAGACGGTCGCCGACGTCGCCGCGGTCCTCGAGCCCGGCGACGCGATCATCGACGGCGGCAACTCCTACTACCGCGACGACATCCGCCGGGCCGAGATGCTGAGCGAGAAGGGGATCGACTTCGTCGATTGCGGGACCAGCGGCGGCGTCTTCGGGCTCGAGCGCGGCTACTGCCTGATGATCGGCGGGCCCGAGGAGGCCGTCGAGCGCCTCGACCCGATCTTCGCCTCTCTCGCTCCCGGGGTCGGGGCGGCGGAGCGGACGCCGGGCCGCGGCGGCGACCCCTCGGCGGCGGAGAACGGGTACCTGCACTGCGGCCCGAACGGGGCCGGGCACTTCGTGAAGATGGTCCACAACGGGATCGAGTACGGGATCATGGCCGCCTACGCCGAGGGACTCAACATCCTCAGGAACGCCAACGCCGGCAAGGTCGAGCGCGAGACCGACGCAGAGACCGCCCCCCTGGAGCAGCCCGAGTACTACCAGTACGACATCGACATCCCCGAAGTGGCCGAGGTCTGGCGCCGGGGAAGCGTGGTCGGGTCCTGGCTCCTCGACCTGACCGCGATCTCGCTGCAGGAATCGCACGATCTCTCCGACTTCGCCGGTCGCGTCTCCGACTCCGGCGAGGGCCGCTGGACCTCGATCGCGGCGATCGACGAGGGCGTCCCGGCACCGGTCCTGACCGCGGCGCTGTATGAGCGCTTCTACTCGCGCGGGCTCGGCGACTTCGGCGACCGGGTGCTGTCGGCGATGCGCAAGCAGTTCGGCGGGCACATCGAGAAGGAGGAATGAGCCTGGAGCTCGAGGTCGTCGCCGACGAGAGGGCGGCGGCGCGGCGCGGCGCGGAGCTGGTCGCCGCCGCCGGCAGGGGGGCTGTCGCCGAGCGCGGGATCTTCGAGCTGGCGATGAGCGGCGGTCGCACCCCGTGGGCGATGCTCGCGATTCTCGGCGAGCTCGTGGAGATGCCCTGGCCCGAGACCGAGCTGTTCCAGGTCGACGAGAGGATCGCCTCACCCGGGAGCGAGGACCGCAATCTGACCCACCTCGTCCTCGGCCTCTCGCTCGAGCACCAATCGGCGCTGCGGCCGATGCCGGTCACCCAGCGCGACCTCGACGCGGCCGCCCGCGACTACGAATCCGGACTGCCGGAGAGGCTCGACCTCGTCCACCTCGGCCTCGGCCCCGACGGCCACACCGCCTCGCTCGTCCCCGGCGATCCCGTGCTCGAGGTGGCCGACCGCCGGGTGGCGGTGACCGAGGGCGCCTACCAGGACCACCGCCGGATGACACTCACCTACCCGGAGCTTGGCTCCGCCCGCCGCATCGTCTGGCTGGTCACCGGGGCCGAGAAGCGCGAGCCGCTGGCCAAGCTCCTCGCCGGAGACGACTCGATCCCCGCGGGCCGGGTCGCCAACGAAGACATGGTCGTCGTCGCCGACGAGGCCGCCGCCGGGCGATTCGCCTAGTCGATCGCCAGTCTTTCCTTCAGTTCGGCGAGGTGGCGCATCCGCGGATCGTTGCGGCCGACCATCCGGTCGAGCCAGCTTTCGATCGCAGCAATATCGAGGCCTTCGGTCGCGACCAGCATCTGCTCGATGTCGAGCCAGTCCTTTGGCCTGTCGATCATCGCCTTGCAGACCGCCAGGTGCTCGGGAGCGAGGATCGGCACGGTGACGTCGGCGAACGGCACCCGACGTGCGTCTTTCCGCATCTCCTCGTGGATCTCGTCGTAGGCGAAGAAGAGGTCGACGGGGTTGCTGCCCCACCAGAGCCGGCACTGGCCGTCGCGCAGCAGCCCCGCCTCGTCGAACTCCGCGGCGTCGACGCCCAACGGCGCCAGCGCATCGACCACGTCCCGCCAGCGCTCGACCGGGGCGAAGATGTTGAGGTCGATGTCGATCGTCACCCGCGGCTCCGCGTAGTAGGCGAGGGCGAGCGCGCCGCCGAGAGCGTGGGGTATCCGCACGCCGTCGAGGCTTTCGTGGATCGATATGACCTTGTCGGGAAGCGGGATGTTGTTGGCGTCAGGCACCGCGAGGGGCAGATTCGAGTCGCGGGAACTCGAGAGGCTTGCCTCGGCGGCCGCGGTGGGGAAGTGCATCGCCAAGGAGGAGCAGATCGACCAAACTCCTGCCGCGCTCATCCGGCGTAGCCGTCATCCATTGCGCCACGGCCTGCCCGGGATCTGCGGGAGCCGTCGCCCGGTGAGCCTCGTCCAGCATCGAGGCGAGCAGGCGCCGGAGCTTGGGCTTGGGCCGGCCACCCCTGCCCAGCGCCGCGATCAGCTCTCGCGCCGCCCGGTCGGCGGGCAAGGGCTCGATCGGCGCGCCGACCCGCCGGGCGGCTGCCCGCAGCCGGTTCGGCTCGAGCTGCTTCCCGGCCCTCGCCTGCGCCCTCTCGATGACCTCGTCGCTGAGCTCATCGAAGGTGGCCAGGGTTCGGGCGCGCGGGCCTTTCGGAGTGCTGCGGGATTCCCGCAGCTCGAACCGTCCGCGCTTGGTGGGAACGATGAAGGCCATAGTGGGTAAACTGTACCACTACGGCGATTCTTGGCTCAGCCGGTCAGTTCCAGCGCGTGGTTGGCGATGACCCGGTTGTCCGGGTCCCACTTCTGTTTGACCTCGCGGAGGCGGGCGCAGACGTCGGCGGGGAGGATGTGGTCGACGTGCTTCGGGCGGTCGCTGAAGTTGAAGTAGGAGCCGTCGGCGGCCCAGGTCGCCATCGCCTCCTCGATCCGGTTGAGGTGGGCGGAGATCGCCTCGCCGAGCTCCGGCGTCATCACCATCCCGACGCTGTACAGCGCCCAGCCGGCGTCGAGCTTGGATAGGGCGCCGCCATTCTCGTCCTCGCGGCCGAGCGCGCCGCCGATGTGCCGGATCTCGCTCAGCAGCAGCGGCGAGCCGGAATCGATTCCGGCGACCCCGACCCAGGCCTCGATCGCCTCGTCGGAGAGCTCGTCGAGCGTCATCCCGTCGCCGATCCCCGGAACCGGGTTCTCGGGGTCCATGTGGATGTGGCTGAGGCCGGCGGTCGGCATCGGGGCGAAGCTGTCCATGATCGGCTCGCCGATCGCGCGCAGCGGCGCGATCAGCTCGTCGCCCTCCTCCTTGCCGCCGATGAAGGCGCCGTCGATCGTCAGCAGCGGCTTGCCGCGCAGCGGCTCGGGCACGTCGGGAATCGGCGGCGGGGTCACGAAGCGGACCACGGAGGTGAACTCCTCCGGCGCCTCAGCGGCCCAGTCGCGGTAGGCGCGGACGGCATCGGCCCCGACCTCGGCCGGGAAGATCAGGATCCCTCCGTAGGCCTCCGCCAGCGGCAGCAGCTTCACGTGCAGGGCGGTGACCAGGGCGTAGCCGCCGCCGCCGCCGCGCAGCGCCCAGAACAGGTCGGGGTCGTTGTCGGCGTCGACGGTCTTCTCCTCGCCGTCGGCGGTCACCAGGTCGATTGCGACCACCCGGTTGCAGGCGAAGCCGTGCCGGCGACCGAACCAGCTGAGCCCGCCCCCCAGCGTGTACCCGATCACGCCGACGTCGGGCGAGGAGCCGGGCATGAAGACGAGGCCGTGCTCGTTCGCCGCTTTTCCGAGCTCGGCCGAGAGGACGCCGGCTTCGACCCTGGCGGTCTCCGTCTCGGGCTCGATCTCGATGCCGTCCATCGCCTGCGTCTTGACCAGGATCGCGCCCTCGAGGGCGGGGACCAGCGGGCCGGCGCCGTGGCCCGTCCCCTGCGCGGCGACGTTGATCCCCTTCTCGGCGGCGAACCTGGCAACGGCGGCGACGTCGCCGGCGTTCTCGACGATCGCGACGGCGGCGGGGCGCTGGTCCGCCGCGAGGTTCCAGGCGGTGCGGGCCTCGTCCCAGTTGGCATCGCTCGGTGTCGCGATCGTGCCCTCGATCTCCAGCGCGTTGAAGTCGGTCAAGTCAATTCCCTTCCCCGAATGTCGATTGATCCACTGATGCGCCCCTTCCGACCAGCAGGTCGCTGACCATAGCCGCTGGAAAAAGGCCATGGGCGGCGACTCCCGGATCGGCCTCGAGGCGGGCGGCGAGCGCCGCCGGGTCGCCGACCTCGCCGCGGTGGTCGGCTATCACCCCGTCGTCGGGGCTGCGGGGCGCGTCGCGGAGCTCGACCTCGGGCCCGAGGCGGGCGAGGGTCGAGGGCAGGCCGAAGGCGAAGAGCTCGAGCGGAACCCGGCCGGAGAGGGAGGCCACCGGCTTGCTGGAGTCGGCGATCACGACGAAGCGGCGGGCTGCGGCGGCGACGATCTTCTCGCGAAGGTGGGCGCCGCCGCCGCCCTTGATCAGCCACCCGTCGGGGGTGACCTGGTCGGTGCCGTCGATCGCGATGTCCAGCGTCTCGAGCGAGCCGAATTCCTCGACCGGGATCCCCAGCTCGCGCGCCCGCTCCTCGGTCGCTACCGATGTCGCGACGCAGCGGATGCCGTCGAGCCTCCTGGCGGCGAGCGCGGGCAGCAGGTGGGCGACCGTCGATCCGGTCCCGAGGCCGACGGCCATCCCGTCCGCGACCAGCTCGGCGGCGGCCTCCGCGGCGAGGCGCTTCTCGTCGTCCGCTGACACCGGCGCGAACTCTATTCTCCGTGGCGCGGAGCAAGCAAAGCGCGATAGTTATGTCTCGATGGATGCGCGGATCTGGCTGACGGCGGAGGGCGGCGAGCCACGCTCGGTTCCCCTGCCCGAGGGCCGCACGGTCATTGGCCGTGACCCCGAGGCCGACCTCAGCATCGAGGACGAGGCGATCTCCTGGAACCACCTCGAGATCGAGAGCCGCGGCGGGGTGCTGATGGCGACCGACCTCGACAGCCGCAACGGCACCGGGTTGAACGGCGAGCCCATGGACCGCCCGCGCCGCCTCCGCGACGGCGACGCCCTGATGATCGGCGGCCACCGTCTCGAAGTCTCCGACCCGGTGCCGGGGCGCGCCGGACAGACCATCGCCGCGGCCGCGCCGACCGTCGCGCTGAGCGAGGAGGAGCGGGCCACCGCAACCGCCCTGGTCGCCCCATATCGCAGCGAGGGGGCGTTCGCCGGGCGGCCCGCGACCCGAGCGGAGATCGCCGAAGCGCTCCACGTCAGCGAGCGCACCGCCCAGCGCCGCCTCGACGCGCTTGCGGCGAAGCTCGAGGTCTCCGGCGAGGCCGGCCGCGACCGGCCGCGCCAGGTCGCCGCCCGGGTCATCGAGCTCGGCCTCGACCGCACTCACTGAAAGCTGCATTTGCCCCCTCTGGCGGGGCAAATGCAGCGCTCGTGGCCAGGACCGGGCCAAAAGCGGCCCGATCGGGGGCGCGGTTGTCGTTGGCGCGCACACGCTCGCGGCCGACCATCGGTGGGCAGATGCAAATCACTTCGAAAGGGATACCGATGCTCAACCGCACAGCGATTCTCATGCTTCTCACGATCGCCGCCCTGGCTCTGCCGGCCGCCGCTCAGGCGGCGGCCGGCTCAGGCGGCGCGGTCGTCTTCTCGCGGGTCGTCACGACCCCCCACTCCGAAGGCGCGGAAAGCTCCGTCGAAGCGAAAGCACCGACCGTCGAAGGCGGGCTCTTCGCCGCCCGCCACGGCCGCCTCAACCAGCTGACCGACAACCCCGCCGACAGCCAGCCGAATTTCTCCCCCGACGGCCGGCTGATCGCCTTCGCCCGCGAAGGCGACGTCTACGCGATGCGCGCCGACGGGAGCGGCCAGCATGCCCTCACCAGCGGCCCCGAGGTCGACGCCAGGCCCGAGTTCGCGCCGAACGGCCACTACGTGGTCTTCGAGCGCCGCGCCGCGGCCGGTGCCCCGCGCGACCTCTATACGGTCGACATCGCCGGCGAAGGGCTGCACGCCCTGACCGCGACGGTCGCCGACGAGCACCAGGCCGCGTTCTCCCCCGACGGCCACGCGATCGCGTTCGTATCCAGCGTCGCGCTCGCCGGCGGCGGGGTGGCGGATGACATCTACTCGGTGCGGCCCTCGGGCGCCGGGCTCGCCCGTCTCACCCACACCGGCCGCGTCGATGAGTTCTCGCCGCGCTACTTCGCCGGCGGCATCGCGTTCAGCCGCGGTCAGAGCGGGACCGGGCCGGGCGCCTACGCCGACGTCTACACGATGCGCCGCGACGGCAGCAGGGTCAAACCGGCCGTCCGCGGGGTCGGATCGGCCAATATCGAGGACGTCTCGCCCAACGGCCACACGCTCCTGTTCCGCCGCGACCAGGGCCTCTGGGTGAAGCGGCTCGGCAAGGGCCGGGCGCGCAAGCTGACCGAGGTCGCCGACAACTCGAGCACCAACGCCGTCTTCTCCTCCGACGGCCGTCGCGTCGCCGCCTTCGTCGCCAGCGACGATGCCGAGACCCTCTCGGCGATCAGCGTCAGGGACGGGCGCAGCACCGAGCTCGCCGAAGGCTTCGGCCTCGAAAGCGGCTCGGCCACGGCGACCATCGGCCCGGTGATCGCCTGGCAGCCGGTCCGCTAGCCGCCCACGACAGCCACCCGGCGGGTATAACCGCCGGGTGGCTGGAGAGGGTGGTGGCAGAGGCGACCCGGCGATCGGCTCGACGCTGGCCGGCTACCGGCTCGACGAGCTGATCGCGCGAGGGGGGATGGGGGTCGTCTACAGGGCGACCCACCTCGCCCTCGATCGCCCGGTGGCGCTGAAGGTCATCGCCCGCCACCTCAGCGGCGACGACCGCTTCCGCGACCGCTTCCTCCGCGAGTCGCGGCTGGCGGCCAGCCTCGACCACCCGAACGTCGTCCCCGTCTACGACGCCCGCGAGGAGGATGGCGAGCTGATCGTCGCAATGCGGCTGATCGGCGGCGGCGACCTCAAGCGGCGGATCGCATCCGGGCCGCTGCGGCCGGAGGAGGCGATCGACCTCCTCGCCCAGGTCGCCGAGGCCCTCGACTCGGCCCACACCGCCGGGATCGTCCACCGTGACGTCAAGCCGCACAACATCCTGCTCGAAGGCGACCACGCGTACCTGACCGACTTCGGCCTCGCCAAGGCACTGGGGGAGAGCGGGGTCATCACCGGCGCCTCGATCGTCGGCACCGTCGAGTACATGTCGCCGGAGCAGTGGCGGGGGCACGACGTGGGCCCCGCCGCCGACGTCTACTCGCTCGGCTGCGTCCTGTATGAGTCGCTGACCGGGATCGTCCCCTTCGCCCGGCGCTCCGGCGACGCCGAGCCGGAGATGCCCGCCGGCCTCGACGCCGTGATCGAGCGATCCGTCTCCAAGGACCCAGGCGATCGCTACCCGAGCGCCGGCGCCCTGATCGAGGCGGCGCGCGAGCGCCAGGGTGCGACACCGACCGCGACCCGCGTCCTCAGCGACGGCCCCGAGGCGCCGACGCGCGCCCTCGCAGAGGGGAAGGGGGAGAAGAAGGGGGGGCCGCTCACCCGAGTGCGCTCGCTGTCGTGGGGGTGGCTGGTCACTCCCGCGATCCTCGCGGCGCTGATCGCGGCCTTCTTCCTCCTCCTCGGCGACAACGACGTCTCGGTCTCCTCGCCGATATCGGTCGGCACCCCGCCGCTGCGGCTTGCCGCCGGGGAAGGGGCGGTCTGGGTCACGAGCGCCGCCGACGGCACGCTGACCAGGATCGACCCGCGGACCCGCAGGGCGCTCGGCAGGCCCCTGCACCTCGGCCGCGGAATCTCCGCCGTCGCCGTCGGCCGCAAGTCGGTCTGGGTCTCGAGCCCGGACACCTCGAGCGTTCTCCGCGTCGACCCGGCCGCGGACACGGTGACCGGCAGGATCGCGGTCGGCGGCCGCCCCGGGGCGATCATCGTCGCCGGCGGGCGGGTCTGGGTGGCCGACGAGGATGGCGCCGGCGTCACCGCGATCAACCCCGAGGGGGAACGCGTCTACCGGCGAGGGATCGCCCCCCACTCGGCGCCGCTGCGGCTGGCCGCCGGGGCCGGCGGCGTCTGGGTCAGCAACGCCTCGACCGGCTCGGTCCGCCGGATCGAGCCCAGCACCGCGAAGGCCGCGGGGCCGCCGATCCGCGCCGGCCGGGGACCCGCCGGGATCACGGTCGGCGGCGGCCTGGTCTGGGTCGCGAACAGCCGCTCCGACACCGTCACCAGGGTCGACCCCTCGATCCTCGGGATCCTCGGCGACCCGATAGCGGTGGGCGGCCGCCCCGGCGGGATCGACGCCGGGACCAACCTGGTCTGGGTCGCGAGCGCGGCCGACGATTCGGTCAGCCGGATCGACATCGAAAGCGGCGATGTCGTCGGCGACCCGATCGGGGTCGGCCCCGAACCGGGAGCGATAACGATTGGCGAGGAAGCCGTCTGGGTAGCCAATAACGGCGACGGAACCGTAACGAGGATCGAGCCCTGACGATTAGGATCGCGTTCGCGTGGCTGAGCAAGACATCGACCAGCTCTGCATAAACACGATCCGGACGCTTTCGATCGACGCGATCCAGAAGGCGGAGTCCGGCCATCCCGGGACCCCGATGGCGATGGCCCCGGTCGCCTACACCCTCTGGCAGCGGTTCCTGCGCTTCGACCCGGCGGACCCGGTCTGGCCCAACCGCGACCGCTTCGTGCTCTCGGCGGGGCACGCCTCGATGCTCCTCTACTCGCTCCTCTTCCTGGCCGAGGTGCAGGCGGTCGATCCCGAGTACGAGGTGGTCGGCAGGCCCGCGGTCTCGATCGAGGACATCGAGAGCTTCCGCCAGCTCGACTCGCGGGCGCCCGGCCATCCCGAGTACCGATGGACCTCGGGGGTCGAGTCGACCACCGGGCCTCTCGGCCAGGGGGTCGCGACCTCGGTCGGGATGGCCATCGCGTCGAAGTGGATGGGGGAGCGCTACGGCGGCGAGCACTTCGACTTCGACGTCTACGCGCTTGCCGGCGACGGTTGCCTGATGGAGGGGGTCTCGGGCGAAGCGGGATCGATCGCCGGCCACCTCAACCTCGACAACCTCTGCTGGATCTACGACAACAACCACATCACGATCGACGGCAAAACCGAACTGGCCTACGAAGACGACGTCGCCGCCAGGTTCATGGGCTACGGCTGGAACGTCGCCCGGGTCGGCGACGCGAACGACACCGGCCTGATCGCCGAGGCGCTCGAGGAGTTCAGGGCCGAGGACGGGCGCCCGACGCTGATCATCGTCGACAGCCACATCGGCTGGGGGTCCCCGCACAAGCACGACACCGCCGCCGCGCACGGCGAGCCGCTCGGCGAGGAGGAGGTGCGGGAGACGAAGCGCGCCTACGGCTGGCCCGAGGACGCGCAGTTCCTCGTCCCCGACGGGGTGAAGGAGCATTTCGCGGCCGGGATCGGCAGGCGCGGGGCCGATCTCCGCGCCGAGTGGGAGGCCGGGCTGAGGAGCCTCGACGAGGGGCTTGCGGCCGAGATCGACGTCGTCCAGCGGCGCGAGCTGCCCGAGGGGTGGGATGCGGGGATCCCCTCCTTCGAGGCGGACGAGAAGGGGCTCGCGACCCGCAAGGCCTCGAACCAGGTCGAGAACGCGGTCGCCGAGCGGATCCCGTGGCTGCTGGCGGGTTCGGCCGACCTCACCGACTCGACCTCGGTCAGGCTCGACTTCGACGGCGCCACCGACTTCGAGCCCGGCTCGTTCGGCGGCCGCCAGCTCCACTACGGCATCCGCGAGCACGAGGCCGCGGCGATCTCGAACGGGCTCTCGCTCTCGAAGCTGCGGCCGCTCTGGTCGACCTACCTCACTTTCTCCGACTACGCCCGCCCCGCGATCAGGCTCTCGGCGCTGATGGAGCTGCCGGTGATCCATCTCTTCACCCACGACTCGATCGGGCTCGGCGAGGACGGCCCGACCCACCAGCCGGTCGAGCAGCTGGCCTCGCTCCGCGCCGTTCCGGGCCTCGACGTGATCCGGCCGGCCGACGCCAACGAGGTCGCCGAGGCCTGGCGGGTCGCGATCGACCGCAGCCACCAACCGGTGGCGCTGGTCCTCACCCGCCAGAACGTCCCGGTCATCGACCGCTCGAAATACGCCTCGGCCGAGGGGCTGCGGCGCGGCGGCTACGTCCTCGCCGACACCGAGGGGGGCGACCCGGAGCTCATCCTGATCGCCACCGGAAGCGAGGTCGCGATCGCGCTCTCGGCCCATGAGGAGCTCGTCGCCGGCGGCGTCCGCTCGCGGGTCGTCAGCCTGCCCTGCTGGGAGCTCTTCGAGCGCCAGGACGACGCTTACCGAGACGGTGTTCTGCCGCCGGCGGTCACCGCCCGGGTCTCGGTCGAGGAGGCCTCGACGATCGGGTGGGACAGGTACGTCGGGGCCGAGGGCGAGCGAATCGGGATGCACACCTTCGGCAGCTCCGCCCCGCTGAAGGAGGTGCAGACGAAGTTCGGCTTCACACCTGACCGGGTGGCGGAGGCCGGTCGCGAGGTGCTGGCGCGGGCAAACGGCAACAACGGAGGCGATTTGTGAAACCGACTCAGGAACTGCACGAGATGGGCCAGAGCCTCTGGCTCGACAACATCACGAGGACGATCCTCGGCGACGGGACCCTGCAGCGCTACGTCGACGAGCTGTCGGTGACCGGGCTGACCTCGAACCCGACGATCTTCGACAAGGCGATCTCCGGCGGCGACGCCTACGACGAGCAGATCGAGGCCGGCGCGCCCGACGCGGACTCGACGGAGGAGCTCTTCTTCGAGCTCGCCCTGGCCGACCTCCGTGACGCGACCGAGATCTTCGCCCCGATCCACGCCCGCACCGACGGCGTCGACGGCTGGGCCTCGCTCGAGGTCTCGCCGCTGCTCGCCGATGACGCCGCGGCGACGATCGAGCAGGCGGCGCGGCTGCACGAGAAGGGGGGCGGGACAACCTCTTCATCAAGATCCCCGGGACCGAGGCGGGCCGGACCGCGATCGAGGAGTCGATCTTCAACGGCGTGCCGATCAACGTCACCCTGCTGTTCTCGCGCGAGCAGTACCTGGCTTCCGCCGAGGCCTACATGCGCGGGCTCGAACGCCGGGTCGAGGCCGGCCACGACCCGGCGGTCGCCTCCGTCGCATCGATCTTCGTCAGCCGCTGGGACGTCGCGGTCCAGGACAGCGCGCCGGCCGGGCTCCGCAACCAGCTCGGGGTCGCCGTCGCGAAGCGCGCCTACCGCGCCTACCGCGAACTGCTCGACTCCGAGCGCTGGCAGAGCCTCGCCAGCGAGGGCGCCCGGCCGCAGCGGCTGCTCTTCGCCAGCACCGGGACCAAGGACCCCGACGCCTCCGACACCCTCTACGTCGAGGCGCTGGCGGCGCCGTTCACGATCAACACGATGCCCGACTCGACCCTCCACGCCCTCGCCGACCACGGCGAGATCGGCGAGCCGCTCGCCGCCGACGGCGACGACGCCGAGCAGGTCCTGACCGAGTTCGCCGAGGCGGGGGTGGAGGTCGAGGCGCTCGCGGCCCGGCTCCAGGAGGAGGGCAAGCAGGCCTTCGACAAGTCATGGCGCGAGCTGCTGGGCACGATCGAGGAACAAATCGGGTGAGTGAGCTGCGGGAGACCGACGCCTGGCGGGCGCTGGAGCGCCACCACGCCGAGATCGGCGACCGCCACCTCCGCGACCTCTTCGACGGCGACCCACAGCGGGGCGAGCGGCTGGTCGCCGACGGCGCCGGCCTCCATCTCGACTTCTCGAAGAACCGGATCGACGACGAGACGCTGCTGCTGTTCGGCGATCTCCTCGCCGAGCGCGGCGTCGACGAACGCCGCGAAGCGATGTTCGCCGGCGAGCACATCAACGTCTCCGAGGACCGGGCCGTCCTCCACGTCGCGCTGCGGATGCCGCGCGAGCGCTCGCTGATCGTCGACGGCGTCGATGTCGTCAGGGAGGTCCACGAGACGCTCGACCGGATGGCCGACTTCTGCGAGCGCGTCCGCGGCGGAGAGTGGATCGGGCACACGGGGAAGCGGATCCGAAACGTCGTCAACATCGGGATCGGCGGCTCCGACCTCGGCCCGGTGATGGCCTACGAGGCGCTCCGCCACTTCAGCCGCCGCGAGATGACGTTCCGGTTCGTCTCCAACGTCGACGGAACCGACTTCGTCGAGTCGACTCGCGACCTCGACCCCGAGGAGACGCTGTTCGTCGTCTCCTCGAAGACGTTCACGACGTTGGAGACGATGACCAACGCCCGCACCGCCCGCGAATGGTCTCTGGCCGGGCTCGGCGGCGACGAGGCCGCGGTCGCCAAGCACTTCGTCGCGGTCTCGACCAACGCCGAGGAGGTCGGCGCCTTCGGGATCGACACCGAGAACATGTTCGGCTTCTGGGAGTGGGTCGGCGGCCGCTACTCGATGGACTCGGCGATCGGGCTCTCGACGATGCTGGCGATCGGCCCCGCGCGGTTCGCCGAGATGCTGGCCGGGTTCCACGCGATGGACGAGCACTTCCGCGAGGCGCCTCTCGCCGAGAACCTGCCGAAGCTGATGGGCCTGCTCTCCGTTTGGTACGGCGACTTCTTCGGCGCCGAGACCTGCGCCGTCCTTCCCTATGACCAGTACCTGCACCGCTTTCCCGCCTACCTCCAGCAGCTGACGATGGAGTCGAACGGCAAGCACGTGACCCTAGACGGCGCCCGCGTCGACTACGACACGGGGGCGATCTTCTGGGGCGAGCCCGGGACCAACGGCCAGCACTCCTTCTACCAGCTGATCCACCAGGGGACGCGTCTGATCCCCTGCGACTTCATCGGCTTCATGCGCTCGAACAACCCGCTCGGCGACCACCAGGACCTGCTGATCTCGAACGTGTTCGCCCAGGGCGAGGCGCTCGCGTTCGGCAAAACGCCCGGGCAGGTGCGCGAGGAGGACACGCCGGAGGAGGTCGTCCCGCACCGCGTGATGGAGGGCAACCGGCCCTCGAACACGATCCTCGCCGAGCGCCTCGACCCGCACACGCTCGGCGTGCTCGTCGCCCTTTATGAGCACAGCGTCTTCACCCAGGGGGCGGTATGGGGAATCGACTCCTTCGACCAGTGGGGGGTCGAGCTCGGCAAGGCCCTGGCGAAGGCGATCATCCCCGAGATCCAGGCAGGCACCGAGCCCAAGCTCCACCATGACAGCTCGACCAACGCGCTGATCCGGCGCTATCGCGAGGCGAGGGACGGGTGAACAACCTGCTCGCCGCGCGCGAGCTGATGGCGTTCACGCTCGCCTTCCACATCGTCCTCTCCTGCCTCGGGGTCGCGCTGCCGGCGATCATCCTGATCGCCAACTGGATCGGCCTCAAACGGGACGACGACGACGCGATGCGGCTGGCGCGGCGCTGGTCGAAGGCGATGGGGGTGACGTTCGCGGTCGGCGCCGTCACCGGCACGGTGCTCAGCTTCGAGTTCGGCCTGCTCTGGCCGGTCTTCATGGAGCGCTATGGCGACGCCTTCGGGATCGCGTTCGCCGTCGAGGGGCTCTTCTTCTTCACCGAGGCGATCTTCCTCGCCGTCTACATCTACGGCTGGAAGCGGCTCAGCGGCTGGGCGCACTTCTGGTCGGGGGTGCCGATGGTGGTCACCGGCATCGGCGGCGCCTTCTCGGTCGTCACCGCCAACGCCTGGATGAACCAGCCGCAGGGGTTCACCCTGGACGCGGCCGGCAAGGTCGTCGACACCAACCCGCTGCAGGTCCTCTTCAACGCGGCCTGGAGCTACGAGGTCCCGCACATGATCCTCGCCGCCTACATGGTCGCCGGGTTCCTGGTCGCCTCGATCTACGCGGTCGGGATGCTGCGCGGCCGCCGCGACAGGCTCCACCGGCTCGGGATGCTGATCCCGCTCACCGTCGCCTGCATCGCGACCCCGATCCAACTCTTCGTCGGCGACACCGCCGCCCGCGCGGTGGCCGACCACCAGCCGGCCAAGTTCGCCGGCTTCGAGTGCATCCAGGCAACGGGGCCGAAGCAGACCGAGTACCTCGGCGGCATCTGCACCGGCGACGGGGTCAAGGGGGCGATCGGGATCCCCGACCTCGACTCCTTCCTGGTCGGCTTCAACAAGGACACCGTCGTCACCGGCCTCAACGAAATCCCGGTCGACGAACGGCCTCCCGCCAACACGCTGCTCCACCTCTCCTTCGATGCGATGGTCGGGATCGGGTCCGCCCTATTGGTCCTCGCGCTCTGGCTGGCCTGGGTCTGGTGGCGGCGACGCAAGATTCCGGCGACGCCGTGGTTCCTGCGCGCCGTCGCGATCTCCGGCGCCGGCGCGATCGCCGCCCTCTGGGCCGGTTGGATCGTGACCGAGGTCGGGCGCCAGCCGTGGATCGTCTGGCATCAGATGCGGACAGCGGAAGCGGTGACCCAGGCCAAGGGGATCTGGTTCGCGTTCGCCGCCGTCCTCATCCTCTACGCGGGGCTGGGGACGGGGGCGGTCCTGGTCCTGCGGGCGATGTCGCGGCGCTGGCGCGAGGAGGGCGACCGCGACGACACCGAAGCCCCCTACGGGCCGGCCGAACAGGTGGAGGAGGCGGTGCGATGACCAGGGCCGACCTCGCGGCGGTCATCCTCTGGACCGGCGCGACCCTCTACGCGATCTTCGGCGGCGCCGACTTCGGCGGCGGCCTATGGGACCTGATCGCCGGCGACGCCGAGGCGGGAGAGCGACCCCGGGCCCGGATCCAGCGCTCCCTGACCCCGGTCTGGGAGGCGAACCACGTCTGGCTGATCTTCATCCTCGTCGTCCTCTGGACGGCCTTCCCAGAGGCGTTCGGGGCGGTGATGTCGACCCTTTACGTTCCGCTGGCGCTGGCGGCGGTCGGGATCGTCCTCCGCGGCGCCGGCTTCGCCTTCCGCAAATCGATCCGCCGGCTCGAGCTGCGGCGGGCGATGGGCGCGACCTTCGCGATCTCCTCGGTCCTGACGCCGTTCTTCATGGGCACGGTAGTCGGCGCGATCGCCGCCGGCAACGTCCCCGCCGGTGGCAACGGCGATGCCTTCTCGAGCTGGATCGAGCCGCTGCCGATCCTCACCGGCGCCCTCTTCGTCGCGGCCGGCGCCTACCTCGCCGCGGTCTTCCTCGTCGCCGACTCGGGCGGCGCCGGCGACGCGGAGATGGAGGGCTACTTCGCCCGGCGCGCCCTCGGCGCGGGCATCGTCGCCGGCGCGCTCGCCGTCGTCGGCCTGATCCTGCTGCACTCCGAAGCCCAGTACGCCTACGAGCGGCTCGTCGCCGAGGGCCTGCCGCTGGTGATCCTCTCGGGTCTCTGCGGGCTGGGTGCGATGGCGCTGCTGGCGAGCGGCAGTCGCCGCGGCCTCCGCCCGCTCGCGATCGGGGCTGTGGTTGCCGTGATCTGGGGCTGGGGGGTCGCCCAGTTCCCCTATCTGCTGCCTACCTCGCTGAAGATCAGCCAGTCGGCGGCGCCGGGGCCGACGCTCGACTCCGTCCTGATCGTCTTCTGCATCGCCGCGGTCGTGGTGCTGCCGTCGCTCGGCCTCCTCTACTGGCTGACCCAGAAGGAAATGCTCGATGAGTGACGCGCACGCGGTCCTCTTCGACATCGACGGCACCCTGCTCGTCACCGGCGGCGCCGGCGGGGTCGCCTGGCAGCGGGCGTTCGAGGAGCTGCACGGGATCGATGCCGACGTCGCCGAGCGCACCGACGCCGGCATGACCGACCCCGAGATCGCCGCGATCATCTTCCGCGAGGTGATCGGCCGCGAGGGCGACCAGTCCGAACGGGCGAAGGTGATGGCCGGCTACCTGCGCCACCTGCCCGACGCCGTCGCCGAGTCCGCGGGCTACAGGCTGATGCCGGGCGTCGAGGAGGTGCTGGACCGGCTGATCGACACCGGGATGCTGCTCGGCCTGGTCACCGGCAACATCGAGGCCGCCGCTCACGTCAAGCTCGCGCGCGGCAACCTCAACCGCTTCTTCAGCTTCGGCGGCTATGGCTCCGACTCGGCCGACCGCACCGAGGTGACGAAAGCGGCGCTGCGCCGCGGGGAGCTCGTCTCGGGCGGGGCGCTGGGCGACGGAGGCTGCTTCTCGGTCGGCGACACGCCGCGCGACGTCAAGGCGGGCCACGGCGCCGGGATCCGCGTCGTCGGTGTCGCGACCGGCAAGTACTCGGTCGACGATCTCCGCGAGTCCGGCGCCGACTGGGCGCTCGCGACCCTCGAGCACGGCTTCCCGGCCTGAGCCCTCAGACGGGACCTTGTGAGTTTGACCCCCCATTGGGAGGTCAAACTCATTCACCCCCCACCATGAACGCCGAAATGTTCGGTCAGTTGAGCTCGCAGCGCGCCTGGTAGATGTTGGTGAAGCCCGATTGGAAGCCGTTGCGGGCGGCGCGCAGGTAGAGGCGCCAGACACGGACCCGTTCGGGGCCGGCGAGGCGGACGGCGTCGTCGAGGTTCTCGTCGAGGCGGCGCGCCCAGTGGCGCAGCGTCTCGGCGTAGTCGGGGGCGAAGTCCTCGACGTGGTGGACGACGAACCCGGCGCGTTCGAGCGCCAGCAGGTTGCGGCTGAGGTGGAGCGGCGCGGCGTCGGGGAAGACATAGCGCTCCGAGAAGGCCCCCGCCTCGGCGTCGGTGTGGCGGAGGCGGGTGATCCCATGGTTGAGCAGCCGGCCGCCGGGCTCGAGCAGGCCCGCGAGGGTGTCGGCGTAGACGTCGATCTGGGAGGCGCCGACGTGCTCGACCATCCCGATGCTGGCGATCGCGTCGAACCGCTCTCCCCGCAGGTCGCGGTAGTCCATGACTCGGATCTCAACCCGGTCGGCGACACCCGCGGCCTCGGCCCGCTGCCGCGCTTTCTCTGCCTGCGGCGGCGAGAGCGTGATCCCCACGACGCTGACCCCGTGCTTGGTCGCCGCCCAGAGCGGGAAGCTGCCCCAGCCGCAGCCGACGTCGAGCACCCGCTCGCCCTCTCGCAGCGACAGCTTGCGGCAGACCATCTCGAGCTTCTCCTCCTGAGCCTGCTCGAGCGTTTCGGCACCGAGCGAGAAGATCGCGCAGGAGTAGGTCATCGAGTCGTCGAGGAAGAGCGAGAAGAACTCGTTCGAGACGTCATAGTGATGGCGGACCGCCCGCGCGTCGCGCTCTTTGCTGTGGCGACGCCCACTCGGACGCAGCTCAGCCTCGGGCCGCTTCGGCGGCCGCGTCAGGCCCGTCGCCCGCACGGCGCCGAGCAGCAGCGCCCGCTTGTCGGCACTGTCTAGCGGCGGCGGCTGCCAGTTGTCGAGGAGCTCGATCACGGCGTCCATGTCGTCGACCTCGATCTCGCCGCTGACGTAGGCGCGGCCGAGCCCGAGCTGGCCGGGCGCCATCAGCGCGTGGGCGGCCGCGCGGGGTGAGCGGACGAAGAAGGTCGGCCCGGCGCCGTTGGTCGGGCTCACCCGGGTGCCGTCCCAGAACTCGACCGAGAAGGGCCGGTCGGGGAGCCGGGCCTCGATCTCTCGGCGCAGTTTTGACGTGTCGGCGAACGGCATGTTCCCCCGAGCCTAACCAGCCTGTTTGCCTGGTGACACCCACCCGGCCTATCATCGAAGCTCGTGTCAGGCGACGGCCCACTCCCATCCGACATCCAGCCGGTCGAGAACGAGACCCGCGACCGGATCATCACCGGCCTCGTGACGCTGATCCCGTTCGTCGCGATCGGCCTCGCCGGCTGGCAGGTCTGGGGCGAGGCCCTGCACTGGAGCGATGTCTTCCTCTTCGTCGGGATGTACCTGCTGACCGGCCTCGGGATCACGGTCGGATTCCACCGCCACCTCACCCATCGCAGCTTCAAAGCGAAAACCTGGCTGCATGGCCTGCTGGCGATCCTCGGCTCCGCCGCGATCGAGGGGCCGGTGATCTCGTGGGTCGCCGACCACCGCAAGCACCACACCTTCTCCGACGAAGAGGGTGACCCGCACAGCCCCCACGTCGATCACGGCCACGGTCTCAGCGGCGCGATGCGCGGCCTCTTCCACGCCCACATGGGCTGGCTCTTCATCCACACCCAGCGCGGCAACAAGGAGCGCTTCGCACCCGACCTGCTCAAGGACCCGGTGATCAGCTACGTCGATCGCACCTTTCTGCACTGGGCGATCCTCGGCCTGTTGATCCCGTTCGCACTCGGCTGGGTGATCGGGGGAACCGTGTTCGCGGGCATCACCGGCCTGCTCTGGGGCGGCCTGGTCAGGGTCTTCGTCCTCCACCACTTCACGTACAGCATCAACTCGCTCTGCCACGTCTTCGGCAACCAGGACTTTGAGACCACGGACGAGTCGCGGAACCTGGCGCTGATCGCGATCCCGACCCTGGGCGAGGCCTGGCACAACAGCCATCACGCGTTCCCCACGTCGGCCACGCACGGGCTCGGTCGCTGGCAGGTCGACGTCTCGGCCCTGGTCATCGACGGGCTCGAGAAGGCCGGGCTCGTCTGGGACGTCGTCCGCATCTCACCCGAGCGGATGGCGGCCAAGGCCACGGCCTGACGCGACGCCTACGGGACGTCGGGCGCTTCGTACCAGTCGATCCAGCGGTTGCAGGCGGCGCCGAGCGGAACGGTGCGCTCCCTGCCGGCGGCGACGGCGACGAGGCTGCCGACGTGGGCGGTGCCGTCGTAGCCGGTCAGCCGCTGCAGGGTGCTCGGTTCGGCCGCGGCGACCGTGAACCGAACCGGCCCGCCGCCGCTGTCGATCCTCCCGGCGGGCCAGAACTGACCGTCGTTGGCGAGGCTGATCGTGTTCGGCCGCTGGCCGTCCTGGGCCGGCTCGAGCGTGTGCCGGAAGCCCGGCGCGGTCAGGGTCAGCTCGAAGGGCGAGAAGTACTGCAGCGAGAGCCGCCAGCGGCCGGCCGGGAGGTCGAGGGTCTGCGCGGTGTGCTCGCCGGTCCGCAGCACCTCGCCGGTGTCCCAGTTGGTCTTCGCCCCGAAGGCGGTTTCGGGGAAGACCGCCGCCCGCCCCTTTGAGGAGAGGAGGACCCGGATCTCGGGCGCCTCGCAGCCGGCGAGCGCTCCCGCATCGGTCCCCTCGAGCAGAACCCGCCGTTCCTTCGGCGCCGGCCCCACCCGTTTCCAGAGGATGAACGAGTCGGTCGCCGCGACTCGGCGGAAGCCCGGTGGCGCCTGGCTGTTCCAGGCGGCGCGGCCGGTGATCACGTAGGGGAACCGTTCGAGGGTGCCGCGGGTGAAGGAGTCGAAGTCGATCGGGCTGTAGGCATCCCCCGTGTCGAACGGCTTTTCCGGGTTCGGCGAGATCGCCGGGTCGGGGAACTCGACCAGTGGCACGTGGGTGTCGGCACCCAGCAGCTCGTACGCCGCGTAGCGGTCCTGTCCCGCGTAGAGGACGGGCTTGCCGTGGAGGATCGGCAGGAACGACTGCAGCTCGGAGCCGTGGCCCGGCGGCCCGACCGGGCCGTCGCGCAGGACGAGGAAGGTCGAGTAGGCGGCGCCGCCGATGAAGACCACCGCGAGGGCGGTCCACGCCACCCGACCCGGTGCGGTCGAGGTTGAGCCCTCCATCCGCCCCTTGTCTCGACCGCTGGGGCGGATTTCGGTCAGCAGCGGCCGGACCGCGACCAGCATCGCCAGCGGCGCAGCGATCATCAGCGCCTTGGCCTGCGAGTAGTCGCCGGTGAAGGGGAGCGAGACGACGTAGAGGAGGGCGCAGGCGGCGAAAGCGATCGGGATCGAGAGGTCGCGGCGGTGCGCCCACCAGATCGCCCCGGCGGCGAACGCGGCACCTCCGATCGCGCTCGCCAGCCAGGTCAGGTTGGCCTCGCCGGGGGCGTCGAGGCGGTAGTCGTGCGACCACCAGACTCCGAGCGCCTCGATCGGGGAGACCGGGCCGTAGGTGTTGCTGCCGGCGACCCGGTTGAAGCCGGCGCCGAAGCCGAAAGGCCCGACCAGGGTGAGCACCGCGATGCCGGCGACGATCGCCAGGCAGACGAGGGTCAGCGGCCGCAGGAGGAACCGGATCAGCGAGCGCGGGGCCAGCGCCCGCCGCACCGCGGGGACGGTCAGGCTCCAGAGCGCGACCACCGCGATCGGCCAGGCGAGGCCGGCGAAGCTGTAGGCGAAGAGAACGCCGCCGGCGAGCGCCAGCCAGGGGAGCGCGTATCGGAGGCGCGCTGGGAAGCCGGGCGGGATCGGCGCCGGGTCGCGGAGCGCCAGCGCGACCGCGAGCACGAAGAGCGCCTCGGACGTCTCCTTGAACGCCCCCTGGGCGTAGTAGGAGGCGGCCAGGTAGGAGGCGGCGACGAGGACCGCGCCGAGGACCCGGCGGGCCGGGCCCAACCCGGGCAGCGCCCCGAGCGCGGTGAGGGCGGTGAGGATGCCGATCGCGATGATCTCGCCGACGAACGCCTGCCCGAGCCCGATCCCCGGCACCGCCGCGACGGTGTCGGCCAGCGCATGGGGCCCGAGGGGATAGCCGGCTTCGGGCGCCGGGCCGAAGCCGCTCCGCAGCCACTCCGCCCAGGCGAGGTGGAGGCCGAGGTCGTTGTTGAACCCGACCCCGAGCAGGCCCCAGCGGCCGCTGATCGCGAACGGGATCGAGAGGACGACCCCGGTTGCGATCGTGACCAGGACCCCCCACACCAGCACGTCGCGCTCGCCCGCGCCGTCCTCGCGCCCAGTCCCAACCTCAGGCCGGGCGGGGAATGCGATGAGGACGACGATCGCCGCTGCGACAAGGAGCAGCAGCGCCAGCCCCGAGGTGGTGGCGTGGCCGGGGCCGCGCGCCGGCAGGCCGGCGGCGGCGATCAGCGCGGCGAAGCCCACCGCGGGCTCGAGCCAGGTCCAGCGCCGTCGGCCGGCCAGCGAGAGCAGGGCGCGGCCGACGAGGACCGAGGCGGCGCAGATCAGGGCCGCCGAAGCGTAGGTCGCGAGCATGGAGGGCGGGAAACTACCGCCTGGAGGTGGGTCTCAGAACTTCTCGGCGGCCGATTCGAGGTTCGGCCGCAGGTTCTCGCCGTGGAGCGGGTCGCCGTGGCCGGTGGCGAGGACGGCGGGCTCGAGCGCGGCCAGCTTGCGCACCGAGTCCTTTGCCTTCGCGTGGTCCCAGGCCCACGCGGGGTGGGGGACGCTGACCT
>CAVTTJ010000012.1:0-9839 GCA_963737575.1 uncultured Solirubrobacterales bacterium
GGACTCGAACCCGCGACCTCCGGCGTGACAGGCCGGCGCTCTAACCAACTGAGCTACGCCCCCGAGGGATGGGCGGCAGCCGCCCGGCCGGTGATTATCTCAGGGACGCCCGCTCTGTGGGCAGCTCAGGGAGCGGAGCCGGGATCGATCTCGTAGGCCTTCGCCGGCATCGAGGCCGAGAGCGGGCGGTGGGCCGGCTCCGCGCGGCTGACGACGGCGCCGTGGGCCCGCTTTGCTCCGCGCGCCGCCCAGAGCGGGCGCACCGGTTCGATCGCGAGCAGTTCGCGCCATGTGGTCTGGCCGATCACGCCATTCGCCGGCAGGGACCGTTCGGACTGGAAGGTGCGGACGGCGGCGGTGGTCAGCTTTCCGTAGACGCCGGTGATCGGCAGCCCGAGCCGGCCCGCCGCCCGCAGGTGCATCTGCGCCCAGACGACGATGTCGCCGCTGCTACCCCGCTTGAGGACGGGGTTGGTGACGATCGGCTGGTAGCCGAAGACCGGGCCGGCGAGTTCGGCGCCGAGGGCGCTCCAGGCCCGCGAGTTGGTTTCGTGCCAGGCCCACCAGCTGACCTCCTGGCCGCCGTAGCTCTCGGCGAAGCGCCGGAATTGGATGACTTCCCGGCGCGACGGGCTCATGTAGGTCTGGCCGAGCGGATAGAGCGGGCGGTCCCAGAGGCGGTTGAAGAGATAGGTGTGCTCGTAGATGCCGCGGACCGAGGTGCCGATCGCCTTCCAGTACATCTGCGGCTGGTTGTACTGGGCGCCGCCGGGGGCGAAGAAGACCGAGTACGGGAACGCCGGGTGGTAGTCGACGTAGGGGAAGGTCGCCAGCGCGACCGGGAATTCTTCGCCGATCCGCGCCCGCAGCGAGCGCATGTAGCGTTCGGCCGCCGCGTACTTCCCTTCGTACTGGCCCTCCGCGTCGATCACGAAGCAGTCGGCGCCGCGCTTGATGGCGGTGGCGGCGACCCTGGCCTCGGCCACCGGTGAGTCGCCGTAGACGAACCCCCAGGCGCAGACGCTCAGCCCCGCGGCGTGGAGGCGTTCGACGAGCGGGGTGTTGAACTGGCTCCAGTAGCTGCCGCCGTCGCTCGACTTGATGTAGAGCGTGCCTATCCCGTAGCGCTTGGCGCGCGCGGCGATCCTGGCGGGGTCGCCGCCTTCGGTCCGGTCGACGTACCAGATCCACATCCCCTGACGGTCGAAGGCGGTCGCCGGCGGGGCCGGAGATTCGACCGCGGACGCACGGGCTCCGACGCCGCCTGTGGACGCCTGGGCGGACGCGGGGGCGATCAGAGCCAAAGCGAGGACGATCGCCAGGAGCACCTTGGTGCTGCTGACCCTCACATCGGCTGTAAACACGGCGTCGGCCATCAGGTGCGGTCGGGTGAGTTCGCAGCCCGTCGAAAGGACGGCCCGGACGGGCCAGGAACCCCCGCCTAGTATGGACAGGTCCACCGGAATTCGGCCTCCACAGCCCCCTGAACCGCCGCTTTCGCAAGATCCTGTGCATTTCGGCCCTGCTCGGCGCCACGCTGACCCCCGCCCTCGGCGCGGCCGGTGCCGATGCTCCCGCCGCTGCGCCCGCCCGCCCGGCGCCCGCCCGCCCGGCGCCCGACCTCCTCGAAGCCGCGATCTCGCAGGCCGGAAGGCGGCTGCTCCTCACGGTCGAGACCGCGCGGCCGGTCCCGCTGGCCCGACTGGACCGCATGCCCGACGCGGCGAGCGCAGCCCGGTTCCTCTGCTTCTCGCTGCGCCGGCTGCATCGCCTGGGCACGAGAGAGCTCTGCCTCGGCGGCAGGCGGCACGCCCGCCTCCGGGTCGGAGTGACTCTCCTCAACGCGAAGGGCGGGGCCGTCCGCAGCGAGTCGGTCGCCGCCAGGATCAGGCGGCCGAGCCCGTCGAAGCTGGTGATCGCGCTGCCGCCCGCGCGGGCGGGCCTGCGCCCGCACCGGTACCGGTGGCGGGTGGTCGAGGACCGCGGCGGCTGCCGGCGCTGCCAGACGAGCCTGCCGGTCTCCGGGGCGCGCATCTTCCGGCTCCGACCGGTCCGGGTCGTCGGCTGCACCGGGGGCAGCGACGGCCTCGTCACCAACGGCCCGAGCGACCGCGACGTCATCGCCCTCACCTTCGACGACGGCCCGAGCTCCTACACCGAAGCGTTCGCCGAGGTCCTCCGCGACGAGCACGTCGACGCGACCTTCTTCGAGATCGGCCAGGAGATCGGCGGTCGCAAGGAGACGATGCGGCGCCTGCTCCGCGACGGCGATGAGATCGGCAACCACACGACCCACCACCAGGCCTACCCGGGCTACGCGGAAATCGCGCCGACCAGCGACCTGATCGAGTCCGCGACCCACTTCCGGCCCTGCCTGTTCCGGCCCCCGGACGGAGCGGTCAACCCGGCCGTCGTCGGGGCCGCCGCCGAGGCGGGGATGACGACCGTGACCTGGGACGTCGACCCCAGCGACTGGTCGAACCCGGGCAGCGACGCCGTCTACTCCCGCGTCGTCGGCGCCGTGCATCCGGGGGCGATAGTCGTCATGCATGACGGCGGCGGCACCCGGACCGACACGCTCGAAGCGCTGCCGCGGATCATCGACACCCTGCGGGGGCGCGGCTACCGGTTCGCGACGGTCACCCAGCTGCTCGGCCACAGATTGATCTACAGGCCATACGGTTAGCCCACGCCCAGCGAAGGAGGGGAGCAGTGATCGTCGAGAGGACCGAGAACCCGCAGTGGCTGTCGAACGCCTACCTGGTCGCCGACGAGGACACCAGGAAGGGCGTCCTGATCGACGGCAACGACCTGCTCGACCCGCTCCTCGACAAGGCCGAGCGCGACGGGATCGAGATCACCCACATCCTCATCACCCATCCCCACGTCGACCACGTCGCCGGGCTGGCGGCGGCGCGCGAGCGACTCGGCGGGCCGCCCTTCGTCGCCCACCCCGACGCCGCGACCGAGATCGATGAGGAGGTCGGCGAGACGATCGAGGACGGCGGCAGGATCTCCAGCGGGGGCCTCGAGATCGAGGCGATCTCGACCCCGGGGCACGCGGCCGGGCACCTCGCATTCCTCGTCGGCGGGACCGACGTCTTCACCGCCGACGTCCTCTTCAAGGGGACCGTGGGCGGAACGATGGCCCCGGGAGCGAGCGGGCTCGATGACCTCAGGTCCTCGGTGATGAGGCTGATGGAGCTGCCGCCCGAGACCACCGTCCACCCCGGCCACCGCGAGCCGACGACGATCGGCGCCGAGCTCGAGGGCAACCCGTTCATCCGCGTCTGGCGCGGCGCCGACGAGCTCGGCGAGGAGCAGTGCACGGTCTGGGGGCGCGACGCGACCCTCCTGCTCTGGGCGCCCGACTACGACGGTGGCAACAAGGCCTGGGTCCGGTTCGCCGACAGCGGCGAGGAGGCGATCGTCGGCGGCTCGCAAGTCGAGCGCAGTTGAGGCCGTTTTTCCTTTGAGAGGAAACCAGCCGGTTCTCGGCATTTAGTCCGTTGGACGCATATGCGATGGGAACTGGGATGACTTTTGTGGAGACTCCGTGACCCCGATGGCGGCCGAAATCCAGACATTCGTCTTTGATTGGTACCCCGTCTTCGGGGTCGTCTTCATGTTCGGCCTGTTGATCGTGTTCGTCACCCTGCTGCGCGGCACGCTCGGGGCGACGAAGCCGGAAACGGTGAAGGCGAGCAGGACCAAGCCCGTTCTCTGGGACGAGGTCCAGGGTGTCGATGCCGCCAAGGACGAGCTGATGGACGTCGCCGCCTGGCTGCGCGACCCCGACCGCTTCGCGGCGCTCGGGGCCCAGCCGCCACGCGGGGTCCTGCTCTTCGGCCCGCCCGGCACCGGCAAGACGATGCTGGCGCGCGCCGTCGCCGCCCAGGCCGGCGTCGACTTCTTCTCCGCCTCGGGCTCGGGCTTCGTCGAGATGTTCGTCGGCCGCGGCGCGGCGCGGATCCGGCGCCTGTTCAAGGAGGCGCGCAAGGCCGGCCGCGCGGTGATCTTCATCGACGAGCTCGACGCGATCGGCGGCGCCCGCGGCGCCGGTGGCGGCGACGGCGGCACCAGCGAGCGGGAGCAGGCGCTGAACCAGCTCCTGGTCGAGCTCGACGGTTTCGAGCGCGACCCGGGGACGGTGATCGTGATCGCCGCCTCCAACCATGTCGACAAGCTCGACAGGGCGCTGCTGCGGCCCGGCCGGTTCGACCGCCAGGTCCTCGTCTCGGCTCCCGACCGCGACGGCCGCGAGGCGATCCTCCGCGCCCACTCCAAGGAAAAGCCGCTCGGCCCCGACCTCGACCTGACCGACGTTGCCCGCAAGACGACCGGGATGACCGGCGCCCAGCTCGCGAACTCGCTGAACGAGGCGGCGATCATCGCCGGACGCGCCGGCCGCGAGTGGATCGCGAGGGTCGACCTCGACGAGGCCCTGCTGCGGCAGTCGGTCGGCTCCCAGCAGGCCCGCCGCCTGAACCAGAAGGAGCGGCGGATCGTCGCCTACCACGAGGCCGGGCACGCGCTCTGCCGCAGGCTGCTGGGCCTCGACCCGCCGGAGATCCTCAGCATCGTCCCGCGCGGGCCGGCGCTCGGGTTCGTCGGCCACTCGCCGCAGGAGGACACCTACCTGCGCTCGCGCGAGGAGCTGCTCGACGAGCTCGTCACCCTGCTGGGCGGGCGGGCCGCCGAGGAAGAGGTATTCGACGCCTCCTACTCGGGCGCGGTCGACGACCTGATGCGCGTCCACTCGGTCTGCAAACAGATGGTCTCCGAATTCGGGATGGGCGTCGCGCTGGACGCCGACGGCGCTCCGCCGATCGCGCTGCCCACCGGCGACTACGCGCTCTCGGACCGGACGCGGCGCGACGTCGACCTGGCGGCCATGACGCTCGCGCGCGAGGCGCACCGCAGGGCCCGCAGGTTGCTCGAAACGAACCGCGACTGCCTCGACGATCTGGCGGCCAATGCGCTCGAGCGCGAGACGCTGACCCGCGAGGACCTCGACGAGATCTTCGCCGCGCACGAGCTGCACGATGTGCCGGTGGCGCCGTCGCTGGCGACCGCCGCGACGGCAATCGTCGTCGCAGCCGAACCGCCTGCCGCCGAGTAGCATCCCGGTCGAGATGACCGAGGCGGAAGCCGAGGCTTACTACTTCCCGCCGGGCCGCTCGGTGGCCCGGCGCGTCCACGGCGATCGCGCCGTCGGCCTCCTCTACGGGCAGCGCGCGCTCCTGATCGGCGCCCTCGAACCGCTCACCTACACGGGGACGATGCTCAGCACGAAATCGAGCGACCGCCCGTTCAAGCGGCTCGCCCGCACCGCGAAGATCCAGGAGACGATCTTCCTCGGCACCAAGGCCGAGGCCGACGAGGAGCTCGCCAAGGTCCATCGCATGCACGAGACGATCGGCGGGACTCTCCCCGAGGCGGCCGGCGGCCACCCGGCCGGCACCCCCTACTCGGCCTATGACCCGGAGCTGATGCTCTGGACGCTCGCCGTCATCGCCGACTCCGGCCTCGCGATGTACGAGACGATGGTCCGGCGCCTCTCCGACGCCGAACGCGAGGACCTCTGGCAGGACTACGTTCGCTTCGGCGAGCTGTTCGGCATGCGCCGCGCCGAGATGCCGGCGAGCCACGGCGAGTTCCGCGAGTGGTTCGACGCCAGGCTCACCTCACCCGAGCTGCAGGCAACCGCGCACGCGCTCGAGATGGCGCCGCTCTGCGCGTTCGAGCAACCGGTGCCGCTGCTCGCCCGTGGCAACCTCGCCGCCCAGAACCACCTGATCAAAGGGACGCTGCCGCCGCGGGTCCGGGAGATCTTCGGCATCCGTTGGACCGCCGCCCACGAGGCGAGCTTCCGGGCGGCCGCCGCCGCCCATCGCCGCGCCCGACGCCTGTTCCCGCGGCCGGTCCGCCGCGGGCGCAACGACTACTTCTTCGACATCGTCGAGCGCACCGAGCAGGAACGGGGCGGCACGAGGACGCCGGAGCTCCGCGCCGGCGCCTCGTGAGCGCGGAGCGTGCGAGCGTGCAATGTCAGTTGCCGCTTACCTGGCAGGGTTTGAAGAAGGTCCCCCGCAGGACGGTCCCGTTCTTGAACGTGAACAGGCCGCGGGCCTGGAGGCGCCCCGTTTCGCAGCGGGCATTGACGAAGCTGTGGCGCCGGCCCTTGTAGGTCCAGCGTTTCCCGATCGTCAGGTCGCCGGAGATCGGGATCCCGTACCCGTTGGCGATCCGCGGGATCCGCGCTTCGGTCCGGTAGCCGTAGACCCCTTTGCTGATTTTTTCGATCACGACGGGGACGACGAAGGTGGTCGGGACCGGGACCGTGGTGTAGGCGTGGGCGAGGACCGTCGGGTCGCCGTTCTTGCGCGGCCCGTTGAAGACCGTGATCGGCGATGAGACTTTGAACGGCGCCTGTTCGGGGAAGGTCACAAGGGCGCTGCCCGAGCCCTTGCCGACGATCGCCCCGGGGCACATGTGGCGGGCGCCGGCGACGGTCGTCGCCTCGAGCTTCCCGATCGTGCAGACGGGCAGGCCGGTCGTGTCGACCGCCCCGTGGCGGTCGAATTCGAAGGTGATCGTGTCGATGATCGGCGGCGGGTTGCCGGAGACGGTTTCGATGTGGCCGCCGCCGTAGATCGTGATCGGGGCGTTGTGGTGCTTCGGGAGGCTGGTCGGCCGGAAGCCGCCTTCGCCGATGACCAGCAGGTCTCCGGCCCGGATTCTCAGCGCCTCGGCCGTTCCCGCCCCGAGCAGGAGGATCAGCACCATCGCGCCGAGCAGGATCTTGGTCTTTCTCTTCATCTCTCTCTCCAACACATGAAACAACGTTCGCGCTTCGCTCGCTGCGCGAAAGAATCAGATATGCAGGCTTGCTCGCTCTGCACTCATGAGGCTACGGAGAAGCGCACCCCGGCGAGTTTGAACCGATCGAGGACCCCGGTGCCGAGCGCCATAGCCGGGGTCAAGCAGCCGCCGCGCTCGGGCGTCGATCCGCTCTCCGACAGCAGCATGCCTGCCTCGCCGAGCATCTTCGCCGTTGACAGGTAGCCCGGGTGGCCCTCGGCGTCGATGTCGACGCGCACGTAGTGCCCGCCCGCGGTGCGGGCGTCGATGCCGAACTTCCAGGACCAGTCGTCGAGGCGCTCGCCGGTCGGGCCGAAGCCCGAGGACGGAAGCATGCGCCGCATCAGGGAGGCGCCCTTCTCGCGGACGCCGGGCCCAGCACGGGCAAGCAGGACGACGCCGGCCTGGACGCCGCCGAGCACGCCCGCCGCGGTGTAGCGGAGCGGCAGGGTCGCGGGGCCGCCGGGGATCGCAACCCCCTCGCGGTAGCGGAAGGCCGCCGGCTTCCTGCCATCGTCGGTCGCCGTGAGGTGGGCGGTCCGTTGGATCACCGCGGGGTTGATGAAGGCCGCCGGGGTCATCGGGGCGATCGCGTCGCCCCCGGCGCTCGCGCGGGGGGCGAGCGATATCGGGCTCGCGCGCCGGACCTCTGCCGCGACCTCGGCATCGGGGATCAGCGCCGCGGGGTCGATCAGGTCGCCGGCCCCCTCGCCCCCGACCGCCTCGGCGAGGCTCTGCAGCGTCCCGCCCGAGATCATGTCGGCGACGCCGATCCGGCCGGCCGGCTGCTGGGCGGTGAAGACGGCATCCGCTTCCGTGAGCTCCTCGCCCCACCGCTCGCGCGCGGTCTCGGCGGCGAGCAGGACGCCGAGGTCCGGCGGCAGCGCCTCGAAGCCGCTGACCTGGACGATCTTCACGCCGGCCTCCGCCGCCCGCCCGTGGAAGGCGTCGATCGTCCGCCGCACGAAGGGGATCTCACCGGTCAGGTCCATGTAGTGGGCGCCGTTCTCGATGCAGGCTTCGATCACCGGGGTGCCGTAGAGCGTGTAGGGGCCGACGAGGTCGAGGACGACGCGGGCCCTCGTGGCCATTTCCGCAAGCGATGCCGCGTCGCCGACGTCGGCGACAAGCGTCTCCGGCGGCGTGCAGCCGACCAGGTCGAGGACCCGCTTGACCTTGGCGGCGTCACGGCCGGCCACGGCCCAGCGAAGGTCCGAGTCCGCCGCCCTGCTCGCGAGGTAGGAGGCAACCCCGCGGCCGGTGATGCCGCTGGCGCCGAAGACGACGACCGATAGATCCCTCTCGCTCACCTGGGGACCATTACATCATTCGACGCCAGGTTTCTCGGGTCCGCCCGGGCCGGAGGGCCGCTTTTGCGATCATCGGGTCGATGGCGCCGGGGAGATCGCAGCGGAGCAGTCGAGCCGGCCGGGCCGGACGAATCGCGGCCGGAGCGCTGACGCTTGCGCTGCTGCTGCCGGGCGCCGCCGCCGCACAGGATCGGACGATCGCCGTGGTCGGGAGCGCGACCCAGGAAGTGCCGAACGATGCGGCCACCGTCGGGCTTTCGGTCGGCAGGGAACGCCACACCCGCCAGGCGGCCCTGCGGGCGACGGCCACCGGCCTGCGCAGGGTGATCGCCGCCGTCCAGGCGATTCCCGGGGTCGGCCCGGGTGCGATCCAGACCGGCAACATCTCGGTGCGCGAGATCACCCGCCATGAACACCATCTCTTCCGCGCAAGTGAGGGGATCTCCGTCGCTCTCGACCAGCCGGACAAAGCCGGCGAACTGATCTCCGCCGCGGTCGCCGCCGGAGCCACCGGCACCCGGGGGCCGAACTTCTACCCGAGCGACCCCGACGCCGCCTACCGGAACACCCTGCTGCGCGCCTTCGACATCGCCTACCAGAAGGCCGCGGCGCTGGCGAAAAGGGCCGGCGCGACGCTCGGCCCCGCGATCACGATCGAAGAAACCTCCGCGGTCCAGCCGACGGAAACGGCCGCGGCGGCCCCGCGGAAGGGTGGAGCAGAGGCGACTCCGCCGACCAAGCCCGGCGGCTCGACGGTCACCGCAACCATCCGCGTCGTCTTCGCGCTTCAGTAGCGGGGCTCACTCCTCTGGATCCGACCACGGGACCGTGCCCTCCTCGCGCGCGGTCCGCTCGCGGCCGGACGCGTAGGCGTCGCAGAGCACCTCGTCGCGCATCGCGAACCTGACGCCCGCCCGCAGCATCCGCTCCGCCAGCCACCAGTCACCGGGCAGGCCGAGGTCCGCGGCGAGCGCCTGGCGGCCGAAGAAGCGGAGGCCCGCGTGGTACATCCCCGCCGCCCAGGAGAAGTGGCCGAGGCGCGGCGGGAACTCGCAGAAGTCGGTCGGCTCAGGCCCGGCGTGCTGGCGAACCTGCCCGTAGACGGCCTCGGCCCGCGTCTCGCGGGCAAGCTGGAGCAGGGCCTCGACGCACCCCGGCCGCAGCGCGTCGTCATCGTCGAACTCGACGACCCAGCGGCCCCGGGCGGCGGCCAGCGTTGCGTTGCGGGGCCGGGTGGCGCCGACCAGCCAATCGCGGGAAGGATCGTCGCCGGGGCTCTGGCGCGGTCCGAGGTCGAGGTAGCGGACCCGCGGATCGCCGAGCCCCGCGACGGCCGCCTCCGTCTCGGCTGGAGCCCCGTCGCCGGCGACGATCACCTCCAGGTTCTCGTATGTCTGGGCGAGGATCGATGGCAGCGAGCGCGAGATCAGCTCCGGGCGGCCGATCGTCGCGACGGTCACGGTGACAAGCGGATCGGGCTCCTCCCACGCCGGCCGGTACCCCTCTCCATCCCGCAGGTCGGCGACCCGCCGGCGGTTTGCCGGCTCCTCGGCGGCGAGCGCCCGCAGCGCGCCTCGCAGATCGGCCCGCAGCTCCGTCCGCCACGTGGCAACGTCGCCGGCGAGGGAGTCGAGCTCGCCGGCGAGGGAGTCGAACCGGCCGTTC